>JAOAEE010000038.1 GCA_026416955.1 Ignavibacteria bacterium | reverse complement strand
CAATAATTATTCCCTCTGCACTTACTGCGGTGCAGAAGGGAATAAATTTGTAAAAGAGATAGTTAAAAATAATGAAGAAGAGGAAAACTAATCCTCTTCTTCTTTTTTTTTAATGCTTTGCTATTTTTTTTAACTATTACTTAAAAAAGAAAAAAGACGAAATGAGAAAAAGGAGTAAAAAGATGAAAAATTTAGTTATTAACATTTTGTTCATTCTATTATACTATCTATTTGAGATTGAATTGTTATTAACATCGGTTTTCTTGGAAGATATTCCGAGTATATTAATAACGGATGAAAATTTACTTTTAATAGTAGTTTTCATAAACACAATTACATTCGCAAAATCTTTAAGGAAATGACAAATAGTGGTCTTATGACCACTATTTTTTTTCTTTTTTTCTGTGGTATTTTTATGGCAAGGGTACATAAGACGATATTATAAAAATGGAGGAACAGCGATGTCAATCAGAGAAAAGTTCTTAAACAGAGCAAGTGAACTGAATTTAATTGTCACTCCCCCAACTGAATGGAGAGAAGGAGTGGCAATTTTTCAGGTAATCACAACTGAGAAAAACTCAGAGGAAGAAATTTTGAGAGATTTAGAAAATCTCAAAATCTTCAAGGCAGAATTTTCTAACTTCTCAATAAAGGTAGAGAATTCAACATTTCCAATCTCACTAATGAGATTAGAAGTGCAGCACAAGGTAAAAAGGGAAGGTAAAGAATTCATTTCACCAAGCAAGTTAGTGGCATTCATCAACTTGAATAAAAGATACCTTAGCTTTGATATTATACCGAGTCAAATGGAAGTTTGATTTAAGCAGGAGGTTCACCCTCCTGCCATTTTTTTTTCGGGAGCGTTTTCCACCGTACATTTGCGTAGGGTTTTTTAATTGTTTTCTGTGATAGGAGGTAATTGTTCAGGAGGAATTTCTTCGTATTTGATATCTTCTATTTTTCTTTTGTTTTCGAATGTTTCAGGTAGTTTATTAGTAAGTTTTAATAGCAGTGGGATAGAGTTAAGGTGAGTTTGGGAGCCTTTTCTAACGGAGTTTTTGAAGGATTTGATATATTCGATCATTGCTTCATCAGAAAATTCTGGGTCATTACATAATTTTTCGATGAATGGGTTATTAGTTTCCTTTAGCATAGTAATTACCTCTTGATCATTGAGTAATGTAGTAAGTTTATGTCTAATATTTTTCTTTGAAGAGAACTTAGCCACATTTGGATATGCTATTAACAATGCTTTTACTAATGGTGTTCCTTCAGATACTAGCGATATAAATAATTGTTTATTAGGGCTATTAGTAATTACTCTAGTATTTCTAGTTTTATTAGATAATGAATATGGATCTATATTTGAATAGTTACCTAGGAATTTAGATTTAGATATTTCGCCATTAACTGATTTATAGACTGATGCAGTTCCATTTGGAAATCTTATAAGTAATCCTTTTTCTACACCATCTTTTCTTTTAACTGGATAGATATTAAGTATTGGAAGTAAAACACCATCATTTACTTCTACATATTCACCTATTTGGAACTCATATGGATTATCTTCAGTCCATTTATGATATTTCTTAGTATGATGATTTTCAAGAAATTCTTTTACACTTTCATAGATAGTATACTTACCTTTATATTTACCTTTAGTTATTTCAAATGTTCTCATGGTACTAATATAACTTTGTTGACGAAATAATAAAAAGACTTAGGAAAGGTATTTGTAGAGACAGTAATGCCATTAGATTATGGAAAATTAGAGTTTTTGAGAACAAAGCCAACTGAGTTTTTCGTGAACTCAGCAACGGATTATAGGACTTTAGGTGAGGATTACCAATCCTATAACCGACGTCAGGAGCCTTGATATGGGCAGAACTATTACTCGGACGTACATCATATTTTTCATGTTGCAAACTTAATTAAACTGCTATTAACTTGCAAATAAAATAAGGAGAAATTATATGTTAGTAGATGTAAACATTCTAAAAATAGAAGTACCAGCTAATAAGTATACTGGTGAACATCACCAAGAAAATGATTACTTGTATCTAAGTGGTGTTGAATATAGCTTTGTAGACGAAATAATAAAAAAACATGAACCTTGTATAGATTGTTATGGATATGTTGCTTATATATCACATAATGACGAAGTAATAGAAGTAAAAATTAAATTTTACAATCAAACATTACCTGCTGACGAAATATAGGAAAGGGTAATATATATGAAATGTCATATATGTAAAGAAGAACTCAAAAAAAGTAACTTTTGGGTAAACTATTTATGTTCAAATTGTGCAAAAGAATTACAAAACCAGTTCTGTATAATAGTAGTATGTACAAAACATAATGTTCCACAAAGTTATTTAAAACTGGATAAACGGCATACGAAAAAAGTAAATAAATATATCTTTACAGACAAATGTTCTCTGGAGGAAGATCAATATGAAGTATTGTGAAAATTGTAAAAAACAAACAAAAACAGGGAGAATAATAGATGGTAGTATAAATACAGATAAAATATTTCTTAACACACCATATATGTTTTCTTATGTGTGTAGTCAAGAATGTTATTATTCACTTGCTTTGAAGACGAAAAAACAAAAAACAATGGAGGAAAAAAATGATACAAGAAAAAATATTCAGGTGTAAACACAATTATCTAAATTGTGTTGATGATTATTGTGTTCCTTGTGATTTTGAGAAAAAACTTTTGTTAATAGCAGAAGATATACAGTCACTTTCCAAAACTCTTAAAGAAGAGTTAGAGAAAGTAATTCATCTAAAAAATACCTATAATAGGTATCTGAAGAATTATCCAATTAAATATTATCCTGAAGAAACAATTAAGGAAATATTTGATATGGATATATCGGAATTACAAGAAAAAATTCAATTTGTAGACGAAATAACAAAAAAAGTAAATATTAACATATTGGAGGAAATATGAGTGAACTATATAAAAAACTATTAGTATATGCAGATGTTATTGAAATAATAGAAGAAAGATTAGAAAGAAGTTATTTAATACATATACCATTAGAATTATTTGATAAATTAGTTGCAGAAGATAAATTAAATGACTATTTGTTAGAAGAAATTGAAAATGGAAAATATATTGATACTGAAATTGAAGATATATATTACTCAAATGTAATAGATGAAATACTT
>JAOAEE010000034.1 GCA_026416955.1 Ignavibacteria bacterium | reverse complement strand
TACTTTTTGCTAATGAAAATTATTCAGTTATTCCATTCAGAACTTGCACTGACAAATTTTCTAAACTCCCATTTTGTGTCAATAACCCATTAAATCTAATAAATAAAGAAAAGCTCGAAACTATTTTCTTTGTTTCCCCTATTAAGTTTTTTATTCCCGAAATTAATTCTGGTGGCTGTTCTTTAGTTTTGGGTTTACCTTTTGGTCTTCGGGGTTCAGTTTCGATGGAATATCTTAATGCTAAAAAATTTTTCACATCTGATTTTATGTTTTCAGTTCAGAGAAAACTTTTCGATAAGTTCAACTTTGCTAATGCTTTTTCTATTAATTTAACTTCGATTGAAAATTTTGGAAAAAGGTGGAACTTTCAATCAAACGTATTCTTGGAATATTCTCCATTCAATGAAATTTCTGTATCGTTTGCTTCCATAAATATTTTTGTATTGAATAAGTTGCAAAATCAAATCCATTCCTTTGGAATTCAATATTTTGATGCATCCCATATAATTGGAACAAGCATAAATGTTTGTTACAAGAACTTTACTTCTTATTCTTTTTACATTTCTTTTTGTCCGTTAGAAAATTTTTCTTGTGGTGTGGATTTACGAACCAATCCACAAACTTTGACCCTTTCTTTTGGTTATGATTTTGATGAAATTGAAGTGTTTATGTTTTTTCAATATAACAATACTTTGCTGGTATCCCAAACATTTTGCTTTTCAATGAAGTTATGAAATCGAAGCCGCTTTTTTTTATCATTTTGAAAGTTCTTTTCATTTGTTCAAATTTTTTTACATTTTCAAAAACAGAAATTGAGCAAGTTCTTGAACTTTTTTACGAGGAGACTGGGAAATATCATACAATAGATGAAATTGAAAATTTTTTTAAATATCCACTGGAATTAAAAAAAGAAAATTCTCAGGCGATTGCAGATTTACTTGGTGTAGGAAAAAAATTTGCAACCAAAATTGTTTCTTTAAGCAACAAAGGATTGGAAATTGAAGAAATTTGCGATTCTTTAAACCTATTTGTTTCTCAATGTCAATTACTTAAACTTTGTACCAAGAAGGCAAAAAAAATAACAAGTTCAAATAGGAAAATTTCAGATTTGATGTTCGACATTAAATCACGCTTTTATACAAATTTTTCGAAAAATATTAATTTTATTGGCAATTCACTCGATTCATATCAAAGATTGTTCTTCAGATATAAAGATGTTTCTGCTGGATTTTCCTTTGCAAAGGATATTGGTGAACTTTCGTTTTTCGACAATAAAAAGTATTTTGTCGCATACAACGGGGTGGAACACAATATTGTTTTTGGTAAGTTTCATTATAAAAATTTTTGGGGTAATATTCTTGGAGAACCATATGGTTTAAACAAGGGCTCGAATCCATCAAGAGTTTCTTTTTTCAACAATAGTAAACTTCGGCCAACTTTAAGTACGATAGAATATGGAACTTTCAATGGTTTAGCAGCCTCATCAATTCTGAATTTAAGTGAAAAGACAAGCATTTCTATTACAGGGTTTGTTTCGTCAACAAATAGGTCTGGTAATTTCGATACTATTCGAAATGTAGTAACTTCTATTTATACTATGGATTACTATCGTGATTCTAGTGAATTGAAAAAGAAAGATATTTTGAAAGAAAATGCATTTTTTGTTCAACTTCTTGGCAACTTTGAAAATAATTCTTTGGGATATTCTCTGTTTTTGATAAAATATGACAAACCAATTCAAACAATTTCAAAAAAATTTATTTCTGGAACACAAAATATTTATCATTCCCTTTTTTTTGAACAAAGAATTTTGGACAAACTAAGGTTTTCAGCGGAATTAAGTATGGATAAAACAAGAAATACTGGAATTTTTTGTGGAATTAAGTTTTTGCAAAAAAGTTTTCTAACTACATTAAACTTTAGGTATTTTTCTCCAAACTTTCGTTCTCCTTTTGGTTCAATGTTGGGTGAAAACTCTTATCCTAACAACGAGTTTGGTGTTTATTATTCTTTAGAATACTCCAAAACAAATTTTATTTTTCAGTTCTATGCGGATTATTTCAAATCTCTTGCTCCTATTTCACTTCTTCAAGTTCCTTGGTATGGTAACGAAGAATTTATTCAATTTCTTTTAAAACTGAAGGAAGGTTGGTCTACTCGATTTAGACTAAAACGCGAAGACAAAACCGATTATGTTTATGATATTCAGAGAACAAATCAAATTCCATTTCAGAAGGTTCGTTACAATTTTCTTTTCGACAACAAAGTTAAGATCTTCGAATCACTTCTTGCAAGCCAACGATTGGATTTTGTAAAAATTGATGGCAAAAATTATGTTCCTAACGAAAGTGGATTTCATATTTCAATAGATTTTGTTTATACTCTGGATATCTTGAAAGAATTAGAAATTGGAATTCGTTCAAATTATTATTCAACTACAAGTTATAGTTCTGCAATATATTTTTTCGAAATAATTGCACCAGAGTATATGTATTCCATTCCATTTTATGAAACTGGTTGTAGGTTATCGTTTTGGATAAATTGGAAATTTTTACAATATTTTAACTTGTTTGTAAAATATAATTCTAATTTCAAAAATTCAATGACAAAATTTTTTGTCTTACAATTAGATGTGAATTACTCTTTTTGAGACCTTTTGCTCTTATATTCCATAACTTTTTCTAAAAAGACTTCTGCGAGTTTTTTTGAGACTGGATTTTCTATGCCTAGCCTTTCTGGATGCCATTGAACAGCAAAGAAAAAAGGTTTTCTTTCAAGATTTTCCCATTCATATGCTTCGATTAATCCATCCCGAGAAATAGCAGTTGGTCTTAATCCTTTTCCTAATTTTTCTACTCCTTGATGGTGGAAACTATTGACAATAATGCTATCCTCTTTAACCCAATTATAAAACATACTTTGTTTGTTAATGTAAACAGTATGCAAGCATTGGTCGTTGGGATTTTCGCACCTATGTTTAACCTCAGAAGGAAAGTATGTTGGAATATCTGGGTAAAGAGTTCCGTTTAGAAAAACATTTAATATTTGTCCCCCACGGCAAATTGAAAAAATGGGTAATTCCATTTTAAAAGCAAGTTCCAAAAGCACAAATTCGATGCTGTCCCTATAATTATCGACTTCACAGAGCAAAGAATCTTCTTCCCTTCCGTAATATTTGGGATTAATATCCGGTCCACCAGTTAGAACCAAACCATCGGCTCGTTTTAATAAGTTTGGTATTTCACTAACTTTTGTTCCGTAGGCATCAATGCAACTCACATTTGGGTTTATCGTTTTTAAATATGAGCAATATTTTGAATAGTTTTCTGAACCAACTATTTTTGAAAATACAATTAATAGTGAATCATTTGCAGAAAGTGAAATTTGTGCAAAAATGATAAGTAATAAACCAATTCTCATATTTTACCTAAAAAATGCCACTTTTTGTTGTCCTTCGAAATATTTACTTGGGTCGTTATCGGGTTTGTTTACATCGAAGCGAGCGAAAATTAAGCAATGGTCGGAAATTTTCCCCGCAACTTCTTTCGAGAATACTTCGAATGTGTTATATAAAGCCACACTGTTTGGAATATATCTTTTAGTAACGGATTTTGTAACCAAAATATGGTCGATAACATAAGCATTTGGAAATTTGCAGCTTTTAAGTTGTTCAGTAAGGAAAACTAAGTTTGTATCAGAAAGGAGTGGTATTAAAGTATTGAATTGTTTCCTAACAGGTGTATCATTAAAATCACCTATAATAAACAAATCCTCTTCGTTTTTTTGTGTCAAGATGGAATCGACCCATTTTGCAACAACCTCTGCTTGTTGCAATCGAAGGTTTCGGCTTTGTTCAATTTTTTCTGGAGTATCATCGAAGCGTGATGTTGCTTTGAAATGAACAACAAGAACAAGATAATCGAAATTGCCCTTTTGTATTGCAGCGACTAATCCGGGTCTTGTCCTTCGCTCTAATACTTCAAGAGGGGAATAATCGTAAAGGTATTTAACTTTCAATTCCTTATGATAAATAATGCCGACTTTTTGTGGAGCATCGTCTCGGGTAATATAAAAGGAGTAATCTGGAAGATATTTAATCAACTTATTTAAAGCATTGAAATTCTCGACTTCTTGGACGCCTATAATATCGCAATTAGACTCTTGGATTATTTTTGCAATGTTTTTATAGTCTTCTTCTGTTCTTTCGATGCGGTCGTTAATTCCATCTCCTAACCATTCTATGTTGAAAGTACCGACAGTAATTTCATTCGGGTTTAATTTGACTTTTCTTTCGGTTTTAAATTGTTCACTACAACGGCTGCAACCAAACAAAAAAAGGAGAGTTAACAGAAAGAATACTACTCTAACTTTCATTTTTTTTAACAAATTTTTCCACATAATTAATTAATACTTTTTTATGAATATAAACAAAAAGAAAACCAATTATTATTCCAATAATGGCCCCGGCGATAACATCGGATGGATAGTGAACTCCTACATAAATGCGAGATAATGAAACAAGCGAAGCAAGAACAAGAAAATGAATTTTATATTGTTGGAAAAAATAACTTAAAAGTATAGCAAAAGCAAAGTTATTGACTGCGTGTGAGGAGGGGAAGGATTTACCTCCTCCACAAGGAACTAAAAGCCGAAGGTCTTGTAATGTATGGCAAGGCCTAATCCTCCCAACGAGTTCTTTAATTACATTACTACTTAATTGGTCGGCGACGAATATTGCAACCAACAAAACGACGAGGAAAATTCTACCTTTCCATTGAAATTTCGTCAAAAGAAAGTAAATCAAAATTGAGTAAACAATATACCAATGTTCTTGTATGGTAAGAAGAACAAACAATTTGTCGAATAAAGGATTAGCAATGCCTTTATTGATAAAAAGGAGTATCTTTGTATCGAGATTAAGCAAAAACTCCAATGGTAACCTTACTTAAAAAGCAACAGAAAAAGAACAATTTTTTTAAGTTTGAAAATTCAAAGTTAACAAAATATAGTAAAATGATTTATAAAGATATTGAACTTTGTGGTTTGGGTAATGGTTTGGTGGATTTGCTTTATGAAGTTTCTTTCGAAGAACTCGAACAACTTGGATTGAGAAAAGGGGAGATGCGTTTAGTCGATTCCGAATTGCAGAAAAAATTGTTGGATAAATTGTCTGGCCGCGACTATAAAATTTGTAGTGGGGGTTCTGCTGCTAATACTATTATTGCATTCTCCCAGTTTGGAGGAAAATCTGCTTACCATACGGTTGTAGGGAATGATAGTTATGGAGAATTTTATGTTCGTGAGTTCAATGAATTGGGAATTTTATTAAATGCACCAATGATTGATGAGCCAACAGGTACTTGCATAGTATTGATTACCCCCGATTCCGAAAGGACAATGAATACTTCGCTTGGTGCTACTGCCAATTTTGGAATCGAGCATATTTCCAAGGATTATTTACAAAGGGCAAAATGGATTTATCTTGAAGGTTATAAGTTTTCTGCGAAAAAAAGTACCGAAGCTTTATTCTTTGCAATAGATATTGCCAGGAAATACGATACATTAGTTTCCCTTAGTTTATCCGATGTTTTCATTGTTAACAATTTTTATGAACAAGTGCTAAAAGCATTGAAGCAAGTTGATTTGCTTTTTTGCAATGAGAACGAAGCAATGGCTTTGACCGATACAAATGAATTTGAAAAAGCAAAGGTTTTACTTTCGAAAATTGTACCAAATTTTGTGATAACCAGAGGTGAAAAAGGCTCTTATGCTTTCTTTGCTGGCAAAGAACATTATTTCGATGCGTACAAAACAAAACCAATTGATACCACAGGGGCTGGTGATATGTATGCTGCTGGCTTTTTGTTTGGATTGATACGTAATCGGGACATTGAGTTTGGGGGAAAATTGGCTTCCTTTTCCGCTTCGCGTGTGGTTTCGCAATTTGGTGCCCGTTTGAAAGATGATTTATCCAGTTATATTCAACAATTGAATAGTGCAGTATGAATGTTCGTTTTCTTTTATTGTTTTTTCTTTTCTTGTTATTATCAATTTCCGAGCTTTATTCTCAAAGCGGAATGACCATCCCTGAATTTAAAGTGAAGTTGGAAAAATATTTCAACACAGAAATGATTGAAGACGTTTTTAGGAAAGTTCCGCAAAACACAAAGTTTGCAATTTGGGGCTGGGACGTTGGCGATTTTTCTTCCGATAATTATCCCGACTTAGCATTTTCAATCAAAATTATTGGCGAAAGCAAAAAAAACACTTATGTTTACCTTTTTGTGGATATTGATGGTTATTTGGAACTTATTTATGTGGAACCTTTTGAATATGTCGAATTACCACTGGAAATTGGAATAACAATTAATAATAATAAATGTTCGATTACACAAAAGAAAAAGAAAGATTTTTGGGCAATTAAAAGTTATTCTTTCGACAATGGGGTTCTGTTTCTTGTAGAAGAGTATGTTTCCCAACAGTATTTTGGCTACGGTTTGGAAAGTAAAATCAATTACTTGGCAAATGAATGTAATATTAAGTTAGAGTCATTTTCCAAAGACCAAACAGATAATAACCTTAATTATCTTTTTGTTCCGTCATATCCTAGAAATAGATATGTTTACAAAGGTTATCCAATAAAAACTAAAGCAAGTAAGGTTGATTTTGTAATAAAAGGTTCATACTATTGGAGGGGAGAAAATGACGCTTCTTATGAAATTAAATCTTCTTTCGACCAAAATTATTTATACTTTACAATAGAAATACTTGATGATATTTTTGTTTCTAAGGAGTGTGAAAAATGTATTGGCGATAAATTTTTGTTGTGGTTCGATTTTCAACCCTTTCCTAATTCCTTGAAAAGAATTTTTAAACAAGCAGGAAACCAATTATTAGTTCGGAACAAACCAGACGGTGGAATTTTCAAAATCGAAATTGCTCTTGGCAATTTGTTGGATAAACAACCTTATATAGAGTCAGTTAATTCAAATGAACCACTAGATAATTTGCAAATTAAAGCAATAGAGAAGATAAAATTGATTTTCACAACGCAAGAAGGCAAATACGTTTTGAAAGTCAGACTCCCATTCTCGTTGTTTGGCTATGAGCGAGTTCCTATTGAAAATGATGAAACAGTTTACATCGGTTTTAATGCTATTTATGTGGATGTCGACAACGAGTTTAGACCAGACGAAATTTCATACATAACAAATTCCGAATTTGACGAAACGAAGCCTTCTACATTCGGCGAGCTAATACTTATTCCCGATTTTCAAAAGTTCAGTTTTGCTAAAAACATTTACGTTGAAAACTTTCTCCAAGTTTTAGAAGATTTTGGTTTTTAAATTGATTGCTAAAAGTGAGAAAAACAAAAAAATAATTCAAGAACTTGCCCCTTATCTAAATTTGGGGTGGCAACTTGTTGCAACAATCGTTTTAATGGTTGTGATTGGTTACTTTTTAGATAAGTTTTTTAATACTAAACCCCTTCTTACAGTAATTTTTGCATTGCTCGGTTGTGCTATAGGTTTATTTGATTTCATAAGGAATGCATTAAAGAAGAGAAATTGATGATTGAGATTATTGTTGCGATTTTGATTTCTTTTTTCAATTGTTTCAGCGGTATTATTGTTTTTAAAATAATTATTAACAAGTCCAATCAAGTTTTTTTTAGGGTTTTCTTTTCTTCATTGCTTTTAAGGTATGTAATCAATTTGTTTTTCCTTTGGTACTGCCTTAAGATATTGAATTTCGAGGCATTTAAGTTTGCGCTAACTTATCTTTTAGGTACTTTTTTTGCCGTTATGACCGAAGTCCTATACTTAAATAAAAAATCTAAATTGTTAAATTTGCAGTTTAAACAAAATTTAACATTAAAAAATCTAAAAAATGAAAAATGACAATTCGATAGTTGGCGTTGCCGAAGGGACCCATCATACACCCGGGCATTCTGAACATACTGGTGATATTCCTCCCCAACAGGTTTTCCCCACATTGCTTAGCACCTTGGGCGAGCATAGGGAATTGACTTTTTTTCATTATCATATAGTTGATTTGCCAGTAATACTTTACGATAAGGAATATGGATTGGATATTTACCCAAATATTCATAAGATGCAGGAAGCTGGGAAATATACACTTTCAACTACCCATCAAATTGTTAAATCGAAAAATTTAGGTGAAAAACCGACTTTTGACTTGTCGGTAACAAGCCTTGTTTGTTTCCAATGGCTTGCAATGATAATTTTGCTTGTTGCATTTTTTGTCGCTGGAAAACGAGCCCGCAAAAAACCAGTTTCCGCGCCAAAAGGAATTCAGAATCTTTTAGAAACTATTTTTGTTTTTATTCGCGATGATGTTGTTGTTCCTAATATTCCTAATAGGAAATTAGCATACAAACTTCTTCCATATTTTGTTTCACTTTTTGTTTTTATCCTTTTAATGAATTTATTTGGCCTTATTCCCGGTGGTCATACTGCTACCGGTGCTCTTGGGACTACTGCAGGACTAGCCCTTACGGCACTATTTGTAATAAATGGAACTGCTATTAAGCAAATTGGTCTAAAAAACTGGTTGAAACATTTACTTGGGGGAGCTCCTTGGTATTTATTTTTCATTATGATACCCATCGAAATAATTTCAATGTTCACAAAACCTTTTGCTTTGACAGTGCGTCTTTTTGCAAATATGACCGCAGGACACGTTGTTCTTCTTTCCCTCGTTGGTTTGATATTTTATATGAAGACCTTAGTTTTCGCTGTTGTTGCAGTTCCTTTTTCAATCTTTATGTATGCACTTGAACTTTTGGTAGCTTTTCTGCAAGCCTTTATTTTTACAATTCTCACTGCAGTTTTTACTGGTCTTGCAATCGGAGAGCATTCAGAACATTCAGATGGTCATCATTGATTAGTAATTTTATTTGTTTAACTATTTTTTAGGAGGATTAATGGAACAAAATTTAGCGAATTTGGGAGCTTACTTTGGTGCAGGAATTGGAGCAGGGATTTCAGTTATTGGTGCTGGTTTAGGTATTGGTCGATTGGCAAGTGCTGCTTTGGAGTCTTCGGCTCGCCAACCAGAAGAAGCAGGAAATTTGCGAACTACTATGATTATTGCAGCCGCTCTTATTGAAGGTGTGGCTCTTTTCTCTTGTGTTATTGCTATGTTATTGGCAATTAAGTAGTTTAATAAATAGTCATACCTGGACATATGTCGAGGTATGGCTATTTAATTTTTATTAACAAGTAAGGGATAAAGGATGGATTCTCTATTAAATGTTAACCCGGGTTTAATGTTTTGGACAATTCTTAATTTTTTAATTTTCTTGTTTCTTTTAATAAAATTTGGAGCTAAGCCAATATCAAACTCTTTGAAAGCACGCGAAGAACACATAGAACAAAACATTAAGAATGCAGAGAAGTTAAACCAAGAAGCCCAACAATTGTTGAACGAAACTCAACAAAAATTGAAAGATGCCCATTCTGAAATGATGAATATCATTCAAAAGGGTAAACAACAAGCAGATGAGCTAATTCGAAAAGCTACAGAGGAAGCAGAAAAAATAAGAAAGGAAAAGTTGGACGAAGCGACCAGAGAAATTAATCGAAGCAAAGAAGCAGCCTTGTTCGAATTAAAGAAAGAAGTTGCAAATTTAGTAATTCAAGCAACCGAGAAATTGCTTGGCGAAAAATTGGACGAACAAAAACATATTGAGTTGATTAATTCATATATTGATAAAATTCCTAAAAATTAACTAGGACATTATGGCAGAACAACGAGTTTCTTATAGGTATGCAAAGGCTCTTTTTGAAACTTCTTGCGAAGAGAAATGCGAGGAAGTTGTTTATAATGACTTTATGATAATTAGTAAAATCCTTACTTTTGTTCCAGAGTTGGTTTCTATTGCTCGTAAGCCACTTGTTTCCCCCTTTCGAAAAAAAAGGTTATATCAAGAAGTTTTCTCAGAAAAAATTTCTGAAACAACATTAAAATTTATATTGTTTTTAGTAGATAAAGAAAGAGATTACTTATTAAAAGATATTATTGCGCAATATCAAAAACTGTATTTTGCTTACAAAAATTTGTTGCCAGTTGAAATTTACTTTCCAAGAGATTTCGAAGATTCTTTGAAACATAAAATTATTCATAAGTTAGAGGAGATTACTGGGAAAAAGGTTATTCCAAAATTTATTATTGACCCCAAGATTTTGGGTGGTTTTAAAGTAAAGATTGAAGATTGGGTATTCGATGCTACATTGAAAAATAAATTGCTATCTTTGTACAAAGAATTGGTTTCAAATGTAAAGGTCGAGCAAAATTGATTAAAAATAAATTAAGAGGTTAAAATGTTCGAAGTTAAGCCAGAAGAAGTATCGGCAATATTGCGAAAGCAATTGTCTGGTTTCGAGAAAGAAGAAGATATCTACGAAGTTGGTACTGTTTTGCAAGTTGGCGACGGTGTTGCTCGTGTCTATGGTCTAACCAAAGTTATGGCAGCAGAACTTGTTGAATTCCCAAATAATCTTTTTGGAATGGTTCTAAACCTTGAAGAAGACAATGTTGGTGTTATTTTGTTCGGAGACGATAGGTTGGTGAAAGAAGGTGATTTAGTCCGTCGCACTGGAAGAGTTGCTTCTGTCCCCGTTGGTAAAGAATTGTTGGGTAGAGTAGTTAATCCTTTAGGACAACCGATAGACGATAAAGGACCTATCAATGCAAAGCAATTTTTGCCAATTGAAAGAAAAGCTCCGGGTGTAATATTTCGACAACCAGTAAAAGAACCTTTGCAAACAGGATTGAAAATGATAGATGCTTTAATCCCAATTGGTCGGGGCCAAAGGGAATTGATCATTGGAGATAGGCAAACTGGAAAAACCGCAATTGCAATAGATACGATTATTAATCAAAAATTTACTCATACGGAAAGAGCAAAGGAACTTGGAATTCAGCCGGTATATTGTATTTATGTTGCAATAGGGCAAAAAGGTTCAACAGTTGCTAACGTAGTTGCTACTTTGGAAGAGTATGGTGCAATGGAGTATACAATTGTTGTGGCAGCAAATGCTTCCGACCCAGCACCGTTGCAATTTATCGCACCATATTGCGGATGTTCGATGGGTGAGTATTTCCGTGATAATGGAATGCACGCTTTGATAATTTACGACGATTTATCGAAACAAGCCGCGGCATATCGTCAAGTTTCGCTTCTACTTCGAAGACCTCCAGGTAGAGAAGCCTACCCCGGTGATATCTTTTATTTACACAGTAGGTTATTGGAACGAGCCGCAAAATATGCCGATGAATTTGGAGGAGGTTCTTTAACTGCACTTCCAGTTATCGAAACCCAAGCTGGGGACGTAGCTGCATATATTCCAACAAATGTAATTTCTATTACCGATGGTCAAATTTATCTTGAACCTAACTTATTCAATGCTGGAATTCGACCTGCAATGAACATTGGAATTTCTGTTTCTCGTGTAGGTGGTAACGCCCAAATCAAAGCAATGAAGAAAGTTGCTGGTCCATTGAAACTTGAACTTGCTCAATATAGGGAGTTGGAAGCATTTGCAAAGTTTGGTTCCGATTTGGATAAAGCAACACAACAACAACTTCGCCGAGGTGCTCGTTTAACAGAAATTTTGAAACAGAAACAATATCAACCCTTACCAGTGGAAAAGCAAATTGCACTTCTATGGACTGCGACAAATGGTTATTTGGATGACTTACCGGTTGATGTTTTAAGTGAATTCGAAAAGGAATTTTACGAATTTATGGATTCTGCTTACAGCAATGTTCTCGATTCTATTATTCGCGTAAAGGATTTAACAGATGAGATTGTAGCAAATTTGAAGAAAGCTGTAGAAGAATTTGTTAGTTCATTTAAAATCAAACACAATATAAAATGATACTTCTAACTGGTGGTGCGGGATTTATTGGTTCTTGCTTTCTAAAATTTTTAAATGATAATGGGTTTTTCGATATTATCGTTGTCGACCACTTGTCCAAAAGTGAAAAGTGGAAAAATCTTGTTGGCAAAAAGTTTATTGATTATTATAATAAGGACGAATTTTTATATTTTTTTGAATCCAAAAAGTTTACTAATATTAAATTTGATGCAATTTTCCATTTAGGTGCGTGCACTAATACTTATGAATCCAATGTCGATTATCTGATTTCTAATAATTTTCGTTACAGTGTCCGTTTGGCTCAATATGCAGCCGAAAAGGATATTCGGTTTGTTTATGCAAGTAGTGCAGCAACATATGGTGCAGGCGAATTAGGATACGACGACAATCTTGTTTTCGAGTTGAAGCCCTTAAATCCTTACGGTTATTCGAAATACCTATTTGATTGTTGGGTTGTAAAGAATGGATTAGATAAGCAATTTGTTGGTTTAAAGTTTTTTAATGTTTACGGACCAAACGAATACCATAAGGGCGAAATGGCGAGTATGGTGTTCAAGTCTTTTAACCAAGTGAGAGGAACTGGAAAGATAAAACTATTTAAATCTAATCATCCAGAATTTTCCGATGGTGAGCAAAAAAGAGATTTCATTTATGTTAAAGATGTAGTTTCTTTGATTTGGTTGGTTTTCGAAAAAGGATTGGCTGGAATTTATAATATTGGAACTGGTAAAGCAAGAAGCTGGAATTCTCTGGCTTTTGCAGTTTTTAGTTGTCTTGGGGTCAACCCCGGTATTGAATACATAGATATTCCTAAGGAACTTGAACAGCAATATCAAAATTTTACTCAAGCTAAAATGGATAAACTAATTTCCAAGGTTGGGAATTTCGAATTTACTTCGCTTGAGGACGGGGTTTCTGATTATATTAATAACTTTCTTCTAAAAGATTGGAAATATATGTAGGATTAATATATGGCAACTTTAAGAGACATCAAACGTAGAATTGGTGCTGTTGCTAGTACGGCGAAAATCACCCAAGCGATGAGAATGGTTTCGTCTGCCAAGTTAAAAAGAGCACAAGATGCTATTGTTAACGCAAGACATTATTCTAATCTCTTGGAAACAAATTTGAAGCGGTTAGTTGAAGCAGTTGGTGACGAATACTATCATCCCTTGTTGGAGAAAAGAGCAAAAACCAACAATATATGTCTTGTAGTAATTACATCCGACAGAGGTTTGTGTGGTAGTTTTAATTCTAATCTAATTCGTTTTGTTTCCAGATTTGTCGAGCAAGATTTACGAAAAGAATATCCCGACGCTCATATTTCAATAATTAGAGTTGGGAGAAGGGGTATTTCTGGAATAAAATTGCAAAATGTAAGTTATATAAAAGATATTTCTGGAATTTCTGGGAAAATAAATTATCAAGTTATTGATGAAATTGCAAAATATTTGATAGATGGATTTGTCGATAAAAGTTTCGACAAAGTATTTTTTGCGTTTAATGAATTTAAAAATATTTTAGTTCAAGTTCCAAAGATTTTTAAACTTCTACCCTTTGAAAGAACAGAAAATTTGGGTACATATTTCAAAGATAAGAAAAAAGAAAATTTTGTTGAAGAAAAACCGAAGAAGAACTTAATATATATCTTCGAGCCAGACCAAAAGACCATTCTCGATAAACTTATCCCGCTTTATATAAAAAATCAAATTCTAAGAATATTGTTAGAATCGAATGCTGCTGAACACGCTGCCCGGCGTATGGCAATGGAAAATGCTACAAATAATGCCAAAGACTTGATACGCCACCTTGAATTGATTTACAACAAAGAACGACAAGCTGCTATCACAAAAGAAATGCTCGAGATTGTTGGCGGAGCAAACGCATTGAAAGGGCAATA
>JAOAEE010000003.1 GCA_026416955.1 Ignavibacteria bacterium | reverse complement strand
CTTTGTGCGAGCCGTCGCAAAAGGGTTGGGCTTTCGATTCCCCACAAGCACACCAAAAATATTTGCCATTAATTAACTTAATTTGATAAGGAGACTTTTGTGAACACAACGGTTCCGGCATATCACCCTCCAAAAATAATTTTTTGTTTAATTACCCAAGAAAGTAATTTAAAGAAAAAAATAAACAGTTATTCCCCGGCGCATTTTAATTGCTCGTAATAATCGTTTGCGGTCTTATTTTTAGGATTGATTTGTATTACCTTCTTATATGCTTTACAAGCATTTGCTACATCCTTTTGCATTTGATAAGAAATTGCCAAAAATAGCCAAGCATTTTCGGAATTTGGGTCGACTTCTGTCCACTTCCTTGCGGTTTTAAGCAATTCCTTGAAGTCTTTCATTTCGAATAACAAACTGGTTAATTTTCCAAAAGCAAAGGAAATATATTTTTTGTCGGCTTCTTTGCCAGAATTAACAGCAAGGTTAACAGCTTGTTGAAAATCACTGCGGGCAAGGTCTTTATTCCCGACATTAACATAGGCATCGCCTCGGTAGACAAATAAAAGGATATTCGAAGAATCGATTTGTATTGCCTTTGTGTAGGTGATAATAGCAGAATCTGGTTGATTGTTGTTTAGGTAGGAATTACCAAGGTAAAACAGAACTCTTGGTTTTAATGTATCATTGCAGTTGGTTAAATATCGATTGAAGAACTTAATTCCAGCGGTATATCTTTTCGAGATAATAGAAACCATACCAACTTGGTAACTGAGCATACATAAGTTTGGGAATTTGCTTAGAAGTTGGTCGTAAACATCTAAAGCATTTGTGGTATCACCAATTCGCAAGTATGCGCTTGCAAACCTTTCATAATCTATTTGTTGTAAGTTATTAAATTCTTCTTTGACTTTTTTATACGCTTCAACAGATTTCGAAAAATTTTGGTTATCGAAATAACAGCGTGCCAGTTTTAATTGTGCTTTGGCACGAACGGAATCAATTTCGCGCGAAACAATTTCAAGGTGGGTAACAGCAGAATCGCACTTTCCGATTTCAACAAGCGATTGAGCAAGATACCATCTTCCCAATGAACCGCTTGGACGTAATTGTACATATTGGTAAAGAGCTCTTGCTGCATCGTCGTATCTGGATGCAAGGAAAAGAATTTTACCTTGTTCGAACCAAGCGCGTGCGTTCTTGGGGTCCTTTTGCGAAACGATTTGCCATTCTTTGAGGGAACGAGTGAAAAGTTCGTTGGAAAGATTTTCGTCGGGTTCTCTGTTTGCAAGCCAATAGTATGCAGTTGCCAATTTTATGCGAGCGTCGATTAAGTCGGGATTAATTGCCAATGCTTCCTCGTAGTTCATTCTTGCAAGTTCGTAAACTTTTTGGGTGAAATACAAATCGCCCAAAGCAACAAGAGGTTCGGCGCTCTTTTTGTTCAAGTCGCGTGCTCTGGCTATATAGTATTCGGCTTGCTTTATCGAATCAGCCCTTAAATAAACATAACCAAGTTCAAGGCTTGCGCTCCAAGATTCGGTATTTTTCTTTAAGTAGTCTTTAAGAAGTTTGATTGCTTTATCGACTTCTTTTAAATAAGAAAGAGTTCTCGAAAGTTTTACGATTATTTCTTCACGGTCGTTGCGAATATCGTAGGCAAATTGGTACATAATTTTTGCAGAATCATACTTTTCGAACTCAAAGTAAACATCACCAAAAGCAACATAGATAGACTCGTCCTTGTATTTTTGGTTTACTAGCGAGGGCAAAAGTTCGTAGGCTTCTTGGTATGCTTTATTTCGATAGAATTGGCGGAAGGTTCCGAGTTGGTCTTGGCTAAATGTTGCAAAAATGCTAAAAAGAAAAACCAAAATGAAAGCAACCTTTTTCATATTAATCTTCCTCAATTAATTTGAATTCAGCATTTGATGGTACAATACCTTTTTCGAAGAAATGCTTTTGGGCAAAACCCGGATTATAAAGATAACGAGCAAATGTCATCGAATTGTCGTTTAGTTTATCGAGAACATAAATGTAGTGCTTGACAATATATGGATATAATTCTCGAAGAATATTCGGTTGGTTAACATTATGGGGGAAAATATATTTTCCAGTTGAATCTATAAAACTAATTGGGAGTGCTCGAATGTCGGGTTCGCGATAAAGATGGGAAAGGTAACCAATTCCAATAGCATTAGAGTTTGTTTTTACAAAGTTTTTGACGCTATCCGAAGTTTGAAAAACTTTTACTGGTCGGGAAATGTTTTTCCCTTTTAGAACAAGTTGGTACAAGTTAACAAGTTCGGACGACATTGGGCTATTAACAGCAATAATTGGTTCGTTTGGTAATTGCTTGTACAACTTTTTCAAAGAAAAGTTTTTATCTGTTAAAAATTTTCTTATTTGTTCATCTGTTAATGTATCCAACGGGAAATCTTTGTTGACATAGAAAACCAGAGCGTCGAAAGCAAGAACAAGCCGAGTGTGGGGAAAAACACCGAATGCTTTCATCAAGGAATCCTCGTAACGGGTATAATCGCGTGCAATGACAATAGCATCGGCTTCCTTTGCAAGAAGTTTTGCCATTGCGTCCCAAGCAGTAGTTTTCCGAAAAGTTACTTTTACAACGCTGCCGGTTGAATCGTAGTGAGCAACACAAGGGTAAATCAAGTTGTATATTGATTCATCGCAATAAACAAGTATTCTTCGTTGTTCGGGAATAGTTTCTTTCGGCCCGCAAGAAACCAAAAGTCCAATAGTAAAAATTGCAAAAAATAGGCTAATTATTTTGCTCTTCTTCATCTTTCAATTCCTTCAATGCTTTTCTATAAGAATAAATTCTATAAATTCCCCAAACAACAAGCAAGCCTCCGATAAATTGCAGTTCGAGTTTGTAGGGATGGTCTATAAAAAGTTTACCAGTAAGGAAAAAAATTCCTACCAAAATAGTTAAAATCCTAACAGCATAATTTAAAAATACCACAAGAAATTTATAAAAATGAACAAAATCAAAAATAAAAAACGAAAGCGAAGAACCAAAATTTTGAAATTTGTTGATTCTTCGCTTTCGTTAGAAAAAGATCGAGAAGAAATCATCGTAATTTAAAGCGAATAGGAATACTCACCCAGCAAGTAATTGGCTGACCATTTTGTATTGCTGGAGTGAAGGTCGATTTCATCACTGCATCAATAGCAGCTTGGTTCAACATTTGGGAGTCGGAAGACTGCACAACGACTTTTTTGGGTTTTCCGTTTTTATCGACGAGAACACGGACAACAACTTGCCCTTCGATACCAGCCTTTCGAGCCATCTCGGGATAGACTATCTTGCGTTGCAAGTCGGCAAGGTCGATATATGGTTCTTTTTCGACGGGAATAAACTCGTCGATATCGGGTTCTTCTTCTTTCTGCTTAATCTCGACTTTTTGGTCGAGGTTGAAATCTTGCGGAAGTTGGTTAATATCAATTTCTTGTCCTTTTTCGCGAGCAAGCGATTCACTTAATTTTTCGAAAGTTGCAAATTCTTTCAAATCTTCTTTTATTTCAGCATCGGGAATAGGAACTGGTGTTCCAGCTTTAGCAGCGGTAGCGATTTCCATAATTTGTTGTGTTGGGGGTGGCGGGGGCACATCTTCTTTCTGTTCTTCAAGTTGTTGGATGGGACCGCCAAGGGTAATTTTGCTAATAGGAGCACGAGGCAAAGCAATTCCGCTTCGTTCGGAAGCCTTTGCATATATGAAATATGCAAGAAGTAGCAAAAGGAAAATAGAAACAGTGATGATAAAGCCACGCAAAGTGTTGCGTGGAATAATAATTTTGAGTTCTGCAAACCCATAAGTGGGTTGGGGCGGCAGTTCAATTACTTTGTCGCTCATTTTACCTCCCCTTCAATTAATTTTAAATCTTCTTCTGTCAAAGGAGCAATAGTAAATTTGCGTTGCCGCTTGACTGGTTCGCCTTTTTCGTCGACTTCTTTTGCTATTGCCTCGGTAATTGGTATTTCGGCTTGGTTCAATTCGTCGAGAATTTCGACAACGCGTGCGTAATTTGCTTCGGGCGAAATTTTCAAAACGGTAATAAGTCTATTTTTTACCATTGGTTCAAGATTCTTTTCTATTGCAAGGGCACGAAGTTTTGATATAGGAATTTCTTGGGGTTTGTTGTTGGCATCGGCAATTCCTTTATACCAGTAGAGTTTGTTGTCGGCAGTAAGCATTAATGTTAGAAGTTCGGAAGCCCTAACTTCGACTTTTGCGTACATTTCGGGTGGAATTCTCATTTCCATTATCTGTGGTTTAAGCATTGTTGTAGTAAACATAAAGAAAGTCAAAAGCAAGAAAGTAATATCGACCAAAGGAGTAAGGTCTATTCTAAATCCAATTCTTTTCTTTTTCTTTCGACGGACAATTTTGCCTCGCTTTTGCCTTTCTGGTATTTCGAGTGCGCCACCACCACCAGCCATTTTATCTCCTTTCTATTATTTTCATTATGATAGACAATTATTCATACTAAAAAGTTACACGAAAATCCAACTAAATTATTCTTATTTCTTTTCGGTTTTTTCGGTTTCGCCGGGACGTTTTTTATCGGTAACAAAATTGAAAACGAAGGCTCGGTTCCGTCTCATTATGTTCATTGCATCTTCGACCCATTTGAAACGGACGCGTCTGTCTGCATCGATTGCGAACCGAGTTGAACTACGCACAGACAAAGTTGCTCTGATTAACTTCCCAAGCGTTACAGTATCGACTTTAATCAAGGCTTTGTTGTAGAAATCAGCTGGTATTTCGGGAACAAGTTGATATACTTGTTGCAAATCTTTAACATTGGTTAAGCCATAGTAATATCCAGTATCTGTTGGGTTCTTTTCGTCGATGGCTATATTAATAATTGCAAGGTCGCGCTCGGGAAGTTTGGTGGTATCGGGCGAAACTTGAGGCCTTCGGATAGTAAATTGCTTTTCTGCTTCAGCCTCGGATTTAAATTTTGCAGTGAACATTAAAAATGTTAGGAGCAAAAAGGTGATATCGACCAATGGTGTTAGGTCGATAACGAACCCCATTCTTTTCTTCTTTATTTTTGGCACGACTGCCTCCCAATTAACTATTGTTTCAGTCTAAGAGAGAAAATTTGTGATACATTAAGTATTGCTTCATCTATCATATACAAATAATTATCGACCTTTGTTGTAAAGTAGTTAAAGAAAATAATGGCGATAATAGCAGCAGCAAGCCCGCCGGCAGTATTATACAATGCCTCGCTGATACCGATAGCCAATTGTGTAGCGTCGACAGTTCCCGTTTCGCCAAATGCTGCGAAAGCTCGAATCATTCCAATGGTAGTTCCCAAAAGTCCAAACAATACTGAAACCGAAGCTATAGTGGACAAAATCACAAGGTTTTTCTCCAAAAGTGGTGTTTCGAGGTTTGTAGCTTCGTCGATTGCTCTTTGGACTTCGGTCAATTTCTTTTCAACAGGGAAGTTGGGGTCTTTTTCTACTTGCTGGAACCTTTCTATTCCAGCCCGTAGGATATTGGCAAGACTTCCCCGTTGTTTGTCGCATTCCTTCAAGGCGTCGTCGAACTCTCCTTTCGCCAATTTATCTAAAACATTTTTGATAAAGACCGAAAGGTCTCCGCGCCCCTTTGCCTTGTTTATAGAGAAAGTTCTTTCGAAAACAAATGTGATAGCAATAATTAATAGCCCCATCAAAATACCAACGATTGGTCCGCCGGTATAAATTGCTCCGACAACACTGCCTTTTTTGGGCTTTTTCTTGGTCGCTGGGTCTTCGAAATTGTTAGGGTTCCCAAAATAGAAGAAGTAAATTGAGTACGCGATGAGAAGAGCAAGAGTGATAACGATTACATTGAATGTTTTTTTCATATAAGTCCTTTCTGTTTGTTGTTAATACACAAAATTAGATTATAAACTTTTAATTGCATCTTCCAGACTTGAATAAATTGGAAAAACCATAGATAATTTAGTTAGAACAAATAAATTCTCGATAGATTTATCTAAATTGCATAAGACAATTGTCCCCCCATTTTTGGTTACAGTAGCATAACCAGAAATCAAAACGCCTAGCGCTGTTGAATTCAGGTAAGTTACTTTCCCCATATCGACAACTATTTTATTTTTTTTACTTGTTGCAAGTTTTTTTAAAGTTTCTCTCAATTCATCGGTTTCTTCGCCACCAACAAAGTCGCCTTTTAAATGGAGAACTACTCCACCAATTTGTTCTTCGATTTTAATTTTCGACATAAAATCGCATAAAAGAAAAATTCAAAACTAATGAAATTTTTTCATATAAATGTTAAGAATTTATTGATTTACTTCGAAAGAAAATTACTTTTTTCCAAAGCCGCCACCGCCAATCAACAATCTAATGTAAGCACCAGTTAATCCAATTTCTGGTCCGCCGCTCACTTTAACATCGTCCATTTTCCAATCGCCAGCAATCGGAGAATAAAGGAAACCCGCTCGAAGGCCGACCATTACCCCACCGTGGGCTTTTTCGCTGTTGTCGAAAGTTATTAAGAAGTCTGCTCCGATTGCAAAGTGCAAAAGGAAACCCCCAGTCGAAAGTTCTACGTGGCCTTTTAAACTGTCCAAAACTTGTTCAAATTTTGGAATGTATCTTTCCGTTAATGAAAGGCTTATACCAGAACCTCCAAATCCAACGAGTGGATATACCATCAGACCACCACTCGAAAAGAGCACATATCCAAGGTTGAACACTCCGTAGCCAGCACCCAAATTGAGTGAGACTTTGTCTGTGGTTTGTTCTTTTGCGAACATTCCGTGGCCTTCGCCCCCAATAATAAAATTGGAAATAATTGCGTGGCCGCCACCACCAAACGAAGTTAAACTCGAGGAAAATTTTGGATAGTTCTTGCTTGCGAGTGTAGAATTCAAGTCTTTAATATTCAAAATTGACACTCCGGGCATAAAGTAGCCCATTCCACCATTGAGTTTTTTACCATTGGGCTCTTCTTGGCAAAGTAAGGAAAAATTTAACGATTGGATTGAAATGATAAGAAACGATAGGACAAAAATTTTGAAATTAGAAAACATAAAAAACCTCCTCAATAGTAAAATAAGGTAATTTGATTTTTAGGTTGATTTTTGTTTTTTTAGCAAGAAAAAGAGACCAACAAGAATGAAAGGAATACTTAGAAGTTGTCCCATACTTAAGGGTAGAAATTGTTCGAAGTCGGCTTGCGGAGCTTTAGTAAATTCTATTAAGAACCGAGCTGTAAAAACAAGTGTGAAAAGCAATCCTAAAGGCATACCCGGGCGTTGAAAGATATTTTTCTTGTAAAATATAAGTAGTAGGAAGAAAATTCCTATGTAGGCAAAAGCTTCGTAAAGTTGTGAAGGATGGACTGGCGGAGTAGTTCCAACAACTTGGCGACCTTGGTAAATGTTGAAAATAATAGCCCAAGGAACATCCGTAGGTTTTCCGATAATTTCGTGGTTGAAGAAGTTCCCAAAACGAATAAAAGCCGCTGCGAGTGGAGTTGGAATTGCAAGTCTATCGAGAAGCCAAAGCAAATTGATTTTTTTGTGCTTGCGAGAAAATAACCAAAGAGCGAGAAGAATCCCTATAGCACCACCGTGGCTTGCAAGGCCACCGTGCCAGACCATTAAAATTTCCAAAGGATTGCGTAAATAGTAATCGGGCTCGTAAAAGAAGCAGTGTCCCAGTCTTGCTCCAATTACAGTTCCAAGGATAATATACAAAATTAAACTTTCGAGTTCTTTTAAAGGTTTGTTTTCCCTTTTGAAGATATAAACCATAATTTGGTAACCAATGATAAAACCAAGTGCGAAAAGAACGCCATACCAACGAATTGCAAAACCGTCGAAACGAAAGATTTCCGGGTTGCCGGTCCAATGGAAATATGAAGTTGGGTCCATAGAATTTACTCAATTTTATCACATTTAGGGGTTTCGTCGATTACATTTGCTGCCCAAAGTAGTTTCTTGCGAAGTAAGTCGTAGTAGGTGCTATTATTTGGTTTTATCAGCTTAACAACGTAGACCGATTTTCGAATTTTTATTGATTCGTTGTTTTCAATCCTTACTGTTGTTCTGCCATCGGCAACAAAATTGGCTTCGCCGGTGGGGGAGTGGACTTTAAGTTCAATATCGTTTGTGTCTGGAAGCACCAAGGGTCTGTATGTTAAAGAATGTGGAGCGATTGGGGTTAAGCAAATCACCTTGGTCGAAGGCGAAAGTATCGGACCACCGCAAGAGAGGGAATATGCAGTAGAGCCGGTTGGGGTGGTAATAATCAAGCCGTCGCCTCGGTAGTCGCCAATATAGTGGTTGTTTGTAAATGCCGAAACTGTAATCATTCTCGACGAACCTCGTTTTTCGACAACGATATCGTTTAGTGCATAGTATTTATTTCCCCTTACATCGCCTTCGAGAACGCTTCTGTCGACAATACGAAAGTTCCCCTCGACTAAATCTATCAAGGCTTTATCGAGTTCTTGGATTGAATATTCAGCAAGGAAACCAAGTTTTCCAACGTTAACACCCATAATTGGTATGTTGGATTTTAGTAAAAGGTTGGCAGCGGAAAGCATAGTTCCATCGCCACCAAAGGAAATTAATACGTCTATGAAACGTTCGAACTCGTCTTCTTCGATTTCTTGGAACTTTTTGGCGAGTTCTGGATTAATTTTGCTTAGAAACTCCTTTTTTGCGAAGCATTCGGCTTCCATTTTGATGAGTTTCTTTGCAGCATACTCAGCACAATTGATAGCTTCTGGTTTAGATGAATTTTCGTAAATCCCAATTTTTTTCATAAAAAACCACAAAATTGACTTCAAAAATAACTAAAATAAATAAAAAAAAAGCCTTGCCATCGGGGGGGTGATAGCAAGGCATGCAGCATAACGAGGAAGTAGCGGCTGGGGACTCCGCCGAGCGGGAAACGGGGCTCGAACCCGCGACCCCAACCTTGGCAAGGTTGTGCTCTACCAACTGAGCTATTCCCGCTTTTCAAATAACTTTTATTGGGGTTACAAAATTATGAATTTTTTTTCAAATTTCCAAATTCAAACTAAAATCTTTTTTCAAAGAACTCTATACATTTTTGCTTCACTTTACCAAAATCAATTTCTGTGCCAAGTTCTTTAGAAATCGAGGTTACTTCTTTGTCCTTTATTCCACAAGGGACAATATAGTCGAACTCTCTCAAATCGTTGCAAACATTTAGAGCAAAGCCGTGCGAGGTTACCCACCTACTGCTATGCAATCCGATTGCACAAATCTTTCGCTTTTTTTCTATCCAAACACCCGTTAGCCCTTCGACCCGTTCCCCTTCGATATTAAATTCTTTTAACAAATCTATTATGGTTTGCTCAATTTCGCGCAGAAACCAATGTAAATCGGTCTTGTAATCGTACAAGTTGAAAATTGGATACCCAACCAATTGTCCGGGATTGTGCAATGTTACATCGCCGCCGCGGTCGTTGTAGACAACTTTAATTCCTTTCGATGCAAGAAACTTGGTTGGTAGAAGAATATTTTGTTCTTTCCCCGAGCGGCCGACAGTGATTACAGTCGGATGTTGACACACTACAAATACGTTTCTATTGCGTTTTTCCGAAATCTCTTTCACCAAGAGTTTTTGCTTTTCCCAAGCCTCGTTGTAATCAATCAAGCCCCAATCTTGTATTTCTATCATTTTAGTAAGAATTTATTTAATCGAATAAGACGAAATGATAGTTGGTGAAATTTTTTTACTTACGAAATCATCGGAGTAAGAATAAGAAAAATGAAAGCATTTGATGATAATTATTTGAAATGAAAAGGGAAGTTGGCAAAGTGGCCTAATTATTCAATCGGAACGCCCGACTTTTCGGCCCAATCGTTAAGGAAAAGCATTAATGCAGCAGTAGTTGGAACAGCAAACAACAAACCAACTAGCCCGAAAAGCCCGCCAAAAATGTAAAGCGAAAGGAAAAGTAGCAAGGGATGTAAACCGACTCTTTTCCCAAGAACGTTGGGTTCGATAAAGTATGCATTTATGAAGTGGACAATGCTTATTGTTGCAAGAACCACTATAATTTGGAACCATAAATTTTCTGGTCCAACAAGCAACACAATCAACACCGAGATTATCATACTCGAAATTAAGCCAAGATATGGGATTGGGTTCAGAAATCCGCACAAAATTCCAAGAATGAAAGAAAATTCAATTTTGAAAATCCAAAAAGAAAGGGAACATAAAGTAGCAACCATAATGGCTGCAATAACTTGCCAACTAATGTAAATATGGAAAATTTGGTTAATTCGTAGCAAATCGTCGAGCAGTTTTTGGTTTTTCTTTTCCAAGGTGGTCTTTAAAAATATTTTAAACTTTTCGAAATCTTTTAGGAAGTAGAAAGAGAAAATTGGAATTAAGATTGCGTTTATTGCTTGGCGTGCAAGATTGGATATTCCCATCAACAAATTTCCCAAAGAGCTTAGTATTTGACTAAAAAGATATTTCAACTCGGGCAAAAGTTCGGTTTCGACTAAATTTTTTATATACTCGTTTTTTATGCCAATCGAATCGAGTATTTTGGAAATTTTTTGTGTTTCGAGATAACTTGTTACTGCCGTAACAACTGTTGTAATTTTTTGGGAAATTTCGTTGAATTGATACAAAATTTGTGGGGAAATCAACACAAAAACGATAGTGATGAAACCAACAAGAAGAAGTATGATTGAAAGCGAGGAAACCCAACGGGGTATTTTAATCTTTTCCAAATATGAAACCAAAGGTGCAAGAAGGTAGGCAATGATAAATGAAATGATAAAAGGTGCAATCGAGGAACCAATAATAGTGAAAATCCAAAGGACAAAAAAACCAATAAACAGAATTATCAAGCGACGAAGGAAATATGATTCCTTTCGAAACGAAGCAATAACAAACAGACCAATTATGAAAATAACCAAAGGGGATTCCAATTGCCTTGTATAGTGAAGGAAGGCAGCAAAAGATGCAACTCCAATAACTATTGCAGAAACAAGGGAAATGGTTTGTATTTTTGGGTCGAATTCTTTCATTTTAGAGTTCGTAGTTTCTTTAAAGTAGCATCACGAAAATCGGCAATAGATTTTTCGGAGAACATCTCGAGAATTTTTTCGCGTAGTTCTGCCCATTTGTGATGGATTGGGCAAGGATTTTCGTCGCCGCAATTTTCGAAACCAAGCACACATTCCTCGAAAGCTTTGTTCCCGTCTATACTTCTTATAATGTCTATTATTTTAATTTCTTTTGGATTGACAAGCAAGGAAAAACCCCCAGTTTTGCCCTTCCTCGACGCAACAATACCACTGTGGGTTAGTTTTTGTAGTATCTTTGCAACAAATTCTTTTGGAACTTTCAACTCTTTGGATATTTCAGTCGCATTTCGAAGATATCCTTTGGGTTGAACAGAAAGATAAAGAACTGCTTTAATTCCCAACTCTGCCTGCTTCGAAAAAATTATTCTCATATAAGTCTTCCTTCAAAATTTTACAAATTATAATATCTTAGATAAATATCGACGAACGAGATTTTTTCGATTTCTTCCATCGTTTCGAGTGCACAAACATAAATTGGGACTTGGGGAAATTCGGCTCGAATGTTTTCGACCCCGTCGGTTGTTGAAAAAACCGAAACTACACTTATTTCTGGAACATTCTCAATTTGCAATCTGGATAAAGCATTTTTTACTGTGTTGCCAGTCTTCACTATTGCGTCGCAAAGAATAACTTTGGTCGTGCTAATATCTTCGGGAAGCAAACATAAAGTTTCTTCAATATTGTCGTTTGTTTCTATTCCGAAAGAATATCCTAAATAGCCACTTTTAGAATTTGGAATATTTTCGGTAAATGCTTTTGCAAGTTGTATTCCGTTGGGGAAAATAGATATTATTGTGTAGTTGTCTTGGAATTTGTATCCAGCGAATTCACCGCTTTCATCAAAAGTATCAACCAAGTTGAAGTCTTTGGTTACAAGAGTAGCAACAATATTCGAAATCTTCGACCAACTGTATTTGAAATGGGAATAAGTTGGTTGTTTCCGAATAATAGTTAAATAGTGTTCCAAGAATGAATGTTCTAAAATGTAAATCATAAACTTTAAAAAAGAATCATACAAAATTAAGAAAAAGATTAATGGATTGTAAATTAAAATGCATTTTCAATGTGGTGGACCAATGGTGGTTGGCTCCGAAAATCAACAATAATTGCATCGAAGCGACAAGGTTTGGAATTAATCTTGTTTACGAACAAAAAGCCTTCGGCAGTTTTCCGCAATTTCTTTTGCTTGGAATGGTTTATCCAAAATCGCGGGTCGCCGAAGGCTTCGCTCGATTGAACCTTTACTTCGACAAACACAAGCTGGTTGTCTTTTTCTGCTATTATATCGATTTCACCAAGTTTTCCGAAGTGGAAATTTCGCTTAACGATTTGGAAACCATTTTCCAATAAATATTGGCAAGCAATGTCTTCGCCGCTTTTCCCAAGTTCAGAAGATTTATTCACCTACTTTTTGTTCTTTTTTTCGCTCGAAAGTATCTTTTCTATTCTTTCTATTTTTTCGAATGTATCATCGTAAAAGAAACGAAGTTCTGGGGTAAGTCGCAATCTTACTTTTGCCCCTACTATTTGTCGAAAATTCGATTTTTCTTGCTCAAGAAGATTTAAAAAAGTTTGCGGTGAAATTTTACCACCAAATACGCTAATATAAACATTGGCGTATTGTAAATCTGGCGACATTCGGACACTTGTAATGGTTGCCAATCCCGCTTGGTTCAATCGTGCAAATTCCGAAATTGGTTCGGACAATACTTTTTGAACCTCGCTTGCTACTCTTTCTTGCCGAATGCTCATAGTTGAACGGTTTAAAACTAATTATTTAGTGTTCTCTTAATTTCAACAGTTTTGAACGATTCGATAATATCGCCTTCTTGGATTTCGTTGAACTTTTCTACCATCAAACCACATTCGTAGCCTTGGTCGACTTCGCGGACATCGTCTTTGCCTCGTTTAAGCGAGGCTATCGAACCAGTATGAATTACCAAACCGTCTCTGATTATCTTAACATTATCGTTTCTGCTGATTTTCCCATTTTTGACATAACAACCAGCGACAGTGCCAACTTTACTAATTTTGAATACCTTTCTTACTTCTAATGTAGCAGTAGTAACTTCTTGAATGTCGGGAGAAAGTAACCCTTCGATGGCAAGTTTGACGTCGTTTAAGCAGTCGTAAATAATTTCGTATCGGCGAATTTCGACGGAGTGCTTTTCTGCCAATTTCCTTGCACTTCCGGTAGTCGAAACTTGGAAAGCAAGGATAACAGCGTTCGAAGCAGCGGCAAGGTCGACATCGGATTCGTTAACATTTCCTACACCTCGATGCAAGATATTGACCTTAACTTCATCGTTGCTCAATCTACTTAAAGCATCGGTCAAGGCTTCGAGCGAACCCATAACATCGGTCTTTAATATTAAGTTTAGTTCCTTGATATTACCAAGTTGAATTTGTTTAGAAAGGTCGTCGAGGGTAATTACTTTTTCGCGTCGAAGTGATTGTTCTCTACGGACTTGCTGACGTTTTAAAGCAATTTCACGGGCAATTTGTTCTGTTTCGACTACATAAAGAATGTCTCCGGCTTCGGGTAAATCGTTGAACCCAACGATACGAACTGGTGTCGATGGTCCGGCAAATTCCAATTTTCTATCTCTTTCGTCGAACATCGAGCGAACGCGTCCGTAGGTCAAGCCAACAACAAAGATATCCCCAATTTTTAATGTACCTTTTTGTATGATTGCAGTAGCCACTGGACCGCGTCCTTTGTCCAAATGGGATTCGACGATAGTTGCTTTTGCTGGGCGATTTGGATTGGCTTTTAGTTCGAGCAATTCGGCTTCGAGCAATATTTTTTCGAGCAATAAATCAACATTAGTACCAAATTTTGCAGATATTTCGACGCATTGGTATGGTCCGTGCCAATCTTCGACCAAAATTCCTAACTCGGATAGTTGTTGGCGAATTCTATCGGGATTTGAATCTGGTTTATCTATTTTGTTAATGGCAACAATAATTGGAACATTTGCTGCTTTTGCGTGGTTTATTGCCTCAATTGTTTGGGGCATAACTGCATCGTCGGCAGCCACAACAAGGACAACGATATCGGTAACCATTGCTCCGCGAGCTCGCATAGCTGTGAAAGCCTCGTGCCCCGGGGTATCGATAAAAGTGATAAAACCTTTGCCGGGAATTTCTACTTGATATGCACCTATGTGTTGGGTGATTCCACCAGCCTCGCCAGCAACTATGTTCGATTTACGAATGTAATCGAGAAGCGAGGTTTTTCCGTGGTCGACGTGCCCCATAATTGTAACTATTGGCGGGCGTGGTTGCAATTTTTCTGGTGGGTCTTCGAAGTCCAAGTCTTTTATTTGTAGTTCTTTCTCTTCTATTAGTTCGACTTCGTAACCATAGTCGTCGGCTATTACTTTTATTGTATCTTTATCGAGCCTTTGGTTTAAAGAGACGATAAGACCATATTGAAAACATTTTTGTATTATTTCGGCTGGGTCGACACCAACAAGCTTTGCCAATTCTGCTGTTGTAATAAATTCTGTGGTTTGTAGTATTTTCTTTTGTTTTTCAAGTTCTTGTTGGGCAAGTTGAACTTTTTCGAGTTTTTCTTCTTTCCGTTTATGGCGAATTTTTGCTCGCTTCTTAACCTCGGATATCTCGAAAGGAGTATGTAAAGTTTCTCGGATATTCTTTTCGATTTCTTGCTCGCTTTCTTTGATGAAATCGCGAAACCCCTTTTTCTTTTGTGTCTTTTTGTCGAACTGTGGTTTAAATTTATCTAATTTGGCTTTGCCACCCCGTTTCCTTAGCCACTTGTCTTTTACCAAGGGAACAATTTCTTCTTCCTCTTCGTGGATATCAATTTGCTTGAACTTTTCTTTCTCTTCTAATACTTCTTCTTCGACTTCCTCGTATGTTTCGGTGATTGTTTGAACTTCCTCCGTTGGTGGAACCAAGGAAATTTCCACTCCTTCTAAAGTTTTGAGTTTTTTCTCCTTTTCCTTGGGTTGCTCTAGCTTTTTATCTTCTTTTTTAGCAGCAATTTCCTTTTGTTCTGGCTTTTCTTTCGGTTTGATTTTTTCTTTTGGAAGTTGAGTGATTTTAGGTTCAACTTTTGGAGCTTCTTGGGTTGGGACTTCTTCTGGTATCTTTTCTTTGGGTTCTTGTTTGGGGACTTCTTTCTTTTGGTCTATTGGTTGAACTTCTGGTTTTGGTTTAACTTCGGGAACTTTTTGTTCTTTCTTTGGTGGTTTTTCCTCGGGAAATTTTTTCTCTTCGATTTTTTGTTCTTTTTCTGGTTTCTTATCTTTTATTTTATCTTTTTTGGCTTTAGGGGAAAATTTGTCTAAGTCTATTACATCGCCAACCTTGGGTTCTTCGACCGAAAGAAGTTCTTGCGGAATTTCAATTTTTTGTTCTACAATCTCAGTAGCGGGTACAATTTCCTCGAAAAATTCAAGTTGTTCTTCGTGTTTTGTTGGTTTTTGTTCTAATGTCGGAATTGGTTTTTCTTCGACAAAAGTAAAATCTTCTTGTAATTCAATTGTACCAGTTAAAGGAAGTTTTTGGGATTGAGTTGCTTGGGCAACTAAATCCTTTCCAAATTTTTTTCTAAAGTTTTCGGCAACTTTTTTTTCTTTAATAAATCCCTTTAAGAGGGATTCTATCATTTCGTCGGAAATTAATGTAGTAGGTTTATTCTGAACCTCGAACCCATTTTTATTCAAGAAATCAACAATGGTATCCTTGCTTACGTTCAGTTCCGAAGCAATTTGATGAAGTCTTATTTTTTTCTGCTCAATCATAAATTAATACAAACAAAAACAATTACAAAATTACGACAATAATAACAAAATAATTTTTAAATGATAATCTTAAACTTGGTTATCTTGCAAAATTATTACAAAATGTGTAAAAATATATTCATAAAAATGTTAACTTCGTTCTAATTGAATTTTTTTCCAAGCTTCGTCGATTTGAGCAACTGTTTCTGGATTTTCCTCTTCTTCGAATTCTTTCAACATAATTTCGCGTAGTTCAAGGAGAGTGTCGCGAGTCATCCCGTGAATTCTTAGGATTTTTTCTGGGTCTGCGGAAAGGAATTCTCTGGCAGTTTGTATTCCAAGTTCAATAAGTTGGTTGTAAACGGGAAGCCCAAGTTCATCTTTGAATTCGCTAAGTTCGATATCTTCGCCACTTTCCTTAACCAAAGTTATTTGGTAGTTTGTAAGTTTCATAGCCAAGCGAACGTTTTGACCGTTCCTTCCAATGGCAAAGGGGACTTGGTCGTCGGCGACTATAACAGTAGCGTGTCGGACGATTGGGTCGATTTGCACATCTTTGACAACGGCTGGCGAAAGTGCTCTTGCAATAAAAACCTTGGGGTCGTCCGAATATTCAATTAAGTCGATATTTTCGTCGTTCAATTCTTTAACAATAGCATTGATTCTAACACCTTTCATACCAACGCAAGCACCGACTGGGTCAACTCGTGGGTCGAGAGAGGCAACGGCAACTTTGCTTCTTTCGCCGGGGTCGCGTGCTATTGCTTTTATTTGGATAATTCCATCGTAAACTTCGGGTATCTCTATTTCGAACAACCGAGCAAGGAACTCATCGCTTGCACGCGAAAGAATAATGTCGGGCACACCACCACTTGCTTTTCTAACTTCTTTTATGATAGCTCGTATAGTTTGGTTCTTTTTGAATCGATAAGGTTCGTTTGGAATTTGTTCTTCGCGGGGAAGTCTCATTTCCACTTTGTTGTGCATTACCAAAATGTCGTTCCTTCGAACTTGGTAAACTTCGCCAACAATAATTTCCCCCTCGCGTGGTTTGTATTCAGAATATATTTGGTCTTTTTCGAATTCTCTAAGTTTTTGAAAAAGAGTTTGCATTGCAACAGCAACAATTCGTCTTCCAAAAACTTCGTTCAAATTGTCGTAATTAATAACTTCGACCCACTCATCGCCTAGCTCGAGCGTCTCGTCGTACAATTTTGCTTCTTCCAACGAAATTTGACAAACTGGGTTTTCGACAATATCGACTACTTCTTTAATGATGTAGATTTCCAAGTCACCTTTGTCGAAGTTCAAAACAATTTCGTATTTTGCATCAGTCCCAAACTTTTTTCTAACCATCAATGAAAATACATCTTCAAGGATTTTCTGAAGACTGTCGCGGTCGATATTCTTTGCCTTCACAATTTCTTGGAAGGCGTCGATAATTGCTTTCTTGTCCACTGATTGCTTTACGACTTTCTTTGCCATTCAGTCCACTCCATTTTTTCTAACATATTTAACAAAAAATGGGCTGTTGCCCATTTCCAAATTAAAGTCCTTATTTCTATATTCGGGTTTCCTCTTGAATTTACGAACCCACCTCTTTCGCTTCGTCTAATAAAACTCGTCCAAAACTTAAAACGAAAACGATAAAACTATATTTTATTTTCAAGTAAATAAAGAGTAAAATAATTTTTGTTGCTAATGAACATTGCTAAAATGAAATTAATTGATTGAAACTTACTGTAAAATATTAAATATCGGGAAATTCCACGTTGGCTAATCTGGTTCTGTTTGTAAAAAAGTGTTGTTGGAAAATAAAAAAACCGCCGAGGGGAAATCCCTCGGCGGCGTGATTTATGTCGCTATTCGATTATTTCACTATGTTCACGCTTCGGGTAATGGTTTCGTTCCCTATCTTCACTACCAAGGTGTATACTCCACTTGGCAAGTCGTTTACACTGGTGGCAACTTTCACGATA
>JAOAEE010000016.1 GCA_026416955.1 Ignavibacteria bacterium | reverse complement strand
TTATTTATCTGCTTCGCCCATAACGGGGTCGATAGAACCAATTATTGCAACAACATCTGCTATCATTGAACCTTCGACCATCACGGGCAAGCCTTGTAGGTTCGAAGCAGAAGGGGAACGAATTTTTAACTTCCAAGGGTGTCCCTCGCCGGTCGATACAATGAAAAATCCAAGTTCTCCCTTTGGTGCTTCGATTGCTGTGTATGTTTCGCCGGGTTCTGGCATAGCACCGAAATTAATCAACATAAAGTCGTTTATTAGCTCTTCCATTTTGGTATATATGTCTTTTTTCCGTGGTAAGACAAATTTGTGCCTCAAAGTAACATCGCCTTCGGGCATTTTATCGAGAATTTGCCAAACCATTTTTAAACTTTCTTTCATTTCGTCAATTCGAACCATATAGCGGGACCAGCAATCACAATCTGAATAGGTTATAACTTCGAAGTCCAACTGGTCGTAAACCAAGTATGGTTCATCTCGGCGTAAATCTCTTGGAATACCGCAACCTCGAAGGGTTGGTCCTGTAAGTCCAAGTTGTATTGCTTTTTGTGGTTCAATAATCCCAATACCAGCCATTCGATTTATGAAAATTCTATTTCTGTGAACCAATTTTTCGAAGTAAGCAAGTTCGTTTGGGAATTGTGTTGCCCAATCTTTAATTTTTGCAATTGCTTCTGGTGGAATGTCGTTTGCTACCCCACCAATTCTTGTGTAACTTGTAGTAAATCTTGCTCCGCAAATGAGTTCAAATATATCGTACAATTTTTCCCTTTCGGTAAAAGTCCATAGCAATAAAGTCATTGCACCAACATCCATACAAGTTGAGCCCATTGCCATAAGATGGGATGAAATACGCGCTAATTCCGAAACAAGAGTTCTAATCCATTGTGCTCTTGGTGGTGCTTCAATCCCAAGTGCCTTTTCTATTGCAAGGGCAATGCCAACATTGTTCGACATTGGAGAAAGGTAGTCCAATCTATCGGTATGAGGAATAAACTCGTGGTAAGTTACATTTTCTGCCAATTTTTCGTATCCTCGATGTAAATACCCTAACTCGGGAACGCAGCTAATAACTGTTTCTCCATCAAGACGAAGAACTACCCTCAACACCCCGTGGGTTGCTGGGTGTTGTGGTCCCATATTCAAGACCATATCATTTTCTAAGGGGTCTTCGAAAATTAAGGAAGTATCTTTATCGAGAAGTCTTTTATAAAGTTTGTTTTGTCGAACTCTACTGATTGTTTCGATTTCCTTTAAAGTCTTTACATTTCTATCCATCTTAAAAACAAATTAAAAAAACAAATTTATGAATAATTTGAATTAGTAACAAACCTATTCATAAGTTTCTCCAATAAGAAATATGATTATAGTTTTAACAAAATTTGATTGTTGTTAAACTTAATTTAATAATTTTGCATTTTAAACTTTTTTGGATAATGCGGAAATTAGAATTGTTAATTTGGATGTTATTTTTAGTTGGTTTAACAAGTACTTTTGCAGTTGCCAATATTCATCTAATTTTTCAAGTTGAAGATTTCGACGGGAAGCCTCTACCAAATTGTAGAATTGTAATTTCGGAACCAACTAAAGTTGCTTTTACAAATAAGTTTGGAAAAGCAACTTTTAATATTCCATACAAAGAACACATAAAAGCAAGTTTCGAGAAGAACTTTTTCCACAATTTGGATACACTATTGACCTTGCCAAAAGGTGTGGACACCCTTCTCGTGGAAATTAATCTCCGTGAGAAAGAATTCCATTCTCGGGAAGTAGTAGTAACAGCAACGAGAACTGAAAAAGAGCTTCTAAGTTTATCTTTGCCAATGTCGACTTTTACCCGAAATGAAATAAAATTGGTTAACGCAAAAAAACTCGATGAATTACTGCTCGAATTGACTGATATTCCTCTTGTGGATGACCACGGACGTGGAATCCAATTGCAAGGTCTCGACCCCGATTATACCCTTTTGCTTGTTAATGGAGAGCCAATGGTTAATAGAACTGGTGGAATTTTGGACATCTCCCGGCTTTCTATAGGGAATGTTAGTAGAATAGAAATTGTAAAAGGACCAAACTCATCTATTTATGGTAGTAACGCTCTTGCAGGTGTTGTAAATATTATTACCGAGGCACCCGAGAACCAAACAGAAATAAATTTGTACACTAAATATGGTTCATTTAATTCATCTGATATTATTGGTGAATATAAGCAACAACTTTTTAACGAGGTACTTTCATTTTCAATTTTTGGCCACCGCTATAAAACAGATGGTTACTCACTTGTAAAAAATTCAGTTGGTAAAACCGTTCCTGAAATTCTAAATCAAACTCTACATCTTGAAACATTTATTAATGTTACACAAAGGTCGAAAATTAGGTTTTCTGTTAAGTCGAGTTTTGAAGATGAATTCAATAACTACCTAGCAAACAAGGACACTATTAATAGTAAAAACAAAGTTAAAGACATAAGTTCATATTTGTTCTATAAAAACACTGTAAACGAGAAGTTTAATTATGAGTTTAGAACTTATTATTCATTTTTCGACACAAAAACAAACGATAGTTTTAAAAATAAAGACTCTCTTTACGACCAATACCATTTCTCGCAAAATATTTTTAAGTCAGAATTTCAAAGCAATATTTTATTTGGAAGTAACCAGTATCTTACTCTCGGGATTGGTTACTTAAGAGAAGAAGCTAAGTCCGCTCGTATTGGAACTGGACGAGAAAAAATAAATCAATTTTATTTTTATGCCCAAGATGATTTTACTCTTTTCGATAAACTAAACATCATTGGAAGTTTTAGGATTGACGACCACAGCCAATACGAAATCCAATTCACTCCAAAAGTTTCTGCTTCGTTTCAAATTAATCCAAAATTTTATCTTAGGGCATCCGTTGGTACTGGTTTCAAAGCACCAAACTTCGAGGAAATGTATCTTAACTGGACAAACCCTATGGCAGGATACTCTGTTTTTGGACGAACCTATGTGTTAGACGGTTTGAAAAAGTTGCAATCCGAAGGACAAATTGCAACTCTTTTAATTTCTCCAGATACCCTACCGTTCCTTCAACCAGAAAAATCCCTATCTTTTGATTTTGGTGGAAATTTCGTTTTTAAAGAACTTTTTGTCAAAATCAATGTCTTCAGAAATAATGTTTCCAATCTAATTGACTTTCTCCCTGTTGCGTTGAAAACTAATGGACAAAGACTTCACACTTACCAAAATCTAAACCGAATATTCACACAAGGCATTGAACTATCATTAGAATACAAATTTTTCGAACCAATTATACTAAATTTCTCTTACCAATTTCTTATGACAGGAGATTTAGATGTCATTGATAAAATTAGACAAAGGAAAATTTTTAAAAGGGATATTTCTGGTTTCGATGTTCCTGTAAAGTTAAGTGACTATGGTGGGCTTTTCCATCGTCCAACACACTCTGGTAACATTAGGATAACTTTTTACGAAAAGAACTTTAAACTTTTCTCATCGCTTAGAATTAATTTTAAAAGCAAGTATGGTTACAAAGATATTAATGGAAATATGATTTTAGATGATGAAAGAGAATATGCTCCTGGTTATGCAATTGTTAATTGGAATGTAACTAAAGAATTTTTTGAACTTTTTGCCTTTTCGCTTGGTATCAACAATTTATTTAATAAAAAGGATGTTAGGTTTCTTGCATCAAACCCTGGAATTACTTTTTATTTATCAATAAATTTCAATTATGTTAAACATTAATAATGGAGGTTTTATGAAACTTGAATTAAGAATTTCTTATTTGATAATTTTACTTGCTTTTCTTGCATGTTCCAAAGAAGAAAATACCACCCAAAACCCTCCTCCGCAAACAATTAAAGCTGTTACCATTTACGACTTACCAGCCGATACTGGTAAAAAAGGGAAATTCACCCTATTTCGATTAAGCGATAGCACAATTGTTAGCAACGCTGATTCAAACTCCACTAAGTGGGACATAGGTTTCGCTGGAACAACAATAATTACAAATAGTGGAGTTCGAGGTCCCGGACAAGGAGGGGCAATCGTTTTGAAGGACGTGGATTTTAACGATGTTAAAGAAGCACCGGAGACTGGTTATCGCATCGAAAATTCATTAACTGACTTAGCTATTCCCACTGGTTCCGGAAATGGTTGGTACAATTACAATCCACAAACTCACATTGTTTCTCCAATACCGGGTCGGGTGATTATTATCAGAACTGCCGACGGTAAATATGCTAAATTGCAAATAATTAGTTACTGGAAGGGTAATCCACAACCAATTGACCCATTCACGCATAAAGAAAGATTCTACACTTTTAGATACGTGTACCAATCAAATGGTACAAGGAAGTTTGAATAAAATTGTCAAATAAATGGAGTTCGAATTATGAGTCAAAGCCGATTTAAGCTTTGGGTACGTGCTACGCGCCCATTTTCCTTTACAGCTTCAATAATACCAGTACTGTTGGCGACTGCCTTCGCCTATGTTCATAATCCTACAAATATTGTATGGTGGCTTTTTCCAATTACTTTGCTTGCAGCAGTTCTATTCCATATTGGTGCAAATATGGTTTCTGATTATTACGATTATAAGTTTGGGGTTGATGCTGAGGATACGTATGGAGGAAGCGGTGTCCTTGTCGAAAAATTGCTTAAACCCAAGCAAGTTTTGACGGGGGGATTATTTTCATTTTCAATCGGTTTTATTTTGGGTCTCATCATTGTTGCTGTTCGGGGTTACGAGGTCTTATTAATGGGTTTAGGTGGCCTCGCTTGTGGTTTGTTTTATACCCTAACTCGAAAAGGCTGGAAATATATTGCACTTGGAGACCTTGCTGTATTTATTGCTTTTGGTCCATTGCTCGTTATTGGAAGTTATTTTTCATTAACAGGGACATATGATTTAGATACGTTTTTAATTTCTCTTCCTATTGGATTTCTTGTCGTTGCTATTTTGCACGCAAACAATACAAGAGATATCTTCAATGATTCAAGAGTTAAAATCAAAACCCTTCCAATGATTATTGGATTAAAAGGTTCGAAAATTGGTTATTATTTTTTAATCTTTGGTTCATATTTTATAACAATATTATTGGTAATTTTCGAAATGTTAAATCCTATTGCATTGGTAGTTTTTTTAACTCTTCCTATTGCATTTAAAAATGCAAAGAGATTTTCCCAAGCCCAAATCGATAATATTCAACCAATAGTTATGATGGATGTTAAAACTGCACAATTACATTTACAATTTGGGTTACTTTTTGTTATTGCTATACTTTTGAGTAAAGTTTTATGAACAAAGTTATCATAGGCTTTTTTATTGCCTTAATGTTTTGGTTTATTATGTTTTCCCCAATAACAGCCCAGAAGGTCAACTTCTGGGCTGTTATGTTTTTTGCTGGATTGGTACTCTCAGTATACTCAATTTTTTCATTAAAAGACCAAATTAAGAAATTGATGATATTTAATTACAAACACTTGGCTATTGGTGTTATTTCTGCAATATTACTTTACTTCATTTTTTATATAGGTAGAAATGTTTCGATAAACTTATTCGAATTTTCTTCTCAACAAATTTCTTCTGTTTATTCTACAAAGCAGGGTACACCTATTTGGTTAATTTCTGTCTTGCTAATATTCATTATTGGTCCAGCAGAAGAAATATTTTGGCGGGGTTTTATTCAAACAAAAATAGTTGAATTAACTGGAAAACCATTCCTTAGTATAATTTTAGCAACTATTCTTTATACAATTGTACACATTTGGGCTTTCAACACAATCCTTTTGATTGCTGCATTTGTTTGTGGTTTGTTCTGGGGAATAATGTTCAATAAATACAACTCGCTTGTACCAGTTATTATTTCACATTCATTATGGGATTTTACAGTTTTTGTTTTATTTCCCTTTAATTAAGCACAATTAATATATTAACAGATTAACCAAACTTTTTAAATCGGGTACCTCAAAATCTGGATGGATTTCGACAAATGGTGTTGCCCCAGTACCTTTCTTATCTTTTCTACGGTTTACCCATATTGCTTTTATTCCTAACTCCTTGGCAGGTTTTACGTCGTGGTACAAGCTCTGAGCAATGTGGAGAATATCTTTAGGTTCCACACCGAGTTTCTCCAATGCGAATTTGAAAATGGAAAGTGAAGGTTTGTAAGATTTAGCTTGTTGGGAAGTGATAACATCATCAAATTCTACCTTCAATTTTTTAGAAGTAATCTTAAATAAATCATCATCAACGTTAGAGATAACAACAATTTTATATTTACTCTTAAGGAGTGTCAAAGTTTCAATTGTATCGGGAAATGGTTCCCAATTTTGAAAGGAATTCAAAATGCATAATTCATTAACTCCATTAGTGGGTATCGAGAAATACTCACAAAACTTTCTTCCTACTTCTTCAAGAACCTTTTTATAAGAGATGAAATTATTTCTTTCTATTTCAGATTCAAACCCAGCATAAAGTTCAAGAATTATTTCATTATCACAAAAGATTCCGAAATTAGAAAGTAAAGTTTGAAGTGAACTAGTAATTCCAGTTTCCCAATCTATTAATGTTCCATAACAATCTAATGTTAATACCCTAATTTCTTCTGTGTAAATCATAATAATTATCCTAAATACCAAAAAACAAATTAGAAAAAATTATTGAATGTTAAATTTTTAAAAATTCACAACTATTTCATTAATGGAAAAATTCAAAACAAGAAAAGGGGGAAATTTTATAGAAAAATAACTAAGTATAATGATAAATTTTTTTAGAAATTAACAATAAGAAAATGAATACCAGATTTGGTAGAAATTGTTGCACCAGAATTATGCATATTTAGTCGAGTTTCAAGATTATGAGTGTATCCAGTATAGTATTTGTCTTTGGTTTCAGAATAAAGAATATATACAAACCACAAGTGTTTCTTTCACT
>JAOAEE010000008.1 GCA_026416955.1 Ignavibacteria bacterium | reverse complement strand
GTCGGGGTGACTGGACTTGAACCAGCGGCCCCTACGTCCCGAACGTAGTGCTCTAGCCAACTGAGCTACACCCCGTATACGCAAAAATATGAAAAATCCAATGGTTAACCAAAAATGTAATTGAACGCTTCCGAAACTTTTTCAACTTGAATTATTTTAGATTTTGTCTTCTGGATAAGATTTCTTTTTGAGCTTTTGGGAACCACTATCCTTCGAAATCCTAACTTTTCCAATTCTATTATTCTTTTGTCGATGGACAAAATATTTCGCACTTCGCCCGTCAATCCAATTTCTCCAATTATTGCAATGTCGCTTGGAATCACAACATCGTTCAATGAACTAAATAATGATGAAGCAATAGCAAGGTCGATTCCAGTATCGCTTATAAATATACCTCCGGTAATATTAACAAAAACATCGCTTTGTCGAAGTTTTAGATTTATTTTCTTATCCAAAACTGCAAGTATCATCTGTAATCTTTTGAAGTCGTATCCATTAATATTCCTTTGGGGAATACTGTAAGAGGAGTAGGAGACAAGGGATTGTATTTCAGCAGCCAATGAACGGTTCCCTTCGATAAAAGCAGAAAATGCAACCCCAGGATTGTTCAAGGAAGTATGGGATACAAGAATTTTAGAAGGTTCGACTAATTCTTGCAAGCCAAATTCACTCATTTCGAACAGTCCAATTTCGAAAGTGGAACCAAAACGATTTTTCAATGGCCGAACAACTCGAAGGTTCGAAGTTCGTTCACCTTCCAATGAAAGGACACAATCTACTATGTGTTCCAATGCTTTGGGTCCAGCAATGTTGCCTTCTTTGTTTATATGCCCAATTAATAGAACAATTTTATTTGTTTGTTTTACTATATGAACCAATTTTGTAACGGTTTCCTTAACCTGTTGGAGAGACCCTGGGGCGGAAGGAAGTTCATCGGTATAGAGGGTTTGAATCGAGTCGACAACAAAAAAGGTTGCGGGAAAATTTTCGATTAAACTTGAAATAGTTTCTATATTTGTTTCACAAAGGATTTGAAGTTCATCACTGTGAATATTAAGTCTATTGGCTCTTATTTTAATTTGTTCGTAGGATTCTTCCCCGGTAATGTAAAGACTTGGTTTTTGGATTGATTCCAAAATTTGCAAGACTAGTGTAGATTTGCCAATTCCGGGCTCGCCAGCAATAAGGATGACCGACCCCGGAAGAAAGCCTCCACCAAGCACACGGTCGAATTCATTAATACCAGAAGGGATACGAGTATACAAATTAATTTTTATGTCTGTTAATTTTTGAGGTGAAAACTTTGTGGTTTTTTCGGATGACTTTTGAGTTTTCTCTTTGAAAGGTACTGTTTCTGCAATTGTGTTCCATTCTCCGCAGTAATTACAACGGCCAATCCATCTTGGGTAAATTGCCCCACAATTTGAACATTGGAAAGTAACTTTGGTCTTCAATTTTACTCGCGTAGAGTTGCAACAATCAGTTCTGGGAATAAAAGTAAGTTTAAAGCATCAAATATAGAATTGCATACAATATCAGCATTTTGAATAGTTTTGGAAGAAGCCCCCTCTGGACCAATAACTGCGATGCCAAGCCCAGCAGCTTTAACCATTTTGGAATCATTGCTACCATTTCCAATTGCAATAGAAGTATCGGAACCAATAATTCCAACAAAATCGGCTTTGAGTTTTGCTTGGTCTTCGGCGGGAAGAATATGAACTTCGCAGTTCAAGATTTGCTTGATATCTTTTGCAGTGCCAAAAGTATCGGCTGTAACAATATAAATCTTTAACTTGTTAGAAATTTCGTCGAGGATTTTATCAATGCCCTCTAGAAGTCTACCTTTGAAAGCGATGGTACCGTTGTAATCAAGAACTAAATTTGAAAATCGAAATTTTTTTAAACCTGGAACTTCGAATTCAATCATTTTACTCACTTAAGTTTAAATAAAAATGCAAAATAAATGAAAATAATGATACCAACTGCGCCCGATAGACACAAAGCAACAGTTGAACCAAAAAAATTCCAAATTAATCCAGTCATACTACTGGCTAGTAAAGTTGTAATACTGGCAAAGGAATTGTAAGAACCAAGTGCAGTCGCGGTTTCTTCTTTTGAGACTAGATTTGTGATTAGTGCTTTAGAAACTCCTTCGGTCGAAGCATTGAATAAACCGTAAATAAAGAAAGTAACGAGCAACCAATAAGTATGTCCAGATATGTTAACAGAGAAATAAACAAAAGAAAAAATAAACAAACCGAAAGCAAGGAGTTTGTGCAAACCGAATTTATCGGCAAGTTTGCCAATGGGATAGGAAAAAATAGAATAACTAAGATTGAAGAGAATGTAGAATAAAATTACGTTATGGTCTGTAAATCCATACTCTTTTAATTTCAAAAGGAGAAAAAAATCTGAACTATTAAACAAAGAAAAAAGTAATAAAGGAATAACTACTTTTTTGTAATTGGATGAAGAATTAACAAGGTAATTCCAAAAAACAAAGAAATTGATATTGTACTTTTTTGTGGAATTGGATACATAGCTTTTCTTTTCTTTCAACAAAAAGCATAATGCAATTACAACAAGACCGGGAATAGCTGAAAGAATAAATAAAAATCGATAATCTTTAATAAAGAAACTAATAAGTAGTAGGGTAATAAGGGGACCAACGACAGCACCAAAAGTATCAAGGCTTCGATGGAAACCAAAAACCTTTCCTTTATGTTCATTTGTAGATTCATCCGAAAGTAGCGCGTCGCGAGCAGAAGTTCGGATTCCTTTGCCCAAACGGTCGAATGTTCTAAAAATGAATATCAAAAAAGGGAAAGGGAAAAGACCCATTAGTGGCTTAGAAATTGAACTTAGAGCATAACCAAAACGAATAAAGGGAACTCTTCTCCCAATCTTGTCGGACCAAGCACCAAAAAAACCTTTGCTCAAACCTGCTAACGATTCCGCAACACCTTCTAATAATCCAATTAAAGCAATAGAAAACCCTACAGATTTAAGATAAATCGGAATAATAGGGTATAGCATTTCGCTTGCAACGTCTGTAAAAAAGCTTATTGCGGAAAGAATAATAATTGTTTTAGTTAAAAATTTGCTTTTCATAAAAAAAAGCAAAATTATCACTTTTGTAACAAAAAATAAAAAAAATTGTTATAAAGTGGTTGTGGAAAAAATAAAAAATTTTAGTAAGATTTAGAAAGATTTTGTTATTTAATAATAAATTATTATATTGCATTGTTATGATGAAAAATATGTTAAACTTAATACAAAGGAGGGGGTTATGAACCCACGTAGTCTTCTTAGTTCAATATTTGCGGTGATTCTTCTTTCAATTTTTGCTTTTAATAATTCTTATTCACAAAAAATGGTGAAAGAAGAAATCACCGAAGGAAAGGAATTTTGGTTTGGAATTCCTTTGTGTTGGCTTGACCCTGTCACCCCTGATGGAACCAGAGGTGATGGACCCATATGTGTTTGGGTTTCTTCAAAAGTTGATACAAAAGGTTATTTGGAGGACTTAGAAACGGGCTCCAAGAAAAACTTTTTAATTCGAGCCAACCAAATCACACAAATCGTTTTCGGCGATGTATTGATGCATAAACCAGATGACAACGAGCAAGTTCGCAACAAAGGTATTCACATTGTAGCAGAAGACCCAATTTCCGTTGCAGTCTACATCTCGTATTCTTGGACTGGCGAAGCGTTCCGAGTAATCCCAGTCGAATGGCTCGGGAAAAAATATGTAACAACAAACCTTTACTTGGATAAAGTTGGTACACAATATTATAGACCACCCCAAATCCTTATTACTGCAACCGAAGACAATACCACAATTCGCTATAGACCAACTGCACCCACACAAAATCTTGAAGCAGGACAACTTTCCCAACCTATCAAATTGAACAAGGGACAGACCTTCTTAATTTTAGGAAGAATGGAAGAAGGTCGAGTGCAAGATAATTCCTCAGATTTAACTGGGACATACATCGAGGCAAACAAACCAATTTCCGTTTTGTCTGGACATACCAAAGGGGCATTTCCACGCTACCAATTCACTTTCCTTGGCCGCAACGGAAGTTTTATGCGTAATATGATGATTGAAATGATTTGGCCTGTCGAAATGTTGGGAACCCAATATGTTTCAGTTCCAGTCAAGTATAATGATAGGCCAAGAGGTAAAATTGCAGACGACCGCGGAGATATGATTCGTTTTGTTGCTGCCTACGACAGTACGATTATTTACCAGATGCGCAAGGACGGTAGCGGAATGAAGCAAATTAGCGTTATGCTAAAGCGTGGACAATTCCACGAGATAACCAATCAAGAAGACCCTGCATATTACGAGTCAACAAAACCAGTCCTTTGTGCTCAATACGGAAAAACTTGGTGGATTTCTGCTGTAAGTCCTAAAGTATCCGATGGTGACGAAATTCAAAATCCTTCTAGAAATGGGCAAGGTATGTTGATTATTCTTGCTCCGCTACCACAATGGACGAGTTATGCAACATTTCGCTCCCCACAAAATATCGACAATTTTGTAGCTATTACTTTCCGTGCAAAGGACCTACCATATTTGAAGTTTGATGGAAAAACATTTACCCAAAAGTTTGGAAATGCAATCAGTTACATAAATGGAACCGAGTTTGCTTACATTGTTGAACAAGTTGGAGCTGGTGACCATTGGATTATGGGGGACACATTGCCCGGCGGAAAAGAAAAAGCTCGTTTCGCTGGCTACGTATACGGTAATTGGGACAGAAGTAAAGATGGCTTCGCCTATGGTTATCCTATTGGTGTTAATTATAGTTTGGATTGTCAAGATTCACTTGTTGTTACTGACGAAATGTTCTGTGGTGATGTTTCTGGCGAAGGAATTGCCCTACCACCAAATGCCGACTGCGCTGGTATATACAACGTACAATTAGACAAAAACAATTCATACAACTATTCAGATGTCCAACTTGACCCCAAATTCAAGAGTGGTGATAAAAACGTTAAGTTTAAACTATTTGTTTTGGATAGGAAAAAACAAGCGAAGGCAATTGTTTCGGTCCAAACAAAATCTGGAAATACTATCACAAGAGAATATCTTTATGAACCTGAATTAATTTCTGTTGAGCCAACATTCCTTGATTTTGGAATGATGACTGTTGGTGTTCCTAAAACTCTAAAGTTCAAGGTTACAAATATTGGAAAAATTCCTGCTACTATTAAGCAGTTAAAACTGAAATCTGGTAAGGCAGAATTTAGCTTGGCTTCGAACCAATTGCCAGTAACTTTGGAACCTCAAGAAGTAAAAGAATTTGAGGTCACAGCAACAGCCATTGAAAATTCAAGCATTCCAGTTCGAGATAGCGTTATTGCAGTATTAAGTTGCTATGAGGAAACTATTGTTGGATTAGAGCTTCGCACTGGTGAACCCATAATCTATGTTTCAGATGCACATTGGGAACCTCAACCAATTGGAAAAGAAGTTCCAAGAAATGTTGAAATCAAAAACTTAGGTAATGTAAATTTAGTTATAACGTCCTATGATTTTCCAGATAAAGTTCATTTCAGAGTTGACGAAACTACACTTCCGATGCCATTAACAATAAAACCAAATGGAATACACACCTTTACCGTTTATTACAAAGCAGATGTTCCCGGTATCAAACATAGCACCCGATGTGACTTTGTCTCTAATGCAACAAAGGTTAAACCTTATTCGGATTGGGATGGTTCTGGACTCGATGCTGGTCCAACAATTACTGGTTACGACTGGCAAAGGAAGAGAGTTATTGACAAATTTGCTGGTACAGATAAATACGAGGGACAAGTAATTATTAACGCAATTGGTAATGCAAAAGTCGATGTAGTAGACTTACGAATTGACGGAGATGTTGATGGAGTTTTCTCTTTCGACCAAAAGAATGCTCCATTACAATTAACACCTGATAACCCAGTTCCATTAAAGGTTTGGTTTGCTCCAAAGGCCGAAAAAGAGTACGAAGCAGAAATCGTGTTACTTGGGAAATTTTCAGACAAACAACTCGAGGTTCGTGGCAAACTCCACGGAATTGGAATTCTTCCTCACATCAACATCAAAGGGTATACATTCCCACCAATTATGGTCGGAAATCAAATTAGTGGCAATGCCGAAGTTTACCACGTAACCCTTAATCCACTTACTACTATGGATTTGACAGTGTTTAAATTAAGGATTGAAGGTCCGGATAAAGATGCTTTCGAAATTCCCGATGATTACTTAAATCCATCCCAACCAAAAGTTATTCCCGTGGGTGGCAACTGGGTAATCCCCGTAAAGTTTAAACCAAATCGACCTGGAACTTTCATAGCAAAACTAATTCCAGAAAGTGATGCACCAGATGATGTTGCAGGAGATTTAATCGGAGAAGCCTATCAAATTGGTGTGAAAACTTCAGATTACAACTTTGGCAAGATATTCATTACTACTGTTCGAGATGGTAAAGTATTTATTACCAATATTGGCAGCAATGATGTTACAATAACCCGTTCTATTGGTCAAAGTGTTAGCGGAGATTTCAACGAAATTACTGTGCAAAAGTTAATGCTCAACAATAGTGAAATTCCAGACCAGCCTCCATTCAGATTGCGACCCAACGATACACTTTGGGTATACGCTCGATTTAGTCCTCCAGAAGTTAAGAATTATAATATGAAAATTGAGTATCAATTTGAGATGGAATCTGGTGAAACTGGAACTGCATACTCAACTTTAATAGGCGAGGGTATGGTTTATAAATTAATTGCAAGAATTCCAAAGGGTGTCTACAATGCAAATCCCGGACAACAGGTAGAAATTGAAGTTTTGCTTGAAAAGCATCCCGAAGAGACAAAACCACTTGAAGATGCTCAAATTACAGAATTTAAGACTCGAGTTTATTTCAATACTGCAGGAAAGAGCGACGTACAGGAAATCTATCCCAATGTTAATGAATGCAAAGATATTTCCCAAGGTGGAACTCTTTCTGACGGTTGGAATTGCGACTATGCCAAAATTCTTGACAATGATGTATTGCAAATCCATATGAACTCAAGCGATAAATTCCTTAAAGGATTTGGAACCCTCCTGAAATTTAAGATGAACACTTTCCTTAGTGATTTGGATTTGGTACCATTACCAGTAGAATTCCAAGTTATGAATCTTCCTGCATCAAATTATGTAATCGTCTTTAATGAACCTGGCGACATTAAGATAAATCCCGTGTGTGTGAACACTGCACGATTAATAGAATTATCTGGTTTCCAATACTATATTAAAGATGTTGTTCCCAATCCAGTCGAAAACAGTGCTTTAATTGAGTATAGTATAGCATTCGAAGCTCCAACTACAATCACCTTATGGAACGCTTTCGGCGAAAAAGTAGCAACACTTGTTGATGGAACACTGAAACCCGGTATTTACGACCTTAAGTTTGATGTGAAACAAATGGGTATCCCCTCCGGTGTCTACTATTGTAAACTTGAATCTGGGTCGTATACTGGAACTATAGCAATTACAGTTACCAAGTAATTATCCAAAAATTTGTTAAAAACCCAGTCCTTTCGGGCTGGGTTTTTTATTTGTATTCTTTATGTTGTAATATTAATATGTTTATTTCGTTTATATATTGTTAATCTTAAAGTATATATGGAAAAAGTTATACCTTTTATAAATGAAAATTTGCTATTTAAAATAATAGAAGAAACTTCGAACCCCTCTTCTGAAAGAGTTGATGAAATACTTCAAAAGTCCTTGGAATTAAATGGATTAACTTTGGAAGAAGCATCAATTCTTTTAAATACAAACAACCCTGAAGATGTTGAAAAGATATTTTTCACTGCTGGTAAAATCAAGGATGAGATTTATGGTAACCGTTTAGTTTTATTTGCACCTCTTTACATTTCCAATTATTGTTCCAATAATTGTCTTTACTGTGGCTTTAGGATAGATAATAAATCAATTGAAAGAAAAGTTTTAAGTTTAGATGAAATTAAGGAAGAAACAAAGATAATTTTAGAACAAGGACATAAGAGAATTCTTTTATTGATGGGTGAAGACCACGAAAAATGTTCTCTCGATTATTTCATTCAAGCAATTTACTCAATCTATTCTGTAAGAGACTCAAAAGGAAGTAGTATTCGAAGAATTAATGTCGAAATCGCACCATTGAGTGAAAACGAATTCAGGGTTTTAAGCGAAGTTCCTATTGGTACTTATACTGTTTTCCAAGAAACATATCATAAAGAAACATATGAAAGGATGCATCCCAAGGGGAAAAAACATAATTATATTTGGCGCCTTTTTACAATGGATAGGGCTTTATCAAACGGTATGCACGATGTTGGAATTGGTGCTTTGTTTGGATTGTTTGACTTTAGATTCGAAACTCTCGCATTAATTCAACATTCGAAACATCTTGACCAAACTTATGGTATCGGACCTCACACTATTTCAATCCCTAGAGTTAAACCAGCAAAAAATGCACCTGCATCCTATAATTCAAAATATTCAGTCAATGACAATGATTTTAAAAAACTTGTTGCAGTTTTGAGAATTAGCGTTCCATACACGGGAATTATTTTATCTACTAGGGAGCCAGCTTATCTAAGAAATGAACTTTTCAATTTAGGAGTTTCGCAAATAAGTGCTGGGTCTAAAACAAGTGTCGGAGGGTATAAACAAGCCTTTAATGGAATGGAAAAAGATGAAGAAATTGGACAGTTCACTCTTAATGATTGTAGGAGTAGTGGGGAAGTTATAAAAGACTTGATTAAAATGGGTTTTGTTCCTTCTTTTTGCACTGCTTGTTATAGACTTGGTAGGGTAGGAGAGGATTTTATGGATTTAGCCAAACCGGGGCTAATCAAGACACATTGCCATCCAAATGGATTAACTACTTTGAAAGAGTATTTGGTCGATTATGCAGACTCAGAAACCAAACTGTTTGGTGAAAAACTTATTGAAAATGAATTAAATAAAATAGAACACAAAAAATTGAAACAAAAAACAATTGAATATCTTAAAAGAATCGAAAAAGGTGAAAGGGATTTATATTTTTAATTTAATCTTGTAAAGTATTATTTAACTACTTAAATAAATTAATAATGTTCAAAGTTACTTTTAGCAATTTACCTTCTTGAAATAATTTTATAATATTCTATGCTTTTACTTTTCCTTTTGAAAAGACGTAATAAAAAGCTGGGATAATAAAAATTGTTAAGAAGGTAGAGGTAATAAGTCCCCCAATAGAAACAATTCCAAGTGGAGAACGAAATTCTTTACCTGCTTCACCTATTTGCAAAGCCATAGGTAGCATTCCCAAAATTAAAGCTATAGAAGACATTATCTGTGGCTTTAACCTAAGAGTTGCAGCTTCCAATACTGCATCTTTGACTTTATATCCTTTTTCTCTTACTAATTGATTTGAGTAATCAAGAATAAGTATTGCGTTATTTACAACTATTCCAATAAGCATTATTATTCCCATCAATGAAGAAATATTATAAGTGCTGTTTGTTATTGCCATTGCTAAGAACACACCAATTAACCCCAGTGGTAAAGTAATCATAATATAAATTGGTTGAATAAAACTTTCCAATATTGCAGAAAGTAGCATATAAGTTAAAAATGTAGCAACAAAGAAAGCAATAATCATATCTCTAAACATTTCTTGCATAAATTTCACATTTCCTGCCCATTTAAAAGAGTAGCCAGGCGGCAAGGAAATCTCGGAAAACCTTTTTTCAATTTCTCTGGTTACATTTCCTAAGGGAACACCGGGAGCATTCGAACCGGTGAATTGGATAGATTTAAACTTATCTCTATGCAATACTCTTGCTACACTTGTTGAATATTCAATTTTGGCAAGTTGGCTTAAACGAAATACTCCGATTGATGAAACAATTGTAACATTTTCAATTTTACTAGGCAAATCAACATCTTCGTCTTTCAAGGTAATTATGATATCGTATTCGTTACCACCCTCTCGAAAAGTTGTAGATTCAATTCCATCAACAGCAGCTCGTACCGTATAGGCCAAATCCATTAGTGTTAAACCAACTTCAGGCAAAAGTTCTCTTCTTGGTGTGATGGTAATTTCGGGTTTCCCTTTTCTTGAACTATTATCAAAATTGATTAATCCGGGAACATCTTTTATTTTTTCTACTACTATTTCCTTATATTTTTCCAATGTATCAACATCTTGACCTAATAAGTAAAATTGAACTGGGTACTGACCACCTGAAATTACTTCTCCGGGTCTCACAATAGTCTTAATATTTGTTACGTTTTTTAAGTCATTAATAATTGTATCTATCATTTGATTTACAGAAATATCTCTTTCCTTAGAGTCGCATAATTTAATGTCGATGCTTGCAAGATTAGCGCCAGTATTTAAATTATCTCTTTTTCCAATATTACCAACAATCGAAATGATTTCTTTGTGACGCTTGATTTTTTGGAGTACTTCATTTACCTTTTTTGTAGTAGCCTCAATATTATAATTTTCGGGAAGTTCGATTTGAACTTGGATTAGGTTGTTATCAACTTGTGGAATAAATTCAAGTCCAATTTTAGGTGCTATTAAATAAAAAGTAATAATAAACCCAATTAAGGTAGTAATTAATAGTAGAACGCTTCTAGTCTTTGTTTGGAGAACCTTTTCAAGTACTATTTTATACGATGAGGTCAAAAAATTATCAATTTTATGGTAAAGATTGATTAAAAACCCTTTGTTTTCAATCCTTGTTAACATAACACTGGCAAGCATAGGAGTAAGAGTGAAGGAGTTGAATAGAGAAAATAGTGTTGTAAATGTTGCAGCAAGAGCCAAATCTTTAAGGAACTCTCCTACAATCGATGACATATTGGCAATGGGAATAAAAACAATTAGATTAGTCAACGTTGATGCAAGAACTGCAACAGTTACTTCACTAGTACCAAAGTAAGCCGCATCTTTGGTAGTATAACCTAAATTCCTCAATCTATTAATATTTTCTAATACAACAACTGAATTTGCTACCAAAACTCCAATAGAAACAGAAATACCCATCAAAGAAAGAATATTCAAAGTTAGCCCGAATGCCTTGAAAAGAATAAATGAGGATATAATGGAAATTGGCATTGTAAGAGCAACAACAAAAGTACTTCGAATACTAAAAAGGAAGAAAAATAGAACAAGTCCAGTGAAAATTATTCCTAAATAAATGTTGCTCATTGTATCGTTAAATGTGGCTCGAGTAAAATCTGCACCATCGTAAACTTTTTCTATTTTCACCCCTTTAGGAAGCATTTTCTCGATTTCTGGTAATTTTTCTGTAACAAGTTCGGAAACTTTAACTGCATTGGCATCAGAAGCCTTAATTATTGATAAATTAACAGCATTTTCGCTGTAATACTTATTTAGATTATTAAAATAAATTGCTCGATATCTTACATCTTTTCCGGTATCTATTACATTAGCTAATTGCCCAAGTTTTTTTATACCAAAAGGGGTTGGTATTCTTAGGTTCTTAATTTCTTCAATGGATGGAAATTCTCCTTTTACTCTTACGGTAAACTCGTCCGTTCCAGTTTGAAAAATTCCACTGGGTAAATCAATGTTATTTGCTTTTATTATTTGAAGCATTTGTGGCAAAGAAATTGAATTTTCAAAAATTTGCCTGTTTTCGAAATCAATCCTTATTGCTCTTTCTTGTCCACCAATAATTTCGACATTTGCAACTCCGGGGACTTGCGATATTCTATCTTTTACCTTGTTTTCGCAAAGTTCATATAGTTCTATTGGTGAAAGATTTCCATAAATAACAAGTTTAATAATTGGAAAAGCCTGAACGTCTAGCTTTTGAATGATTGGTTTCTTTGCATCAGAAGGTAGTTTGTGCAAGATTTTTTCGACCTCGTCCTTAACTTCGCGATTTGCAACATCAATATCCTTCCCAAGTTTGAATTCAATCAGAACTATAGAAGTGTTTTCCAACGAATAAGATTCAACTCTTTCAATACCCGAAATTGTTGAAATTTCATCTTCAATGGGTTTTGTTATTAGGTTTTCAACTTCTTTTGGTCCGGCACCAGGAAAAATAGTAGTAATTGTAACATATGGAACTTTTACATCCGGGAAAGTATCTAAATTCAATGATGTATATGCAAACACACCAAATACCACGAAAACTAAAATAATTGTCGTAGTTAATACTGGTCTTTGAGTAGCAATTTTACCGAGAAACATAATTCCACCTAAATTAATTAACTACTTCAACTTCAAGTTCTTCATCTAAAAGGTGTGAACCCTCGATAACTAAAAGGTCGCCATTTTTTAAACCCTTGATAATTTCAACTTCCACACCGCTTATGTTTCCAATTTCGACGTACCTTTTTTTTGCTTTGCCATTTTCAACAACAAAAACATAATTTTTACCTTCAATGTCTTTTTCAACAAGGCTTTTTGGGACAACTATTGCTTCTGGATTTTCATATATTTTTACTCTAATTTCGGCTGTAACTCCACTTTTTAGTTCTAATTTTGGATTTGGGGCTTCGAATTCAACCCTAAAACCTTTCATTGCATCATCCATTTTCATTGCTAGGGAAATAATTTTGCAAGGATATTCCTTCCCACTCCAAATAATGTTTCCAGGCATTCCAAGGCGAAAATGAAGAACCTCTTGTTCATTTGCCCAAGCAACTGCACGCACTTTATCCAAAACACTTATTGTAAAAAGGGGTTTTCCAATGTCTACTTGTTGACCTTCGGTAACGTAAACACTCGCAACATATCCAGAAATTGGTGCTTCAACAAAAAGTATCTGCTTTAATGCTTCATAATTCCTTTTTGCAACCAAGAACTGAGTTTCAACATTATCGAAGTTCTGTTGTGACGTTTCTCCGGTTTTAAGCAACTCCTTAAATCTATTATAAGTTTTCAAAGCATTTTCGTAAGCAAGTTTTGCTTGTTGATATTGCAAATTTGGATTGTTAATTGGAAATTGTAAAACAACTTGGCCTTCTTTAACATATTGACCAGCTCGAACAAAAATCTTTTCAATTCTGTCCGAAACCATACTTGTTTTGGTATTTTCGACTCTTCCCATCAGTTTCGAATAAAAGCTAATAAATTTCTCAAACCTTTTTGTTGTGATATTTACAACCTTCACTGGAACTTTTTTTAGCTCGTTTTTCGAAATTTTTGTTTCGTTTTTAACTTTGGATGAACAACTAATCAGAAGTAGAAAAATTGGTAATATCAAAAAATATTCCTTAAAAATATTAATCTTTTTATTCATAGTTTACTTCTCCAAAAATGTTCTCAATATCAATTATAGCATTAAGGTAGTCAAAAATTGCTTGTTTGTAATTCAATTTCGACTGTCTTAATTCCATTTCTGCATTCTTTACCTCAAGTTGAATACCTGTTCCTTCTTTATATCTGGTTTGAGCAATTAGATAAGCTTTTTCAGCAAGTTTTATATTTTTCTCCTGCGCCGCAATTTGTTTCTTTGCTTTTTCAAACTCTGAATATTTTTCCATTAAAAGTTTAATAAGATAAGATTTGAATTGCAAGATTTGCTCTTCCGTTTCTTTATAGTTTATTACTGATTGTTGAACACGGGCCTGAGTTTGAAAACCATTAAACAAATTTATCGACAATTGCAAGCCCACCAAAGATTGTGTGTAAGTTTGAAAATTTAGTTTGTCCGATTGTCCAGAAAGTGAAAAATTTCCAAAGGCAACAAGAGAAGGGTAGTTTTCCGACCTATAAAGTTCCACCATTTCAATATCAACTTTCTTCTTGTATTCCAGAGTTTTCAAATCAAGATTGAATTCCAATGCTTTAGAAATTCCTTTTTCAATTTCTGGAAGCGAATAGTCGAAATAAGACAATTCCCCAATTGGTTCCAACTCTTTTTCAATTGGTATATCGAGAAGCATTTTTAAATTATTAAGGGAATTTTTATATGAAATAATAGAATTTTCAACTATCGGTTTTAAATTTTCGACTTGAACTTCGGCTTGCATTAAATCGAATTCTGAAACTAAGCCTTTAGAATATAAACTATTAACTAGCGAAAGATTTTCTTCAGCGTTTTTTAGGCTCTGTTCGTAAATTTCTTTTACACTTTTTAATAGGATGCAAAGATAAAATGCTTTTTTGATGTTAGCTATCGTTTTGGAAACTATTGCTTTATAGTTGTATTTTGAAAGTTCAAGATAAATTTTTGAGGCTCCAATTCCACGAAAAACTGTTGAATTAAATAAGATTTGATTTAACTGAAACTTCGCTTCGAATTGATTTCTTAATACAAATGATTGTTTAATTAAACCCATAGGTACAAACTTGGTTTGGTCTTGGGGAATTAAACCTTCTTTAAAAAGAATTCCATAAGTAGAGTTGTTAAGTAGTGCAAGGAAATCTGGGAAAAAGAAAATTGGTTTTTGTAAATAATGGTAATATGATGTGGTAAAATCGAGAGTGGGAAATGCGTGACCTCGGGCTTCTTTTACTGCTTGTTCTGCCTTTTCAATGTTCATCTTTTGAATCTTTATTTCTTTATTATTAGAAACACCCAATTTTATTGCTTCCTCAAGAGTTATATTTGTTGCTTTAATGTTACTATTAAATAAAAATAAATAAGTTACTAAAAATATAAATAAACTTGCACTTTTTTTAAAAATTCCCTTTTTCATAAATCAAAATATTAAATTGTTTGTAAAATATAGACTTACTTTCTTCTAATAAAATTCCATTAAACAAAATTGAAAAATACTCATAAAAAAACTTGCTCAATGTTATCTCACTTCGATGTGTTTCAATAAATTGTTTAATGTTGGTTAGTGTTGTAAAAATAATAAAGAACAAAATTTCATCATTAATCTGGCTTTTAATCAAACCTATTTCTCTTCCTTTTTGAATAATGGAAAAAAAAGAATTTTCAATTTGCTTTTTGGTAAATTCCTTCAATTTTAAACTAATATGTGGGAACCTTTTTTCGACCTGCAAGTTAATTACACCTGAGATTGAAGTTAAAAAATCACTTGATTTTTTGATAAGTTCGATAAAAAATTTAAAAAAAGTTTCTTTGTTGCTTTTTAATATTTTCTTTATGTTTCCATTAATTTCTTTTTTGAAAATATCCAAGTGCCTTCGAATGCATTCTTCAAACAGAAATTCTTTTGAAGGTATATATTTATAAAATGTTGCTTTGCTGATTCCAATGTCTTTGACAAGTTCGTCGATATTAAGACTCTTATATCCTTTGGAGAAAAATTGCTTCATCGATTCGTCGATGATTGCGTTTAATAAATTTACCTTTTGTTTCATAAACTTTTTAAACTTTTTAAGTTTTAAAAGTTCAAAATTAAGAAAAAATATTTAATTACAATGTTCCAGAAAAAAATTATTTTTGTTTTTTTTGTTTAGTCTATGAATGAGTATCTATTTTCCGAAATTGAGGTTAACGAAAAGGTTGCATTAGATTGTGGATTATCTTCTGAAGAATTTCACAAGATACTTGAATTATTAGGTCGGAAACCCACTTACACAGAAATTGGAATTTTTGGTGTAATGTGGAGCGAACATTGTTCCTATAAAAATTCCATCAAAATGCTTAAGACTTTACCCCGCAGTGGACCTCAACTTTTAGTTTCTGCCGGGGAAGAAAATGCAGGTGCTGTAGACATTGGTCAAGGTTATGCAATTTGTTTCAAAATTGAAAGCCACAATCACCCCTCCGCCGTGGAACCTTTTCAAGGTGCTGCAACAGGTGTAGGAGGTATCCTTAGAGATATCTTTTCAATGGGTGCAAGGCCAATTGCAGTATTAGATTCACTTCGATTTGGCAACATTCAACTTGATAAAACTAAATTTTTGCTTAAAGGTGTTGTTTCTGGAATTGCTCATTATGGTAATTGTTTTGGTGTTCCAACCGTTGGAGGTGAAGTTTTTTTCGAAGATTGTTACAACGACAATCCACTTGTCAATGTTATGGCAGTTGGAATTGTCAAAGTCGATAGGCTTGCCTTTGCAAGAGCAAAAGGAATAGGTAATCCCGTTTGTATTGTTGGAAGTAGTACCGGTCGAGATGGAATTCATGGTGCTTCGTTATTAGCGTCCAAAGAGTTTACCGAAGAAAGCGAGGATATGAGGCCAACTGTTCAAGTTGGCGACCCTTTTGCGGAAAAACTTTTACTCGAAGCAACGTTGGAATTAATTAAGTCTGGAGTTGTTGTAGGCGTCCAAGATATGGGAGCTGCTGGATTAAGCTGCTCTACATCTGAAATGAGTGCACGCGGGAGAGTAGGAATGAAAATTAATCTAGACCTTGTCCCATTACGAGAACCCGATATGACACCATACGAGATTATGCTTTCAGAGTCACAAGAAAGAATGTTGTTTGTTTTTGATAAAGATAAACTTCCACACGCTATTGAAATATGCAAGAAGTGGGATGTCCCTATTACTCAAATTGGTGAAGTTACTGACGATGGTAAACTACATATTTGGAAGAATGATAAAAAAGTTGCAGAATTGGAAGCCGACCTTCTTGTTTTAGGAGGAAAAGCTCCACAGTACGACCAGTTGGCTTTAGAACCAAAATATTTGCACAATGTTAGGAACTTTGATTTTGGCCAATTGGAATTGAACAATATTAACTTAAAAGAAGCTTTCATCAAAGTTTTTTCTTCACCTAATATTTTATCGAAAAGGTGGGTATACGAACAATATGATTACCAAGTACGAACAAATACAGTCCACATAAAAGGCGACGCTGCAATCCTTAGGCTAAAAGAATTACCTGGCAAAGGAATTGCACTAACCACTGATTGCAATTCTCGATATGTTTACTTAAATCCATATAGAGGTGCCGTTATAGCAGTTGCAGAAGCCGCTAGAAATATTGCTTGTGTTGGGGGCAAACCTCTTGCAATTACAAACTGCTTGAATTTTGGAAATCCTTATAATCCAGAGGTTTACTGGACATTTAAACAAGCAGTGATGGGCATGGGTGACGCTTGCCGTTTCTTTAATACCCCAGTAACTGGTGGAAATGTTAGTTTCCACAATGAATCACAAAACTTCGCAATATATCCAACACCTACTATTGGGATGCTCGGCATTATCGAGGATATAGGAAATATTTGTTCCTTGGAATTTAAAAATATTGAAGATATTATTTACTTAATTGGTAAAAATGATAATGAAGACATCGGTGGAACCGAATTTTTAAAAGTTATGTTTAATCTTGTAGTTGGAGATGCTCCAAAAATTGACTTGGAGAATGAACTAAATCTTATTAACTTTCTCCAAAGAGCAATAAAAGAACGACTTATAAACTCGGCACACGATTGTAGCGAAGGTGGGTTGGCAATATGTTTAGCAGAAAAATCTGTATTTTCCCAAAACCTTGGAGCAGAAATAATATTACCAGAGAAACCTACTGCTCAGTCCCTATTTAATGAATCTCAAGGAAGAGTTGTAGTTTCAGTTTCTCATAATAATGAAAAAGCTTTCATTAGCTTAATTGAAAAATATAACTTACCTTACCAGAGAATTGGAAAAGTTGTTGAAGGCTACTTCGAAATTAAGTATGCATTCAAATTCGAGGTTTCAGAATTAAAAGACGTTTATTTTAACGAATTCGAAAAAACTTTGAGCAAATTATAGTTGTTGAATCATTCGTTTTGCCCTGGGTGCATATTCACTAAAAGGATATTCTTCAATAAATTTTTGGTATTCTCTTTTAGCTTCTCTAAGTTTCCCTAACCTTGTATAACATTCAGCAGTCATTATTTGGGCTTCTATCTTTTTTCCAGACTTTGGAAAAGACAACACTTTTTGAAAACATTCAATTGCTTTAGAATAATCTTTTAAGTAATAATATGCTTCTCCCTTCCAATAATAAAGAATACTAATTGTTGAAATGTCGTTTACTTCATTTAAAAATTTATCTATTGATTTAATTGCTTCATCGTACTTTTTCTCTTTAATCTGTAAAACAACTTCTTCAACCTTTTTGTGTTGCTCATAATTGCTTGTTAAATCCTTATTAGAATTATTTTCCATTGACTTTTTGGTATTCTTTACATTATTTTTTTCATACTGAATTTTTTGTTCTTTATGGTCTTTTTTAGTATTTTTTGCCAATGTCTTGCTTTTTGTGTTATTATTTAAAATAAGTTTATTTTCATTACTAGGTTTTGAAGTATTTTTTTCCTCTAAAATGCTGACTAAAGTATTTATCTCTTTTCTCAAAGTTAATATTTCTTCTTCAAGTTTTTGCAATTTCAATTTCATAAATGTTATTTCATCATCATCAATTTTTGATTTTTGTTCAAAAACTTCCCCTGCTATTACTTTTTCTTGTTGTACTTTAGTTGTTTCTGGTTGGCTAACTTTTTCAATCTCTATTTTTTCGGGATAGCTTTTTTGCCCAATTTCAATAAAGTCTTTCGTTTTCAAACGAGATTTCTGCGCGAAGTTGTAAGCACCACTTCGTACGCTTTTAAAAGAGGTGCAAGAAGTAACCAAAAAAGTGAGTATTATTAGACATTTGGTTAATATTGATAAAAAATTTTTCTTTATATTTTTTCTTCTCAAATTTCCACCTTTATTTATTTTCAATACTTTAAAGAAATTCTTCTAATTCTTAATAACTTCACCAAAATTAATTTTTCAATGAATATGCCAAAAAATTCGAAATTCAGTAATTTTGAAATTTTTTAGTGAAAATGAACATTTTAATTATTAATTGGCAGGATATAAAAAACAAACACGCTGGTGGCGCCGAAGTTCACCTATTCGAAATATTCAAAAGAATTGTAAAATTTGGTCACAAAGTTACCCTCCTTTGTTGTAAAACAAAAGAACTTCCAAAAACTGAAATTGTCGATGGTATAGAAGTAATTAGAATTGGTAATCGTGCATTCTTTAATTGGTTTGTTCCTTTTTTTTACAAAAAGCATTTAGAACACAAGGATTACGACGTTGTGGTTGATGATATTAATAAAATCCCCTTTTTTACACCATTATACGTAAAAAGACCTCTTCTTTGCATTTCCCACCATTTTTTTGGATGTAGTATCTTTAAGCAAGTTAATCCAATTAGTGGAATTTACGTTTACCTTTCTGAGAAATTAATGGATTTAGTTTATAAAAATCAAAAGTTTGCAGTAGTTTCCGAAAGTACACTTTTGGAATTTCTACAAAGAAAATATAAAAGAGAAAATTTTACAATAATTAATAATGCGCTTGAGAAAGAAAAATTTCCTTTTAAATTATCCATAAAAAATCCTTATCCTACAATAACTTATTTCGGTAGATTAAAAAAATATAAAAGTATAGACCACCTTCTTTTTGCATTTAAAAAAGTTTTAAACGAATTCCCTAATGCACAAGTCTATATCATTGGAAGGGGTGATTATGAAAAAAGTTTAAAATCATTGGCTAAAAAGTTAGGAATTATTAATTCTGTCGTTTTTTGGGGATACGTGGACGAAAATTCAAAAATTGAACTTCTGAGCAAATCTCATTGTGTTGTAAATACTTCAATCAAGGAAGGGTGGGGTATAACAAACATTGAAAGTAATGCTTGCGGAACATTGGTCATTTCTGCTAATGTTCCTGGTCTTCGTGATTCAGTAAAAGATGGTTTTTCCGGTTTACTTTATGAATATGGAAATATCGAAGATTTGGCAAACAAAATCTTAATGATATTGAAAAATGAGCATTTGCTTTACGAATTGTCCCTAGGTGCAATTGAGTGGGCAAAGAACTTTTCCTGGGAAAAATCATCACATCAAATGCTCGAATTGTTGGAGAAAATTGTTCAGAAAAAAGTTTAGACTGTTTCTTAATTAAGAAAACTTGTTTACTTTAAGTAACCTTTTTTATTCATTAGTCAATCCAAAAATTTATTTTATTAACTTAATGAAATATTGGTCTTTCAAGACTACTTCTTAATCTTAATTATTTCGTAATTTTGTTTTACAACTTTCTACAAGTATATGGAAGGAATTTTTAAGGATAAAATTATTGAAACAATTTTCGAAGACGAAATTAAGACCTCGTACCTTGATTATTCAATGTCTGTAATCGTTTCCCGTGCCCTTCCTGATGTTCGTGATGGTTTAAAACCTGTGCACCGCAGAATTCTCTATGCGATGAACGAACTGGGACTTACACCAAATAAACCCTATAGAAAATCTGCCAGAATTGTTGGTGAAGTTCTTGGTAAATACCATCCCCACGGAGATGCTGCAGTATATGATTCAATGGTCCGATTGGCTCAACCTTGGTCTATGCGCTATCCATTAGTCGATGGTCAAGGAAATTTTGGTTCTATAGATGGAGATTCCCCAGCAGCTATGCGATATACAGAAGCTCGTCTTTCCTGGATAGCGATGGAAACTTTGCGTGATATTGATAAAGATACAGTTGATTTCCGACCAAACTTCGATGATTCACTTAAAGAACCCACCGTCTTGCCAACTGTTTTACCCACATTATTAATTAATGGTTCGAGCGGTATTGCAGTTGGAATGGCAACTAATATTCCTCCTCATAACCTTGGTGAAGTAGTCGATGGCCTTCTTGCTTTAATCAACAATCCTAACATTACAATAGAAGAACTATTGAGGTACATACCCGCGCCAGATTTCCCTACTGGTGCTATTATCTATGGCTATGATGGAGTAAAAGAGGCTTATCTAACAGGAAAGGGGAAGATTATTATTCGGTCTAAAGCAATTATTGACAAAAATACCATAATAGTTCAAGAAATTCCTTACCAAGTAAGTAAATCAACACTAATTGAAAGAATTGCAGATCTCGTTAAAAACAAAATAATTGATGATATAACTGATATTCGGGATGAAAGTGATAGAGACGGTATTCGAATTGTTATCGAATTGAAAAGGGAGGCAAACCCGGAGGTGGTTTTGAACAATCTCTTTAAACACTCACAACTTCAGATTACATACGGTGTAATAATGCTTGCATTGGTAGATGGTCGCCCCAAAATATTGAATCTTTTAGATTGTATGAGACTTTTCATTCAGCATCGAAACGAAGTAATTATTAGAAGGACAAAGTTCGAACTTGATGCTGCAGAAAAGAGATTACACATATTAGAAGGGTTTCTTATTGCTTTGAACAATTTAGATGAAATAATAGAGTTGATTAAAACTTCCCCAGATCCTAAATCTGCTTCAGATAGATTGCAATTAAGATTCAGTTTAAGCGAAATCCAAGCAAAAGCGATACTTGATCTCCGATTGCAAAGATTAACAAACCTTGAACAATCAAAAATAAAACAAGAATACAAAGAGGTTTCTGAAAAAATTGAAGAATATAAAGCAATCCTTGGTAGCAAGGAGATCCAGTTAAATATTATAGCTGATGAATTAATTGAACTTAAGAAAAAATACAGTGATGAAAGAAGAACTCAAATCGTTTTTGAAGCAAAAGACTTCTCCGTAGAAGATATAATAGCAAACGAAGAGGTTATCGTTACTCTTTCCCATAACGGTTACATTAAAAGAATGCCTGTTTCAATGTATCGAAGGCAAGGGAAAGGGGGTAGGGGAGTAACTGCTGCTAGAACTACCGAAGATGATTTCATTGAATATGTATTTAAAGCAAGAACCCACCACGACCTTTTATTTTTTACAGACAAAGGCAAATGTTACAAAGTTAAAGTCTACGACATCCCAGAAGGTTCAAGGCAATCCAAGGGCCGTTCACTTTCAAATATTATCTCGAAAGACATTGATGAGAAGGTTACGGCTTTTCTTCCTGTAGAAACTTTCGACGACAAAAAATATATAGTTATGATAACTAAGCAAGGAATCATTAAAAAAACTGACCTTATTAACTTTGCAAATGTTCGTAGTAATGGAATAATTGCAATCAACCTTTCTGATAACGATAAACTTGTAGTTGTGAGGTTGACCGATGGTAATTCCGAAATATTGATTGGTACAAGGAATGGACTTGCTTGTAGATTTAAAGAAGATGAAGTGAGGAATATGGGACGTCTTGCAGCTGGTGTAAAAGCAATTACCCTTGAGAATGATGATGAAGTTGTTTCTATGATTACCACAAACGACCCTGAACATACCCAAGTATTGGTTGTTGGTGAAAATGGTTACGGAAAAAGAACAGAATTATCAGAATTTCGCCTAACTCACAGAGGTGCTAAAGGCGTTATTTCAATGAAAGTTACTCCAAAAACTGGAAAAGTCATTGGAATTGTCAAAGTTACAGATAATGACGATTTGTTTGTAATTACTGGAAAAGGCATTATTATTAGGCAACCGATTAGCAAAATAAGTGTTTTTGGTAGAAATACACAAGGAGTTAGATTGATTAAGCTTGAACCTGGTGATTTTATTGCCGACATAACAGTAGTTCCAATTGAAACTAACGAAGAAGAGCTAGAAGAGAAGGATGATAACGAACATTTTTTTTCAACAAAAATAAATGAAAACTAATTATGGATATTTATCTTAAAAACATAAGGGTCGTTAATCCTGTCCAAAATCTGGATAGACAATGTAACATACTAATTCGCGAAGGTACAATTAAATATATTGGAACTGACCAAATTGAAACTGACTATGAAACGAAAGTAATTGATGGTACTGGATTAATTTGTGCTCCCGGTTTTTTTGATATGCACGTTCACTATCGGGACCCGGGTCAAAATTATAAAGAAGACCTTAACTCTGGTATTGAAGCAGCTGCAAATGGTGGGTTTACTGGAGTTTTGACAATGCCAAATACTGTACCTCCTATAGATAATACCCAAGTGGTAGAATATATCAAAAGTAAAACTGCAAATAAAATTGTAGACGTTTATATTTCTGCAGGTATAACTAGGGGATTGGAAGGGAAATCCCTTACATCAATGCATTCACTTGCTAATTCTGGGGTATTAATGTTTACTGATGATGGGAAATCCGTTCTCAACTCTGAAGTTATGAGAAGGGCATTCGACTATGCAGCACAGTTTGATTATTTAATTGCACAACATTGCGAAGACCACAATCTTACTGAAGGTTTTTCCGCAAACGAGGGAATTTTTTCAACTAAACTTGGGTTAAAGGGTTTTCCAAGTGTTGCCGAAGAAATTATTCTTTCCCGAGATATTATGCTCGCAGAATACTGTGGAAATCGTAGATATCATGCACATCATATTTCTACAAGGGGTTCAGTAGAAATTATCAGAGAAGCAAAAGCAAAAGGACTTCGAGTAAGCTGCGAGGTTGCACCTCATCATTTTGCCTTAGATGAATCTTTTATTGAAACTTATGACGCTAATTTCAAAATAAATCCCCCAATTAGAACCAAACAAGACATCGATGCAATTATTAATGGACTTAAGGATGGAACCATAGATTGTATTGCTACTGACCATGCGCCACATTCTTCTTTTGAGAAGGACGTAGAATTCGAAAAGGCTCCTTGCGGTGTAGTTGGTTTAGAGACCGCAATAGGTGTTTGCTTGACTTATTTGTACCACTCCGGGCATCTGACTATTAGTCAATTAATAGAGAAATTGAGCGTTAACCCAAGAAAAATACTTGGTCTAAATCCTATAATTATTAGAGAAGGGGAGAAGGCAAATCTTACTATCTTTTCACCAGACGATGAGTGGATTGTCGACAAACAATATTTTAAAAGTAAATCACAAAACACACCTTTCGACGGTTTTAAGTTAAAAGGGAAACCTAAATACGTTATTAATAATTGTCAATTATATGCATCAAATTTATAAAAATTAATATGGAAGAATCCAAGAATTATAGAATAATTAAGCCTTTAAAGAAAGAAATTTCTGACGACATCCTATTTAAAAGCAAACAACAAGAAGAATTTTTATATCGCAAGCAACTCATTAAAGAAATACTTCAAAGAATTAGAATAAGCATTGAAACAAATGACATTGCTTTTTGGAAAACATTTCGTTCATTATTGGGAGCACAAGAAGAAAACAATATTAGAAAATAGAATATCTCATTTCTAATCCTAGTCTATACAAAATAGAAAGTTGTTTACCTCCAACCAAAGTATAAAGGGGGATACCTATGTTTGTTCGCAAATTCAAACCAGAATAATTAAATTGAAAGCCCGGAAGAAGTTCGATTAAAAATCTACCAGAGTTAACTACTACTTGGTTTGATGATAAGTCCTTCCATCTTTTTTGTATTCGAACAATTATATTCGCATAAATCATTTTCTCGAAAAAAGAGTATAAAAAAGAAGTTTGAAGATTTAATTCAGGACCAAATTTATACTCATTCTTATTTTTAGAAGTGTATTTATAGAGGAAACTCTGGGAAATAAGAAATTGCTCACTTAAAAAATGATAGTATAATCCCCATAAATAAATATCGAAAGAACCAGACCCTAATTGCAAATCCAAGGGTAATTCAACACCATCTTTTTCCGATGCAGTACCACCTGTTGGGAATTTTCCACCTGCACCTAATGAAAACGAATTAAGATTGCTCCAAAAATTATTAAATAATTTAAATTTCAACAATACTAAAAGGTCACTTAATCCAGAGTTGTTCAGCTCATTTAAAGTTGAATTTATTTTGGTTTTTCGATAGTAAAAGTTATAAGGGATTGAAATATATAAACTAAGCAAATTGCTCAGTCCATATTCAAGGTCCAAAATTATGTTATTTCCCCGAGCAGTTCTTTGCAAAGGGTCATTTTCTTTCTTATTATCAACAAAATAGGCAGAACTGTTTAGATGCCAATAACTTATTCCCAAAATTAAAGAATTCTTTCCGGGAGAAACATTTTCAATCCCACCAAGTGAATTAATTGAAATACTACAACAACCTTGGGAATAAAGTAGCAAATTATTAGCATTTAAAAAAATAATAAAAAGGAATAAAATTCTATACTTTGTCATTTCCTTGGTGGTTTTATTGAAAAAGTTAAACTTGCTTTTGCATCATAAATATCAAAAACTTCAATAGTAATTTTATTTGTTATACTATCGCAACAAGGAGGAATAAAATATTTAACTTTATATCCAGAGCCAATGAACTCACCAGCAGTTGCACGCCAACGATATCGAATCTGGTCACCATCAGGGTCGTGAGCATAACAGATGATATCGGCAGCAGGAACAATAGATATCATATCGAAATTGACTGAAATACTGTCTATTACTGGAGGTCTATTATTTGGATTCAATAGATTATCCTTATTATTGCACGAAAAGAATGCAATTATACTAAAAGTAATTATCCAAAAGTATCTCATAACAAAAAATTTTAATAGACAAAATTAATAAAATTCAATTAATTAAAAAATAATTTAAGTAAAATTAATATATATCAAATGTAATATAATCTATATTATGTAAACAAAATATAATATATTAATTTTTCTTTATTAATTTAGAGATTTATAAGAAGGACAATGCTATGAAAAATATTAATTTTCCTAAAATTGAACTTTTCTCCCTATCACTAATTGCAATAGCAATTTTATCAAGATTTATTCCTCATCCACCAAATTTCACACCTTTAACTGCAATAGCTTTACTTTCTGGATATAGTTTTAACAATAAATTAAAATCTTTTCTGATTCCATTGATTGCTATGTTTCTTTCGGATGTTTTTTTAGGTCTACACTCTACAATTTGGGCCGTTTATCTTAGTTTTTCTTTAATAGTTTTTTTTGGTTTTATGTTAAGAAAAAGTTTCTCGTTTTCTAAATTGTTAGTTTTTTCTTCAACCTCTTCACTCTTATTTTACTTAATTACAAATTTTGGTGTTTGGTTATCTTCTGGAATGTACCCTTTAAATTTTGAAGGATTAATTCAATGTTATACCCTTGGCTTGCCTTTTTACAAAACAACTACAATCGGAATGTTTGGTAATGCTTTTATTGGAGATATTTTTTACTCATTTACTCTCTTTGGTACTTATCAATTTGCTGAAAAGAAATTAAAAGAAGCGAGTGTTAATTAAAAAACTCTTTTCAAGTAAATTTATTAATCTTTTGTAAATAAGAAACTAGTTTTACTCGCTTTCAAGGTCCGAAGTCAAATCGGCAGCTCTTTTACCACCAGCTAAGTCGACAATAATATCGTCATAATGGTCGCAAATAACAGCAATTGTGGTTAGAATTAATTTAAAGGTTTGTGGATTCAGTGAACTTCCGAGAATAGTATGTGAAAAAGTTATCGTGTTGTCGAAAATTAATCCAAAAGCACCAAAATGAAGTTCAGCATTTTTTCTTAAAAGGAAATGCATCAGTTCTGGTGTGATATTTGCTCCTGTAACAACGTTTGAATAGAATTCAACACAAGCCTCGGTGGTAGTATATGGACGAACTAAAACCATAATTTGTGAAGAACCTTTTTGTATAGTAAAACGAGAATTGTCGAACTTAATGTGTTCGGGAAAGTATTCATCAAGAAGGTTACTGAGTTGCAACGAAACAGCATCTAGTATTTCTTGAGGTGTTTGTATGAACCCGTCTTTTTCATTTGCGGTTAAGATTTCTTTTTCTTCCATTTTTCTCTCCTATTGTTGACCTTGATTCTGTGAACTTTCGGGAAGTAAACCCATTTTCGCTTTTAATTGAAGAAGTTGATTTTCTACATCAGTCGAGGATGTTAATTTTTTGAATTCCTCATCTAATGATGTAGTCTCTGAAGCCAGTTGTTCAAACGCAAGTGCTTCCGCCTCGATTTTTTCAATTTTTTCTTCATATTTATCAAATTTAGAAAATGCATCTGAACCTACCCCACTTAAACTTTTGGCTATTTGCTTTTGCGCTTTTGCAGCTTGTGAACGTGCAATTAAGGTGCTTTGCCGAGCACGTGCTTCATCCAACTTTGCTTTAAGGCTATTCAACTGAGCTCGTAATTTGTTCGTGGTTTCTTTTGCTTGTTGATAAATTGGTTGCAAATCCTGGAAGTTTTTGTCTGCTATCATTTTTCGTTCAAGTGCTGATTTTGCAAGGTCTTCCCTCCCAACTTGTAATGCTTGACGAGCCTTGAATTCCCATTCTTCGGATTCTTTTCTTGCTTTTTCAATTTTTTTCTCGAGCGACTTTTCGTTTGCAATAGCATTAGCAACAGCAAGAGTGGCTTTGTTAACGCTTTCTTCCATCTCGAGGACCATTTGCTTTATCATTTTTTCTGGGTCCTCTGCTTTGTCCAATGCATCATTTACATTGGCTTTGAAAATATCTGCTATTCTACTGAAAATACCCATAGAACTACCTTTTTGTTTAGAAAAACAATGAAAAAAATAAATCGTTTCTAATATTTGCAAATATAAAAATTTTTATTTTAGTTTTTCAACAAAGGATGGTGAAATGAAAATAGACATTAAAGAAGCAATGGAATTTTTCCAAAGAATACAAGGTGAAATTGAACGCATAAAGCAGGAAAATCTTAATAAAATTTATGAGGGTCAGAGTGGGGCTGGTTTGGTAATTGCAAAAGTTAACGGGAATTTGGAACTAGTTTCACTCGAAATAAGTAACCAAGCATTTGAACTTAATGATAAGTCTCTTTTAGAAGATTTAATCATTGGTGCAATAAACGTTGCTTTGGAAAGAGCTAAAACCGAAGGAACTTCGGAATTGCAAAAATTTCTTGGTCCATTTGCTTCTGCTACTGGGTTAAATTTCAATTTCTAAAAGTTATGAAATTTACAAGCCAAACAATTGAAGAAATGATTGAAATTTTATCTTCGCTGCCAACAATTGGAAGAAAATCTGCTCAAAGACTAACTCTTTTTCTTCTTAGGCAACCCGAAGAGTTTGTTCAAAAGTTTTCCGACACGCTAATAAAACTTAAAACAAAAGTAAAACTTTGTAGTGTTTGCTACAATTTTACTGAATTAGACCCTTGTTCTATTTGTACTTCCGAGAATAGGGACAAAGGGGTAATTTGCGTTGTTGAGCAACCAGATGACGTTCTTGCAATCGAAAAAACAAACGAGTTTAAAGGAGTATATCACGTCCTCCACGGGACCATTAATCATTTAGACGGGATATCTGTTTCTAAATTAAAAATAAACGAGCTTATAACAAGAGCAAAAGATGCGAAAGAAATTATTTTTGCTTTAAACCCAAGCGTTGAAGGAGAAGTCACAATTCATTACATCGTAAACTTATTAAAGGATTACCCAATTCGATTGACAAGGGTTGCACGCGGCTTACCAGTTGGGATTGAAATCCAATTTGCAGACGATGCCACCCTACTTAATGCAATTGAAAACAGAACAGTTATTAAATGAAAACGATTAATTACTACTTCCTTATTTTATTTTTTGTTCTGTTGGTTTCTTGTGAACTTTTTAGGACAAGGACTCCAGAAGAACCAGATGAAACTAATCTTAATTTTCCGCCTGCAACTACTCCACAGACATTGATTGATAATTTTACAAAATCATTTAGTCAAAAAAATATTACTATTTACCGTTCCTGTTTTCCTACCGAAACAAATTTTTTTAGATTTATTCCAAGTTCCGATGCTTTGTCATTTTTTCCTAGTGTCTTTCAAAATTGGAATATAAACTCAGAAATCAATTTTGCAAAAAACCTTTTCAACAAATTTTCTCCACAAGAAAATCCAGTTTTTTCATTAGAAAATAAAACTTTTTCTTCATATACAACCGATTCTACCCTTTTCATTGCCGATTACGAGCTAAACGTTAATTCTAAAGACAATTCAATTAATAATGTTTATAAAGGAACTTTACAATTGGTTTTAGTAATAGACAAATCTGGCTTATGGAAAATAATTCGATGGTATGATTTCAATAAACAAATAAACGGCTTTCAGACAATAAGTATTTTAAAGGCAAAGTTGTCATCCTAAAATGAGAAAATTTTTTTATATGATTGCATTTACTTTATTTTTTGGTTTAAATTCTTGTATCAATCCATTTTCTCCTAAATTAATCGAAGATGCAAGTAATGAATCGATTTTGACCGACCAGAAAACAATAGAGGGTGTCTTTCAAAATTTTCGATATTCTTACAATTTCAAAGACACAGTAGTATACAGTAAACTGCTTTCCGAAGACTTTGTTTTTGTTTTTAGAAACTACGATGTCGGAGTTGATAGGAGTTGGGGAAAGTCTGAGGATGTTAAATCAACGTATGGTCTTTTTCAAGCAGCAACAAACATTGATTTAATTTGGAATGATTCTTATTTAGTAATTGGGGATTCAGTAGAAAAAAATATTCAACGAGGTTTTACTTTAACAATAGTGTTCTCTACAAGCGATGTCATTCGCCTTCAAGGGAAAGGGAATTTCAAGCTTCGATTTAATCCAGTAGATTCTATTTGGCAAATTACCTATTGGCGCGACGATACATACTTTTGATTACTCTTCTAATTCTTTAAATTTTTTTCTTAATCGCCTAATAACAGAGGAATGAATCTGCGATACACGACTTTCCGAAAGACCAAGGATTTTACCTATTTCTTTAAATTTCAAATTTTCATAGTAATACAAAGTAACTATTAGTCTTTCTCTTTCGGGAAGTGAAAGTAGAAATTGATAAATCACTTGAACTTTTTCGTTATTAACAATTGATTCAAGTTGATTCCCCTCTTCATAAGAAGGCAAATTTTCGAAATATGATAATTCTTCACCATCGTCTAAAATTTCAATAGTTTCACCAACAAAAAAAGATTCTTGCGATGACTGGAAAGCCAAAATGTAGTTCCTAAGTTCTTTCTCGTCCAGATTTAAACTTTTTGTGATTTCATTGATATTATAGTTTCCGGTATGAACGAAAGACTTATCAAGAGTTTCTATGAATTCCTTAGCCTTTCTTCGAGTATTTCGGGAAAGCCAATCAACCTTTCGAAGTTCATCTAATACTGCTCCCTTTATCCTGGGATAGGCATAAGTTTCGAATTTAACATTTTGACTTGGTTCAAATTTTTCAATCGCTTCAACAAGCCCAATAATTCCAATACTAATTAGATCATCATTGGAAAGTAAAGAATTTGGAGGCACATTTATCCCCTTCAAGATGTTTTTGACAAGGGGTATATACTTCAAAACAATTTTATTCCTTAATTCAGGAGATTTACTTTTTTTATAATCGTACCAAATATCTTCCATAACATCATTTTATGAACAACAGCTTTTAGATTTGAAAGAATTAATAAAACAAAAAAGTTTCAGAGTTAGATTGTTCAATTTATTCGTTTTCCAATTGTTCACGAAGCTTTCTAAGCTCTGCTTCTCTTTTTTCCTGAGCCTCTTTCAATAGCAAATCCCTTTCAAGCTTTCCTTCTAATGCAGCCCGTTCCCTTTCGCGAGCCATCTCTTCTTCCAATCTTCTTTTCTCTTCCGCCTCTTTTTGACGAACTTTTGCTAGTATTAAAAACCAAATCAAAAAGAGTATACCAAGGCCGAAATAAACTATAACAAAAAGAATAAATCCTTTAAATATTGAACCCAATAAGGTGTTCCGTTCTATGTAATAGTTGTATAAAAGAAATACTATTCCAAGAACTGAACCGATTATGAACAAGGATTTATATGGAAAAGTAACAATTCTATCTAATTTTTTTCTCTCCGCTTTAAGCCTCTTCCTTAGTCTGGCTTCTTGTTCTTTTTTGACTTTTTCTTTCTCTTTTAATGCTTTTTTTCGTTCGGTAGATATTTCTTCCTTTTCCTTTGCCATAATTTTCCCTATTAATAATGCAAATATAAAAACATCTAAGAAATTCCTATTCTATCACTTTGAGTACAATTTTCTCTGAAATATCTATTAAAGATTGAACAAATTCACCGTCTTTTACTTTTTTTATAAAGTCTTTCAAATCGAAAAAATATTTTTTCAGTTCCTTTTCATAAGGAATTATTCCATAATTTTCAAATTTAATGTTCAAAAAATTTGACGTTGCTTGGTCGAATATTTTAGAAACATTTATTCCATCCTCCTTATCGATTACATTATTCACAACAGTACCGATGTTTACAATACCAAAAAACTTAAACAATATTTTTGCTAATCCATATGCATCAAGAATTGCTGTAGGTTCATCTGTCAAAAACATAATGTTAAGTTTGGAATTTTTGGCAAACTTTGAAATTAATTTGCTATATCCTGAATGATTATCGACAAGAATTACATCAAAATCGTTTTCCATTATTAATGATTGAAACTTTAAGAAAACAGTATCGCTCAAGTCTATATCAATTTCGAAATTATTTGTGCCTCCAATTAAAAAAATTTTATTTGTAACTTTGGTTAAAGCTTTGTCGGCGGAGATATTTTGTGTAATTATATCAATTAATTTAATGTTTGGTTCAACACCACAAAGGATATGCTGTACTGGAGAGTAAAGGTCGTTATCCCAAATTAATATTGTTGAAAATTTTTCTGATAATATTTGAGCAATTAAAGAAAGAATTATGCTTTTACCAACTGAACCCTTTCCACTAATAAAAGACACAATATTATATTGCCGTTTTATTTGCATATCATTCAAAAATATTTATAAGGTACTTACTGATAAAAGATGGACTTGCTGGTTCAATTGAATTAGGAATTTCTGTCCCAGTAGAAAAGTAAAGCAACGGAACTTCAGATCTTATTTCCAAAAGTGTTTCGTAAATATGGCCCACACTATTAACTTCGTCAAATTTTGTTAACATTAAATAATTAGGATTGAACTTCTTAAACTTTTTTACGCATTTTTTGAAATTCAAACTACTCTGAGTTGTGGAAAGAACAAGAACAATATTGTTCCAATTAAAAGAGTTTATTATCTCATTAATTTCATTTAGGAAAGAAGGGTCGTTTGGGCTCCCACCGCTTGTATCAATAAGAATTATGTCATAAGTTTTTAATGTATTGATCTGTTCAAGCAACTCAGAATTTGATTGACATAGAATACTATGAATAGTTGAAATTGCGGAAAGCATTTGCATTTGCTCCCAACCACCTATTTTTCTGTAATCCAAGGAAACAACAATAACATTTGCATTTAGCAAAATTTTGTAAAGAACAGCAAGTTTAATAATATTTAGTGTTTTACCTGTGCCACTTGGACCTAGAAAAATATTAAAGCTTGGATAACTTTGTTTAGGGTTGAATTCTCCAAATGTTAACTTGTTCGATAAATCCTTTGTTGCTTCTTTCAGCAAATTTTCTAAACTTTCGAAATTTCTTTCGCGAAACTGTTGCACATAGGAAACAGCAAAATCGGGTGAAAAACCATTTTTTATCATCAATTTTACCAAGTCCTTTTGTTCCGAACTTAGATTCGAAATAAAGTAATAAGTAATTTTGTCTGATATTTCATAAAGGTAATTCTTAATAAATGATAGTTCTTTGTAAATATTCGATGTTAATTCTATATACAAAGAGGGTGTATCTTTTTCTTTTTTTAGTTGTTGTAAATTTTCATCTTTGAAATCTATACCCCCTTTTTCAATATCCACATCAATTGCCGCAACTAATTCAACCATTTCCTCTGTTTCTGGGGGAAATGGTGGAATAACTCTCGAAGACAAGATAATTGCTTCCGGACCTAACTCCGAAAGAATTTTTTCTTTACCTTCTTGAAAAGTTTTTGTTAGAAATTTCTTTATTTTCATACTTTTCTCAAATAACCTATTATGAAATTTCTATGCCAAAAGTAACTTTAATACAAAAAATCAAAATAAAAATAAAAAATTAATTATTTTATAATTTTGTTTTTTTTGAATTTCAAATGGAAATAACTTTCGAAGAAAAAATATTTGAAAATCGGAAAAGAAAACCAGATGAGTTTTCCGAAATAGCTCGAGAGTTGCGAAGGGATGTTATTAAGAGTTTATTTTTAGCACAATCTGGCCATTCAGGAGGTTCTTTAGGAACAGCAGATATTTTTGCAGTTCTTTTTTTTGGTGGCTACTTACGATACGACCCAAAGAATCCTAAATGGGAGGAACGCGATAGATTTGTTTTGAGTGCTGGTCATATTTGTCCTATTCTATATTCTACTCTAGCTCGGGCTGGTTTTTTTCCTGTGAGTGAACTTGCTACTCTTAGAAAACTTGGCTCAAGATTACAAGGGCATCCTGCATTGGATACCAACCTCCCGGGAATAGAAACTTCTGCTGGTTCACTTGGCCAAGGTGTTTCTATCGCAGTTGGTATGGCTCTTAGCGATAAATATTTAGACAAAAATAATAGAAGAGTTTTTGTACTCACTGGTGATGGAGAACTTCAAGAAGGTTCAACTTGGGAAGCAGCAATGTCTGCAGGGAACTTTAAATTGGATAATCTGTGCTGGATTGTAGATAACAATGATTGCCAAATCGATGGAAGAGTTAGAGATGTAATGAGTATTTACCCTTTGGATAAAAAATTCGAGGCATTCAAATTTGAAGTAATTACAATAGATGGGCATAATTACCAGGAAATTATGGATGCATTTGATAAATTTATTGAAAGCCACAACAAAGGAATTGGTAAACCAACTGTAATTATTGCTAAAACAATAATGGGATACCCAATTTCATTTATGAAGGACAATTACGAGTGGCACGGAATTCCACCTAACGAAGAACAAGCAATAATTTCTCTGAGGGAGTTGCAATGAAAACTAAATTAGTGTTAATTCTTCTTGTATTAATTACAGCTCTTGCTTGTTCAAACAAAAGCAAAGAATTTGAGCAGAAAAACAAAATTCCTGATACCAACTTTAAAAAAAATGAAAAATTTTCCTTTAATATAGACACAACTCTTAATTTTAGGAATAAAAAACCTGTTTCAAAAGAAATTCTTGCAAAGATTTTTCCTCAACATATTTTCGATTTTAAATTGGAAAAAGTAAACAAAGGTACAATTAATCACTTTGGAATTCAGTACAATTCTGCTTCGGCAGAATACATTTCCCACGAAGGGTTACTTCTGATTAGTATTTTCGATTATGTGAATTTCAATCAATTACCCTCGCATCTTAAAAGTATTTTTGAACTTTCACACAAAGATGAAGTTATTAATATTAATAATGGTCTTGCACGTATAAGTATTGATGACCTTTCACATTCTAATGTTATCGATATTATTTATCTTCAAAGATTTCACATCAAAATCGAAGCAATGAATTATCCAAATTTCCGAGAAAGTGCCTTAGACATCATAAACAGCCTAAATTTTTCAATTCTTCTTTATTCTTCAAAGGTTGGTAATAATGGAACAATTTAAACTGTTTGGGAAAAAAGCCACAAGATATGGATTTGCCGAAGCTTTAGTTGAACTTGGTGAAAAGAATCCGAATATTGTTGTTCTTGGGGCTGATGTAACCAGCTCGGTTTTGACCTCTTTTTTTAAAGAAAAGTTTCCCGAAAGGTTTTTTTCGATTGGAATAGCGGAACAAAATGCAACTACAATTGCTGTCGGACTTGCTTTGTCTGGCAAAATACCTTTTTTTGCAAGTTATAGCGTTTTTTCTGCCTTTAGGAATGCAGACCAACTTCGCATTTCTGTTTGCTACAACAATGCTAATGTCAAAATTGGGGGTGGGCATTCTGGTATTACTGTCGGTCCAGATGGTGCAACTCACCAATCCCTTGAAGAACTTTCTTTACTTCGCACATTACCAAATATGACTTTGGTAGTTCCTTGTGATTATATAGAGACAAAAAAAGCCACACTTAAAGTAGCGGAATTTTTTGGTCCTGCTTTCGTTCGTTTTGGTAGAGCCCCGGTTCCTTGGTTCACAAATGAAGACACTCCTTTTGAAATTGGGCGTGCAGAAATTTTCAGAGAAGGTAAAGATGTTGCATTAATTGCCTGTGGAATTATGGTCTGGGAAGCATTAATTGCTGCCGAGGAACTTTGGAAAAGAAAGGGCATTTCTGCAATGGTAATTAATAACCATACTCTAAAACCAATAGATGTTAAAACTATAGTTGATGCTGCTAAAACTTGTGGTGCCATTGTAACAGCCGAAGAACACCAAGTTCACGGAGGTTTGGGTGGTGCTGTTGCTGAAGTTTTAGCAAAGAATTATCCTGTTCCGATAGAGTTTGTTGGGATGCCCGACATTTTCGGTGTAAGTGGAGAACCCGAAGAATTACTTGTTAAATTTGGTTTTACTTGGAAAGAAATATACTCATCTGCATTGAAAGCAATTGAAAGAAGGGACAAAAAGGTTATTACAAATCATATTTATAGAAACGTTAAAGAAATCGTTCCAATTTCTTTTGAAATTCTGTAATTTGATATTTACTGAAAAATGTTTAAATTATGATTGTATTAAGTATAATTTTCCTATTTCTTGTAGGAGATTTTATGTTTGCTCAAGATGCTCCCTCGGAAAAGGATATTTCCTACCGTCCCCCTACTGTTGCTGGCTCTTTTTACCCTTCCGACCCTGAAGCTTTGAGAAAAGATATTGAAGCTTATTTAGAGATTGATAAACCTCAAACCATACCACCAAATCAGAAGATTTTGGGTATAATTTCACCTCACGCTGGTTACATTTACAGCGGATTTGTGGCGGGTAAGGTTTATAAGGAGTTATCGAACAGAAATATTAAAACCGCAATTGTCATTTCACCTTCGCACCACCATTATTTCCAATATGCATCTGTTTTCTCTGGGGATGCTTACGTAACCCCTTTTGGTCCTGTCCAAGTCGATAAGGAATTATCCCTCTACCTTTCCAAACAAAATTCGTATGTAAGATTGTCAATAGATGGACACAATTGGCGAAAAGGTAACCCAGAACATTCTCTCGAAGTTCAAATTCCCTTTTTACAATATCTTTTCCCTAATATCAAAATTGTGCCCATTGTTATGGGTAGCCAAGACCCACAGATTATTCATTCATTGACCTTAGCAATAATTAATACCCTTAAAGATACCAAGAGAACCGATGACATTGTTTTAGTTGCAAGTTCTGATTTATCCCACTACCATAGTTATAAAGTTGCTTACGAAATAGATTCGAACTTTATTACAACATTCCAAAACTTTGACTACTTTAAACTAATTGCTTCATTAAATGGGCGGGAAATTGAAGCTTGTGGTTTGGGACCGATTGCTGTTGTTATGTGTGTTTCCGAAGCACTTGGTGCAAATAAACCTGTAAAGTTGCTTTATGCAACGAGCGGTGATTCTCCATTTGTAACTCCTATGAAAGAACGGGTTGTTGGATATTTCGCTGGTGCTTTAGTTCAAGACGAAAATTACCAACCAAAATATTTACCAGAATTGAGTCAAACAGAAAAAGAGCAACTTCTCGACTTTGTAAAAAAAGTGATTTTCTCGGTGGTAAATGGCGAAAAATTCGATATACCCGACGCATTAAAGCAATCATCTTCTTTTTTGCAAAATTATACTGCATTTGTAACAATTGAAAAAAATGATGAATTAAGAGCTTGTATGGGACACATTTTCCCTACAAAACCATTAGTTTATGAACTACAAGAAGTTGCAAAAACCAGCGCCACAAGCGATTGGAGATTTGGACCGGTTCGAAAAGAGGAACTTCCCCATCTTAGTTTTGAAATAACCATTTTATCTCGCTTCAAAAAAGTTTTTTCCTTCAACGAAATAGTTATCGGAAAACACGGCCTTTATTTACGGTACAAAAACTATTCTGGTTTACTACTTCCTCAAGTTGCTACTGAAAGAAATTGGGATGTTACAACTTTTCTACAAAATTTATGCCTTAAGGCTGGGGTTTCGAAGACCACATTTTTGGACCCTGAGGCAGAAATTTACTCATTCGAAGCCCTAATAATCCATTAAAATGTTACTATCGGCTCTAAATAACATACTTTTCGGTATTGCTAACCTACGAAATTATATTTATTTCAATAACATAATCAAAAGAGTTAAAGCAACTTTCCCAGTCATCAGTGTTGGAAATGTTTCGTTTGGTGGGAGTGGCAAGACTCCTTTTGTTATTTTCCTTTCCAAAAAATTAATTGAACTTGGGTACAAACCTCTTATTCTTTCTCGGGGTTACAATAGAAAAAATAACCGAACATTGCTAATAACACCTAACGATACCAATTACAAAATTGAAGACATTGGAGATGAAGTATTTTTGATACAAAAGAAACTTAATATCCCAATCGCAGTTGCAAAAAAGAAATACAAAGCAATTGAAATAATTGAAAAAAATATAAGACCTGATGTTGTAATTATCGATGACGGCTTCCAACATTTAAAATTATTTAGAGATTTGGACATTGTACTAATAGATAAAAATTCGTTCAAGAGTTTTCTACGTGAACCCTTAAAAAACGCAACAAGGGCGGATATTTTGTTAATTGAAAGTGGTATAAATTTAGAAAAAAATTTATTTGATAAGGAGAAAATATTTTTTTACCAAAAGAAGATTGTTTGTTTTTATAATTATGAATTTCTAAGTTTCGACCCCAACAATATTTCTGAACATTCTGTTGCTCTTTTGAGTGCAATAGGTAATAACAAGAGTTTTTACGAAGAAGCGCAAAATTTTTTCTCAAAAATCTTTATGCACTTTAAATTCAGAGACCACTATTACTTTTCAAAAAAGGACATAGAAAAAATAATTTCTAATATGGTTAATAACAATATTAACTATATTGTTACAACAGAGAAAGATTTTGTTAAGTTACGCAATTTTATTGAATTATTCATCAAAAATAATATCGAAATAATCGTCAGTGTTCTGGAAATTAATGTTTTTGATGAGCAAAAACTGATAAATAGAATAGTTAGTATTCTTAGGCAAGAATAAAATAATCATTATTTGTGTCGGTATAAATTTGAAGAACTCCAACCCTTACAAGTTTAACTAAAACAGCAGATGCTCTCCTCTCTGAAATGTTCACAAGTTTCGCAAATTCACGTACAGTAATTCTTTCGTGTTTTTCCAGATAATTGAACAATCTCTTTTCTTGTTCCCCGATAAATATTTTGATAGGCTTGGCATTTGCATTCTGACCAGACAATAATCTTTTCATTTCTTTACTGGCAATTACTGATTTTTCTCCCAATCGTATGTATGCAAACTTTCTTTTTTTCCCACTTTCATCAAGGGCTTCGATTGTGTGTGGTTTATTGTTACTTTCTTCTATCTCTACAACAATAACTTCCTTTTTGTTGTAATTGATAACCTCTATACTTTTAGGAGTAATTGGTGGGAAAATATTAAATTGGCAAGCGATTTCAACAACATCGATTTCAGTTTTTTCCGAATCTACTCCAACTACTTTCTTATCATCATCAACCCCAATGATTAAAAAGCCCCCTTTTGAATTTGCAAATGCACAAAGTTCCTTTGCAATTTTTTCTGGGGAGCTTGCTTTTCTTTTAAACTCTACTGTGGAAGATTCTCCTTCTGCAATTATTAGTTTTAATTTTTCAATATCCATATCAATAAACAATAAAAAAAATTTGTTTTTTATGTTGATTTCCTGTTGATAAATTGTGGAAAACTTGTGGATAAGTTTGAAGCAAACAAAGCATTTTCCCCTCGAAATATCTATACCTTTTTTAGTTTAGCATATTGTAGCATAAGTCGTTTTCTTCCTACAGAGTCGAAATTCACAAGGGCTTGTGCAAAATTTCCACTGCCCTCAAGGTGTTCTACCCTTCCAATTCCAAAAAAGGGATGTAAAACTTTATCACCAATTTTTAATGTGTTGTCTTCGGTTTGGTCAAAATCATTAAAATCATCTTTGTAATCGAATGCATTCTTTGGTCTATCTACAAAGGTGATTGTCTTTCTTCTACTTTCTGTATGAACTAAAAGGTATTTGTTATCAATTTCTTGCAAAAACTTTGAAGGAACTTGATAGGATTCATCCCCAAATCTGTGGCGAACAAGAGCATAGGTTAAATAAACCTTTTTCATTGCTCTTGTAATTCCAACATAAAACAATCTTCTTTCTTCTTCTTCATCTTCATTGCTTTTGCTCTTGTAACGAATCAAAGGGAACAATCCTTGTTCTAAACCTACGATGAAAACAACGGGGAATTCAAGACCTTTTGCAGAATGCAAGGTCATTAATTTTACTTGTTCGGTTGCAATGTTTTTTTCATCGATGTCAGAGATAAGACTAATTTGCTGAAGGTAGTCATACAAATCAGTATTTTCATTTCTTGTTAGAAAGTCATAAATATCAGTTAATAATGTATTAATATTTTCTAACCTATCGTAAGCGTCGTCGGTACCAATTTCTTCATACATCGAAATTAATCCACTCTCTTTAATATACTGGTAGATTGTATCTGCTATTCCTACTTTTTCATTTAATTTGTCAACAGTTCTTAGTAGCCAATTTCGGAAATCTTTTAGAACTCCTATTGCTCTGTTTTGCAAATTACTAATTTCATCTATGTTTCCTAAAGCTTCAAAAATCGAAATTTTTCTTTCTTTCGCATAATTCATCAAGTGTGCAAGTGTAATTTTACCGATTCCACGAGGTGGCTCGTTTATTATCCTAATCAATGCTTCGTTGTCGTTAGGATTGACCAAAAGTTTCAAATATGCGAGTACATCTTTAACTTCCTTTCTTTTGTAAAAGGAAAGACCTCCTACAACAACATAATTGATATTTTCTCTTCGTAATGCATTTTCGAATTCGAGGGATTGTGCGTTGGTTCGATAAAAAATAGCAATATCACCAAAAGAAAATTTACCCCCGTCTACAAGTGATTTAATAGTTTTTACTACCAAGTTAGCTTCTTCCTTTTCGTTTTCACATTGAAATACTTCAATTAACTCACCATCTTCATTTTCAGTCCAGAGTTTTTTCTCAATTTGCTTCTTGTTGAACTTTATAACACTATCCGCTGCGGAAAGAATACACTTAGTTGAACGGTAGTTTTGCTCTAACCGAAAAATTTTAGAGTCGGGAAAATCTTTTTGGAAGTCCAAAATGTTCCGAATATCCGCTCCTCTCCATCTATAGATACTTTGGGCATCATCTCCTACTACTGTAATATTTCTGTACTTCGAAGAAAGTTGCTTCAAGACCAAATACTGTACTTTATTTGTATCTTGGTATTCATCGACTAAAATAAATGTAAACCTCTCTTGATATTTATGCAGGATTTCTGGATAACTTCTAAACAACTCATAAGTATTTACCAACAGGTCGTCAAAATCCATTGCATTGTTTTGATGTAAATAATCTTGGTATTCTTTGTAAATATCTGCAACTTGACGGTCAATAGGAGTTGAAGAAGTTCTTGCGAATTCTTCTGGGGAAAGCACTTTATTTTTTGCGAGAGAAATAATATGATGAATAGTTTCTGCTGTTAACCTATTATTAGAAATCGAGTAGCCCTCCAAAATTCTTTTAATGATATTGACTGAGTCGTCTGTATCATAAATCGAGAAATTAGATGAATAACCAATAGCGTTGGCTTCGAAGCGTAAAATTTTCGCAAAAATAGAATGAAATGTCCCAGCCCAAATTCTTTTCGAAGCCTCTGGATTAACTAGGAGCGAAATTCTTTCTCTCATAACTTGGGCGGCTTTGTTGGTAAAGGTAAGAGCAAGGATGTTCTGAGGTGGAATTCCTATATCTATTAAATAAGCAATTTTATGAGTTAACACTCTCGTTTTTCCGCTCCCAGCACCTGCTACGATTAAAACTGGCCCTTCGACAGCAAGAACTGCTTTTCTTTGTTCGATGTTTAAATTTCTTAGTATTGGATTAGTTTCATTAGTTTCTATTTCGGAAATTATTTTGTTCATTTTACTTGGATTATAAACTACAAAAATAAAAAAGGGAAGGTATTTATTTTACCTTCCCAATAAAGTTTTTGGTAGCAATTATTTTTGTTCTGAATTTACTTTTTGGGTACTGGATGCACCATTTCGAGGTTGGGTTTCGTTAAAATTACCTGAATGGGATACAGAAGAATTTTTTCTAGCATAATCGGTAATATAAAATCCATTACCCTTAAAAATTAATCCAACTCCCTTGCTTATAATACGATGCACTTTACCTTGTCCCTTAAATTCCTTTGATTCACAAATTTCCGGGGGACAATATTCAAGTGGTTCATCAGTAATTTTTTGTTGATACTCAAAGACTTTCCCACATCGTTCACATTTGTATTCATAAATTGGCATATCCATCCCCTCTTTAACCAATTTTGCTTTAACGAAAATGGCTTTCTTTTATTTCAAACAAATTAATTTTGTTTTTTTCTATTGAATATGAGAGCAGTCATTCAAAGAGTTAAAAAAGCAAGTGTTAGAATTATTAACACTGGTGAAATTAGAAGTATTGGCAAAGGGTTAGTTGTTTTTCTTGCTTTCAAACAGAATGATTCACTTCAAGAAATAAAATGGTTTACTAACAAAATATTGAATCTTAGAATTTTTTCCGACGAGAACGGAAAAATGAACTTGTCGGTTCAAGACATAAATGGGGAAATAATGTTAGTATCAAACTTTACTTTGTATGGTGATGTTTCGAAAGGTTTTAGACCAAACTTTATGTATTCAGCAGAACCAAGTATTGCAAATAAAATTTACAAAGATTTCATTGAGCACTTTAGGTCGAGTTCTTCTTTATATGTGGTAACCGGGGAATTTAGAGAAATGATGGACATAGAATTAATAAACGATGGGCCAGTTACAATAATCTTAGATAAATAGTCTATTCCTTTTTTTTCTTAGACCTGAGTGTTAATTTGTACTTTGATTTGCCCTCCGTAGATTCAGAAACCTTTAAAGATGGTTCTTTCAAATGATAAACCTCAAATTTCACACCACCAGTTTCAAACTTCTCTTCTTTCATTAGGTCATCAAAATCTTTAGGTTTAATTTCTGGAGCAAAAATTTTATAGTTATTCAAAGCTTGGTATAAACGGTTAATAATTTTTTGAATAAGTTCTTTGGGTTCAAGTACAACAATAGCATCGCTCCAACTCAATATCCAATTAATTAAATCTACACCAATAGGAACCCGCATTTCAAGAATTAAATTACCTTCTTTGTCTAATTTTTCTGTTTGGGAAACGTGCCAACGGCGATTAATAAAAAAGTGGATAAATTCCTTTTTTATCATCAATTTTACATTGTGAATTTCTCCGGAGAAAACACCAAACCTATAAGAAGACCATTCGCGAAAATTAAATGGAGGAGCTGCTTCGTAAAAATCTTTCTTTTCCTCAATTTTCGAAATATTGTGTACAGATAGGCTTACGTGAATTTTATGTTTTGGGACATAGGCAACTACATAAAGTACCCCCAAGTAAGAAAAAATTGTTTCGAACCTTACAATGATATCCTTCGATGTCAAAGTTTTGGGAGTGGTATAAGTTACAGTATACCACTTTTTCGAAGCTGTACATTCAATTACCTTTTGTAAAATGTCGTCCAGCTTAGAGTAGTCGTAATACCCAACATTTTGGTCCCAATATAAAGTTTCGTCGAGCACTACTTCTTGCGGGGCATACTTTTCGATTTTTTTATATAATTTCTCAACATCTTTTTCAATCACAGTACCACGGAAAGTTTTCAAATGAGCTTTCAAAAAGTGGAAAGCAAGCAACTCATTAGGTTCAAATCTAAAAATTTGTTTAGGATAGCGGAAGTCCTTTGGTATACTCCAATATATTTCTTTCCCTTTTGGCGTTCCAATTAATGAAGGCTCTATTTTTTGCAAAAGTCTTAAATCGCGTTGTATAGTTCTGATACTGACAATTTCAATTTCCTCGGAAATCATATCCTGAAGTTGACTTGAAGTTAAAGTTTCTCCAGCAAGAAATTTTTTGTACATATAAAGAATTCTATGCGGTTGCCCAGGCATATTATTTTCCTATATTGATGTCAATTTAAAAGCAAATTTAACTAATTTTTTTATTATATTAAAAATCATAGTTAATCGAGAATAAATAGAAAGGCTTTGACCAACCAGCATATTCTTTTCTCCAAGCAATATCCATTTTTATTGGTAAACCAAGTATCCAAGCTCTTGCTCCTACACCCAAACTCATTAATAACCTATTTTGCTCTACTTTATACCTATCACTGGAGAAATAGATAACTTCTGGTGGCCTAAATTTAAAGTTCGCCATAGAACCAGACCAAGCACCACCAATGTCAAAAAATGCGACACCAAGAACATCATTAAAAATAATTGGTATAGGACCGGGCAACAATGCAGTAAATAAGGGGAAACGAAGTTCAATATTCGAGGCAAGGAAGTGATTTCCTACTCCATCACTATACCCCCAGCCTCGTAATGGCGTTATCAACTCCATAAAAGCAAAATCTTCTGGGTTTTCAAAAAGAAAATTTTCAGTATTAACTCGATAATTAATCCAATTATCAACACCACCAAGATAAAATCTTTGTGGGTTCGAACCAAAACTTGTCGCACCAATGCCACGAACTGCAAGTTTTAGGAAATACCCGAAATCCCAATACTTTCGGTAGTCAAACTTTAAGGTAAAAAAGTTAATCGAGTTGGTAAAAATCTTTGGTACAGCACGAAATTCTACATAATACCTACTACCTCTTTCAGGGGCAAATGAACCAAAAATCACATCATCATAGACATATTTTATTGATGGGAACAAGATGACTTTAGAAACCGAAGGTTCATACAAATTAGAAATATTTTCTTTTGATGCATTAAAAAGAATAATGTTCATTTCAAATCTATTAAATAAACTTAAAGGATAGGACGAGGTAAAACCAACCCCATAATTCCTTAGCCTAAAGCTTTCGTAGCCAAAAATATTGTTATTCCACATCGAGAAAAGAATCGAACTTTGGAAAGCAGAAAAGTGGTAATCAATAGTGTTAGGCAAATAAGAATACTGCAAATAAAAATTGCTATTCTTTAAGTCGAGCCATAAGTTAGCTGCCAAATAAATTTGATGGTCTCCAAGGATATCACTAAACAACATTTGTGCCAATCCTTGGAAGCCCCAAAAGGAATCGTAATAAGGGTTACCCAATATCAGGTCAGGTGTGAACTTTAATTTATATTCATAATCAACAAAGTCACTATCGGAGAAACTATATCCTTGAGAGAAATTTTGTAAATGAATTTTCACGTCTTTATTTGGTTTCACCATACTTTGCCGTGAAAAGTCTACCTTGAATTTTCCATATGAAATATTGATATTTGTGGTATCTTGTGTTATTTCGAAAGTACTATCGAAAACATTTTTTTCTGGTTTACGGCTTTCAATTTGGGACGAACGGAACTTAGTCAAGGGTAAAGTATCACTTTTTAATTCTATTGCAGAGGGATTTTTTAGCATAAAAATATCAAATCCACCTTCGGTAAGAGCAGAAAAAACTAAGTTTTCAGAAATTTTTGAGTGTGAAATTTGAGTAATGTTGGATAATGAGTTGGTTATTGGTTTGATTTGATTTGTAGAAAGGTCAAGTCTATAAATATTTCCAATTCCATTATCATCAGCGACAAAATATAGATATTTATCATCCCCACTAATAGCAAGGCTTGTTTTATTGAAATCGGGACTAAAAGTTAACCTTGTTATTTTTCTGCTTAACAAATCAATTTTGTAAATGTCACGCATCGAGTTATTAATTACCCAAGGTTTAAAAGTTATCGTTGAATCTAAATTATTATTTAAGTTTTGGCCCCTACTGGAAATAAAATAAATGCTTTTTCCATCATTTGCCCAAATTGGATAATCATCATAGAAAACATCATTTGTAAGTCGAGTAATGGTTTTTAATTGGAGATTATATAAAAAAATATCCTTCCTATCTAATTCTGTTGCGGAAAAAGCAATTAAATCTTCTTTGGGCGACCAGGAAACAGATGAAATTTGTTTAAAACCTAAATTTATTCTTTCAAACTCTCTCGAATTTGCGTCTACAATATAAATTACATCTTCCCCACGGTATTTTGCAGAGATCGACAACTTGTTACCATCGGGGTTCCAAGAAATTCCGGGTGTAAGAACATTTAATTCCTCGAAATCTTGTTGCCTAAAACTCGAAACAACTTCAACGTTTTTATTTTTGTCGATATCATAAATAAAGAGTGAGAACAAACCATCCTTATCTGCAATATAAGCTATTTTATCTCCTTGGGGTGAAATCGCTGGTGAAGTATTGTAAAAATTCCTTTTTTTCTTGTGGTCAGTAATTTTTATTGCAAAGTCTGATGGATAATTGAATTTATCAATATCGGGAAAATAATATTTCTTCAAAAACTTTTTCCATTCGTTTGAAAAATCTTCTAACTTCATATTAAAAGTTGCCTTAAAAGCGTTTTCTACACTTCCTGTCGATTTAAGTTTGTTCAACAATTCCGGAATTTTATGTTTCCCATATCTTTCGCTTACAAACCACCAGAAAGTTTGACCACCACGATAAGCATTATAGCCATCCAAATTATTTAGGTCTGGTAAATTTTCGCTTAGTGTCAAATCTCGGATGTAAACATCGGTTGTAATATCCATTCCTCCAATACTTTCCCATTCGCATAGTCCCTCGTGCATCCACAAAGGAATTTCAACCATATTGCCTCTGGATACAGCTGATTGAAATGTTCCACCATAAAACCAGTCATTAATCACAGCGTGGACTAATTCGTGGTGGATTACGTGTCTGAATTGTTCATAATTTCCTTCAAAGGGAAGCACTACCCTATTTTTAAACAATTCTGTTACTCCCCCGATTCCTTCTGGTAGATACATATCTATAACATTAGTCTGTTGAAACTGATTATGACTATTGTAAACAATAATTGGTATTCTTTGAGAAATTTTATATTTTAAGGTTTTTTGAATTGATTCAAGAGATTGTTCTGCTACAATACCAGTAAAAATTGCAAGTGTTTTATTGTTGTCGTGGAAAAAAACATCAAAGTGTTTTGTTTGAATATATCTCCATTGAAATTTTTGATATTGAACCTTATTTTTTCCAAATTGGCTTAATAAAAAAGAAGTGGAAGTAAATAGTATTATCAAATAGATAAATATTTTTTTCATTTTGCCTCCGCATTAAATTAATTAGACGAAGGAAAATTAGTTAAGTTTAAAAATAAAAAAACCCAGAGAAAAATCTCTGGGTTTATCTTAGTTTATAGAACTGGATTCTAAGCAGGGACAATGCAATCATCAATTGGGCAAACCGATTGGCATTGTGGAGTATCGTAGTAACCTTTGCACTCTACACACTTGTCCGGGTCAATAACATAGATATCTGGACCTTGGGAAATTGCATTTGTGGGGCATTCTGGTTCGCAAGCTCCACAATTAATACATTCTTCTGTGATTTTTAAAGCCATTTTAAACTCCCAAAAAATAAACAAAAAAACTTGCCAAAAGGCAAACAAAATTACAAAAAATAATAAAAAACATAATCAAAATTTTTTTGTTCTAAAAATTGATGTTGTTTTTTAATTCTCCAAAAAACCTTTTTGAAATCAAGAAACAAATTTTAGAATTATCCCGATTGGAATTCGCTTTTATTAACCGTTTCAAGAAGTGTAAAATGCCAAGTTCTTGGTAGAAAATTGCTTCCAACAAAATGTAAATCTTTGTCTCTAAATCTGAAAGATGTTTTCTACAATATTTTATCCTAGATTCTACAAATAAATCAACTTTGTTTTCGCTCAATCCTATATTATTTTTTATTCCTTGCCCTCTGTAATGTATGACTTCAATATTAGGGTCGAAAAGTATTTTGAAACCAGATTTTTGCATTCTTTTACAAAGGTCTACCTCCTCTGAATAAAAGAAAAAGTTTTCATCAAAACCACCAACTTTTTCGAAAGCTGTTTTGTTGATGCATAAAAGGGCACCATCAACATAGCCGACTTTTTTGACTTTTTTATTTAGTCCAAATTTCCAAATTATCTTTTTAAAACGAATTTCTAAGACTGAAAAAAAACAAATGTCAAGGAATCCGCCAATAATATTGTGAAATCTACCATACGAATTTTGAAAACTACCATCGGGAAACAATTGTTGAACCCCAAGAACTCCTGTATTATTATCCAGTTGTTTTAAAGAAGCTATAAGCTTCTCGAAAAAGTTATCGGGAAAAATTACATCGTTATTCGATACAACAACAAAAGGTGAAACAGCACTTTTCATTCCTATATTAATAGCCTTTCCATAACCAGCATTGTAAGGAAGGGAAATGATTTCTACAAAATCAAAATTATCTTTTATGTATTGGACTGTACCATCAGTAGAATTGTTATCGACTAAAATTACCTTTTGTGGTTTAACAGTATTTGAAATTGCACTGGTTATTGCATTTTTTGTAAACTCCCTTCCATTATAAGTAATAATCAATAAGTCAATCATAAATAAGTTAATAAAAATAAATTTATTAAATTAATAATTTAAAAGTAATAAAGAATATTATGAGAATATCAAGAAGAAAATTAATGAAATCTATTGGAGCTTTGGGTATGTTGCTTCCCTTTTCCGAATTGTTTGGGAAAATAAAAAACTCAGACTTAGTTTCCAAAATCGAGAAATATTCAAACGACTTAGAAAATCCAAACGAGTTTTGGTATTGGATTAAACAAGCATTTACCGTCTCGCCTAACATACTTAATTTGAACAACGGAGGTGTCAGCCCACAACCCAAGCCGGTCCAAGATGCTTTTGTAAGATACAACCAGCTTTCCAATGAAGGACCAGCTTATTTTATGTGGAGAATTCTCGACCAAGGTCGTGAACCTATGCGAAAAAAACTTGCTGAACTGGCTGGTTGTAGCAATGAAGAAATTGCAATCAACAGAAATACCACCGAAGGAATGGATACTATTATTTTTGGGTTAAAATTAAATCAAGGAGACGAAGTTATTTTAGCAAAGCAAGACTATCCAAATGTTATAAATGCTTGGAAATATAGAGAAAAACGAGATAATATTAAATTGGTTTGGGTAGACTTGAAATTACCTTCTGAGAATTTGGACTACTTGGTCAATGCTTTTGTTTCTAAATTCACTTCAAAAACCAAGGTTGTAAACTTAACCCATATGATTAACTGGAACGGGCAAATTTTGCCAGTCCGCGAGATTGCGAAAGAAGCAAAAGACCGAGGTATATATGTTTTAGTGGATGGAGCACATACCTTTGCGCATATTAATTTCAAAATACCCGATTTAAACTGTGATTTTTTTGCTACAAGTTTACATAAGTGGCTCTGTGCACCTTTTGGAACTGGTATGTTATATATTCGAAAGGAACTCATCAAAGAAATTCCTCCTCTATTCCCCAACGACAATCCAAATAGTGATGATATCAGAAAATTCGAAGCACTAGGAACACGTTCTTTTCCCGCCGAAATGGCGATAGCCGACGCAATTAATTTCCATCTTTTAATTGGAGCAAAAAGAAAAGAAGAAAGATTAAGATATTTGAAAAATTACTGGATTACTCAGATAAGTAAAAATCCTAATATTGAAATTTTTACTCCAATTAATAAGGAATTTTCTTGTGGTCTAGGTCTTTTTGCGATAAAAGATAAAAAACCTGAGGAAGTTTCGGATATACTTTTCTCTAAATACAAAATATTTACAGTTGCAATTAATTGGGAAAATATTCGTGGAATAAGAGTAACTCCACATCTATACACAACTGAAGACGACTTGGACAGATTCGCAAACTCGATCAATGAAATTGCAAAAAAATAATAAAAAATAAGATTATGTTTCAAGAAATTTCACATACAGCAGACATCGGTTTATATATAGAATCGACTAGTTATCGAGGCCTCTTTTACGACGCTGCACTTGGATTAATGCAAATAGCAAAGATTGAAACATCAAATGATGACAAGTTATTTATTGTAAAATATAAAGATAACGCAAGTGATAAAGAAATCTTATTAGTTAATTGGCTTAACTTTCTTATAAATAAATTAGATTTTAATTATTATTTAGTAAACTGCTATATTTCAATCAAATTTAATTCTTTATTCTCAAGATGTTATTTTAAAAAATTAAATAAAAGAGAATTATTAATTAAATCTGCTACTTTCCATAATTTAAAGATAATTAAAATAAAAAATTTAATTAAAACAACTATCGTTTTTGATGTTTAATAATTGAAGTTAGATTATGAAAATCAATCAAATAAATGATTTCATTTACGAAATATCTTCAGAAGAAAATAAAAATATGCTTGTCCCTGCACGTTTTTATGCCCATCCTTCTCAAATTGAAACCTTGAAAAAGGACGACAGCTTAAAACAACTAACTAACGTCGCTACCCTTCCCGGAATTGTTGGATATTCCCTTGCAATGCCCGACATTCATCAAGGTTATGGTTTCCCTATTGGTGGAGTTGCAGCCTTCGATGCCGACGAGGGAATCATTTCACCCGGTGGAGTTGGCTATGATATTAATTGTGGTATTCGATTAAACCTCACAAATTGGAATAAAGTTGAAATTCAAAAAATTCTTGGTAGTATTGTCAACGACATTTACAATTCAATCCCTTTGGGAGCTGGAAAAGGAAGTTTAATAAAAATTAACAAAAATGAGTTCGAAAAATTAGTTACGGAAGGTATAGACTGGGCAATAAAAAATGGTTTTGCCACAGAAAAAGAGAAAGAACATATTGAAGATAAAGGTAAACTTATTGTTAAAGATTTAAATGGTGTTTCGGATAAAGCTATTGAAAGAGGTATTTCTGAAATTGGAAGTCTTGGTTCTGGGAACCATTTTATAGAAATTGGGTATGTTTCGGAAATATTCGACAAAGAATTGGGTTCAAATTTAGGACTATTTAAAAATCAAGTTGTGGTTTGGATACATACTGGTTCCCGTGGTTATGGCCACCAAATTTGTTCAGATTTCGCGAAAGAGTACCAAACTGTTTCTAAAAAATATGGTATTCAATTAGTAGACCGCGGCTTAGCTTGTGCACCTTTTAAATCCAAAGAGGGACAGGAATATTATTATTCAATGAATTCAGCAGCTAATTTTGCTTTTGTGAACAGACAACTTATAGCACATAAAATAATGGAAATACTTGAAAATTATTCCAAGAAAGTCAAACCACTTAAATTCGAGTTATTTTATGATTTGGCTCATAACATTGCAAAACTTGAAACTCACATTGTTAAAGGTAAGAAAAAACAATTGGTAGTCCATCGAAAAGGTGCTACTCGTTCTTTCCCTGCAAAATATATTAAAGGAGAATTTGCAAACATTGGACAACCAGTTCTTGTTCCAGGTTCAATGGGAACATCATCTTATATTCTCCTTGGTTCTGAAAATTCTCTTGAACTTTCTTTTGGAAGTTCTTGTCACGGAGCTGGAAGAGTAAAAAGTCGGTCCCAAGCAAAAAGCGAAATTGACCCCCGCAAATTGAAAGAATCTTTAGAAAGAGAAGGGATAATTATTAAGACTTCCAGCCTAAGTTCGCTCTCCGAAGAAGCACCAGATGCTTATAAAGATGTTGAAACAGTTGTCGAAGTAGTAAACAACCTTAGGATAACCAAACCCTTAGCAAAATTGAAACCACTTGCTGTCATAAAAGGTTAGAAATGAACTATGATACTAATTTTGTTTTCACCTAAAGAAAGAATAAAATATTGTTTAATTTGATTTATTCGAAACCATCCAAGTTATTGAAAATTTATCGCGAACCATACCAAAATAATCACCCCAAAAGGTTTTTGACAAAGGCATAATTACTTGTCCACCATCAGATAACAAATAAAATATTCTTTTAGTTTCTTTTTCACTTTCTGTAATAACACTTATTGAAAAGTTATTATCAAAAATTACATTTCCCCATAAACCACTTGTATCGCTACCCATCAATGAAAAATCCTTCCCAAGCGGTAATTCAATATGTAAAATTTAATTAATTCTTTTTCTGTTGGCTTATAATGCTCTGCACTGTTGGGGGGATATCTTTGAAAAGTGAAAAAGCGGTAAAATCATTTCCAAAAATTGTTAGATAAAAATTAAATGCTTCTTCACAATTTCCATAAATGTCGGATAAATGTTTACTTTTAACATTTCAATCGATTAATAAAATGTAGCGGAGAGGGCGAGATTCGAACTCGCGGTAGGGCTTTAAACCCTACGACGGTTTAGCAAACCGTTGCCTTCAGCCACTCGGCCACCTCTCCTATTCAACGACACAAAATTATGAAAATTTTTTAGAATATACAAATTTAAATAAACAGTTTTTTTCATTTGCTGCTTTGCTATTAATGAAAAAATAATTAATTTTGTTTTCTTTAATGGTGAAAAAATGGCAAGAGTTTGCGTTATTACAGGGAAAAAACCATTAACTGGAAACAATGTTTCGCATGCTAATAACAGAACAAAAAGGAGATTTCTACCAAATCTACAATGGAAGAAATTTTGGATACCCGAACAAAAGCGATGGATACGGTTGAGGGTTTCCACCCAAGCAATTAAAACAATTGACAAAAGAGGAATTTCCTCTGTTTTGAAGGAAGTAGGTTTACTTTGATTCCATTTGTTGTACTCTACTTAAATTTTCAACCTGTCACCTTGTTGACAGGTTTTTTATTTCAAAAAAGTTTTCATAATTTTATAATACTTTTACTTGTAAATTTATTATGAGAAGTATTTTTAGAAATTACCAATATTTTCTTACTATTTTTATTCTTTTTGTTGGTTGTGCAACAGATAAAACTTTTGTGAGTAATTATTCATTTTACTCAAATACTTATGAACTTTATCTTAACGCAAATAAATTGGATTCGAGTACAATTAAATTCGTAAAAAATAAATATTTAATCGACTTAATAGTAAATGCTTCAAAAAATGAACAATTAGGTTTATATCATCAAGCAATTGTAGATTTATTAGATGCCCTAAGGTTTGATACTTCGAAGGTTATTCTTTTTGCCATTGCCAGAAATTTTTACTGGATTGAGAAATACACATTAGCTTTCGATTATGGTTTTAGGTCTTATCTACTCGACACAAACTTCTTACCCACAATTGAACTTCTTGCTTGGACACTATTCCAGAGATATCAATACAAAGAAGCATATTTTTTCTCGAGTAAATTAGTTCATTTAAAAAGAAAAAATTTAAATCAAAACGACATCAAACTTCATTTAGATATTCTCGACAGAGTTGATACATCATTTGCTTCTTCTATTGCGTTCTTAAATTCTATTGAGGACCCAAGTCTAGAGGACTTTGTAAACTCTCAATTACTGTACTACTTTTTCTTGAAAAAAGACACTAACAATCAAAATGTTATATTAGAGAAAATCTTCTCAAAACCAGATTATTTCAAAAATTTAGATTTTATTTATTTTAATATATACTTTACCAATCTTTTGGAAAAAGGTGAATACGAAAAAGCAATTAATAAATATGAAGAATTCCAAAGAAAAATAACTTTGGACAAAAATTTACAAATTATCGATATTTTTACTTCTAAAATTAAATCTATTGATTCAATAAATAAAGACTTATCAAAAAAATTAATTTCTGTAGTAACATCAATTTCGAATGATAATTTACAAGTAAAATCCAAACTTTTACAGATATATTTCATCTTAAACGACACAACTAATTCATATTTGCTTTGCAACAACATTCTTGGAAATGAAGAAATCGACTTAGAAACATTAATTAATACCTCCTACATTTTATATTACGATTTGAAAAAGAGAAACGAAGCTATTCAAAAATTCCAGAGTTTCAAGTTTAAGTTCATTGATATTCCTACTTACTATAATGTCTTAGGTGAATTTTATACCAACAATCAACAATATCAACTTGCCGAAGAAATGTTTAATAAATCCTTAATGCTCGATTCTAATGATTACCAAATATACATTAATTTCGGATGGCTCTATTCCGAAACTGAAAATTGGTCGAAATCTGACTCATTTTATCTTAAAAGCCTGGAACTATTTCCAGAGAATCCAATTGCATTGAACAATTTTGCATATTCATTAATTCAAAGAGATACAAATTTAGTACTCGCTGGTAAGCTTATTGAAAAAGCAATAAAGATAAGACCAAACGACCCAAACTTTTTAGATACTTATGGATGGTATTACTTTAAATTAGGAAATTACGAAAAAGCGAAAGAATATATAGAAAAGTCTATTGAAATAGACAATACACGAGCAGAACCATTTTTGCATTTAAGTTTAATTTATAAAGCTTTAGGTGATGAACATAACGCCAACTATTTTTTTGAAAAGGCATTATCTATCGACCCAAACAACAAGGAAGTAATCAAAGAATTGGAAAAGAAAACTAAATAGAAGGTGCAAGATGTTTGTTATTATAGGAATAGTCGTGGTTTTTGTTTCAATCATTGGTGGTTTGATTGTTGCTGGCGGAAATCCTCTTGCATTAATTGTTCCTGCTGAATATATTATTATCGGTGGTGCAGCAATTGGTTCACTTCTTATAGCAAATCCTTTGCCCGTATTAAAAAAAATTATTTCGGGTGCCCTGGGTACCATTAAAGGACCAAAAGTCAATAAAACAGCTTACATCGAATTACTACAATTACTTTACGAACTTTTCCAATTCGCTAAAAGAGAAGGTTTAATTGCTATTGAGTCACATATCGAAAATCCCGAACAAAGTTCAATTTTTTCGAAATATCCATCATTCCTTGCGAACAAACCAGCAGTCGAATTTCTAACCGATACACTAAAAGTTGTTCTCAGCGGTGGTGTTCCAGCCCACGACCTCGAAGAATTAATGGATATAGACATTGAAAATATTTTAGAGGAAGAGCAAGTTCCAGCTCAATCACTTCAGACCTTAGCCGAAGCATTTCCGGGCCTAGGAATTGTTGCTGCAGTTATGGGTATTATCGTTACAATGGCTTCTGTAAGCGAAGGAGCAGAAGCAGTTGGTCACCACGTTGCAGCAGCACTTGTTGGAACATTTCTTGGAGTTTTGATGTGCTACGGCATCATTGGTCCAACTGCTTCGATTATGAACAAAATAGTACAAAAAGAGATGAAGTACTTGCAAACAATAAAGGCGGCACTACTTGCATTTGCAAAAGGTGCTCCTGCTTCGGTTGCTATCGAATACGGGCGTCGGTCTATTGACCCAGAAAACCGACCAAGCTTCCAAGAAACTGAACAAGCAATCAAGCAAGCAAGATAATTATAAGGAATGTCCTATGGCAGATGAAGAAAAAAAACATAAAGAAGAACCAATAATAATTAAAAAGAAAAAGGGACACCACGCTCACGCTCCCCACGGTGGTTCTTGGAAAGTTGCATATGCAGACTTTGTCACGGCTATGATGGCTTTCTTTATAGTTATGTGGATACTTGGACAAAGTGAACAAATTCGTCAAATGGTATCATCATATTTCAAAGACCCAGGTGCTTTTAATTTCATAACTGGGAAAAGAACCGTTCCAGTTAAGATTGATATCTTTGAAAATCCAGAAACCGGGAAAGGCGAAGGGAAAGAGAAACAACAATTTGTTTTCTTTTTGCCTCCAGAACAACAAGATACTCTTGCAGAAAAAGTTTCCGACAAATTAAAGAAACAGGCAATACAAGATAGTATTAAAGCAGTTGAAAGAGTCAAAGCCATTGCTGATGAAATAAAGAAGATATTCAACGAAAGTTTAACTAAAAATCCTCAATTGAAAGAACTTTTAAATTCAATACAGTTTGAATTTACAAAGGAAGGATTAAGGATTGAATTAATTGAAAAACAAGACGCAATTTTCTTTGAGGTGGGTAGTGCAAAATTAAGACCATTAGCAAAAGAATTACTTGCAACCCTAGCAAAAGAAATTGGGAAGCTACCAAATTATGTCGAAGTTGAAGGTCATACTGATAGTCGGCAATACTCAAAAAGTTCGCAGTATACAAACTGGGAACTTTCTGCCGATAGAGCTAATGCTGCCCGCAAGGTTTTAGAAGAAAATGGTCTTTGGGAAGGACAAATTGTTAAAGTAACTGGATTTGCAGACAAAAAATTAAAAAATCCAGAAAATCCATTCGATTACTCAAACAGAAGAACTTCAATTTTAATAAAGAACATAAGTTCGGAGGAAATACTAAAAAATTACACAAAATAAGAGAAAGGAATGGAGACTCTTAATTTTCTTGTCATCGACGACGACAAAGCAACAATAGCAAACATTCGGGCAATCCTTTCAAGAAGTTTCCCAAATGCTGGGTTATTAATTGCATTTCAAGGGAATGAAGCCTGGAACCTTCTTCAAAAGAACAAAATCGACATTGTCATTGCTGATTATGACATCCCCGAAATTAATGGTTTAGAGTTGTGCAAAAAAGTTCGAGCAAACCCAAAGTTGAGAAGCATCTATTATATACTCACAACTGGTTATGTTGACAAAGAACTAAAAATCAAAGCATTAGAAGATTGCGTCGACGATTTTATCAACAAGCCAATCGAATATGATGAATTAATAGCAAAATTAAGAGCTGGAATAAGAGTACTTAAACTGCAACAAAAAGTTATAGAGGAAAATAAACTTTTAACCGAGTTAGCAACTGCTTTGGAAAAGCAAATTCAAGATACAAAGCAGCTTGCTATAAGGTTTCTAACTCTTCGAATGCCTTTTGTTGGTGAAATTTTAAAAAAAGTAGCCAATGCATCGGTTTGGATTTCTAAATTGACTGGGAACTTCGATGAGGAAGATCTCAAAGATATTGAATTTGCATCGTATCTTGCTTATTTAGGAAAACTATGTTTACCAGACGAATTTCTTGAAAAACCCGTTCTCACCGACGGTGCACCCACTAATGAATTAATGTTTCAGGTACCACTTCGAGCGAAAGAATTGCTCGAAAATATTGGAACATTTGAAAACGTAGCAAAAATAATTTTCCATATTTGGGAAAATTTTGATGGAAGTGGAATACCAAAGAAACTTCAATCTTGGCAAATACCAGCTCCATCCCGTATTATTCGTGTAGCTTTGGATTTCGAGGAACTTCGTGCTTTCAAGAAATTAAAAGCCGACGAAGCATTAGAAATCATTAAACAAGGTGCCCGAAGGCTTTACGACCCAAAAGTCGTTCTCTTCTTCGAACAATTTTTACTTGAATTCAGAGAACTTGAAGGAAGTATGTTCGAAAAACCTCTTCAGTTGCAAGACTTGAAAGAGGGCCTTGTGGTTTCGAGAGATGTTTACACATATTCTGGTTTAAAACTGCTACCATCTGGAGTAACCCTTACCCAAAGAACAATTCAAATGTTAATTTCACATAATACTACAGACCCAATCCTAGGGAATATTTGGGTAAAGATATAACTTTTTCATTTCTTATGCCTAAAAAATATTGTAATTTGATTGCATTAGAAATCGAGTGACCAACCATACCATTGTTAAAAATAACATATACCTCGTCGAGTCTTTCGCGCATAGAAATTATTGTTAAACTTATTTCCTTCAATTCATCTTCGGTATAAGAAGACTTATGTAACTCAACTCTACCATGCAACCTATAATATAGAACGCGATTTGTAACAATGCTTGTTAAAGGATATTTAGGTGAATCTGGATTAACAAAAACACAATTGTTTTCTATTAAGATATTTAACACATCATCAGAGTTAAGATAAAAATTTCGGAATTCAATTGCAAGGGGAAATTTTGACCTAATATAACTTACAACTTCAGAAAACACATCGAGAGAAGTATTAAAACTGGGTGGAAGTTGAAGCAGTAATAAGCCAATTTTTGGTTTAATTATTTCAATGTTACAAAAAAAATCGTCAAGGTCCTTAATTGAATTTATCAATTTTTTCTTGTGTGAAATTTCTTGTGGAATTTTAATTATGAACTTAAAATTCTCGTCGACAGACTTTACCCAATTTTGGTATGTACTTACTTGAAATAGTCTATAAAAAGTAGCATTGACCTCTACACAGTTAAAAATTTGGGAATAATAGTTCAACCATTTTCTTTGGGGCAAACCCTCTGGATAGAGTATCCCAACCCAATTAGGGAAAGACCAACCAGAAGTTCCTATATAAATTTTCATAAAATTAAATTATCTTAAAAAAGGAACAAAAAGAATTTTTTTTGAATAACTATTCGAAAATACAAGAAAGAATTCGGAATTTTGTTGGTATATTTTTAATGTATTGGATAATTCAATAATATTTAATCCTCTTTCCAAATTTGTTTGAATTGTTCCAAAAGAATTACCTAAAACATCGAACAAAGAAATACTAATTTGTTGGTTTTCACTTGATATCAAAACCACAAATGAATCATTGACATCATAATAAAAACCAATCACATTAAATGAGGGTATTAGTTCCATCTTTAAGGAACCAATGGGTTCGCAAACTGGGTAAACGTATAAAAGACCATTAAAAAGGGAAATATCTATGTTTTTCTTTGGGAAATAATCTACAATACTTAATTCTAATAAAGTTGTATCGGGAGCAGAATATAAGGCTTTACCAAAAATAGAAATAGGTTTGCCACTATTTAAAAAGTCGATTAAATAATTTTCGCTTAGCTTAAAGAAAATTTTGCCGAAATTTGTTTCAGCAGAAAAATTTACATCTCCTACTTTGAAAGAGTATGGATAAAACAACCATTTATCGTATGATAACCCTATTAATAAAGTATCAAGTTTCAGAAAATTATTTGGGGTTAGATTTTCTATTTTTATTTCAATATCATCTCCGGGTTTTGCAATATATTTCCCTACCTTGAATGTCATTTTATATTGTTCTTTCGGAATATTATAGTGAACAATTATACAATCGTAATACTTACAAACGGAACTAATTTCGAAACAAATAGTATCCCAATACTCTCCTTCTTGAGTAGCAATAACATAAAATTCGAAAGTCTTAGTTTGATTAGGTTCAAGATATATAGAAAAGTTACTATCAAAACCAAAATTTTTGCTTACATTATATGAACCAACCTTAAGACCAATCCCATTATTATGTTTGTTAATGATTTTAAAATTTCCATTTTTTTGAGTACCAATCCATAAATTTCCTAAATCAATAAATTTTGGTAATATTTCATATTTTGGTGAAACAATTGAACACTTTACGATAATTGTATCCATTTGTGGACATTTGGAAAATCCAATAACTAATGTATCTATTAACTCTCCTAATTTATCGCTTTTTAATAAAGAGATTAGAAATTCCGAAGAATCCAATGAATTACCAAGCAAAAAATATCTTGATACTTCAAATGAAAAAAGGGAACTTGAAAAATTTTTGATGATAAGAATAGTATCTTCAATATTACCGATATTTTTAATTATAAATTTAAGTTGTTTTGGGATTTCGCAATATTCAAGGCTGCCAAAGTCTATCAATTTTGGTGATGACAACAACTTCGAATACCCGAAGAAGCCAGTTGCGACTATCTGGACATTACGAGTTGTATCATCAAACTCTATTAAAATATTTGCTGTGTCGTAACCTTCTTGTAAAGGGAAATAGAGAATTTGTATTTCGAATGAATCGTTTGGTGGTAATATTAGTGGAAATGAAGGTAAAGAATTAAAGGAAAAACTACCAGTTTTTTGCAAAAGTACAATATTCTTAATAGTATCTTTCGCTTCGGATATGTTTTTTATGACTATGGAGCGTTTGTTAATTTCCTTTTTACAAATAATACTATCGAAATCTATATGCAAAGGGTCAATTACTGTATTTTTGTCGAAAACATCAATTTGAACTGGAATAGAAATAACAATATCGCAATTTCCTTTGAAATGTACATAAATTGTACCAAAATACCTTCCTTTTTTTGAAGCAAAGAAACTGAACTCTATTAACAAACTGTCAAAGGACATCAAAGTTGAATCTCTCAACAATTTAATGTTTGCCACCAATTCATTAAGAGAATCTGAGACAGTAATACTTTCTAAACGATTAGTATCGTCAACAACTCGGAAAAAGGAAAATAAAATTGAAGAACCCAGTCCCCTTTGAATTCTTAAAATAATTTGCTTTGGTACAACATTAATACCAGCCTTTACTCCTTCTCCTATGCAGATAACTTTAAGTGTATCGCGACAATTAAATGAAACAAAAGTCAAAGTGTCGGAAAACTTACCAATTCTATTGGGAGAAAAAGCAATTCTTATTTTTAAACTATCGAAACTTTTAAGGGTTATCGGAAAAGTATTTTTAACAAAAAAATTGAGTTTATTGCTTTGAACAAAAGTAAGAAACAATTCTTCCAAATTCCCTTGATTAAGAAAATTTACTTCTCTATAAGATGTATCGCCTACACAAACCTTTCCAAAATTAACAATTTTGGGTTGGAAAGTAATTTTTGAAACAAAAATCCTAACATTAATTTTTAAGTGAACAACATTCCTTTGTCCATTTACAGTTCGTAGGTCGTTGCTTTCTATTATTAAAGTTGTTGATACAGCACCTAAATTATTTGTATCTAACAAAATCAATAGAGTATCATCTCTGCCAGGAAGGATAAAATTTGAAAGCAAATTATTACCCGAAGCCCAGCCTTGAAGAATTAATTTGTTAGTTGGTGGGCTGAAAGAAAATTTTCGGAAAAATAAAGTATCGTTACCAGTGTTGAATATTCTTAGTTTAATAGGGGTTATTTTGCAATGCAGATCAATATTTATGGCTGAATCTAAATTAATAATTGGTGAAAAAGCATAAACTTTGATTTTCAAAACCTGGAAAGTATCGCACGGGGAAAATCTAACTCGATATGTTATCTCTTGCCAACCAGTATCGTATGGTGTTATTTCGAAATTTAATAGATTGTTCCGAGAAGGGTCTAATTGTAGTGGTAATTGTGTAATTAGTTTAAAAACTCTACTTTCTTTACTTGGAATAATAGTAGAAACAAATTCTCCTACATCATTCACTCCTATTTTGGCAGCAACTTGGTATGTAAAACCACATTTAGCATAATTAACTGTGATAAGGGTATCAATAAGTTTTGCAGTGGATACTATTGCCCTTCCGGTTATTGAAACTGTAATCGGATTTTGATATGGATATTGAATTTGTAAAGTTGCATTTTTTGTTCCTGGTGTCTTTGGAGCAAATGAAACAATAACCCTAATCGAGTCGCAAGATTGAATATAACCAGTTGTACCGGGACTAAAAATTTCAAATTCATTTGTAGGGGAATTAATATTGAGTGAAATGGTTACATCATTGAAGTTGTAATTTTTTACCCAAAGAGTATCGAACTTTTTTGAACCAACGCAAAATTCCGCAAAATTTATGGATTGTTTGTTCACTACTCCAATTGGGTTCGATAACTTATATACACCTTCTCCAACGACCCACCCATTATTCTCATTAATAAACCAGAGGTCATCTAAATTTCCAGATTGTATGCCACAATTCCTTCTTTGCCAATTAGAACCACCATTAGATGTATAATAAACCTCAGTGTAATAACCACAAGCCCAACCCTTTTGTGAATCAATTAAAAAAGTACCAAACATTGGAACACCAGTTCGAAAACTGTTCCAAGTTGTACCATTATTTGTTGAAAACCTCATTCCACCATCATTCCCTCCACCAGTACAAGTTGTTCCAGAATAAGGAACAAGGAATGAAGAACCATAGTTAGTAATTTCTTCTTGCCATAGATTAGGACCGGAAGTTGCAAATATTTGCCAAGTTCTACCACTATCAATTGTTATCCAAATCCTACCGCTACTACTTGCATAACCTAAGCCATTTGGGTAAAGCAGAGCATCTGTCATACCTGAATTATTTTCAGTACCAAGAAAGACAGACCAAGTGCTTCCCCCATCCGTTGTAAGCCAGAAATGCTGATTTCTCCCAAAACAACCATCCCCAACCAAAACCCCGTAATTCTCATTTAAAAAGTAGCAACCCCAAAAATGAGTAGTATCTCTTGTGTTAGGTGGAGTAACATCAAACCAAGTAGCTCCCCCATCGGTAGATTTGAAAATTCCCTCAACCCCAGAAACATACCCAATTTGTAATGATGGAAAATGGATGCTTTCTAAATGGTATGCATTTACAGTAGAACCTCGCCAAGTGTTTCCACCATCTGTCGTTCTAATTATCATCCCGTTGAATCCACATATCCATCCATAATTTGGATTAGATGGATGGAAATAAACATCAAGCCAATAATTATTACTAAAAGGGCTAGGAATATTCTGTATTTTTTGCCAATATTGGGAAAACAAAGGATTCGATACAGATAAAAGAATGAAAAGAAAAGTTATTTTATAGAGACATCTTTTCATCAAAGTTATCCAAAATAAAAAGATAATATAATAAATATTATTCTATTTATTTCAAAGATTTTCATAAATTGTTAGATAAGAAAAATACCTTCTTTTGGATATTTTTCCTTTTTGCAAAGCTTTTTTCACTGCACAGTCTGGTTCGTGAGTATGAGAACAAGGTTGAAATTTACACTTTCGATAAAATGGTTCAAAATCTGGGAAATAAAATGGGAGTTCCTCTTTTGTTATTCCAAATAAATCGAATTCTCTAAATCCTGGTGAATCAATTATTGCTGTGTTATTGTCCAAAAATAAATAATTACAAGAGGTAGTTGTGTGCCGACCCCGTAAGTTTTTGGCGAGTTTCCCGACCTTTTGGATTTCCTTACCAAAAAGTGAATTAACTAAAGTAGATTTGCCGACACCAGATACACCAATAAAAAGAGTGACTTTATTTTCAATTGCTTTGTAAACCTGTTTTAAATTCTCCAATTTTAATGCAGAAATATAAAAGACTTGATATCCCAATCTAATATATTCTTTGAAATCCTCAAAAACCTTTTCACTTTCCACCAAATCCATTTTATTTATGCAAATAAGTGGCTTCAGAGAACCATATTCACAAGAGATTAGAATTTTGTCCAGCATATGTAAGTTATATTTGGGATTTTCGGCTGCAAGAATCACCAAAACTTGGTGCATATTAGCAGCAATAACATCTTCATTATTTCCATTTATTGATTTTCTTAATAGGAAAGTCTCTCTTTCTTCAACTTTCGTTATTCTACCTAAACCCTGTCCATCTGTGTTATCATTGGGGGCAATAAATTCACATTTATCTCCTACTGTCAAAATTGTTTTATGGTTGTGGTTAATTTGGATTGAACCAGAAACTACACATTTATATAAAAAATTGGAATCATCATTTGTTTTCTTCACAAAATAAAACCGACCTTTTGAAGTTACAACCAACCCACTATTTACAACCTCAGAAATTTTCTTTTCATTCTTTAATAATATCCTTTTCTTCTTATTTCGGTCAAGTTTGGGTTGCTCTACATCAAAATCCTCGCCATTAATAATATTATTATCCATTAGAATTAGAATTTTTGATAAAAAATAAATGTGAAATTACAAAAAGTGTGTAAATTTTTACACAGTGACAATTTTTTTTCACAAATTATTTGTTTTTTTCGGTTTTATGTTGTAATTTTGTACCAGTTATGAAAATAAGGATACACATATGTCCATTTATAATTGGAAACTTAGGGGTGAACCTCAGGAGTCAATTGTTAAAAACATAGTGGAATCTTACAAGATTCCACGGGGTCTTGCTAAAGTTTTGGTTGCAAGAGGACTTGACACTCCTAAAAAAGTCAATGATTATTTCAATCCATCACTTGATAACCTTTACGACCCATTTCTTTTAAAGGATATGGATAAAGCTGTCGAAAGAACTTTGGCAGCTATAAACAAAAAAGAAACTATCTGTGTACATGGAGATTACGATGTCGATGGAACTACAAGTACTTCAATGTTGATTGAATTTTTAAGAAGCCTTGGTGGTAATGTAATTTACCACATTCCCGACAGATTTCAAGAAGGTTATGGTATCATTCCGCAAACGGTTAAAAAATTAAAGGACCTAGGTGTTAACCTAATAATTACAGTGGATGTTGGAATTACAAGTGTTGATGCAATTAAATATGCTAATAGTATTGGTATAGACACAATAATTTGCGACCATCACGAGCCCGGACCAGAATTGCCTCCAGCATTTGCAATTCTCGACCCTCTACTACCAGATTGTCTTTACCCATTTAAACATTTGGCTGCTTGTGGTGTTGTTTTTAAACTTATCCAAGCAATTTCAAAGAAACTTAATCGAGAAGAGGATGCTTTCCAATACCTCGATTACGTTGCTATTGCTTCGGCTGCCGATATGGTTCCTTTGGTTGACGAGAACAGAATCCTGTCTTATTTTGGTTTAAAACTTTTAAATGAAAAGCCACGGCCCGGTATCAAAGGATTATTGTATTGCACCAATTTAAAACCAGGTAACCTAACTACTTTTAATATCATATACTCTCTTGCTCCTTTAATTAATGCCGCTGGACGTCTAGGAGATGCAATGCGGTCCGTCGAAATGATGATTCAAAAAGATGAAATAATTGCTTTCCAAATGGCACAGCAACTGGAGCAAGACAATCGAATGCGTCGGTATTACGACGAAAAAACCTTTGAAGAAGCCATTCCAATGGCGGAAGAATTTTTATCAAAAAGCGACCGAAGATGTTTAATCCTACATAAAGAAGATTGGCACGCTGGTGTAATTGGTATTGTAGCAAGTAGATTAGTGGATAAATATCATTTACCTACTATTTTACTAACAACAATGTATAATCTTGCAAAAGGTTCTGCAAGAAGCATTTTGAATTTTGATATTCATTCTGCCTTGAAAGAATGCAACAATTTACTTGAAGAATTTGGTGGACATAAGCACGCCGCGGGACTTTCGTTGAAAATAGAGAATTTGAACGAATTCGTAGAATGTTTCGACCAGGTTGCCCATAAACATATTAGTAACGAAATGCTTATTCCCGAACTAATTATTGATGCTGAAATTAATTTATCTGAACTTTCCCCTAGGTTCTTCCAAGTTCTTACAAAATTTGCTCCTTTCGGTTTCGAAAATAATAAACCCGTATTTTTGGCAAAAGGAGTGTATTCAAAAAATGGAATCAAAATGTTTGGTTCCAACAGTTTTAGATTCCGCGCAGTCCAACCAATTAATATCAATAATGGAAATATTTTCTTCGAAATAGATGCGGTAGGACAAAATTTAGGAGAGAAAATAAAACACATAAATAGCAATAAGTCCTTTTCTATGGTCTTTGTTCTCGAAGAATTGTACAATGGCAATCAAACCCAGTATCAACTTCGTGTGAAAGATGTAATGCCCGAATCCTAATATGCTCGATGCAGAAAGTTTCTTTGATGAACTTATAGAGATATTAAACAAAGTCGAAAAAAACAGCATTTCCCATCGTAAATTAAAAAATAATCTTGTTAAGGAAATTTATACTTTATTCTTAGAGTTAATTTATTTTCTCTTACAAAACCAAAAGCAGTATTTCCCTACGAACTTTTCAAGAATTTCTTTTTTAATTAACAACTTCAAAATTAGCGACGAAATAAAAAAGAAAATTCTTTTTGTCCATTCTAATTTATCTTGGAAAAAAAAGGAAAGTATTTCGAAAAACAAACTACTAATTGTAATTTCGTTTATCGCAGATATTATCTCTTATTTTCTTAAAACCGAAAAACTTAAAATTTTTTCACAACTTGAAGAAAAAATCAATACCATTAGTGAAAACACTAAGTTTGATTACTTTTCCAATGGTGAATTAATTAGTCTATACAAAATCATTGCAAAAAAAATTAACAAAGAAAATAGTACTATCGAGTTTTTTTATGAAGATATTGAAATTGAAATAGATTTTAGCAATTACTGGGAAGAAATTCCCAAATGCATTAGCCAAGGAAATACTTTGAATTGCTTGTTTTTATCGAAAAAAGATAGAAATAAATTTGAAACTGTAGAAGAAAGTTTAATTGTCGTTGAGCCCGACTATTTATACGACATTACTGATATTTCTCAATGTTTTTCAAAAAATGGCTCAAATGCTTATCTATACTTTATTAACAAATTTTTTCCTAAACAGACAACTTATTATACTTTTTTGGGTAACTTAATCAATCAGATTTTTGATTATTTATTGATTGAAGAAAATCCGACATTTCAAGAGATATTCAAAAAAGCAATTTCAAAAAAGATACTACCTTATTTGGTCTTGAAACAAAAAGTTGAAGACTTAGATAAAAATATCCGGAAAGAAGCTGAAGAACAATACCAAACCTTGCTTTATGCTCTTGAAATAATCAAGAAATTCCAATTTCAAATAGAACCTACATTTTTCTCTGCTGAATTCGGAATTATTGGAAGGATGGATTTACTTTTGGAAAGCCCACAAGACAAAAATTGGAAAACAATTATTGAGTTGAAATCTGGAAATTTTCCTACTAATAATGTTTTATTACGCTTTGGGAAAGGAAACAAAACAACCATAGGAATGTGGTATTCACATTATGCACAGACAATTGGTTACAACCTTCTTTTGGGGTCATCTCTTCCTAATAGATTTGGCTCCTCAATGATACTATACTCTCGTGACAAGGAAAAACCTTTACGAGAAGCAAATTGCACCAATGAACTTAAAAGAGAATTCCTTAAAACGAGAAATTGGATATATCTTCTTGAAATGAATTTAGCAAAAGGAAATTATGGAATTTTTGATACGCTGGAAAAATATTTAACCAAACAAAAAAACGCTTTTATTTTTGGAGATTATTTGAACCTTTTAAATTCACAAGAACCTGAAATAGGTCTTTTAATTAAAGAATACATTAGATTTGTTCTAAATGAAAGCATTATTGGCAAGATAGGGGAACAAGTGCTCAACAACCGACCTTCCCAAGCATCTTTATGGAATGTGCCAATAGAAGATAAAAATGAATATGAAAATGTAATAACTAACTTAAAGTTAATTAATGACAAATCCGATTTCTCGAAAGAGCATCTTTTTTTCGAGAGGGAATTTAAGGATTTAAACTTTTGTTCTCTTCGCAAAGGTGACCCAATAATTCTTTACCATCCCTATTACATTAAAAATGAACTCTCTTTTCAACTGTTAAAGGGTGTGATTAAACAAATTGAACCCGATTTTATAGTGGTCTCGTTAAGAAACAAGTTTACTTCTTTAAATCTTTTTGAGATATTGGACGGATGGATTATTGAAGAAGATTATTTGGATTCCAATACCAAATATCTTTTTCATTCGTTGTTTAATTTTCTCCTTCAAAGCAAAGAAAAAATTTCTTTTCTCTTGGGTAAAAAACCACCCGAAAGAAAATACAAAATAGATAATTTAGAAAATTTACATACTTACAAAGAGATTATTCAATCTGCTCTGGAATATTATCCATATTATTTAATCATTGGGCCCCCAGGAACTGGAAAAACAAGAATAGTCGTTAAGGAACTTCTTAAATTTTACTTTCAACAAACGGAGAATAAAATCCTTGTTTGCACTTATACAAACAGAGCAGTAGACGAAATTGCAGACATATTACATAAAGAAAATTTACAGAACCATTATATTCGAATTGGAACGAAAGAATCAACTGAAATAAAAGAAAATCTCTTACCTAATTTGTCAGAGGAATTAGAAACTGATGAACTTGAAGAAAAAATACTTAATTGCAGGATTTTTCTTGGCACTGCATACTCTTTCCTAGCAAATCCCGAAATTTTTGAATTAATTAAATTTGATGTAGCAATAGTTGACGAGGCTTCTCAACTTCTTTTCCCACATCTTGCCGGTATACTTACTCAGGTTGAAAAATTTATTCTAATTGGCGACGAAAAACAACTTCCAGCTGTAGTTTTACAAACTTCACAATTTTCTAATGCTAATGAAAATTTAAATAAACTGGGTTACTCACAATTGTCAATGTCTTATTTTGAATTTCTTTTAAATCATAATAGAATAAAGAATTGGAATTTTTCAATTGGAGTTTTGAATAACCAAGGAAGAATGCATCCTTTAGTTTTAGAACCAATTAATAGAATATTTTATGATGGATTGATTAAAACCCCATTATTTAGGCAATCAAAAGAAAAGAATATTATTCTTATCGAGTTTATTGGAAAGAAATTGAATTCGAATGCAAATAAAAGGGTTTTGTTTGTTGATTTACCTTTGGAAAAAAAGAGAAAATTAAACATCTCTCAAGCAAAAATTATTTCCAGTTTAATCAATGAATGTTTTGAAAACTTTGAAAGTATTATTACTAATGAAACCTTTGGAATTATTTCACCCTTTAGAATACAAAATGCCGAGATTTATTCAAAACTAAGCTTTAAAGCAAGACAAAAAGTCACTATCGACACCGTTGAAAGATTTCAAGGTTCCGAGCGAGACATAATCTTTTTGTCATTGCCTTTTAATTCAAATAAAGATATACTTCTCTCCTCTAACCTACTCAAAATGGATAATGGAAAGGTTATTGACAGAAAGTTGAATGTTTCCTTAACCCGTTCAAGAGAATTCATAGTAATTTTTGGTAATTTTTCACTTCTAAGTAGCACAATGAATTATAAAGATTTCCTTAGTTATTTATTGGAAGAATCTTGCATAGTAACCTTCAAGGACTTTCAATGTGATATTAACTTGAATAGTTAAATTATTCCATTTGACTTGTCTTTGTTTTCAAAATCGCTCTATTTATTTTTTCAATTATTTCTTCAAAATCATAAGGCTTTGAAACATAATCATCAAAACCCATTTCCACAATTTTCCTCTTATCATCTGAATATGAATATGCAGTCACAGCAATTATTGGAATACTGGGATTTATTTTCTTAATTTCTTTAAAAGCACTATATCCGTCTACTATTGGCATACGAATATCAAGCAGAATAATGTTAATATCTTTTCTCTTATTGACAAACTCAATAGCCTCTTTACCAGTATTAGCGTGTAACACTTCGCAATTGTAATTTTTACTTAACATTTTTTCCAATACCACGAAATTTACATAATCATCTTCTGCAATTAAAATAGTAATCTCCTCTTCAAACTGAATTTTGTCAAATTTGAAAGAAAACTTTTCTTTGGTTAATGTTTCTTTTTCAATACTACTTAATGATGATATTGTAAAGTAAAAGGTTGAACCTTCCCCGAGTTGGGATTCTAGCCAAATGTCACCACCCAATAACTTAACTAATCCTTTGCAAAGTGGTAAACCAATTCCAGCTCCTTGATATTCCCTTCGTAAGAAATCTGTATCAATTTGCTGGAATCTTTCAAATATGTAATCAAACTTTTCTTTCGCAATACCAATCCCAGTATCTTTCACATAGAATTGAATTGTATTATTTTTATCTTTAACAGCTCCAAATTCTACAAATCCTCTTTTTGTAAATTTTATTGCATTGTTTACCAGATTATATAATACTTGCTTTAATCTTATCGGGTCGGTAACAATTTCAAAGTCTTCTGGTAATAATTTACCTATTCTAAATTCTATTTCCTTATTTTTTATTTTATCCTCTACAAGGAAAGATGAATAGACATCATAAAGAATGCTGTTTAATTTCACACTTTTTGGACTAATCCTAAGTTGCCCAGTTTCTATCATTGACAAATCAAGTATGTCGTTAAAAAGGGAGAGGAGTTCATTCGCTTTTTTAATTATAATATTAGCAAATCTCTTCACCTCTTGATTGGAAAGATCTTGTGTTTCCAAAATTTGTGCAAACCCCATAAGCCCATTTAAAGGAGTGCGAACCTCGTGGCTAAGATTTGCAAGAAAAGCAGTTTTCAACTTTTCACTTTCAAGTGCTTTCTCTTTTGCTTGTATCAGTTCATTGATAAGTTTCTTTTGCTCAGTAATATCTTCTTTTATTGAAACAAAATGTTGTATTTTTCCAAATTCATTGAAGATAGGGGAAATCAAAGTTTTTTCCCAGTACAATTGTCCATCCTTCTTTTTGTTTAATAATTCACCAGACCAATCTTTACCACTTAGTATTGTGGACCACATATTGGCATAAAAGTCATTTGTATGATATCCAGATTTTAAAATACTCATTTTTTTTCCAATAAGTTCATCCGAAGAATAACCTGTTATTTCACACATTTTAGGGTTCACAAATTCAATAATCCCATTGACATCAGTAATTGCAACACCCACTTGGCTTTTTGAAATGGCTAGTGACAACTTTGTTAATTCATCAGTTTGCATCTTTTGGATAATATATGTTGAAAGTTGGGAAGCTATTATCTCCATCAAACGAACACTTCTCTCATCAAAAGAATTAGGATTATCATAACTTTGTACTACCAGTGCTCCATATGCTCTATTTTCTACAATTAAAGGAACACCAAGCCAAGATTCAGCCAAAGAACCAATAAGTTCTATTTGACCATCTTCTATTTCCTTTTGAATTTCCTCCTTTTTTAAAAGAATACTTCTTTTTTCTTTAATTACTTTCCCAGTCAACGATTTTTTCGCACTCCATCTTGTAGGTCCGTCCATCTTTTCATCCCACTCGAAGGGACTATAAAGTTCATCTTTCTCATCATCATAAAAAGCAACAAAAAGATTCTTAGTATCCAAAACTTTCGAAAGTTCTTTTCGTACAACCTCGAAAAACTTATAAAGAGATTTTTGCTTTACTAAAGCATCCGCAATATTATACTGAATTTGTATTATCTCTTCATTAAGTTTCCTTTCAGTAATGTCAATTGCTGTACCAATGGCAGTCAATTCTCCTTTCCATTTTATCATACCTACAGAATAATCTACCCAACCAGTAGAACCATCTTTCTTGAGTATTTTAATTTCGTAACGATTTGGGACTTCTTCGTTTCTGAATCTTGCAAGGACAATGTTTTTCACTTTTTCTCTCTGGTCTGGATGCACTAAATCCCATATAGGAATAGAATATAATTCTTCAAGTGAATAACCGGTTATTTTAGATGTTGCATCATTACAAAATACAATATCTTTACCTCTATATAGTAAAATTGCAGCTTCCAAAGTATTAATAAGTGTTTGGAATAAATCATTTTGTTCTTTAAGAGCGATCTCAACATTTTTTCGTTCTGTGATATCAACGTTAGCACAAACTATAATTTTTTCGTTAACTTTGGAAGGAATAGCAAAAATAGAACTTAAAATCCAAGCTTCACTACCATCTTTTCTCTTTACTTTCCATTCATTTGGACCAACAGGATTTCCAGTTGAATAAACTTCTTGTAGAACAGATAAAAATTTTGCTGTTTCCTCTTTGGTTAACATAAGTTGGTCCAGTGTCTTCCCAAGTGCTTCATCTTTAGTCCAACCGTAAACTGTTTCCGAGGCTTTGTTCCAATAGAGAACTTCACCTTTGATATTATAAAACTGAATAGCAACATTTGGAGTATTTTCCAAAGTACTTTCTAATTGTAAATTTCGGATACGGTTTTCCTCTTCGAGACGAAGTTTTTCAGTAATATCCATCAATGTCCCAATAATGGCGGGTTTTCCACGAAATTCAATTCTTTTCCCAAAAACTTCAATGAAAATTGTAGAACCATCTTTCTTTACTGCTTTAAATGAATAATTAATCGATTCAATTTCGCCAGAAATTCTTTTGTTTATGTTCTCAATTACTATTGGACGGTAATCTGGATGAGTTAAATCCAAAGGACCAAGCTTATTGACTATTTCATCAATTTCATAACCAAATACATTTGCTAAGGCTTGGTTAACATAAATAAATTTATAATCTTGAATTAAGTAGATACCCACCAACGATGCTTCGGACAGAAGGCGAAACTTCTCTTCACTTTCTTTTAACGAAAGTTCAAGGAAATATTTTTCAGTAATATTTTTCTGTGTCCCCCAAGCACGAATTAAATACCCATCTTCAATTATTCCAACTAAGTTATTTTCAATATACAATACATTCCCATATTTATCATATTCTTTGGAAATTCCTCCAGTCAGACGATAACCATTTTTAATAAAGTTAGTAAGATATTCAATATTTTCCTGGTCTTCTGGTTTTAAAACATCTATCAAACGAATACCGACAATATCCTCTGCTTTTTCAAAACCATACATTTTTGCATATGCATCGTTACATTCCGCAAGATAGCCACCTTGAAAAATTAATTTTATTTGTTCTTCTATGGGTAAGTTAATGTTTATTGGAGTATCAATATCAAATCTCCATATTCCATCAGAACTTGATAGAACAAATTGACGATATCTTTTTTCTTGCTCTTCAATTTTTCTTAAATATTCACGCTCTTTAGTTTGGTCCCGAAACACCAAAACTACACCTATAATGTTTCCATTTTCATCTTTAATAGGAGCTCCACTATCTGCAATTGGTATTTTTCTACCATCACGGGAAATAAGAACAGTATGGTTTGCAAGACCAACTACTTTTCCTTCTCGAAGAACTCGTTCAACAGGATTTTCTGCTTCTTTTAAAGTAAACTCATTAACAATTCTAAAAACTTGGTTGATTTCCCTACCTCTCGCATTTTTCTCTGTCCAACCAGTAAGTGCCTCGGCCACAGAGTTCATATTATGAATAAATCCATTAGCATCAGTTGTAATTATTGCATCACCAATGGAATATAAAGTGGTTCTATACAAAGATTCTCTTCTAATTAAATCTTTTAAATATCTTGATGATATTTCTTGGTCAAGAAGGATTTTACCAATTAACAAAGAAACCACTGGATAAACTGAAATTATTGTTAAAGCAACCTCATCCCAGACACTTTTAGCATATTTAGAAGGAAGCATAAAAACTAAAAGTACCATAATAATATGTACAATAAAACCAAAAGAATATAATCTTAAAGTGTTAAGCCAGAAAATGTCCCTTCTCTCCTTAATTCTGTAGAAATATAAACCAACAATAAATGCTTCAACAATAGTTGCAAGTCCCATAGGTAATCCCACGCCACCAACATAAGTGCGGTATACAAAGGACATTAATGCAGCTATTCCACCTGAAATAGGCCCAAAAAACAAAGTAGATAAACTAATAATAATTGTTCTTCCATCAAAAATCAAACCTTGAGCAAGTTCAAACGGAAATATCATTCCAACTATTGAAGTAAAACCAAATAGTATACCTTGGAATATTTTCCCAATAAGTGTCTTACGAGGCCAAAATCTATCAATAAATCCCGAAAGAACAGCAAGAGTTACAAGTAATGATAATTTTAGGACTAAATCATAAACTATCATTTTTTTGCTCCAATCTATTTTGATTATTAATTTTTACTTAATGGGTGAAATTTTTTCACACCAAGAAAAATTATAACTTATTGACAAGAATTGTCTTTATATTTGGTTCCAATTGTCTAATTAAATATAACCCCTTAGGAAAAGATGAAATATTTAATAATTCAAAAATAAAAGATTTGTATAAGAGTTTACCATCAATAGTATAAACAAAAATTGTACCAGGAGTAAACCCAAATTTTTCTAAAGTGAAATAGTCACCAGTTACCGATACAGCAAGAATTTGGCTATCGAATTTAGAATGAGGTACACCCAAAACTGTAGATAGACGAAAAACTAAATTTAATGAATCCTCGGGATTATCTTTTACATAAAGAATAGCCTCGACAATAGCTTCACCTTGGTAACCATTAGGAGAAAATGTCAAATAAAACTCGTTGGGTCCACTTGTTTGCCCTGGGAGTAGAGAGATAGCATCGCTTGGTTCACGAAATTCACCAAGGGTTAAAGGTGGATAACAAACTGGACCCCAACAAAAAGCAACATCTAAACCTTCTGTGGCTTGAATTAGCTTTATCTTAAGTTTAACACTAATCTCCTGTTGGGAAACATTCTTAAAAACACAATGTGCTTTAACCTCGTCAATATTTGGAGAAGTATTAACTTGAAATTCACCAGAAACAATTTCTATACTTTTTGCAAATAGGATAATTGGGATAAAAACAATCAGAATAAATAAAACAATAAGTCTTTTCATATTTCTTCTTAAATTTGTTCTTTAAAAAACTAAAATAATGATTTTTTTACAAAATTTTAAGTGAAAATGAAAAAGATAGGTTTGTTACTTTTGTTTGTTGCAATTTCTATCTGTTTCGCAAAAGAAAATAGAACAATACCTAATGTAAAAGTAAAGAACATCAAGGGAGAAACAGTAGAAACAAAAACATTTAACAACGAAGGAAAACCTTTTGTCATCAATTTTTGGGCTACTTGGTGCAAACCCTGCATTATGGAATTGAACAACATTCACGAAGTGTACGAAAAATGGCAACAAGAAACTGGGATTAAAATAATTGCTGTATCGATTGATGATGTCCGAAATTCAAAAAAAGTCGCACCATTTGTGAAAGGACGAAATTGGAAATTTGAAATATACTTAGATGAAAACGGTGATTTCCGTCGTGCAATGAATGTTAATAACCCGCCACATTCCTTCCTTATTAACTCAAAAGGCGAAATAGTTTGGGAACATAATGGTTACGCAACAGGAGACGAGGAATACCTTTACCAAAGAATTTTAAAATTACTTGAGGAGGAAGGAAAGGAATCAAAAGAAAATCCTAAACAAATCAATGAGTGAAAATTTTAAAGGTTCCTATTTCCTTCGAGGTTTCACTTTTGCTAAACCTTTCGTAGGTTTGTTTTTTGCTACAATTATTTTGAACACTATCTTTTCAACTTTAACGGCAACAACTGTAGCTTCAATCAAACCAATATTCGAACTAATTTTTAATTCAAAAATTACCATAGAAAATTCATCTATTTCGACTTCTTTTCTACAATCTGTAAAACACTCTTTTTTTAACTTTTTAAAAAATCTTGTCGTAAACCCTATCGATGTTCACAAAACTTTGATAAATCTTAGTTTTTTCATTGTTATCTTATTTATTTTTAAGAATGTTTTTAAATATCTGGGAAATATAACTAATGCGAGGTTGGAAGAAAATATCATTCGTTACATTAGAAATCAGCTTTTTCTTAAATTAACAACACTGGATATCAAGTTTTTTAACTCAACAAAAGCAGGAACGATTATTTCAACACTTACCAATGATGTAAATGTCGTTAATTCAACTACAATTTCCGCCCTTACAGGATTACTTCGCGAAGTTATTCAAGTTATCCTTTTCCTTTTCTTACTTTTATCAATATCTCCATTTTTATCTCTGATTGCTTTTAGTTCAAGTATTGCTACAATTGGAATTTTACGAGTTTCAACTCATTATTTACGCCGATATGCCAATCGAATGCAAGGAGCAATGGCCGATTTTACCACTGTACTCCAAGAAACTCTTTCTGGTATTAGAATTATTAAAGCATACAATTTTGAAGAAAAAATTCAAGAAAAATTTCTCGATAAAACAAATAAATATTTTCGTTCATCATTAAAGTTTCAGTCTGTTATTTCATTGGTTCCATCTTTAAACGAAATTTTTGCTATAATTGCTCTTGTAGTAGTTTTTCTGGTCGGTGGTTCCTATGTCTTAAGCGGAAATATGAAAGGGGAAGATTTAATGCTTTTCCTTTTTGCACTATTTTCAATTATGAGCCCAGTGGCAACAATTGTCCACAATATTTCCCAATTTCAGCGCGGAATTGTTAGCACAAAGCGTGTCTTTGACATTCTCGACCAAAAAGTCGAGGTTGTTTCTACAAAAAAAGCAATTGCCTCCTTTAAAAATAACATTGAATTCAAAAATGTTTCGTTTGCATACGATTCAGAAATGGTTCTTAAAAACGTAAATTTCGTACTTGAAAAAGGGAAAAAAATCGCTCTCGTTGGTGCAAGTGGAAGTGGAAAATCAACGATTGTAGACCTAGTCGTTAGATTTTATGACCCAACATATGGTGAAATTCTTCTTGACGGAATCAACATTAAAGAGTATGATATTAAATCATATCGTCAATTATTTGGCATTGTTTCACAAGAAATTATTCTTTTTAACGATACAATAAGAAATAACATACTTATTGGAAATCCAAATGCAACAGAAGAAGATATCATTAAAGCTTGCAAAATATCCAATTCATACAATTTTATTCTCAAATTACCTAACGGATTGGATACAATTATTGGGGAGCGAGGAGTTATGCTTTCTGGAGGCGAAAGGCAAAGAATTGCTATTGCACGTGCCCTTGTAAGAAATCCAAAAATTCTAATATTCGACGAGGCAACATCTTCTTTGGATTCTGAATCAGAAAAGATTGTTCAAGAAGCAATAAACTTTTCACTGAAGGATAAAACAGCAATAATTGTCGCCCACCGTCTTTCGACTATTACAAACGCAGATCAAATCCTTGTATTCGAAAATGGAAAAATTGTTGAACGAGGAACACATAAGGAACTAATGGAAATAAAAGGCGTTTACTATAAATTATTCTCAATACAATCAAATTCAACATAATTACAATATTTTTATTTGAATTTCATTTTATTTTTAACTTAACTAAAAATAGTTTTTGTTTTCGTTATAATACTTTTTATGGAATGATATATGGAGAAAGAAATTAATTTAAATGAAGATGCAAATAATTGGGTACAAATAATTAACACACTAAGCAAAATCGACCCTTATTTACTTTCCGTTCTTTCAAGGAAAATGTTGAACTATTTGCTTTGCCGAGGAGTTAAAGACGCACAAAGTATTAGTTTGCTTTTGGGAAATGGTGATTTCCAAAAAGAAAACCTGCTTATCGAAACAAACCAACCGACAAAGAAAAATGTTTTAGAAAATTCGTTAAAATATTCAAACGAAATATTTACGTTAGCATCATCTCATCTTTCTAACGAGCAGATAGTTTATTTAATTCAAAAATGGATTTACGAAGAAAAAGCAAGTTATTTACTTCGCTTACTTTCCAACCAATCAATACCTTTGAAAGAAATTTCAGAGTCGCTCCGAAAATATTCTTTTCAAAATCCTAACCTTGATGAACTGGAAGAACAATTTAAATCTTCCCCAGCAGTTCAAGGAATTAGAGTTGCTTTATCGAGAAGGTTACTTTCCGACCAACTTGAATATGTTCAAATATCGAAAAACTTTATTACCATAAATGATTTTAATCATCTTCTCCAAAGAACAATAATTACAACAGAAGGAATAGGAAGATTTGGTGGAAAGGCTGCAGGTCTAATACTTGCCGAAAAAATTATAAAAAAATATATTAGCGAAAATCCACACTTAGTTAACGAAAAAAAATTGTTTTCCCTTGCAAAAGTTCAAGTTCCTAAAACTTGGTTTATTCCATCCGATTCTTTTTACGACTTCTTAACATACAACAATCTTGAAGACATTATCGAGCAAAAGTATAAACCAATTGATGAAATAAGAAGTGAGTATCCTAATATTATTCAAGTTTTTAAGAATTCTCAATTTCCACCTGAATTGGTAAACGGGCTTGCTCGTGCTTTGGACGATTTTGGCGAAAATCCAATTATTGTCCGTTCATCAAGCCTTTTGGAAGACAGATTAGGAACCTCGTTCCCAGGGAAATATAAAAGCATTTTCCTTGCTAATCAAGGTACAAAACAAGAACGATTGTTTGCTCTTATGGACGCAATAGCCGAAGTATATGCCTCTACATTTAGCCCCGACCCAATTGGATATCGCATTGAACACAATCTCTTGGACTTTAACGAAGAAATGGGAATTATGATTCAAGAGGTTGTTGGAAAGAAAATTGGGAAATACTTTTTCCCAGCATTCTCTGGAGTTGCCTTTAGTTACAATGATTTTAGGTGGTCCCCAAGAATACAACGCGAGGATGGACTAATTCGAATGGTTGTTGGTTTAGGAACAAGAGCAGTCGACCGTATTGGTGATGATTACACAATTTTAATTTCACCAGGTAAACCTAACATTTCTATATACGTAGAACCAACAGACTACATCAAGTATTCTCCAAACAAAGTCGATTTAATTAACCTTGAAACAAACCGTTTCGAGACTATTACAATAGAGGAAATGCTTCGCGAGGTCGGAAATAACTTCCCAATGTTGAACTTAGTTTTTTCAATTATCGAGGAGAACCATTTACGTAGGCCAATAGGTTTAAGTGTCAATCCATTGGAAAATTCTCTGGTTGTAACATTTGATAACCTTTTTGCAAATACTAACTTTCTTGAAACAATAAGCAAAATTCTAAAATTATTAGAAAATGAACTTTCAACCCCTGTTGATATCGAATTTGCATTCAATGGTGAACATCTATATCTTTTACAATGTCGTTCTCAAAGTACTTCAAAAGATAATACACTTTTTGAAATTCCAACTAATCTTTCAGAAGAGGAAATATTGTTTAAAACGCATAAATTCGTTAGTAATGGCAAATCGCCAGATGTTGAATACATTGTTTATGTCGACCCGACTAATTACTCTAAAATTGATTCCATCAACGATTACTACCAAATTTCCGAAGCAATTGGGAAATTGAATACAATACTCCCTTCGAAAAAATTTATTCTAATTGGGCCCGGGCGCTGGGGAACTCGCGACGATGTTCGGCTTGGAGTAAAAGTCACTTATTCATCAATTTACAACACAGCTTGTTTAGTAGAAATAGCACACAGAGTTGGAAATTATTCACCAGAAGTATCCTTTGGTACACACTTCTTCCAAGACTTGGTGGAATCAAACATTCTTTACATACCTATTTTCTTAGAAGACCAAGAAACAATTTTTAACGAACTCTTAATTCATAGATCTTACAATATCTTAGCCGACCTTTTACCAGAATACGCTCATATTTCTTATGTGCTTAAAGTGATATCAGTTACAAAAGAAAGTGGGGGTAAAGTGCTAAAAGTAATTAGTAATTCGGAACAAAATCTATCTATTGCCTTCCTAACAGAAACCTCTATCACTCCAATTTATAAAGTTTACAAAGCACAGACATCAAAAAAATCCACTACTACACTGGAAGAACCTTGGGAAATTCGATGGAAATTTGCTGAGAAAATGGTCGAAAAATTAATTCCCCACCGATATGGAGTTAAAGGTATTTACTTATTTGGAACAGTGTATTCAAGAACTGCTTCGGCAACTTCCGATTTAGATTTGTTATTTTACATCGATGGGAAACCTGACAATCTTTCAAGATTAGAATCTTGGTTAGAACCTTGGAATTTATTGCTTCAAGACATAATCTTTTTAAATACAGGTTTCAAGCATCCAAAACCCTTAGATGTAAAATTCATCAAACCAGATGAATTAAATGAAAATAATTATTATTTTACTGAAATAATGAACAAAGAAAAACAAAATTCATATAAACTATTGTGAGTTATTTCTGATGTTAATTAATTTCTTTAATATATCGAAAGTTATTAATTTTGTTGCGAATGCAAAAAGAAGAAACAAAATCACATAAGAAGAAATCCCAAATAATGTTGATGTAATATTTCCAATAGTTTTCGATACCCCAAGTGATAAAATTCCTATTAGGAAAGGCTTCGTCAATTCCAAGTAAGGTTCAAAAAAAGACTTATTCCAATTTAAAATCAGTAAAACCAGGAATACGATAATTTCCGTTATTGAAAGAGTAACTACAGCACCAATTGCACCAAATTTGGGAACAAGAAGAAGGTTTAATGAAATAGATACTATAACCCCACTAATAGTAGAAAGAAGCAAAGTTTTTTGCTTATCAAGTGCGACAGCAATAATCGCAGAAGAAGCACTAAGATATGAAAAGAAGCAAGCAATTAATGAAATTTTAAAAACATTGTCACCAGCCAAATAGTTTTTACCAAAAAAGAAACCAATAATTTCTTTGGAGTATCCAAACATACCAAAAATTGCAAAGAAACCAATGGAAAATAGCACTACTAAATAGCGCCTTTGCGAAAGCTTAAGAGTACCATCCAAAACCGACCTCGATAACTCTGGAAAGAATGCAATTTGAAGTACACTGTTCGGTAAAAGCAATAAATTCATCAACCTAACCATAGCAGAATAAATCCCAGTTTCGTAATCCCCTTTGAAATAATTTAATATCAAAATATTATTATTGCCATAAAGAGTAATAATTAAAGCGGAAATTGAAATTGGAAAGGAAGCTTTCACTAAAGTTTTACAAAAACCTTTATCGAGTTCAAATTTCAGTAAACCATATTTGCGAGTATAAACAAGTTGTTCAAAAAAAATATAAATAAACCACGACACAAGGTAGGTTACAACAGCAACTTTAAAGTCATTTTTTTCTTTAACGAACAAAAAAATAAAAATTAAAAGAGAGATTCCTTGAAGAATACTACCTATTGAAGGTATTTCCATTATATCCTGCCCACGAAATAACCAATCGATATGGAAAGCAAGTAAAAATAGAAAAACTCCCGCTAAAAGAAAGGCTATTTTGGCCTCGATTGGTTTATCCAAAAAAAATACAATAATGGAAAGAATACCAAATGAAATTATACTTATTATTATTTTGAGAGTTGTTACATTATTTACATATTTATTGGAAAGTTCTGGATATTTCGCAATTTCTCTCATTCCAATTGTATAAAAACCAGAATGAATAAAACCTATAAACAAGTATGTTAATGTGATAGCTAAGGAATAGATACCATAACTTTCGGGGGAAAGTGTTCTTACCAAAATTATCATCGCAAGAGCAATAATACCTTTACTAGAAATTTCTGAGATTCCAACAAGAATGGTATTTTTTACTACATTTCCCATTTATTTAGGGTTAAAACTCCACCAATCTATCTCCAGCTCCTGAAACAACGAGTTCCTTCGCTCGCATTCTGTAAGAAAATGTTCTTCTTCGGGGGTTATTTCACCAACTTCAAGTACCTTTTCTACAAGGTCTATCAAACCATTAAAGTCGGAGTGATGATAAAAAAATCTTTGTTCAGCATAATCTTTAGCAGACTTTGTATAGATAAGAAATTGCCAATCAGACGCTTGAAGTAGTAAAAGTTCTTTTAGTGCTTGCTTTAAAATTCTTTTTCCAAGTTCATTGTTTGGTTTATGTTTTGCAATTTCAATAATATCTCCAAATCTTTTCTCATCATTATAGATTGCCTCCCAGGTCCAATAAGTATCGGGGTTACTCCAAACGTCGTGATTATTATTGACACCCCAAGAACCTTCTGGAAGTTTCACAATCAAATCTGGTTGAACCCTAAAAAGTTCTTCACTGCAAGTTGCCATCTTGACCCAAGGAGAAAAATTCAAACCTTTTATAACCGCTCGAATGAACTCAGGTCCTTCGAACCACCAATGACCAAAGAGTTCAGTATCGAAAGGTGTACACAATGTCCCTTGAATTCCAGAATTATTATAGAACCAATTCAAAGTATTTTCGAGATGATGAATAAAATGATTGGATTGTAAGTCTATTTTCCTTGCTGTCCAATCGGGATAATACAAAGTTTTATAAAGCATATCAGCTTTTTTATCGGTTACTCTCCAATATCGCAACATAGAATCGAGATGGCGTTTATGGAAATCAAGATAGTCTGGTTCAGCCGGATATCCAACTTCACCACTCCAAACTTGCATCGACATCATTTGGTGACGTGTAAAAACGACAGAAGTACCATATTCAACTCTTTCACTTGACGATACATTCACAAGTCGCAGTGGATTTATATCGAATGCGCTTCCACTAAAATTTTTAAATAATTCTATTTTTTCTTTCCTTAAATCCAAAAACCTACCAATAGGTAAACACCTTTCGAGTAGATTCTGGTCGGTAATAAAATAATTCAATCCATATCTTGCAAGAATTTGTTCCAAACCTGGACGTAGACGTTCTTGGTGATATGGATTCACTGGAATTAAAGTCTTCCAAATGTAAGAAGGTCTGTAGGCACATTCAGGTAACCAAATTCCTTTGGGTTCTCGTTGAAAGTGTTTTTTATAGTTTTCGACTGCAACTTTTATTTGACATTCTACACTTCTATCGTCCCCAAGTAGGGGGAGGTATCCGTGTGTTGCAGCACAAGTGAAAATCTCAATTGCCCCTAAATCTTGCAAAGTCTTTAATGATTTGACTATCGATTTTGAGTACTTATTCACAAAATCATCGAGCCTATCGCTATACCATTTTTGCCAATACTTTGTCAAATAAATATGATGTGGATGGTATCCCCAATTAGTAAAGTTTTTTTCATCTTTTTGAGCAAGTTCAATCTTATTTTTGCAATAGTTTTCAAATATTTTTGGAAAATCGGGATGTTCAAGTTGCTCGCATAACACTGGTGAAATATCGATGTTTACCTTTGGTAGTATTCCTTCTTCCAATAACTGGTTGAAAACATTTAATAAAGGTATATAACATTCTGCAACTGCTTCATTAAGCCAGTCGACACCGTGAGGGAAAGTACCGTGGTGGATTACCCAAGGTAAGTGAGTATGAAGAACAAGTACGTATGAACCAGAAAACATTTATTACTGAATTTTTCTTATTTGACTTTTCATATACTAAAGTAAAGGTCGAAAAAAATTATAAAAAAAATAGTTTATGGGTAAGTAAAAAATTTGACCCATTAACAAATAAAGCCACGTTAAATTCAAAGTGAATAAACACTTTTAGCCAATGAAAATGAATAATCAATTAATTTTTGGAGGATTTCCCATCCCCGGAAAAATTTTGTCTCCCCTATCGATGTTTATCTCTCCATATTGATTTTCATAGTTTTGTATGTTTTCAATCAAAGCCCGCATAAACAATTTAGCGTGTTGTGGGGTCATAATAATTCTTGCCAAAACTCTCCCTTTAGGTAGTCCGGGTAAAATTCTCGTAAAATCAAAAACAAACTCTGCGGGGCTATGCGAAAGTATCACCAAATTGGAATATATCCCTTCGGCCTCTTTTTCACCAAGTTCAATATTGATTTGTTGTTGAATTGGTTGTGGTTCTTTTTTGTCTGCCATTTAGCAACTCCTTTTATTTTTTAAAATTTTCTATTCTGTCTTGTATAGCTTTTGTTTTCTTTTCATCTTTAAGGAAAGAACTATAAATTTTTAATAGGGCAAGTAAGTAGGCTTCTCTATCTTCATCCTTAACAAGAGCATCCAATGCTTCCATTTCTGCAACTATTTGCTTTAAGTTGTCTTGCTTATTCATAACAAAGTAAATTTCGGCAAGGTCTTTGTAGAGTTCAAAATCATTTGCGAATCGGGGGGTTCTTTTAGCTCTTTCAAAATATTTTGCGGACTTTTCCAAATCCCCTATATATTCCTTTTCGTTTATTTTGTTTTCTTCGATTTGTCTCTTTTGAATAATAGCAACTTTATTTTTATAAGCAGCAGCACAATTTCTAATCACGATGTCATAATTTGGGTCGATTTCAAGAGCCTTTTCATATTCTGCAATTGCATCGTCGTACTTTCCTAATTGTAACAAAATATCACCATATATTGCGTGATACAATTTATTTTTGGGGTCCTGATAAATAAGGGATTGAGCAAACTTAATCGCTTCATCTTGTTTATTTTCCAATTGATAAATGTTAACCAAAAAAGCATTAGCTTCGGAATTGTCTGGTTCAAGAAGGAGAAGATATTTAATGTATTTTACTGAATTTGCATAATCACCACGGTTAAAATAGGTTTGTGCTAAAGCAGCGAAGGGGGTTGTATTCAACTCTGTCGGTTGTTCTTTTTCATCGTTAAGCCAATGTTTCGGAGGGTTAACTCTCCAACCAAAAACAGTAAAAAACCCAACTTTGTCACTCGAATACAAATAAACTTCCTTACCTTTTATTTCAAACTTGTCTATTAATATCGAATCTCTTTCTGGAGAAAATCGAATTCCTCTTGAATAATTGGGTTTACCAACCTTTAAAATAAAATCTTCGCGAGGCATTTTAAGATAAACTCCATAATCCTTGCTAAAATTCAACTCTTCTTTAATCATTTCTGAATACATTGTATAATATTTTATTGCATTCTGAGTATCCATTTTAACTTCGTAAGCTTGTGCAATCAAAGGATAAAAATCATAAATTTGAGGTCGAACATAAACCCCCGCTTGAAAGACTTTAATTGCAGAATCAAGGAATTTAATCTCTTTTGTTGCGAAGTACCTATTGAATAAATCAATTCCAAAATTATAAGAAAGCCTCCAAAGGTTTCCTTTGAATTGTTCTGCTTGAATTCTTAAACGGAAATCTTTAATTATCGAGTCGGAACTATTAATTGCTTGTGCGGCACCCATAAAATCGTATTTCATTTGTCTAACTTCTGCAAGAATGATATAGGCTTCAGCGTTCGAAGGATTGTTTCGAATTTCCTTCTCTAAATTCATTTCTGCTTTGTCGAGGTCTTTGTTTCGAATTGCAAGTTTTGCAGTAGTCATTTCTGGGGATTCACATTGAAAACTTTGAATTATAATTGAAAAAGCTATAAAAACGAAGATTAATAAAAAATTCCTTTTCACTTCTACTCCAAAATATTTTCATCAAATTACAAAGTTACTAAAAATTGTATAGATGGATGGTGTTTATTTAGATTTATCTTTTTCAACATAGAAAGGATTTTTTTCAACTAATCGATTTTGGTACCTACCAATAAAGTATCTTTCTGAATAATTATAAATATTCTTGTAAGTTTGATTGATTGGGACAAATATATAGTAGAAGTTGTCCAAATTATTTTGAATAAAATCGTAGTAACTTATTGCTTCATCAAAACTATTAAACTCTTTTATTATTTCAATCTTACTTTGTGGTAAACAAACTAATGGATACTCATACGAAATACCAAAGAAATAAGGTTCCGAAAGTTCTATCTCGGTTTTTTCTTGGGGTATTAATGCTTCTATAACAACATTCGAATTGCCAAGACTACCAAGTACCTCTGCAGAATAATAAGATAAATCGATTATTTTAGAAAAAACAAAAGGTCCTCTATCATTAATTTTTACTAAAATTACTTTATCGTTTTCTGTATTTTTTACTCTTGCTATCGTTCCAAAGGGCAAAAATCTATGAGCAGCACTAAATTTATTCATATCAAATATTTCACCACTGGCGGTTTTCCTTTTATGAAATCTCTTGCCATACCACGAGGATTTTCCTTCTTGCTTGTAATAGAAAAACTCTGAAATATCATAATCTTCTATGTTCTGTATTTTTGTGTTACTGCTTTTCGTTCCATTACCCCATTCGGCAAACAAAAAGTTTTTCCCAATTATTAGAAAGGAAATCCCACCAAGTAACAAAGCAGACGATATTAAAACAAAAAACAAAAATTTTTCTTTTTTAAAATTCACTATTTTCCCAAATTGTTTTCAAGTTACAAAATTATTTAAGGTTAGATATACTCACAATTAAAAAAAAATTAAAAATTAGTCATATAAGATATTAAAACTTGGTATCGCTTAAAGTTTTAGATTGGAATTCCTTTTAAAAAGATTTTCTAAACTAAGAAAACAATAAACAATTTTACTTCAGTAACAATCTATTTATTTTTCAGAATTTCAAAATATTAAGAAAGAAATTCCATTAACTCTTCTACATTCCTTTTGCTTCCAATAAACAACGGGGTTCTTTGATGGACAGAAGTGGGAACAATGTCCAAAATGTTCATTTTCCCATCTGTTGCCAAGCCACCGGCTTGCTCAATCACAAAAGAAAGCGGATTTGCTTCATACATCAAGCGAAGCTTACCGTTCGGATTTGATTTATCGCCGGGATACATAAAAATTCCCCCGTAAATAAGAACTCGATGGACATCGGCAACAGCAGTACCTACATATCTGAGACTGTATGGTCTCTTTTTATCTGTAGAGGGGGTTTTAATAAAATCAATGTACTTTTGAAATTTTTCGTCCCATTTGTGGTAATAGCCTTCGTTTACAGAGTATTGATTGTTCCATTCTGGTATTTTGATGTTTCTTTTAGTTAACAAGAATTCACCAACTGTTGGGTCGTAGGTAAACAAATTGACCCCATGACCAGTGGAATATACAAAAACTGTACTGCTTCCAAAAAGGACATAACCAGCAGCAACAAGTTTTCTTCCCGGTTGCAAGACATCTTCCAAGCTTCCATCGGTCCTCAAATCTGGGTCAAGTCTTTTGTAGAAGCCAAATATAGTACCAAGAGTAATATTTACATCAATATTAGAGGAACCATCGAGAGGGTCGAAAACCAAAACGTACTTTCCTTTCGGATACTTTTCCGGGATTTTCATAAGACCTTGAGATTCTTCGCAAGCCATCACACATAAATTTCCATTATGGTCCATAGCTCGGTAAATTACTTCGAAAGCAAATTGGTCAAGTTTTCTAACTGCTTCACCATGGATGTTTGTGTTCTCAGTTAAACCAAGAATATCGGTTAGACCAGCACGCCTAATTTCTCTTTCAATCAAACGAATTGCAAATGTAAAATCGTGGAGCAAGAAAGTAAATTCGCCAGTCGCTTCGGGATGAAGGTCTTGCTCCTCATTGATGTGACGGTCAATGGTAATTAATTTCGGAGTTGTTTGTGCTTCCATCATTCAACCTGTATCTATTCAGAATTCTTTATCATCACCAGAAGAATTTTAAAATTTGATAAAGCTTTAACAGAATGGGGACGATTAGCAGGCATCAAAATAACATCACCAGAAGATAAAAAATGTTCTTTGTTATCAATTATAATTAAACCTTCTCCCTCAACACAATATACAAAAGCATCTAAAGGAGAGGTATGGGGACTTAGTTCTTGCTCTTTCCAAAAAGCAAATAGCGTAATGTTCCCAGAATTTGTCTTAAAAAGAACTTTACTAACAATTGAATTTTCTTGAAATAATATTAAATCGGAAATTTTTCTCACATTTTCAAAAATATCTCTCACTCAACCTCCAAATTCTCTTGAATTTTCTGAAGTAACCTTTTGTTAAAATCAATTTGCTTATCTAACAATTTTATTTTTTCTTTTAACCTATTACGGTGTTCCTCAATCCATATTGGATTTGAAAAATTTTTCTCAAAAATAAAAGGTTCTTGTTGCAACATCCTTTCAATCAATCTTTTTTCTATACCAATCATTAACCTAAGTTCTTTTAATTCTTCTTCTAATTTTTTTATTTTATCCTCCTCAAATTCAAAATTATCAAAATCGTTGCTTAATATTTTATAAAATATTCTAATTTTTGAAAAATTTTTTTCTTTATATGCATCTTGAATGGGGACCCAAAACTTCCTAAAGAATTCGGTCTCTCCTGAAACGTCCGGGTGCAACTGTTTAACTAAGGCGCGGTACATTCGACTTAGTTCCTGTAAAAGATTATCATTACCTTCCATAGTAGTATTAGTATGGAAAGATTTATGATTGTCATTGCTTACTCCATTTTTATTATCCATCCTTTTTTCGGATACTCCTTCGACTGATTTTTCAATGAAATTCCAGACATCGAGTGTTATTCTCATTCCTCTGTTTACTTTTACAAAAAATAGCTCAATTTTTCTTTCCATCTTGCTACAAATTAAAGCCTTCTCTTCAAGTTCGCTTTCAAGGTCACCAAAAATTTTTTCGTATTCGAATTGTAGTTTGGGTTTAAGAATATATCGTAGATAATACCATTTTTCAACTAACTCCAAAAGAAGCTTCTTTTGTTCATCAATTTCTTGTTGAAGTGCCCTTATTCTTTTATTGATTACTATTACATTATTTTGTTCCATCGTAATACAAAATTAATATTTTTCTCACCTGTTTGTTAAACCTCCATTTCATTTTTTGTTGTCCTTGCAACAAACATCTCGATTCCGGCAGTAATTAATGTAAGTATCAAAAACAGCTTCCAAAGTTCAGTTCCAGCATATTCTCGAAAGCTCTCACTTTTAATTCTTTTAGTTTCATCAATAAAATTGACTTTCGTGTCTTTAACAACAATTTTTTCAAAATAAGACAAAATTTGTTCTTTATCTGCAAGATCTAACATCGATTCTTTACTATCTACGTTAACTGAAATGGTTCCTATCGGTTTCCCCTCACTGTTTTTTAAAGTGTAAGTTCCCAACAAATTTAAGTCTCTTAATTCAATAATATTACCCGAAGGCAAATGAACACTTTGTATAGACATTTCATTTCTCAACGGGTCTTCGAGTTTAAAAAGATTAGTTGCAGTTAAACCTTTAGGAAACGACAAAGTAAGTGGCTGACCACAATTTACCAAATAATTATATTCGTTTGTTTTGCTCAAATATAATATTGAGCGGTGCAATACCACAGGAAACAAAGATGTAAAAGGAAAATTTCCCCAATCCAAATTAGGAGCGACTCCGCAGAAAAGTATTTTACTTCCCTCAATGTTAAATTCAGTTAAAAACTGCCCCCCTGTTGTTTGAACTACTGTAATACCACTCGTTGAAGTTACGAAATTTGTTATTTTGGGTTGTTCTGGTAAAACTACATTACCTTCTTTTGGAGGTGTAAAAACATTTGCAAAAAGAGGATGTACTTGGTCCACGAACGTAAATACTGGTGGATTATCTTTTGCAAAAGTTTTGTAATAAAAAGTCAAATTAATATTAAGAGAATTGAAAAAATTATTTAATAATGATACATTACCAGAATTTGGTGGAAAAAGTAAAAATCCCATACCAGAATTGATATAATCCCGAAGACTTGATATTCCATCTTGTTCTGTTGGCAAATCTTCTACAACGAGTGTATTAAAGTCGGAAAGATTAGTTTTCGATAATTCATAATTAGGTATGTAAACATACTTAATTTTATTATTATCCAAAGACTTGAAAAATGTGTTTACAAAACCACTTTCTTTTGCTCCAATATGCCCAACTTTAATAATATCAGGAACAATGAAACCTATCCACCTTTTATTATCATAATCAAGAGCATCATTTTCAATTTCGAAAGTACATTTGTTAACTCCACTATTTTTAATAGTTCCTCCAATAATAACTTTTTGTTTACTTTTGGCCAAAATTGTGAAAAGCCTTTGAGCAGTTCTTTCGCCGTTTATAAATAAGCTTAACACTAAGTTATCCAGGTTTTTATTTGAATAATTCGATAAATAAACTTCAAAATCAATTTGTTTGCCAATTTCATATACTTTTGTCAAAGGAATAACCGAATCGATAGAAATGTTTTCAATCGAAATTTTAGACTTTGCACCAATGTGAAATAAATTTAAAGTGGTCTGATTATCGAAAAGTCGTGTAGAATCAGCAAAAGGAACTAAGTTAGACTTTTGAAAATCAGAAATTAGAAAAACTTCTCGAACATAATTTTTGGATTTGTCGAGTATCTTCTGTGCAAGGCGCAAAGAATTTTCGTACGAAGCAGGTATTACAGAGACATTTGCCCTTGCAACTTCATCTATCAAAAACTTATAATCCGTTGTAAATTCTAAATTGTTAGCAGATTCCGATGTTAAAATCAAATTAACTTGGTCTCCTTCTTTGAACTGTTCCAATAAGTTCGTAACAATATTTTTTGCTTGCCTAAATCGACTTCCATACTCGTCAGAAATATCCATTGAATAGGAATTATCTAAAATGACTACTGCAGAAATGTTTGCATAATTTCTAAATAAAGGAAAATCACTTCGAACTACGGGGCGTGCAAAAGAAAGGATTAAAAATACAATGATTAAGGTTCGTAGTATTAACAAAAGCAACTGTTTTAACTTTAGTTTACGTATTTGGCTCTTTTGCAGTTCTTTAAGGAAACGCAATGATGAAAATTCGACCAATTTATTTTTCCGAATGATAAGTAGGTGTATTACTATTGGAATAGCAGCAAAAACAAGTCCCAACAAATACCAAGGATTAATAAAATGCATAAACAACTACAAAAATTTAAAAGAAATAAAACGAAAGAAGAGATTGAAAATTTCTGTTTAGTCTTCTTTAAAGAAGAATTCACTCAAATCGTCGAACCTAATATTTACAACAATCCACCCAAGTTTAGGGGATTTGTAAAAAGTAAATACCCAACGCATTGGAAAATCTGTATGGTAGGCTAAATAGCGCACTCGTATAAATGATTCAGTAACAATTTCTGAGTTAATAGGTTCATAGGAACGAATAGTGCCATATAAAGTATTTGCTCTTTTTGTTTCTGTAATTAGTTTCTGAATTTCATCTGTCTTTTTTTTCAAAGGACTATTTCCAATAAGGTCGTCAAAGGCTTTTTCAATTTTATTCGCAATAATATTGTCGAAAAATGCGTGGCATTTATCTAAAATTTCCTGTGGAACACCAAGAATTCCAATTTTCCTATTTTTTCCATCAGAGTCAGCAGGTGGAAGTTTCCCTTCCTGGGCAAATACGAACCCAACAAAACTGAAAAAGAAAAAAAAGATCACATAAAAAAAAGATTTATTCATTTGAATTTTGATATTAATAAAAAAGCAAATTAATAATTAATCATCTCTTTTCCAAATATTATCTTCTATGCCTTTTAGCAAATTAAGATACCTTGCAAAAACAAAAAGAAAATCGGATAATCTATTTAGAAAAGCAATAATATGATGATTTATTCTCTCCTTTTGTTTCAATTCCACAACACGTCGTTCTGCTCTCCTACATACAGTTCTTGCAATATGTGTGAAGGCAGATTCAAAACATCCACCGGGCAAAATAAAGTTTTGTAATTCAGGTAATTTTTCGTTTACATCATCAATTAAGTTTTCTAAAAAAGCAACATCCTTTTCGTTTATCCTATTAAAATCTTTAGGTAATTTTTTTTCATCAGGGGTTGCTAAATCGGTACCTATGGAAAAAAGCAATTTGCTTATTTTTTGTAAACTTTCTTTTTCCCTAGTTGATAAATCAAATGTTGAAATAACTCCAATGTAAGCATTTAATTCATCAACACAACCGTATGCCTCGACCCGTAAATTTTCTTTGGAAACACGGGTACCATCGAAAAGACTGGTTCTTCCTTCATCTCCACTTTTTGTATAAATTTTCATCATTAAAACCATTTAAGTTATATTTTTTAAATTAATAATTTTTAAAATTACAATAATAGAATTGCTCAAAGAAAAAATTAAAATTGTGTTTATTGGAGATATTTTCGGCAAATCTGGATTATTGGCAATTTCAAATTTTTTCCCAATCTTTCTTGAAAAATACCAACCGAACTTTGTTATTGGAAATGCTGAAAACGCTGCAGATGGGAAAGGCTTAACAGATGAAATTGCCGAACTATTATTTTCGAGTGGTTTTGATGTTTTAACAACTGGTAACCATATTTGGGACAATTGGAAATCGAGACCCCTTTTGGCAAAGAACAACAAAATTCTGCGTCCTATGAATTATCCAAGCGGTAATCCCGGTTTTGGTTATTTCGTCTATCCAATAACCCAAAGCAATTATAATATTGGTGTGATTAATCTTCAAGGTAGAACCTTTATGCACACAATAGATTGCCCTTTTCGAAGTGCCGAGCGAGCAATTAATGATATTAAAACCAAAACAAACATAATAGTTGTGGATTTCCACGCAGAAGCTACCGCCGAAAAAATTTCATTAGCAAATTTCTTAGATGGAAAAGTTAGCGCGTTTATTGGTACTCATACTCATATCCAAACGTCCGACGAAAGAATTTTACCAAATGGAACAGCCTATATTACTGATGTCGGGATGACTGGACCTTACAACTCTGTAGTAGGTTTGAAAACAGATATCGCTATACGAAGATTTGTTTTACAAACTCCACACAAATTCGAACAAGCAATTGGAGATGAACATATTGCTGGCGTTTATTTAGAAATTAACCCACAAGATGGAAAATGCCTAAAAATAGAAAGGTTCTTCTATCCAGAATTTGTTAAACATAAGCAAATAGTAAATGAAGATGAAAGACAATCTTAGTATTGCAATTATTGGAGCAACTGGTCTTGTAGGTCGTACTTTCTTGAAAGTTATCGAAGATAGTTTTTTGCCTATTGCAAAATTAGATTTGTTTGCAACCCCTCGAAGCAAAGGAATAAAACTTCCTTTTAGAAACAAGGAATTAATCGTAAACGACATTTCTAACATTGATTTCTCAAAGTATAATGTTGCCCTATTTTCCGCTGGAAAAGAAGCAAGCAGAACACTCATTCCATTGGCTGTAAAATCTGGTGCTCTTGTGATTGATAATGGAAGCTATTGGAGGTTGCATAAAGATGTTCCTCTCGTAGTGCCCGAGGTTAATTTTCACGATGTACTTAAGCACAAAGGAATTATTGCAAATCCTAATTGCTCTACAATACAACTTGTAGTCGCCCTTAAACCAATAGAAGATAAATTTGGAATAAAAAAGGTAGAAGTTTCCACCTATCAAGCAATTAGTGGTGCTGGCCAAAAGGGTATCGACAAACTTATGAAAGAAATTCAAACTGGAGAAACTGTTCCAGTACTTTCTAAGCACCCTATCTCTTTCAATATCAACTTCCATTCCATTACAACAAAATTTGGATTTTCAGAAGAAGAGAACAAAATTATTAACGAAACAAGAAAGATATTGCATCGTAGCAACTTGAAAATAACTGCAACTTGCGTTAGAATTCCAGTGTTAGTTGGACATTCTGAGTCAGTCTCAATTGTTACGAAATTGCCTTTTGGGTTAGAAGAAGTCGAACAAACTCTTCTCGAAAGTCCGGGAATTAGAATTGTGGATCAACCCGAAAATGAAGAATACCCCACACCAAAGATTGCTGAAGGAACAGATTTTGTCTACATTGGAAGAATAAGAAGAAATCCTACCGAAAAAAACGGTCTTCACTTATGGGTTGTAGCAGATAATGTTCGAAAAGGGGCAGCTTCGAATGCTATACAAATTTTAGAACGACTTTGGAAAGAAACAAAAGAGTTAATTTTCGACTTTCCTAAGTTAACAGATCAAACATAAATAATATAATCTAATTTTGGATTATCAATAAATCAAAAACTAAAATTCGATTGCGAATAATATTTAACAATCCCGTACCTAAGACCTTTATCGCTTACTATTACGTTATCTAAATCGAAAAACTCGCAAAATGTTTCTAAAATTATTGCCCCAACAGTTATTACATCCGCACGAAGTGGTGGTACATATAGTTTACGAACAATTTCTTCTATTGAAAGAGAAAGAAACATTTCTTTTGCTCTTCTTATTTCAAGTAGGGACAAAGGATAATTATCCACTTTTGAACGGTCGTATTGTTGAAGCCCTTGTACAACCGCTGCAATTGTTGTTGGTGTACCCGCTACAGCATAAATTGTTCCTTTAACAATATCTTTACCAACAGAGGAAAAGATATCAAGTAATTCTTTCTTGATTGTTTTAATTGTAACTTGAGAAGGAGGATGGTTAGATATGTATTTTTCAGTAAACTTTACTACACCAAAATCGAAAGACTTTCTGAAAATGATGTTTTGGTTTTCGCCCGCAATAATTTCGGTACTTCCACCACCAATGTCAAAGACGACAGAATACTTATTATTCTCAACAGTACCCAAAAAACTTAAGTATGCCTCGAACTCACCATTTATTACTTCTACTGAAAATCCAGTTCTTTCTTTTATCTTATCAATAACTTCTTTCGAGTTAGAAGCGTCGCGAAGAGCAGATGTTCCTACACAAAACACTTTATCGACATTGTGTAGTTCAATGTAGTTTTTATAATCCGAAAGTATTGAAATTGTTCTATCAAGAGCGGCAGTGGAAATTTCCCCAGTTAAATTTAATCCTTCACCAAGACGAGCAATAGAATGGTAATCTTCGATTGGTAAAATAGTACCTTGATTATCAACATCAGCAATCAGCATTAGAATAGTATTTGTTCCTAAATCAATCCCCGCAACGCGCATAAGCTAGACCTTTGATGATTTCAAAACAGCCCCAAACCATTCTTCAAGTCTCATAACTTCTATGATATCAAAACCAAACCTTTCGACCTCGAGTGCGAAATCGTCGTAATCGAACAACAAAATCCCACTAACCAAAACTACACCAGAAGTGGTTTCCACAGATGAGCGAAACTTTTTCAAATTTCGTACTACAACATCATAATTCAAATTAGCAAAAATTCCATCGGCGATAGGTAAATTTGGCAATGTATCAATATCCAATTCCACAATATCAATACCAGAGGAGATGTTATTATTTTTCAAATTCTCATATATATTTTGTATAGCCCAAGAATTGTTGTCAATAGCAAGCACTTCTTTTGCTCCGAGTTTTATAGCAAGAATTGCAAGAATGCCAGTTCCAGTACCAACATCAATCCAAAAGGAATCCCTTTTTACATATTTTTCGGCAAGTGTCATAACAATTTTTGTTGTCGCGTGGTGTCCAGTCCCAAAGGACATTTTTGGGTCAATGACTAATTCAATTTCTTTACCAGTTTCACCTTTTTTCCAAGAAGGAACTACTGAAATTCGTTCTGTAACAATAACTGGGGTAATTATCTTTTCCCATTCTTCGTTCCAATTTTTATCTTGGATTGTATCGATGGAAATAATATTAACACTTGGGTCAACAATTTTTAGAGAATCAATAAAAAATTTGTAATCAATTTTTTCCCAATCTTCTTTTTTAAAATGAACAACAAATATGTCGTTCTTCTCCTCTATTCCAAGTATTGGGAAAATGGAAAGAATAGCAACAATATTATCAGAGAATTCTTCTTTGCTTTCAATAGTAACGAATACGAATTTTTCAATCTCCTTGGACAATTTTATTAAACTCCTTAATAAAAATTTCAAAATTAGTAATTGGTTCGCTACAAGAAAAATTTGAGCAAAGATAAACTGTTGTCTTTCCTTCTTTTAATTGATAGTTACTCCAATAAGGAAAATCTAAATTTTCTTTTCTATTTTTTTGAGAAAATATTACCAATCCATTAGGTATGTAAGTATTTTGAAATAATTCTTTTATTTTTTTATACAATTCATCCATCACTTCTGAGTAAACTACAACAACTTCAAATTTGTGTTTCAAAGAGCGTTGAAGTGCAAAATTGAAGAAATTGTATGCTGTGGGATTATCAGCACAATATTTTGAAAAACTACCTTCAAGTTTTTTTGAAATTTCTTTATATTTTGTTTCTCCGGAAAACAAATAAAGTTGGTTAAGGTTATAGAACATAACTGAATTCCCAGAGGGAATTGCACCATCAAAAAGTTCGTATGTATTTAAAAAATTGTTATCGCTTTCATATTTTGATAGATAAAATACCCCATCCTTATTATTCCAAAATAATTCAATCGATTTGTCTAATAATTTTTGTGCTTGAACAAGAAATTCCTGATTATAAGTATTTTTAAAGGCTTCAACGAATCCAAAAATATTATAAGCATAATCATCTAATAGCCCTTCTACCCTACTTTCACCGTCCATAAACATATGGAAAATTGTACCATCTGATTTTAAGACATTTTCCCTAAAAAAAGAAAGATAATTAAAAAGAATTTGACTAATGTCTTCCCTTTGAGAAATAGATAGAAAATTGGCTAAACCAGCAATCATAAGTCCATTCCAATCGGAAAGTATCTTTGTGTCTTTAAAAGGCTTTGTCCTTTGTGAACGATAATCAAAAAGTTTGCTCCGAAAACTTTCAATTTTCTCTATTAAGTCTTCCTCTGAAAAACCAATTTCATTAGCTATTTCCTCTAATGGTTTATTTAAAAATAAAATATTTTTCCCTTCATTTCTTTCAAAGAAGTGAGAAAAATTTCCTTTGACATTGATATTATAAATCTTGGAGAAAAGTTCAAAATCAGATTGTAAAAGTTCTTCTAATTCCTCATATTCGAACAAATAATATTTACCTTCTTCACCCTCACTGTCTGCATCTTCACTTGTAAAGAAGGCTTTATTCTCGAACAATAAGTCGCGTAAAACATATTCTACGATTTCACTTGCTACATCAAAGAAAAATTTGTTGCGAGTAATACGATATGCTTGCGAATATGTATATAACAACATTCCTTGGTCATACAACATTTTTTCAAAATGGGGTAGCAACCATTTTCCATCTGTTGAATACCTATGGAACCCAAAACCAATTTGGTCAAAAATTCCACCTAACCTCATTTTGGTTAGTGTATTGGTTACCATTTCTAAAGCAAACTCATTTCCAGTCAATACAAAGTAATCTAAAAGAAACAATAAATTTTGTGGAGTTGGAAATTTGGGAGCTGGTGAAAAGCCACCATAAATTCTATCGTAAGAAAATTCCAAACTATTGTAAACACTCAATAAATAATCATTATCGAGCTTTTTTTCTGTTAAATCTTTTTCCATAGTGGAAATGTAATTCAATAAATTATTAGCAGAATTTTCAACATCAAATCTTCGCTCCCTCCATATTCTTTGAACATTAATTGCTAAATCTTTTAGTCCTATCCGATTAGGGTAACTTTCTTTTGGGAAGTATGTACCCGCAAAAAAAGGTTTTTTGTCCGGTGTCATAATGATGGTCAAAGGCCAGCCTCCACTTCCAGTCATAATTTGACATACCTTCATATAGAAAGCATCCAAGTCTGGTCGTTCTTCTTTGTCAACTTTGATACAAACGAAAACATCATTAAGGATACGAGCAATTTCTGGGTCGTCGAAACTTTCTCGTTCCATAACGTGACACCAATGACACGAGGAATAACCAATTGAAAGAAAAATTGGTTTATCCTCTTGCTTAGCTCTTTCAAATGCTTCATCACACCAAGGATACCAATCTACTGGATTTTTTGCGTGTTGAAGCAAATAAGGGCTTTTTTCATTTATTAATCGATTTGTGTACATTTTTTCCTCAAAATATGAAAGTAATTTTTTAACAAGCCTTGGTATTTAGCTCTCTTTATAGCTGAATTTTTAAAAATATTTCGAAAATTTTCTTCTGTTAAGTTCAAAATAATTTCTTCGGTAAGATTAGTTCCTATTTCATCCGGATAAAAATCGGTCTCTTTCGTAATTTTGGCTTTTTTATTCCAAGGACACACTTCTTGGCAAATATCACAACCAAATATCCAGCCATTTAGGTCAACACTTTCGGAAATTATTTCTTCTCTTTTCTTTTCGATAGTCCAAAAAGAAATACACTTTCTTGAATCGATTACTTTTGGTTGAACAATCGCACCCGTTGGACAAGCATCAATACAACGAGTACATTTACCACAATGATCTTCAACTTTAGGGTCTGGTTCAAACTCAATATTTGTTAACAAAATTCCAATAAAAAAATAGGAACCCAATTCCTTGTTCAAAACTAAACTATTTTTCCCTTGCCATCCTATGCCAGAAATAACAGCCCAATACTTTTCTAAAATCGGACCGGTATCGACATAAATTTTCGCCTTAAAATTTTTATACTTGCTACTTAAAAACTCAACAACGCACTCTAGTTTCTTTGCAATTACCTTATGATAATCTTTACCCCACGCATATCTTGAAATCTTTAAAAAATTGTTTTTATGCTCAATTCCAGTGTAATAGGAATGTGCAAAAACGATCACACTTTTAACTTCGGGTAATATCAACTCTACATTTTTTCTTTTATCTAAATTTCTCTCCAAATAATCCATTGAAGCATTATAACCCAAAGATAACCATTGATTGTAATACTCAAAATCCTTCTTCAAAGGAGAAGGTAAAGCAAACCCAACCTTTTCAAATCCCAATTCACGGGCAAAATTTTGAATAGACTTCTTTAAGTTACTTATGTTATTTTGTTTTTCTTCTAAAATATCCACTTTTTTGTTAGAAGGTTTTTAGTATCCAATAAAACTTGGTTGTTTAAAACAAGAATTTCAAACTTCTTTATTTTATGGGTTCCCACACTTTTGTCATATTGTTCACCTGTTTCGATTTCAAATTTCCATCCGTGTTCAGGACAAACGATGCATCCGTCTTCGATATATCCTTGGCTTAAACTCGGTTTATGTTGATGAGGACAAAACTCGGAAAATGCGTAAACATTATTGCCTATCCTAACAACAACAATTCGTTCATCAAAGTTTCCATAAAGTTGAATTCTAACGGGGATACAATCTTTCAAGTCTTGATATTCAATTAATGGTATGTATTCGTTTCCATTTATTTGCAAAACAGAATTAGAATCAACTTTCATAAATCAATCTTTTCTCTAACGAAGTATTTTCCTTTTTCGTAACCAATTTTTCCAGCTTTAACAAATGCATCGTGTTCAAAAATAACTATCCAATCTTCTTCAATAATTTTTTCTAAAATTTCCTTCTTTTCCTTCAAGGTGGTTAATGGATAGTTATCGTAAGCCAAAATGTATGGTAGATTCAGATGTGCAGAAGTTGGAAACAAATCAGCTGGATAAAAATAAATTTGGCCGTTAAGATTAACTTTAACACCTTGCATAGCAGGAGTATGCCCAAAAAACGTAATAAGTTCTATGAAATCATTAAACTTAAAATTTCCATCTAGAAATTTTATTACCTTATGCTCATTCAATGGAAGAAAGTCATTAGGAATAAACGAAGCAGTATCTTTTTCGGTTGGTTTGAGCGCCCATTCCCATTGTTCCAACTGAATATGATATATTGCGTTAGGAAATGTTGGAACAATATTACCATCAACCATTGATGTAGAACCCCCACAATGGTCAAAATGTAGATGAGTTAAAATAACATCAGTGATATCTTCCTTTTGTAAACCAATAGAATTTAATGCATTGAGAATATTGGATTTATTCAAGTCAATTTTATAAATTTTTTGCATTTTTTCATTAAATTTTGCACCATTTCCCGTATCGACTAAAATAGTTTTAGTATCGTATTGTATTAGCAAGGGTCTAGCAGCTAATGGAATTCTATTCTCCTCATCGGGTTCACTATATGCTTTTGTCCATAATACCTTAGGAACAACGCCAAACATAGAACCGCCATCAAGCCCAAAAATTCCAGTATCTAACGTCCTTATTAATAGATTTTTGTTATTCATTTTCAAACCAATAAATTATTTTTTCCACTTAATACTACATCCAACAGAAGGTTTTTGTAAAAAATCAATTTCTTTATCTAAAAGGGCAAATTCTAATGCTTTGGATAAATCTTCACCATTGACAGGAAGGTTGTTCCCCGGGCGGGAATCATCAAACTGACCGCGGTAAATAAGTTTCAAATGTTTATCGAAAAGAAAGAAATCTGGGGTACAGGTTGCTCCAAATTCTTTTGCTGTTTCTTGAGTTTCATCCAAAAGATAAGGAAAAGGATAATTGAATCTATTTGCATACTCAACCATTTTCTCCGGACTGTCTTCTGGATATTTGTCATAGTCGTTAGGATTGATAGCTACTACATTCACTCCCTTTTGGATGTACATTCTGGTTATTTCCACCAATTTCTCTATGATGTGCATCACATATGGACAATGGTTGCAAATAAACATAACAAGTAAAGGTTTGCCATTTCGGAAATCATCTAAAGAATAGACCTTTCCAGAAACTACATCCTTTAATTTGAAATTTGGTGCTTCTGTGCCTAATGGTATCATTTTGGATTCAGTTGCTGCCATATGCATCCCTCAATTGTGAAAAGAAAAGTAACGATTAAGCTAACTAAAAATTTTGCTTAAATTAAATTCTAAAACGATTACATATTTCTTGTGCTGTTCTTTTGGAAGCACCGCTACCACCAATAATGTTCTTAATTTCTCGAAACTTATTTTGGATTTCCAAATAAATTTCACGGTTTGTAAGCATTTCTAACATTGCCTTAATAATCTTTTCAGCAGAAGCTTCTTTTTGAATAAACTCTGGCACATACCTTCCACTCAAAAGAATATTGACAATCGATAAATATTCTATTTTAATAAGCAATTTCGCAATTAAGTATGTTGGGATTGAAGTTTTGTAAAACATTACAAATGGCAATCCTAAAAGTGCAGCCTCGAGATTCGATGTCCCAGATTTAATAATACCAACTTTACTGTGCTTTAAAATTTCGTAGGAATTCAAACTTATTTCAACTTCATTTGAATATAAACCTAATATTTTTTTTATTGTTTCAATTTCATATATATTAGTAACTGGAATTTTTATCTTATAATTGGGTAATTTTTTCTTTAGTATTGCGACAAGTTCATAAATTAATTTCTGATGGTGAAATAGTTCGGTCTTCCTAGAACCAGGGAGTAATGCAATCGCATCTTCTCGTTCTTCAAAGTCCGGAAAGTTGTCCTGGAACATTGGTTCATCAAGTAAAGGGTGTCCTACAAATACAACTCTGTCAATATAAGTGGAAAAAAATTTCTCTTCAAAAGGGAAAACTACCAAGAGTAGATCTACAAATTTCTTCAATTTCTCAATTCTATGTGTACCCCAAGCCCACAACTGAGGTGCAATATAGTAACAAACTGGCAAACCAAGCCTCTTAGCAGATTCAGCAACTCGCAAATTAAAACCCGGAAAATCTACAAGCACAACTAAATCAACGAAGTTACTCCTTAAAGTTTCCTTGCATTTGTCGAAAGCCTTTTTGATCTTACTAATGTTTTTGACTACCTCGGTAAAGCCAACAACAGAAATTTTATCTAAAGGGTAAATACAATTCAAACCCTCATCAACCATCCTTTTTCCACCGATACCAATAAATTGTATATCACTTTTCATTCTTTTAAGTTCTTTCATCAACTTAGAAGCATGAAGGTCTCCGGAATTTTCACCGGCAATGATAAAAATCGTGGTGGGATTCATATAACATCATTATTTTGGAATGGCAAATATTCTAAATTTTGTGGTCTTTCTTTCTTTTTCCAAAGTATCAAGTAAATATTTTTGAACTGAAAAAGGTTCCTGGTTTGGTAAAGGAACAAGTTTTTCGTATTCTCCATTTGGTAGCAATTTCCAAGATTTAATATTATCTCCCCAATACAACTCAAGAAGCTCTATTAGTTGAGCTTTGATTTTTTCGTCTTCAATTGGATACATAAGTTCAATTCTTCTGTGAAGATTTCTTGTCATCCAGTCTGCACTCGATAAGTAGACTTCTGGGTTTCCATTGTTTTTGAAGTAAAAAATACGACTGTGCTCAAGAAATCGGCCTAAAATGCTCCTAACTTCAATATTTTCGCTTACACCTTTAACACCAGGAACTAAACAACAAATACCACGAACAAGCAACTTAATTTGAACATATTTTTGCGAGGCTTTATAAAGCTCCTTAATAACCTCGTCGTGTGCTAAGGAATTCATCTTTGCAAAAATTAAACCGGGATTATCGGGTGTCGAATATTCTGCTTCTCTTCTAATTAATTCAATTATCTTCTGTTTTAAATGTACAGGAGCAACAATAAATTTCCTCCATTCGGAATATTTGGAATAACCAGTTAGCATATTAAACAAATGTATTGCATCCCAAGCAAAATCTTCATTAGATGTAAACAAACCGATATCTGTATAAATTCTAGCAGTAACTGCATTATAATTTCCTGTGCTTAAATGTATGTATTTTTTTAATTTATTCCCTTCTTTACGAATAATTAACGCCACTTTACAATGTGTTTTGAAACCAACCACACCATAGATAACATTTACACCTTTGGCCTCCAATTCCTTTGCCCAACCAATATTACTTTCTTCATCAAATCGAGCCTTTAATTCAACAAAAGCAACTACATCTTTCCCATTTTCGGCTGCTCTCATTAAAGCATCAACAATCGGGGCATTTTTACCTACCCTATACAAAGTTATTTTGATTGATATTACATCGGGGTCATCGGCAGCACTACGAATAAATCTAAGAACACTATTAGTAAAAGAGTCAAAAGGATGATGAACAAGAATATCGGAACTCGAAATGCATTCAAAAATACTTTTGTGTGGAATAGAAAGTTCAGGTGGGATTCGAGTTTGAAAAGGAATATCTTTCAAATCACGCCTATCTATTGATAATAGTCTCATAAAATCGGGCATATTTAAAGGTCTCGAGTGTTTATATATGTCATCATCTGTTATTTTTAAATTTTCTTTTAAAAAATTCAAGACATTATCATCCATTTTTCTACTTACTTCAAGGCGAACTACAGCAGTTCCCCAATGACGAAGTTTAACTTGTTCAGAAATTGCACTAAGAAGATCTTCAGCCTCGTCTTCAGCAATATCAATATCTGCATCTCTTGTAACACGAAAGGTATTTGCCGATATTACTTCGTAACCCGGGAAGAGTAAATCTTTGTTTGCTTTGATTACCTGCTCGATAAGAACGAAATGATATTCGTTCGGAACTTTCGAGGGAAGTTGGACAAAACGATTTATCTTATCGGATAATTGAACAAAGTTTTTCAATAAAGGAGAACTATCTACAGTTTTGTCTTTCAAAACAAAAATAATGTTCAAAGCACGATTTATTAAATTTGGAAATGGGTGGGCTTGGTCAAGAATTCTTGGAGTAAGCAAAGGAAGAACTTCCTTGCAAAAATATTCTCTAAGGAAATCTTTATCATCATCTGTTAAATCTTTGTAATTGTGAATAAAAATACCTACGCTTTTCAACTCTGGTAATATTTCGTGAAAATATATGTCTTCTTGCAATTGATAAAGTTCGACAACTTTTTTTCTAATCTCATCAAGTTGCTCTTTTGGTGTTAATCCGTCCATTGATAATTCGACAACTCCAGATTCAACTTGCCTTTTCAAACCTGCAACTCGAATCATAAAAAACTCATCGAGGTTTGAACTAAAAATACTAAGAAATTTCAGTCTTTCGAGCAGTGGATGATTTTTGTCTCTAGCTTCGTAAAGAACTCTTTTATTGAATTCCAAAAAACTAAGTTCACGATTGAAAAACATTGTTTTTATTTTAGATTTTACTGGTTTTCCGTTTTTCTTAACTAAAATATCTTTTTCCTTCATATTAAATGCTTAATGTTTTTAAAAAAATAATTAATTTATATTGTAAATTTAAGTAAAACAATTGAAAGCAAAAAAATGAGAGCAAAAATTATACCATATCTTTTTTTATTTATCTTTCTTTCAACAGTTTTTTCTTCATATTCTCAACCTTCCCGCGATAGTTTGGCTCCTATGTGGAATACGATTCCAGTTCCTAACCCATCCCATATTCGTGTAATCACATTCGACAGTAGCGACGTAATGTATATTGGAATATGGGGAGAAGGGATTTTCCGCTCTCTAAATCTTGGGCAAAATTGGACCGAAATGAACAATGGCTTAACTAATAAGTACATTACTGCTATTGAAAGAGACTCAAATGGAATTCTTTACGCTTCTACTTATGGAGGCGGAATTTTTATTTCGACCAACAATGGTGCTTTATGGTCCCCTATAAATAATGGACTTCCAAGTCTAAAAGTCAAAGCATTAAAAATAAAGTACCCAGACATTTGCTATGCCGCAATTGAAGGGTATGGTGTTTACAAAATCACCAACCGTGGTGCAACAAAAATTCGATTGACAAAAGGACTATGGAACTATGACGTTAATTGTATCACTATCGGAGACAACGGTTCAATTGTTATTGGCACAAACGGGGATGGAATATACTACTCTGATGACGGTGGTATTAACTGGCGCAGAAGTGGATATGGAAATAATTTCAAAGTTATCACTTCTTTTGCCAAAAGTGGTCTTGGCGAAATTTTTTGTGGTACTTACCAAGGTGGGGTTTTTTCCTCCGCAGACCACGGGCTAACTTGGGCAGTATTTAAAAGGAATGATACACTTAAAAACGTAACTGCTGTTACATACTATAATAATGCCGAACCAATTGCTGGTACCGATAGAATCGGAGTTCTAAGATACGATTCCAGGGCTTACGAAGATTGGCGACTTACAAATTTGCGAGATGTAGGTATTATTGCAATGGGTCGAAGTAGACAAGGTATTCTTTTCGCAGCAACAATAGACGGTGCTCTTTACAAAAGTACAAATGGTGGAGCAAATTGGGAGGCTATCCGTTCCCCAAATAATTACATAATTGCTTTTCATTCATTTAACAATGTCCTATTTGTTGCTTTAAACAATAATAAATCATATAAAAGTACCAACCTTGGTTTGAGCTGGAATGAATTGAACACACCACAATTTGCTATTACAGCTTTTTATAACGACTCGTCCAATCGATTGTTCGCTACAGCAAAATCCCTTGGGTCCCCACGGGGCTATCTTCTTGTTTCTACTGATTTAGGTGAAAATTGGGATACTGTACTTGCTAAAAATGATACATTGTTCGGTGTATTTGCAAACAAAAATAATATCTATTTCGTTGCGATTAGTTTTCAACCAGCAAACCCACGCGACCCTGCTTCCCCTAGGAACGACTTACTTCGTTCCACTGATGGTGGAACAACTTGGAATTCTCTTGGAGTTCGTTCTTTATCGGTTCAAGGAATTTGTGCAATTGGGTTTAACTACACCGGTACACTTTTTGTTTCTTTAACCGATAGTGTAATCAAATCAACTAATAATGGTAATACTTGGTCAATTGCTATTAATAAATCTGCGAATAACTATCGCGATATCGCTTTTACTCGAAACGGTACAGTCTTTGTTGCAGGAGATTTTGCAATTCTTCGCTCAACAAACGATGGTGGTTCTTGGTCCACAAAAGGTGTCAGTGGGCTTTATCAATACATTAGGTCTTTGACTGCAACAGTTTACGACCAAATAATTTTTACAACTTACTTTGGGGAAATGCAAACAACTATAAACAATGGGGTTACTTGGGATTCAACTTCTATTAAATTGGGACACCTAAAAGAAAACATATTGTTTATTAAATCCGACAAAAATGGGTACATTTGGTTAGTCACTGGTACAAACATCTATCGTGCAATCGACCCTTATGCACTTTCGATTCCTAACTTACTTGAACCCAAAAATAATGCTTTAGGTGTAGAACTTTCACCAACATTTCTGTGGAACAACATTGCACACGGGGACATTTTCGAAATGGAACTTTCCGACGAAATGGACTTTAACACCGTTAAAGAAAGAATTATCCTAAGGGATACTTCACGTCAAAACTACTATCCATTAACTTACAATACTTTATACTTTTGGAGAGTTAGAGCCAAATTAAACAACGCTCTTGGAAGATGGTCCCCAGCCTTTGCATTTACAACAATTGTTGAACCACCTACATTAATTTCCCCAAAAAATAACCAAGGCGCTCTTTCGCTTCGCCCAACTTTTGTTTGGTCGAAAGTAAAAGATGCAACTGGCTATATCCTACAAGTTTCGAAATCACCCAATTTTAACAATGTCTTATTTGAAAAAACACTTAACAAAATATCCGATACAACTTATACCCATAATGTAAACTTTGAATTCGCTACCGATTACTACTGGAGAGTTTCGGCAAAAGTAGGAAGCGCTCAATCATCTTGGTCCGAAGTATGGAGATTTAGGACTAAAGTACAACCTGTAAAACTTAGGCTACCACCAAACACTACTTACGGTGTACCAATTTCAACAAAATTGGAGTGGTCGCCATCGAATGGAGCCTCGACATATGAAGTACAAATAGCGTTAGATGAAAATTTCGAAAACAAATTTTTCGACGGAATTTCGCAAGCAAGCGACTATTTCGAACCAAAATTATTGGAATACTTTACTAAATATTACTGGAGAATTAGGGCTTCCGATGAATTCGGACCCACAGATTGGTCTGAAGCCTGGTGGTTTATTACTATCATTAAAGCACCCACTCTTATTGCTCCAGCTAACGATAGCAAAAGTTTGAAACTTCCCATTGTTTTCCAGTGGGAAAATTTCGAAAAGGCAAGTTACCACCACATTCAAATTGCCAAAGACAAAAACTTCAAACAAATTGTTTTTGAAGACTCTACATTAACTAAACCCTCTTTAAAAATCAGTTCTCTGGAACCAAATGCAAAGTATTATTGGAGAGTTAGATACATTGCAAATAACTATATTGGCTTGTGGAGCGAGACTTTCTCGTTCTCTACTTCCATTGGACAAGTTACTCTTATTTATCCCCCTAACGACACAACTAATATGCCATTATTCCTTACATTTCAATGGGAACCACTTGAAGGTGCAGAATATTACGAATTTCTTTTGTCAAAAGACCCAAATTTCTCCCAAGATATTATTTTCTCTAACGACCAATTAACAACAACTCAACTGCTTGTACAAAGTTTATCATATTCAACCACTTACTATTGGAAAGTTCGGGGCAAAGTCCAACAATTGTATGGCGACTGGTCTCCCACTTGGAAATTCACAACCAAAAATGCGCCTCAATTCGTAGACAATGAATTTGTCGAAAAGATTTCAATTTTCCCCAATCCTAGTAATGGTACAGTATACATAACTTTGCCCGAAAGTATAAATAAAGTAACAATAAAAGTAACCAATATTCTTGGAAAAACAATACTACAACTTAATAAGATTGAAAACTTTACTGAGCCTTTGCGACTTAATTTGACAAATTTGGAAAAAGGAATTTTCTTTATTATTTTTGAAATTGAAGGTAAATATTATATAAAAAGTTTTATAAAAACTGAGTAGCAAATTATTTTATGCTTGTTTTAGAAAAACTACTTGAAATTCAAGAGTTAGCAACTTTGCCAACTGTAACAACAAAAATTCTACAACAAATTGAGGACAACAATGTAGATATAAGAAATGTAGCTCATACAATAGAAACCGATGCATCCTTAACTGCAAAAGTTCTGAAAGTTGCCAACTCTGCTATTTATGGGCTTCGAACACCAGTTGCATCTATTTCGCAAGCAATCATTACTATCGGTCTAAACAGATTAGCTAATATCGTTATTGGGGTCTCGATTTTCTCCCGTTTTATGCTGCACAGCCAACATCATACAAGACAATTGATGGAAAAATTTTGGTGGCACTCTGCCTCCGTTGGTATTGTTTCGAAAACTTTATCGAATAAAATTGGGAAAAATTACAAGGAGTTTGAATTTATTGGAGGTCTTTTGCACGACTTTGGTAAACTAATTTTACTTCAATACAAATTAGCAGATTACGTAAAAGTCTTAGAAATTGTTACCAACGAAGGTGTTCTTGATACCGAAGCAGAGAAGAGAATTTTTGGAGTTGACCACCTTGAAGTTGGTTCTTTCGTTGCTCAGAAATGGAAATTGCCTCTTCCGATAGTCAACGTAATTGGCTACCATTCGAAGTTAACAAGATTGAAAGAAGATATTGAACTTTCTGCAATAATAAGATTTTCAGATTTATTATGCGAGATGTGGGGTGCTGATTTCTTCGAAGGTTACCAAATAATTAATTTCGAAGAGCAACCCTCTTGGAAAATTTTAAAGGAAAGATTCCCAGAACTTAATGAATTAGACCTTGAAAAGTTTACGTTCGAATTGGAAGAAGATTTCAAAAAATCAAGTGAATTTTTAAAAATAATTTCCTCTATTTAATTAATATATTTATATAAAATATCAACTATTCGTTTAGAGGAACCAATCCGAGGAAGAAAATAATTTTTTACTATGTTGCTAACCTTGGTATAGTTTTTTTTATCAAACAAGTAATTAATTGTATCAACAAATTCTTTTTCATTTTGAACTAGAAAAAGTCCACCCAGATTTTTTAAGTTAATTGCATCAATAGAATTTGAAACATTTCCTCCACAGACAATTGGTATAAAGTAACCTGCTGGTTCAATAACACTATGAACGCCACGCCCAAAGCCTCCTCCAACATACGCAATATCTGCAATAGAATATAAAGCAAGTAAATAACCAATTCTATCAACAAGAATGTTGGAACCCTTTATTAAAGACATTCGTTTATTTTCCTCAAAATGCAAAAGGTTCGAAAATCGAACAATATTTTTATCATTATTTTCAATAAAGTCAATTATCTTTCCTGTTGGTTCGTGAGGGACATATATAATTTTCAAATTTACCCTATCTTTCAACATCTCTTTCGTGGATATAATTAGTTCAGCATCCTTTTCCCAAATACTACCAGCAACGATTATTAATTCACCTTCAAAGATTTCCTTATGTAAAATTGGATTATTAAGATTTTGAATGTTAAAATAAACTCTATCAAATCTTGTATCGTATTCTAAACTTAAAGGAACATCTAATCTCATTTTTTGAAAAAAAGTAATATCTTTTTCATCCATTACAAATATTTTGGTAAAATAATTCAAGCACCTTTTCAAGAACAACTTGTAAAACCAAGAAATATTTCGATATGGTTGAGTTGCTGACACTAAAAAAGTAGGAACTCTTCTTTTTTTCAATTCATACAAATAATTCAACCAATATTCATAACGAATGAAAATAGCAATGTCTGGTTGAATATTATCCAAAAATTTCTTTACATTCCAAAAAAAATCAAAAGGAAGATATAGAATACTATCGGCAAACTTATAGTTTTTTTGATTCTCGTAACCAGAAGGAGAAAAAAATGTTGCAACAATGAAATGTTCGGGATTTCTTCTTTTAATTTCCTCTATAATTGGTTTTGCTTGTTCAAATTCACCCATCGAGGCAGAATGAATCCAAATTACTTTATTAAGCCTCGGATTAGAAACGCCTTGGGTGACTTTGTTGAATATTATTTTCCAATTCTTTTCTCTTTCGCCAAATTTTTTATTAAAAAAAATTAATAAGGGTTTTAAAACCCAAAAAAAAGACAATAACAAATTGTACAGAAACCTAATCAATACCTAACTCGCTTTTTAAAAAAACACCAGTTAAACTTTTAGGATTTTTTGCTACTTCTTCTGGGGTTCCTTCTGCAATAATCTCTCCCCCTTCGTCCCCACCTTTAGGTCCAAGGTCGATAATCCAATCTGCACATTTAATTACATCCAAATTGTGCTCAATAACAACAACGGTATTACCCTTATCGACCAATTCATTTAGTAATTTCAAAAGCAAACGAATATCCTCGAAATGCAGACCAGTAGTTGGTTCATCAAGAAGATAAAGAGTTTTACCAGTACTTCTTTTGGAAAGTTCAGTAGCAAGTTTAACCCTTTGTGCTTCTCCACCAGATAATGTCGGTGCTTGCTGACCAAGTTTTATATATCCTAGACCAACGTCATATAGGGTTTGTAAAACTTTTCGTATTTTTGGTATATCCTTGAAAAATTCCAATGCTTCTTCGACTGTCATTTCAAGCACATCTGCTATTGACTTTCCTTTGTATTTGACCAGTAAAGTTTCATCGTTATATCTTTTCCCTCCACAAGTATCGCAAACAACATAAACCTCTGGCAAAAAGTTCATCTCTATTACTTTCATCCCACCTCCTTGGCAATCTTCACACCTTCCACCGGGAATATTAAAAGAAAACCTTCCGGGTTTATAGCCTCGAAGGCGTGATTCTGGTAACATCGAAAAGAAATTGCGAATCTCGCTAAAAACCCCAGTATAAGTTGCGGGATTAGAACGAGGTGTCCGACCAATTGGAGATTGGTCTATCTCAATAATTTTATCAATATATTCTACTCCTTCAATTGAATCATATGGCAATGGTTTTAAGTTGGTATTAAAAAAATAATTTGAAAGGATTGGATACAATGTGTCATTAATTAATGAAGATTTTCCAGAACCACTTAAACCAGTTACACAAATAAAGAGACCCAAAGGTAATCTCAAAGTAACATTTTTAAGGTTGTTCCCTTTTGCCCCCTTTAAGATTAACTCAAATCCATTCCCTTTCCTTCTACTTTTAGGAACTTCAATTTTTTTCTCATTTAAAAGATATTGAGCGGTAAAAGACTTTTCCAGAACTTTTTTCTCAATATTTTTCAAATCGCTAGGTTTTGCTGTAAAGACAACTTCTCCCCCTTCTACACCAGCCTTTGGTCCTAAATCTATGATAAAATCTGAATTCTCAATAGTAGCCTTGTCGTGTTCAACAACAACAACTGTATTACCAATATCTCGTAATTTTTTTAAAGAGTCAATTAGTTTGTGGTTGTCATATTGATGCAAACCAATACTTGGTTCATCCAAAACATAAGTAACACCAACAAGTTCAGAACCTAATTGAGCAGCAAGCCTTATCCGTTGAGATTCACCACCGGAAAGTGTTCTAACAGACCGGTCAATCGAAACATAGGAAATTCCAAGTTTCTCTAAAAAGTTTAATCGGTCAAAAAGTTCCTTAAAAATTAATTTGGTTATCTGGTGTTCCCTTTCATTTAGTTTATCAAATATTTCTTTCAAAGTTTTCTTAGCGCTTGTAATATCTCTTTTCGCTATATCATAAATCGAATAGCCATATATGAAAACATTCAAACTATCCTCTTTTAATCTTGCTCCATTACAAACTGGACAAGGGAAACCTCGAATATACTTTTCCAATGTTCTTACCAAAGTCGGCGTATCGGAATTCTTATAAACTTGCCTTAATGAATTAATAACTCCATTGTATGTAATTCTATATGGAGTAGACGAATGCTTCATTTTTAAGGAAATTTCAATTGGCTCGTCTGGGTCGCCATAAAGAAGCAATTTCAGCTCATTATCGTGAAGTTTACTTACTGGTTGGGAAAGGTCAATTTTGAATTTTTGGGCAAAAGCAACTACTTGTTCTAAAAGCCAAACAAAACGTGAGTCTTTTAATATTTCTATTGCCCCGTTTGCAATAGAGTTCTCCTTATCGGGAATTAATAAGTCTAAATCAAAATCAAACAATTCCCCTATTCCATCACAATTGGGACAAGCACCATACCTTGAATTATATGAAAAACTATTAGGAGCAAGCGGTTCAAAAGAACGGCCGCATTTTGGACAAGAGTAATGTATGCTCATTAAATAGTCTTTTTCGCTCTGATTATCGTAAATGATTATATTTCCTTCTCCATAGTTCAATGCCAAATCAATCGATTGGTACAATCTTTGCTCTTGGTCTTTATCTACAATTAATTTATCAACAACTAATTCAATATTATGAGTTTGGTAGCGAGAAACTTTCATATCTTCAACGAGTTCAAGAAATTCTCCGTCAACACGAACACGGGTGAAACCAAGACGAAGAAATTGTTCGAAAAGCTCTCGATAGTGTCCTTTTCTTCCCCTTACAACAGATGCAAGAATTTGAATTTTCTTACCCTTGAAACCTTTAATCAGTTCCTCTATGATTTGGTCTAAATTTTTCTTTTCGACTGGAACTTTGCAATTTGGGCAATATTGAATACCAATTTTGGCAAAAAGAAGTCTAAGATAATCATAAATTTCTGTTACAGTACCAACAGTCGACCGGGGATTGTGGCTTATAGTTTTTTGTTCAATTGAAACGCTTGGGGAAATTCCTTCTATTAAATCAACTTCTGGCTTTTTATAATTCCCTATAAATTGCCTAGAATAAGCAGATAAACAATCGACATATCTTCTATGTCCTTCACTATAAATTGTATCGAATGCAAGTGTTGATTTTCCGGAACCAGACAAACCAGTAATTACAATAAATTTATTACGTGGAATATCAATACTAATGTTTTTTAAATTATGTTCTCTCGCTCCTTTTACCCTAATATATCCATTTTGTTTTTCACTTAAATCGTAATCTTCTTTCATTGACCTAAAAAATTAGGAAAAATAAAATCAAACAAAAAGAGACGACAAAAGAATGAGAAAATTTTTTTAAACTGTAATTACTTTCTTAATTCCCTCCCTTTGCTTTAATAGTATCAAAGAAAAATTTTTAGCTCATTATGTTAATTTTGTATTTTAATCTTTTTGTCAAATTGGAAAACTGGAAAACTATTGAAATTGGCGAAGCAATCGATTTAAAAATTTTTTCAGCCAAATGGGTTAGAAGAGAAAACCCAAAAACTGGAAATAAATCCAACTTTGTCATTTTAGACTCAAAAGACTGGGTAAATATTATCCCGTTAACAAAAGACAATAAAATTGTTCTTGTTCAACAGTACCGTCACGGTATCGACGAAATAACTTTAGAAATTCCAGGGGGACTAATAGACCAAGGTGAAACCCCCCTTCAAGCAGCAAAAAGAGAATGTATTGAGGAAACAGGTTTTTATTCGGAGGACAACCCAATATTTTTAGGCAAAGTTAGACCAAACCCTGCCTTTCTAACCAATACTTGTTATACTTATTTATGGAAAAATGTTGAGAAAAAGTTCGAACCTAAGTTCGACCAAAATGAAGAAGTAGAAATTATAATAAAAGACATAAAAGAGCTTTACTATATGATACGGGATGGCAAAATCCACCATTCAATTGTTTTAAATGCTTTTTTGTTCTTTTTTCTATATACAAAAGAATTTAATATATGGGAAAAGTTATAGCAATTGCCAATCAAAAAGGTGGTGTAGGTAAAACAACAACGGCAATAAATCTATCTACTTCACTTGCTCTAAATAAACAGAAAGTATTGATAATCGATATCGACCCACAAGGGAATGCGACAAATGGATTTGGTATCGAACAAAATAATTTAGAAAAAACCATCTACGAAGCATTGATAGACAAAATTCAACTTGAAGATACAATCCTACCAACCGAAATTGACAATCTTGAATTAGTTCCATCCAATATTAATTTGGTCGGGGCAGAGATAGAATTAGTCAACCTCGATGGTCGCGAAAAAATCCTAAAAAATAAATTAGAAATGATTAAAAACAACTTTGACTTCATAATCATCGATTGTCCACCATCGTTAGGATTGTTGACAGTGAATGCTTTAACCGCCTCCGATAGTGTTATTATTCCAGTACAATGCGAATACTACGCACTCGAAGGTTTAAGCAAATTGTTGAACACAATCCATATGGTTCGAAAGAGTTTAAATTCCAAATTAACCGTCGAAGGTGTGCTGTTAACAATGTTCGACTCAAGGCTTCGTTTGTCGAACCAAGTTGCTCAAGAAGTTTGGAATTTGTTTGGAGATAAAGCATTCAAAACCGTAATTAATCGAAATGTAAGGCTATCGGAAGCACCAAGTCACGGTAAACCTATCGCATTGTACGACCCTACCAGCATTGGTTGTAGAAATTATCTTGAACTTTCAAAAGAACTTTTAAAAAGAAATAACATAGAAACTTGAAATGGCTGAAAAGAAAAAAAACTTTGGATTGGGAAAAGGATTAGGTTCATTACTTGGTGGAAATACAATCGACGATGTAACAAAAGAAAAGATACAAAACTATCTTAGTGAAATTTTTCAAGAAGTTGAAATAGCACAAATCCAATTTAATCCCTATCAACCTAGGAAAAATTTCGACGACAAATCACTAGAAGAACTTGCCGAGTCCATAAAATTAAATGGTGTTATTCAACCAATTACTTTAAGAAAGATTGGGAATGAGTATCAACTGATTTCTGGTGAAAGAAGGATACGCGCTGCTTTAAAGGCTGGTTTGAAAAAAGTTCCCGCCTTTATTATTAAAGTAGAAGAAGACTATAAACTGCTAGAAATTGCTTTAATTGAAAATATCCAAAGGGAGGATTTAAACCCTATCGACATTGCAAATGGTCTAAAAAAGCTTAGTGAGGAGTTCAATCTTACTCAAGAAGAGATTGCTAATCGAGTTGGAAAAGACCGTTCTACTATTACCAATCTCATTAGGCTTTTGAAACTTCCTATTTCTGTCCAAGACAGTCTTCGAAAAGGCGAAATTACCATCGGACACGCAAAAGTTCTCCTTTCTATTGGTAACGATGAAATGATTAAACAAATATGGAAAAAAATCATTCAAGATAAACTATCTGTTCGTCAAACAGAAATTTTAGTTTCAAAATTTCTCAATAAGACAAGAGATAAATCCAAAACAACAAAAAACAAAAAAGAAAATAGCAATGTTGTTTACATTGAACAAGAAATTTCGAGAGTCTTGGGTACAAAAGTTAAAATACACGATAAAAACAACAAAGGCAAAATAATTATCGAATACTACAATTTAGATGATTTTCAAAGAATAATAGATAATCTGTTAAAATAATTCTTCGTGTCAATTTTATCCACAATTTTGTGATTATTTGGATGGGTGGAAATATTCAAAAATTTTTATTGCAATTTTTTTACCTACAACTTTTTCCAATTCTTCAATACTTTTCTCTTTAATTTGGGCGATAGAACCAAATTGACTTAGTAGTTTATTTGCAGTTTTACTACCTACCCCTTTAATATCTAACAATTCAGTTGTAATTGTTCTTTTAGTTCTAAGTTTGCGATGATAGGAAATAGCAAATCTATGTGCCTCGTCTCTAATTTGTTGCAATATTTGCAAAGCGGGGGAATTTCTTGGCAAAACAACTGGTTCAGAAACACCGGGCAAATATATTTCTTCCAATTTCTTTGCTATTGAAATAACTTGCAAATTATCATAAATACCAAGTTCCTTTAATACCGAAACAACTTCATTCAATTGTCCTTTACCACCATCAATAAGAATTAAATCGGGAAGGGTTTGGTTCTCTTCGATTAACCTTTTGTACCGACGCCAAACTGCTTCGCGCATTGCTGCAAAGTCGTCATTTTGATTTACAGTTTTGATTTTGAACCTTCTGTAGCCACTTTTGTATGGTTTTCCATCCTTAAAAACAACAACAGAGGATACATAGTCGCTTCCTTGAATATGAGAATTGTCGAAACATTCGATAACTTTCGGAGGCTTGGAAAGACGAAGTTCTTTTTGGACATTTAAAACCCGTTTTGGAATTTCCGCCTCTTTTTTCATCAATGTAAGAAGATATTCTTTTAGTTGAAATTGGGCATTTTCGTTGGCAAGATTAACTAATTTCTTTTTGTCTCCAATTTTTGGAACAAAAATTTCAACGACTTTACCTTTCTTTTCTTTAAGATATTCAGAAATGAATTTATCCTCTTCCAAAGGGAAGGGAAGCAAAACTTCATCTGGAATAAATTCAGACTCGAGATAAAGTTTTTCAATCCCTTTTTGCAAAATATCTGTAGGAGTAGTTTCAACTTTGTTTTTCATTAAAAAATGTCGCTTTCCAATTAACTTTCCATCTCTTATATTGAACACTAGTACACAAGAATAATCTTCTTCCGAAGCAAACCCAAAAACATCCCGGTCGATTAATTCAGTTGTTACAACTTTTTGGTGCTCAGAATATTCTTTCAATGCAATATATTGGTTTCTGTAGTAGGCTGCCTGTTCAAATTTTAACTCTTCTGAACAAATTTCCATTTGTTTTAACAATTCTTTCTCTATTTGATATGTTTTTCCATTAATTAAACTTATAGCTCTTTTAACATTTTCCAAATAATCCTTTCTTGAAATAAAGCCTTCGCAAGGTCCATCGCACTTTTTAATTTGATAATCTAAACAAATTTTAAACCTACCTTCTTTAATAGACTCATCTGTTAATTTCAACTTGCAACTTCTTAATTTGAAAATTGTCCTCACAAGTTTTATTAATCGCTTCATAGATTTTACATCTGCATAGGGCCCGAAATATTTAGAACCATCGCGTACAACTTTTCGGGTCGAGAAAATCCTTGGATATTCCTCATTAGTAATTCTAATGTATGGATAAGTCTTATCGTCTCGTAACATCACATTATATTTAGGCTTGTACTTTTTTATTAGGTTGTCCTCTAAAATTAGTGCCTCGGCTTCTGTATCTGTTACTATGTATTCTAAATCTGCAATATTCTTAACCAATGCGACAGTTTTAGCATCAAAATGCTTACCACTTTGAAAATAAGAACTTACACGGTTCTTTAAACTCGTAGCCTTTCCCACATAAATAACTTTATTATTCTTGTTCTTGAACAAGTAAACTCCGGGAGTTGATGGCAAATTTTTTACTTTTTCTTTTAGTTCCAAATTTATATGAATATTTAAAAGAATATTTTTAAAACGAAAAATTAGCAAAAAATTACAAAAAGTAAATTCTTTATAAAATTGAATCACCATCACCACACTAATCAATTAGAACAAAAAATTGATATGTAACAAAATTTTTCGTTTAATTCTTTCTTCGTAAAATACAAATTTTATGGCCATAAATCACTAAAGAAAATAATTATCAATTAACATCTCATCTACTTGAAAATAATTTTTACCAAGATTTTGAGTAACTTTGTATTAGTTATTTTTTATTTTTGGATATGAGCAAAAATATTCAAGTAATTACAATCGACTTTTGGAACACTTTGTTCGACTCGTCAAATGGGATTGAAAGAAATAACTTTAGATTGCAAAAGTTAAAGTCTGCTTTCGAAACTCTTGGGTTATCAATCCCAGATAGTGAATACGAAAAAGCAATGCAAGATGCGTGGGAGTATTTCAATAATATCTGGAGAAACGAACAAAGAACCATTTCCACATACGATGCTTTGCTGTTCTTTTGGGACTATTTTAAAGCACCAAAAGCTGAATCCTTGATACAAGAAGTAACCGCTACATTTGAACAAAGCATATTGATTTACCCACCTAAACTTATTGATGGTGTCTCGGAGACATTGGACGCTTTATCGAAAAAATACAAACTCGCTATTGTTTCCGATACAGGCTTTTCCCCGGGTAATGTTCTTCGTGAATTATTAAAATTGCATAAAATATACGACTTTTTTTCTGCGTTTAGTTTCTCCAATGAAACAGGTGTTGCAAAACCGCATCCCAAAGCGTTTAATACAGTGCTAAATTATCTAAATTGTCCCCCCGAAAAGGCTGTACATATTGGAGATATTGAAGAAACAGATATCTTTGGTGCAAAAAAATTAAATATGTTTGCCATTAGATTTATTGGCAATCATTTGGATTTCCTAAACGAAGACGCTGAACTACATACAATTGCAGATTACATTGCAAAATCTTGGTGCGAAATTCCTAAAATCGTTCAATTAATTGAAAAATCAAATGAGTAACCCAAGCGCTATTGGAATTTTTGGTGGTACTTTTAATCCAATACATCTTGGGCATTTAATTATTGCTAATTTTTTTGTCTCTGATTTTCATTTAGATTTCTGCTATTTTGTTCCAAATCATATTTCCCCTTTCAAAATTGAAAACGATGAAATTGCACCAGATGAGCAACGATTGGAAATGATAAGTTTAGCAATTAAGGAAAATCCCAAATTTTTAGTTAGCACTTTTGAAATTGAAAAAAAAGGGATTTCTTATTCTTTCGAAACTGTTCTTTATTTTAAGTCGACATTTTCTCAATCTAAGCTATACTTCTTGATTGGTTCAGACCAAATTGAAAATTTCACTTTTTGGAAAAACTGGGAGACAATACTTGAAAATGCCGAACTCGTTGTAGCAAAAAGAAATTATCGGAAAATTAATATACCAACAAACCTAGAACCTTATCTAAAAAAAATCAATTTCCTTGATAACCCTATTATTGAAATAAGTTCTTCACTAATTAGACAGTTGATTTCTAAGAATAAATCCATCGATTATCTTGTTCCCAATGAAGTTAGAAAATACATTTTTGACAATGACATATATCGTAGAAAGCTGTAATAATTATTTAAACTTTTTATTTTAATTTTGATTTTTTAAAAATGGGCAAATTATGGCAAAAAAAGAAGCAAGAATTATTGTAACTCTTGAATGTACAGAAGCAAAAAAAGAAGGGAAACCAGCTTCTCGGTACACAACTACTAAAAACAAAAATAATACATCCGAACGACTCGAACTCAAAAAATACAATCCTTTTCTAAGGAGACATACTTTACATCGAGAAGTTAAGTAATCTTCTTTCCTAAAGAACTTAAGCATTGTAGATTTTTCTACAATGCTTTTTTTTTACAACATTTCAAAACAAGAAATCAAAACCGATTTAACACATTAAGATTAAAAATGCTAAATTGCATTTTTTTAATAATATTTTGAGGAAAAAATGAATAGAGCAATTAACTTTTCACCTGGTCCGGCTGTATTGCCTATCGAAGTTCTTGAAGCCACAAGCAAAGCTGTTTTAGAATTCAACAACACTGGAATTTCAATTATGGAAATTAGTCATCGTTCGAAAGAGTTCGACGCTTTAATTAAAGAAACACAATTACTGACATTAAAGATTATGGGTTTATCTCCCGACGAGTATTCTGTTTTGTTTCTTGGTGGTGGCGCAAGCCTTCAATTTCTTATGGTACCTATGAACTTCTTAAGAACGCAAGCAGACTATGTTGTTACTGGTGCTTGGGCTAAGAAAGCATTGAAGGAGGCACAGTGGGTTGGTAAAGCCAATGTTGTTGCGTCAAGTGAAGAAGCAAAATTTACTTATATTCCAAAAGATATTAAATTTACTCCCGATGCCGATTACGTTCACATAACTACAAATAATACCATTTACGGAACCGAATGGAAAACCATACCAGATACTGGTGGTATCCCACTTGTTGCAGATATGTCAAGCGACTTTTTAGGAATACCTCGCGATTTCTCTAAATTTCATCTAATTTATGCTGGGGCACAAAAAAATGTAGGACCAGCAGGAGTTACAATAGTTGTTATTAACAAGAAATGGGCAGAAGAAAAAGGAAATCCTAATGCCCCCACAATGTTGAATTATATGACACATATCAAAAATGACTCACTTTTCAACACCCCACCTTGCGTTAACATCTATGTTGTAAACCAAACACTTAAATGGATTGAAAAGCAAGGCGGAGTGGAAGGGGTCTACGAAACCAACCTTAAGAAGGCAAATATGCTATACGATTTCTTCGATGCCAATTCAGATTTTTGGATAACACCAGTCAAAAATAAAGAAGACCGCTCGATAATGAATGTTGTTGTCAACCTTCCAACCCCAGAACTCGAGGCGAAATTTGTAGAAGAGGCAAAGAAGAAACATAATATGACTAACTTAAAGGGCCATAGAAGTGTTGGTGGAATAAGAGTTTCCATTTACAATGCTTGCCCAATTGAATGGGTCGAAAAGTTAGTAAAATTTATGGAGGAGTTTACCAAAGAGAATAAATAATCAGTCGTTTTTATATTTAACTACTTATTTAAAAATTTTAAGTAGAAAAATTATTTCATAGAGGTAATTAATATTTATTCTATTTCAAAAAATTTCTTTCAGGAAAATAATTATTTTTCTTAAATATTTTTTACATTAATCTTTTAAATCGAAAATTTTAGTCTAATTTATTTATTATTAAATAGTTATTTCAATAACTTATTATAATCCTTTGCTTATTGCAATAAATCTATCAAGTTTGGAATAAACAGATTGAATAGAATATGTTCGGCTTAACATTAAGTAACAAGGGATAAAAAATTATTACCCAGTTGTTTTAAATTCGAAAAAAACCTTTTTAGGAACTTTCAAAGAAAAAAATCGAAAATAATCCAATTATCTTGAACAATAATTTCCTTGTTTTCAATATTTTGTTAAATCAAACTAAGGTCAACAATGTCACTGAACAAAAGATAATTTATTTTGAAACAAATAGAAACTTTGTCCATTGGATTATAACCTCTCAAATTTTACCTCATTAATTTTTCGTTTTTCGCAAAAGATAACATCGACCAAGTTCTATATATTCCTAAAGATTAGCGAAAACCTTGTCTCTTAAATTAATATTTAGTAATTTTGTATAATTAAAAGAATAAAAAAATGGCTAAATATAAATTTTTCTCTTCTACCCAAGAAAAAGAAGAAACTTTGACAGTTGACTCAACAGGTGTAACGTTTCCAGCAAGAGTAATTTTGTTTAACGACGATGTACACACCTTCGAAGAGGTGGCGTTACAATTAGTCAAAGCAATTCATTGTACTTACGAAAGGGGGATGGAAATTGCTTGGGAAGTTCATACAAAAGGAAAAGCTTGCGTCTATGAAGGTGACATCTCAGAATGTTTAAGAGTTAGTTCTATCTTAGAAGAAATCGCTCTTCACACACAAATCGAAACCTAAACCTATTCAAATTCTAAATCTATTCTAATAATCTCCCCGCAATTACAACGAACCTCGATGGCAGAAATTTCGCCAGTTTCTTTTCTAATTACCTTTGGATATTCTTGTATTTCGTGATTTATACCTTCCAAATTGATTTGATGAACATTTTGCTTTTCAATCTCAGAAATAATAGTTCCTTTCTTACGTGGGTGTGAACCTGATATTTTCTTTGCAATCAAAAAATCTATAAACTTTTGGGAAGGAGGGATCTTTCGGTCTTTCTTTAACTCTTGGTCAAAAAAATCTTTAAACTTTCTTTTTAGTTCAACACTTTCCTTTCTATGTAAAAAAAAGTTTTCGAGAATTTGCTCCAATTTCTTTTTCTCTTCATCGCTAATATTGGATGGAACATCAAAAAAATTATCGAAAGGACTTGAAAATGAAAAATCCGAAAGATTTTGGTAAAGCAATTCAATATTGTAATTATTTGCTTCTTCTCTTGGAATGATACTCGATTTCATAGGGACTTTTTACCAAAATCATTAATAGCATTAGCAATTTCCTTCAAAGGCAATATTTCATTTGCAATCTTAGCATTAATTACAGAGCCTGGCATACCAGCAACAACGCAACTTTCGGGAGATTGAGCAATTACATAACCACCTTTTTGACTTAACAACCTTAAACCATCGGTTCCATCGTTTCCCATACCAGTCATAATAATTCCGACTGTATGGGAACCAAAAACCTCAGCAATCGATTTAAACATTACATCTGCCGATGGTTTAAACAATGTGTTTGGTTCAGAAGAAATTGCTATTCTTCCCTGCTTGTTAACAATCATTTGATAACCACCGGGAGCAACATAAGCACAACCATTTTGCAACAATTCCATATGTTCGGCTTCTTTCACTTCCACTGCTGATAAAGAATTTAACCGACTGGCTAGTGATTTTGTAAATAGTGGAGGCATATGTTGGACAATAAGAATAGGAAATGGCAAACCAGAAGAAAGTTTACTAAAAACTTCTTGAAGAGCAGCAGGTCCACCAGTAGATATCCCAATTCCAACAACATCAACTTCTTCTGCTTTAGGTCTAGGTTTGGATATACATTCATAGTTTTGAGAAACTTCGTTGTAAGTTACAGCATCTTTAGTACTAGTAGATTTCTGAGATTCTTGAAACTTTTGGAGAAGCCGCCTTCTAATCAATCTATTTTTAACTTCAGAATTCTGGGCAATATTTCTTACTTTGGAAAGTAATTCATCCTTAATTGCTCCCATTTCTGTAAAATTACTTTTCTTAGTGATAAAGTCAACAGCACCGATAGACAAAGCTTCCAAAGTAGCATCTGCTCCTTCTGAAGTCAAAGTACTTACCATCAATACTGGTGTAGGGTTGGTCTTCATTATTTCGCGTAATGCATCTAAACCATTCATTACTGGCATCTCGATATCCATAGTAATAACATCTGGAGAAAGTTCGGCAGCCATTTGTACCGCCTCTTTTCCATTACGCGCGGTTCCGACTATTTCAATGTCTGGTTGAGTAAATATTTTCGAGAGAGCTTGTCTCATAAAAATTGAATCATCGACAATGAGCAACTTTATTTTTTTTCCATTCATATTTTCACTAAACTAATTTCGGGAATAAACTAATTCTCCAACATCAATAATAATAACAACCGAACCATCACCAAGAATTGTTACTCCAGCAATGCCTTTAATATGACCTAAGAAATCTCCAAGCGATTTAATTACAATTTCTTGCTGTCCTAATAACTCGTCTACGACAAGTCCCACACGAAATTCTCCAATTCCAACAACAACCACATATTTATCATTCAGTGTTTCGTTCGCTCCATTAATACTCAAAACCCTATTTAGCCTAATTAAAGGAAGAATATCGGAACGAATTTTAATTACTTCCCTTTTGTTAATAGTACTTACTTTAGAAATATCGCAATCAACAACTTCGAGAACACTTGCAAGAGGAATTGCATAAGTTTCTGTATGAACACGAACCAATAGACCTTGTATAATCGCAAGAGTCAAAGGTAATTTAATGATAAAAGTTGTACCTAAGCCTTTTTCGGACTCGATGTCTATCATTCCCTTCAACTTTAAGATATTGGTACGAACCACATCCATACCAACTCCACGACCAGAAACATTGGAAATAATTTGGGCAGTACTGAACCCGGGATGAAAAATTAACTGAAATGCTTCTCTGTCTGGCATTTGTTCTGCTTCTTCTTTGGTGATTATTCCTCGTTCAATTGCTTTAGCCTTCAACTTTTCTGGGTCCATTCCTTTCCCATCGTCTGAAACCCTAATTACAATATTGTTACCTTCTTGTTCTGCACCCAAATACACAGTTCCAACTTCGGGCTTTCCCAATTTGATTCTTTCCTGGGGGCTTTCAATACCGTGGTCACAAGCATTTCTAAGCATATGTACCAATGGGTCACTTAATTCATCAATAATTCCCTTATCTATTTCTGTTTCTTCACCTTCAATTATCAATTGAATTTTTTTGTTAAACTGTTTTGCTAAGTCTCGAATAATGCGTGGAGCCTTTTGAAATAGTTTTCCTATTGGAATCATTCTCATTCGCATTACCGAGGCTTGAATTTCCGAGGTAATAAAGTCAATTTGTGAGGTTGTTTCTTCCAATTCCTTCAAATTCTCTTTAGTCAATTCTCCACTCAAGAGGTTCTTTGTTATTTGCTCTAAACGATTTCTACCAAGAACCAATTCTCCAGATAAATTCATTAAGTTTTCTACCCTTGAAACATCTATTCTGATTGTTTCAGCAGTCAATGCAGAAGCCTGGGATTTTGATACCTCTTTTGATTTATGTAAAACCTCTTGTTCAGTTGTTTCCAGTTTAGGTTTCATTTCTACTTTTTCTACTTCATCAGTTACATCCTGAACTTTGAATTCCTTTGGACTTTCCTTTTCTTTAAATATCTCATCAACATTAAACGGTTTTTCTGTTTGAGCCATAAGACCTTTGTTAACTTCCTCGAAGGCCGCGTTGATTAATTCATATTCCTCTGGAGAAAAGTCACCCTTTTTGGAAACTAATTCAGAAGCCATTTTTAAAACTTGCTCTAATCTTGATTGAGGTTGTTCTCCCGTTTCCCCTTTCAATTCTGATTCTTCCTCCGTAGCATCAATAATTTCGATCGAACCACCTGTTTTAAGAACTTCTATTTTCTCCAATGTAGATGAATAATCAATATCCTCAATACTTTCTCCATTTTTCACTTTCTGAATCATAAGAGTTAAAAAGTCGTAAACTTCCAGAAGGACATCAATAATATCTTGGTTAACTTTCAGTTCAAACTTTCGTAATTTATTCAAAATATCTTCGGCAGAGTGAGTTAATGTCGAAATTTTATCAAAGCCCATAAAGGATGAAGTTCCTTTAATGGTATGAAATGCTCGAAAAATTCTATTTAACAACTCTTCGTCTTCTGGGCTTTCCTCAATCTGCATTAAATCTTGGGACAAACTTTCCAGTAATTCGGTAGATTCGACAATAAAAGCTTCGAAAATTTCTTGCATTTCTGGGTCGTTATACATATTTACCTCCGGTAGTTTTACTTATTTTGTTTATTTTGCTCAAATAAAGCATCAATGTCACTTTGAGAAATTGGCTTATCCTCCTCAATTGGACTTTCCTTGGTTTCAAACTCCGAACCAAAGTTTTTTTCTTTTGTTTCAACTTTATTTTTTTCAATACTTGTGGAAATTCCTTGTTGAAAAAGTCTATCAATTTCATCCTGCTTTGTAGAATTGCCAACTAATGTTTCAACAGCGTCTGGGTCGAAAGCAACTTCTCTATGTAGTTTAGACACATTAATTGTTTCCGTAGCTTGGGAAACCATCGTTTGCACATCATTTGAATTGAATTTACTTAAAAGTTTTGTTAAACGATTTTGGACAGTATCTAATAAATGATTAACTGCTGCAATTTGTTGGGAAGTAATGTCTTGAACTTGAAGTGCTAACATAATAGATGTTGAATCGGTACGAATACTTTCTATCATTTCTTTAAAAGTTGAAAACGAGGTCATTTTATTATATTCTGACTTAAAGTTTTCAAAAATTTTGTTTATTTCTTCAATAAAATATTCTGGATTAATTTGTGAACTCTCTTTCCGCATCATTAATGTTGAAAAATTATCGACGAAATTATCGACAACATTGCAATTATTTTCTATTTCTTTTAAGTTGGATTGTAAAATATCCAGTTTATAAAAAATACCATCTATAATATCAAGAATTTCGTTTGTTGCAAGTTCAGTCGCTTCGGTTACTTTAGAAAGTTGCTTTGTCAAATTAGGCATTTTAGACAAATTTTCCTTTATTGAATTATTTATTTCCTCAAGAAGTGGTTGAACCTCTCCAACAAAGGTAAATAAATCTTCGAGAAATGGAATTACTCTTTGTCCTAAAACGAAAAGGGCGCGTAATTCTTCTGCCCGCCTTAGCAATTCTTTTATATCCAATTCTTTCATAAGTTCCTCCTTTTACTTCTGATTTGCTTGCAAGATAGCCATAATCTTTTCTTTTAAAACTTGTGGGGTGAAAGGTTTAACAATGTAATTATTAACTTTTGCTTGTAATGCCTGGATAATATCTTCTTTAAGACCCCGAGTTGTTACCATAAGAATAGGAATGTTTTTCCATTGTTCTGAATTTCGAATAGTTTTGGTAAGGTCAAGTCCAGTCATATTTGGCATATTCCAATCTGTAATAACAAAATCAATTTTGTTTTGTTGCAACTTGGTTAACGCATCTTGCCCATCTTCGGCTTCAACTATATCTTCAATTCCAAAGGATTTTAAAGCATTAATGACTATACGCCGCATTGTAGGAGAATCGTCAACAACAAGGAATTTCATAGCCCAACCCAATTGTTATACATCTAATCATTTGCAGTACCAAGATATTTAGAAATTTCATATTGAATTCTTTTAGCATTAAACGGTTTAATTAAATATGAATTTGCTCCCGCTTCGAAACCACGCTTTATATCTTCTTCCTTCCCAAGAGAAGACAGAATAATAATAGGTAGTTCTTTATACTCTGGATTTTCTCTAACAGTTCTAATTAAAGTAAAACCATCGATATTCGGCATATTCAAATCAGTAACAATTAAATCGATTTTATGCAACGGCAATTTCTCTAACGCTTCCATTCCATCGACTGCAGTAACAACTTCGAAACCAGCAAGTTTAAGAGACATTGCAATAAAACGCCTTATAGTTTCGGAGTCCTCTGCAATTAATATTTTTTTTGGCATAAATATATCACCTAAAATTTGATTTACTCTTTTTTATATGCAATTGCTTTCGGTAAGTGGACAAGTTTAAATGCTTTTGAGATCCCGTGTAGAGATTCAGAGTAACCAATGAATAAATAACCACCGGGATTTAATGCATCGAACAAGTATGATACAACTTTCTGTTTAGCGGGAATGTCAAAATAAATAAGTACATTGGCACAAAATATTACGTCGCAATTACTAACTAATTTCATCTGACTTGCATCGAAAAGGTTAATATTTGAAAATCGAACTAACTTTTTTATTTCATCTTTTAAATAATAAAGCCCATCTTTCGATACAAAATATTTTTTCAAGTAGACTTCGGGCATATTTCTCACAGAATACTCTTTATAAATTCCACTTTGTGCAACTTCAAGAACTTGGGAACTAATGTCGCTTCCAAGAATTTGAAATTGAACATTAGGATAGATAGGTTTGACCTTTTCAGTGATTATCATTGCTATTGTATATGGTTCTTCCCCTGTTGAACAAGCCGCACTCCAAATTCTAATTACCACTGGGTTCATTTGGGGACTTTTATTTCGAATAAGTTCTGGTATAATTATTTTTTCAAGAGCATCAAATTGTTGTTCTGCCCGAAAAAAATAGGTTTCGTTGATTGTTATTGCATCAAATAAGTTTTTTAGTTCTCCTTTATTTGCGGGATTTTTTATGAAATTAACATAATCATACAAAGAATTCAACTTCAAGGATTGAATTCTTTTAAGAATCCTACTTTCAAGTAAGTATTTTTTACTCTCACTATAATAAATTCCACTGGTTTTATAAATAATATCTCGTAGTTCCTTAAATCCTTCGTCTGTTAGGGTATATTTTGCTTCAATAGATTGTTCCATAAAATCGATATTATTAAATAACAAATATAATTAACACATAAATTATTTCAAAGCAAATCGTATTTTGCCCCAATTTCTTCCAATTTTGCTTTGTTTACGAACGATTGCGTTTGATATAATTTAAAGAAAACAGTTCTAAGTACTTCGGGTTCTTTATAATTATACCAATCGCAAAAATCAAATAAGATACTGTCGGGTAGCTCTTCGGAAAAACTAAGAATGGAATTAATAATTACAATTTTCTTACTTTCTTGTATTGCATCCCACTCCCTAAAAAAGAATTCAAGTAATGAAGCAAAAATTTCACCATTATCCTTTTGGTATGTTAACTTTTCCAAGAAATCCGAAAGAACCTCAAGACTAGAGTTGTGAATAATATTCTGAAATATAATCTCGATGTTTTCTAAATCGAACCTTAAAAGTTCTTGAATCAAACAGTCTACATCAAAAATGTCATAAGAATTTCCAAGAGCAGTAAGTGCTGCCCTTCTTATTTCTAAGTCTTCTTGTTTTAATGACTCTCTTGCAATTTCTCTTAATTCTTGCGGAAATTTCCTTATTTCGCAGTAAAGTTTTCCAATTTTACAAATCGCTTTTAAAAAGTATGGTTGGACTTGCCGCGGTACTAAAGGTAATTTAGAAAGCAAATAATCCAGGAACTCGATACTTGCATCGAAATAACCAATTGCATCGATTGCCGCTAATTGCAGTAATTGGTCGCTTTCGTTGCTAATCACATTCAAAATAAATTCCTTAGCTTTTTCTCCACCAATCTTACCTAACGAGTTTAAAACAAAAGGCTTGTATTCATCATCTTCTTCATATTTCTTTATCAAGTCATCGATAACATCGGGTACTTTTATGTTACCCAAAGCCATTATTGCAGAGATTACAACATTTTTGTTAGGGTCGTTCAAAAGCGAATGAACAATTTTCCAGTTTTTTGTGGAGCCAATGTTTCCCCAAATATCAAGTGTAAATTGTCGAACATCATCAATCGGATGTGAAAGAAAAGGTATCAATGCATCATAACACACATCGTTATACTTTACAAGGATATCGGAAGCAATATTTCGATATTCTATATTATCACTTGCAACCAAAGGTGCAATGCAATTTGAGGCAATCAATTGAAATTCAAGTGGTAATTGCGAAAGACAATCAATCGCAAGATTTTGAATTCCACGGTCTTTGGAAGTAACTAACTTTGAAATTAAAATAACAATTTCCTCATCGTATGAATGATTGTCAAAAAGAAAGTAAAGTGCTTCTTTGACTTTCTGAATGTCATCAGATTTTAAATAATCTTTTATTTTACTGGTTTCCATAAAGTTATATTATTTAATTAACAATTTTTCCAGAGATGTTAATCCCAAGTTGTTCAATTCTATAGCGAAGTTTTGCTCTTGAAATACCTAAAATTTTTGCTGCTTTAATTTGATTTCCATTCACAAGCCTAAGTGTCTGAATAATTAAATCTCGAACAACATTATTCATAGATGCACCTGATTTTGATATTATTAATTTGTGTTCACCTGGTTTCAATTCGGGCAAACCCTGTTCAGATGAAACAACTTGAGGTTGCGAATCAGCAACTTTCAAGAAACTCAATGCCTCTTTTGTAATTACATCTTCTGCTTCAAGAAGAACCACCCTTTCTATTACATTTCGTAATTCTCTAATGTTTCCCTTCCATTGATAATTTCGTAATATATAAACAGCCTCGGGAGTGAACCCAGAAACATTCTTCCCAAACTTTTTGTTGAACTCTTTAACAAAAGCAGAAGCAAGCAACATTATGTCTTCTCCTCGCTCTCGTAATGGAGGTAATTCAAGCCGAGCAACATTCAACCGATAGAACAAATCTTCTCGAAATTTCCCCTGTTCTACCAAATCTTCTAATACTCTATTTGTTGATGCAATAATTCTTACATCGACTGAAATTTCTTTTGTACCACCTAAACGGAAGAATCTTTTCTCTTGAAGCACCCTAAGTAACTTAACTTGCAATTCTAAACTTAGTTCAGAAATTTCATCAAGAAAAATTGTTCCGTGGTGCGCCAATTCAAACCTACCCTGTTTGAATTTTTCGGTTGCACCAGTGTATGCACCTTTTTCGTAACCAAAAAATTCGGATTCTGCAAGGTCTTTTGGAATAGCACCACAATTTATGGCGATGAAAGGTCCCTTTGAGCGGGGAGAATTTTTATGTATATATTTTGCAAGTAGTTCTTTTCCAGTCCCAGTTTCACCAACAATAAGCACGGTAGAGTCAGTCGAGGCAACAATTTTCGCAAGGCTTAATACCTTTCTAAGTTGCTCGCAATTTCCGATTATTTCGCTTGGTTGTTCTTCTTTGAGCTTATCAGTCAGAATTTCAACTTGCCTTCTTAGGTCGTAATTTTGTAATGCTTTTTCGACAGCCACTTCAAGTTGTTCTAGGTCGATAGGTTTGACAATAAAATCTTCTGCCCCAAGTTTCATTGCTCGAACTGCCATTTTAATATCTGATGTGGCTGTCATTATGATTACTGGTATCGTATATCCTTGGTTTCGTAATTGTTCCAAAATTTCCAAACCATTGTGAGGACCAAGGAAAATATCCAAAAGAATTATGTCGGGTGCAATTAGGTTGATGTCGTTCAAAGCCTCGGTTGCATTAAGGTATGAAAAGACTCTTGAATATTTATTAGTCAAAGCGTCTTTTATTGCTTTATTTACCAAAGGGTCATCTTCGACTATTAAAACCGTATAGTTTTGCAATGCCATAGGCTTTTTATTTTTTTTTAATAAGGTAATTCAAAAATAAGAACTTTTTTTAAATTAACTAATTTTCAGATGAAGGAAATTTTACAATAATATCGGTTCCTTCTCCAACTTTGCTTCGAACAACAATAGAACCATTGTATCTATACAAGAGTTTCTGGGTAATTGCCATACCCAAACCCGTACCATTAGGTTTTTTGGTAAAAAAAGGATTAAATATTTTATCCAAATCCTCTTCAGGTATGCCGACTCCATTATCTTCAACACTTACACAAGAATATCTTATGTTTTGGTCGGGATATTCTTCCAAAAAGGTGGTAATTATTATTTTCCCCTTACTTTCAATTGCGTCAATAGAGTTTGATAATAAGTTAATCAATATTTGTTGTATATGTTTTGAATCGGCAGTGATTGGAGGCAAATCATTTTTCAAATTAAAGGTAATAGATATTTCCTTCTTTTTCAATAAATGGTTCAAAAGGTCGACCGTGTTCACGACAATTGTATTTAAATTTACTTGTTCGATTTGTGGTTGAGTTTGGCGAGAAAAACTTAAAGTTACATCAATAAGTTTAGAAATCCTTTCAACACCTTGTAAGGCAGAATTGATAAAAGACAAAAGTTCTTTGTTTTCGCCAACCGACCTATTTAGAAGTTGTAAATTTAAATTAATAGCTGCAAGTGGATTTCGGATTTCGTGAACTAAAGAAGCACTTATTTGCCCAAGAAGAACAAGTTTGTCGGTTTGAACTAATTTTTCGCTCATAATATACTGGTCGGATACATTTCGACAAGTAGCAATAATAATACTCCGACCATTCCAATTAACAACTTTTGCAAATACATCAACAAGTACCTCTCCAAATTCTTTTGTATCAAGAGTTAGTTCAGAAAAAACACTTTCAGAATTTTCCTTCCTTGCAAGTTTTATGAGCCTTTTGAATTGAGGAAAAGAAATTTCATTGATATCTTGCTCATTAATACCTAAAAGTTTTTGTGCAAAGCGATTTGCAGCAAGTAAACTCCAATTTTCTCCATCGACAAGTAAGATTGCATCATTTGCTTCCTCGAAATACAATTTATATAGTTCATTCAAAGTATTTTCCATTTGTTATTTCTTTGGTTTGTCCATATTATTTTCTTGAATTGGAACATCAGTATTTGTCGAATCTCTTTTGGGTTTAAACTCGTCAAGTGGATTTTTAGGTAAACTTACATCTGGAACAAGATTATCGGGTGAAATTATTTTCTTCACATCACGAATAATTTTCCCCGGTTCATTGAAATAATCAATAGGGTTGAAACCTTCTTCTACTGTCTTATTTTTGTCCTGAATAGAGGGTTGATTATTTTGTGGGGTAATCTCTAAGCCTTTAATTGGTCCAATAGGGGTTCGGGGCGGAATAACCCTTTCTTTAAGTGAGTCTGGAATTGGCTGTCCACTTTGAACTGCAAGATAATAGGTTACCGCAAGGTTTATGTCTTTAGCATAAATACTTTCCGGAAATTTATCTAAAAGTAGTTTGTAATAGTAAAAGGCACTGTCGTATTTGAATACTTTTCTCTCATAAGTATTTCCAATAACATAAAGTGCTCTTGGAGTAAGAGCGTGCTCGGGGTATTTTGAATAAAGCAATTTCAATTGCATTAAACCAAAATCATATTCTTTATTTCTTATAAGTTTTAGACCAGAATTCAACAAGTCAAAGGTCGTATCAATTATGTAATTACTTGTATACCCAAGTTCCCGAAGAACTTCCTTGCCAAACTCAGTAAGTGGATATCGCTCGACAATCAGGTCCTTCAGACTATCTGAAATATATAAGTTTTTGTCGGAAATTACTCTTGCATATGAATACAAATATCGAGCAGAATTAGTATCGAAACTCGGAGAAACATCGCAGGCAAGTCGATAATATTTTATAGTGGAGTCAACAAATCCTAATCTTTCAAAGTTAGCACCCAATTCGTACAATGTTCCTGCAAGAAACATTTTTGAAGTATCTGTTAATTCTTCTCCCTTTTCATATTTAGAAAGTAAGGGTTGGGCGAATTTATATCTCTGTTCCCAGTTATTCAATAAGTTATACATTTTGTCGGCAGAGGCATAAACAGGGGTTCGCAAGTTACGAGCTCTCGCAAAATACTTTCTTGCTTCGAAGTACTTACCACTATTATAATCTTGTAGACCCTTTTCGTAATAAACTACCATCATAGCTGGCGAGGCTCGGAAGGCGGAATCGGCTTTAATTTCTAATTTTTTGAATGTTGTAGAATCTCCTTTCAAAAGAGCAGAAAGCATAAATCCAGAATGGGTAAACTCTTTCCACTCTTGATATTTCTGGTCCTCATTAAGCCTTTTTAAAATACTTTCTCCTTCGTTGTACTTACCCATTCTAATCAATGACAATGCTTCGTAATAATAGGAAGAGTACATTGTTAGATAATCTGGATTAAAACTCCTAACCTTTTGAAAGTTTACCAAAGCATTTTCCCAGTCACCAAGTCGGTAATAAATTGATGCAAGTTCCAACTGCCAGCGAGAGCGATAATAATTGTCATCGCTTTGAGCAATCGCTTGCCTATATGGTTTTACTGCACCTTTAATGTCGTTTTCAAATAATGCTAAATCTGCTTGTAAGCGAAAAGCCTCGGACAATATGTCGTATCTTTCTTTTTGCCAAGCAATATCGACAGTCCTCGACAAAAGTAGCTTTCCGCTATGAAACTTCCTTTGAATCAACAAGTTTTTCGCAAAAAGAAGATGAGCATCTGGGGAAAGGTCGCCTTCTGGATATTTATCAATTAATTCACTGCATTTAATCTGCGAAGGTAACCATTCATTTTTGTAGAAATAAGATTTTGCCATCAAATAGATAGAACCTTCGACGTAACTACTTTTAGATTTTCTCGATAAAATTTTGGACCCTTTGATGATAATCGAGTCTAATTTTGTTTTAACTGGTTGCAGTTTGAGTGGGGAAATAATAAACTCTTGCATAAATGGTGGTGGTCCGGTAGAAATATCTTGAACTGGTTGCAAATACTGATTTGGAAAAACAACTTTTGGGGTAACTTTGAACTTTGTATCTTGATATTGGAATTCATCTTCAGATTCTTTCATTAATCTTTGAGCATTATAATATGTATTGAAGTAAGTTGTGAAATCTTCATAATGCCTACAACCAAATATAATGAGAATTAATAACAGAAAAATTGTTTTTTTCATTTTTCCTTTGATTAACTATTTATAAGACTGCAAATTAACTAAAATATTGCTACACAATAGTATTTGGGTTCTCTTTTTAACAAGCAATGTATAATTTTGTAAATTTTAAAATGAAATGAAACTAAGTTTATCGTTTTCCGACGTAATAATTATTTTTTTATACTACATATTAATAGCCATTATTGGAATCTATGGTGGTAAAAGCAAAATCAAAGAAGGTAAGGAAAAAACTCTCGATTTTCTTCTTGCTGGAAGAAAACTTACGCTTCCACTATTTGTTGCTTCACTCGTTGCTACTTGGTATGGGAATATTTTAGGTATTGGAGAATTCGTACATCGATATGGGTTGGTTGCTTGGTTTTGTTTTGGAATTGTATATTATGTTACAGCATTGTTTTATGCACTTTTTGTAAGCAACAAAATAAGGAACATATCATCACAAACTATACCCGAACTTCTCGAATTAAAGTATGGAAAAGTAGCATCGGTCTATTCCTCTTTAGTAATGTTGTTAATTACCTTTCCTTCGGTTTATGTTTTAATGGTAGGAGTTTTCATTAATCTAATCTTTGGACTATCCCTTTTACCGTCAATAATCTTGGGTACAATACTTACTTTCATTTATATTGGTTATGGCGGATATAAATCGAATGTAATTACTAATACTATTCAATTCATTTTAATGTACTTTGGCTTCGGTATTTTCACATTTTTCGCTCTAAAAGAAATTTCTTTCGACCTTGGTCAACTTAACTATTTACCAAAATCACATCTAAAATTTTTTGGCGAAGTTTCTTGGCAGTACATAATTACTTGGCTTTTTATTTCTCTACAAACATTTATCGATCCAAGTTTTTTTCAAAGATGTGCTTCAGTAAATTCCGAAAAAACTGCAAAGAAAGGTATTTTAATCTCAATCACTTTTTGGTTCATTTTCGATACTATGACAATATTTACTGGGCTGGTAGGAAAACTTAAATTTCCAGAAATTAACCCACTTTTTTCTTATCCAATATTATTAGAAAACATTGTTCCAAGTTTCTTCAAAGGAATTGTATTGGTTTCAATGCTTGCAACAATAGTTTCAACATTGGAAAGTTATTCTTTTCTTTCAGCTTTAATAATTGGAAAAAATATTATGGAAAAATTCCGCACATTAATAAAACTAAGAATTGAAAACCGAGTAAGAATTGGCTTAGTAATTTCCGCTTTCTTTTCTATATTTTTAGCCTATTTCATACCTTCTGCTATTGATATTATTTACAAAACTTCTTCGATTGCAGTTCCTTCTCTTTTCTATCCAACAATTACAGGGTTATTTTCGAATAAAACATTTTCAAAAACAAAAGTAAATTCACTTATCATCTCTTCCTCTTTGGTTACTTTTATCTTCGTCATTGTTAAAGAATTCTCAATTTCATTTATCCAAAACCCTATTATTAAATTTTTCGTTTCTTTCGAACCTATGGTTTTCGGGTTCGTTTGGTCAACCATTTTTTTTATCTATATTTTGTTAACCGAAAAGAGAAAGATTACCGCCACCACTCAGGCTTAGTTTCGCGAAGCATCAAGCTTATTAATGCTTCTCTTGGGTCGAGGTCTTCGAACATAATTTCGTAAACTTTGTTCGTGATAGGAAGTTCTACGTTATATTTTCGGCTAAGATTGTACGCAGATATTGTTGTGTCCACACCTTCTGCAATGCTGTTCATACCTTCGATTATCTCTCTAAGCTTTTTCCCGCGAGCCAACTGTTCTCCAACAAAACGATTTCGACTATATTTACTATTGCAAGTAACAATTAAATCACCCAAACCCGAAAGACCGGAAAAGGTTAAAGGGTTTGCTCCCATAGCAACCCCAAGTCGAGTTATTTCTGCCAATCCACGAGTAATCAAAGCAGCTTTCGAATTATCGCCCAGTTCTAATCCGTCGATAATTCCCGCAGCAATTGCAATAACATTTTTCAATGCTCCACCAATTTCGCATCCAATAACATCTTCGGAGGAATATACTCTAAAAAAAGAATTTGAGAAAACTTTTTGCACCAATCTGCTTAAATTTGAATTTTTTGATGCAACAACAACTGCCGTTGGAACTTTTTTTACTACCTCCTCTGCGTGACTAGGTCCGGTCAAAATCGAGTAATTGTTCTCATCTACTCCAAAATCCAACAAAATTTCTGAAATTCTTCTTAATGTTGTTTTCTCAATACCTTTTGCTACATTTACTATTTGTTTTGTATTAAGGTCAAAATGTTCTTTATTCAACACTTTCGCAACAAATTGGGTTGGGACTGCCTGAACCAATAAATCACAATCTTGTAGGTCGAATTTATTGTTAGTGAAGAAAATTTCTTTGGGAATTGAAACACCAGGAAAATACTTTCGATTTTCATTAGTTCTTTTTATTTCTTCAATAAGTTCGCTTTCTGAAGACCAAACAATTACACTGTTTTCATTTGCATTTAGCAAAATTGCTAACGAAGTTGCCCAAGCCCCTATTCCAATAATCCCAACATTCATCGTTGTTTTATTTCCTCTTCTTCATTCGGAAAATCTTAAATTGCTCGAATTTATTCTCGGTTCCATTAATAATTCTTCTGATATTCGCTCGATGGGTAAATAAAATAAGTACAAAAAGCAAAAATGAAAAAATAAGTAATAGCGGAAAATTAGAATATTCGTGATTAAGTATCATATATCTAATAATAATGACCAATGGATACACAAAGGAAGCAAGGATAGAACCAATTGAAACAATTCCTGTACTAAGGAAAGCAAGAAGGAAAACACCAAGACAAATAAGAACCTCGAGTGGTGAAATGGCAAGAAGCATACCTAAGGCAGTATTTATTCCTTTACCACCCTTGAAACCAACAAATACTGACCAAATATGTCCAGCAATAGCAGAAAAACCAAAAATAAACATCAAAACAAGTTCATCTACCCAAAATAATTCACTACTTTTCCCAAAATAATCAATTATTACTTTTGGAAAAAAGAAAGTGGGAATAAAACCTTTAAGTATATCAACTATTTGGACGACAATTCCCCAAAAAACCCCAAGTTGACGGAAAGCATTGGTACTTCCCATATTTCCACTGCCCCGGGTCCTAATATCGAAACCAAAAAACACTTTACTAACCACAACTGCAGTTGGAAAAGAACCAAGAAGATAACTTAAAACAATTCCTAAAACAAAATAGAACATAACGGTTTCACATAAAATAAAAGCAAAAATAAAAAATTTACTCTTTTATTTTTTGACTTTACCAGAATTGAAAAAGCCTCTTTTTTACAGAAATTGAATTGAGAAACATTATCGAAAAAATTGTAATAAATTTCTTTCAAATTTTCTTCAAAAATTACAACAATCTTTCTTTTGCTTCAATATTATTTTAGTTTATTTACTAATTGGTTATTAGTTTTGTATTTCATTTAATTGCTTATGGAGGAAAAATGAGAATTATCATTACTGATGGAATTGACAAAAAAGGCGAAGAAATACTTCGCAATGCTGGTCACGATTTAACAATCCAAAAACTTTCTCCAAATGAACTGATAGAAAAAATTGGAGAATACGATGCAATTATCGTTCGTTCTGCAACAAAGGTTACAAAAGAAGTTATCGACGCCGGAAAAAACTTAAAAGTGATAGCACGCGGGGGAGTGGGACTGGATAATATCGACGTCGCCTATGCAAAGTCCAAAGGAATTGAAATTTTAAATACCCCCGGAGCATCTTCCATTTCGGTTGCTGAACTTGCCATTGCCCATATGTTTGCAGTTGCGCGCTTCTTGAATTTAAGTAATATCGAAATGCGACAAGGAAAATGGCCCAAAAAGGAATATTCAGAAGGTTTCGAATTAACTGGTAAAACATTAGGAATTATAGGTTTAGGTAATATAGGAAAAGAAGTAGCAAAAAGAGCAATTGGACTTCAAATGAAGGTAATTGCCTACGACCCTTTTGTTACCTCAACAGATTTAGATGTAGAGTTAGTCTCTAAAGATGAGTTACTAACACGTTCAGACATAATTTCATTGCACTTACCCAAAGTCAAAGGGGAGCCACCAGCAATTGCAAAGCAAGAATTTGAGAAAATGAAAAAAGGTGTTGTAATTATTAATTGTGCACGTGGAGGAGTTGTTTCCGAAAAAGATTTGCTCGAAGCATTAAACAATGGAACTGTACGAGCCGCAGGAATCGATGTTTTCGAAAATGAACCACCAACTGAGGAACAAAAAGAACTAATTAACCATCCAAGAGTTTCTGTTACTCCACATATTGGTGCTTCAACAGTCGAAGCCCAAGAACGCGTTGGGCTAGAAATTGCACAAAAAGTCGTCGATGCATTAGCTAAATATCAATAATCGGAGGGAATATGCCAATTTTCATACCATTCAAAGCCTACAGACCAAAGCCAGAGTTTGCACACAAAGTTGCAGCAAAACCTTATGATGTACTCTCGACGGAAGAAGCTCGCGAGGAAGCTAAGGACAATCCCTTATCCTTCCTTCACGTTGGGAAGCCGGAAATTGACCTCGACCCTTCAATTGATATTTACGACCCAAGAGTCTACGAAAAAGGGCGAGAAAATTTAATGAAATTAATTAACGATGGGATTTTGGTACAAGACCCAGAACCTTTTTTTTACATTTGGTCCCAAACAATGGGTGAACGAACACAAATTGGAATTGTTGGTTGTGCTTCAGTTGACGACTATTGGAACGATAAAATAAAAAAACACGAAAAAACTCGCAAGGATAAAGAAGAAGACAGATGCAATCACGTACGAGTTACAAATGCTCATACAGGTCCCATTTTTCTAACATACAAAGACAATTATGAAATTAATCAAATTGTAGAAAGTATTATTCAAAATAATCCAGTTTACGATTTCATATCTGAAGACAATGTTAGACAAAGGGTTTGGATAGTATCAGACAAAGAAAAAATTAACCAAATACAAAAATTATTGTCTGAAATTGATTACTTCTATGTTGCTGATGGTCACCATCGTTCCGCTGCAGCAGCAATCGTTGGAAGGGAACGACAACTTGCTAACCCAAACCACAAGGGAGACGAAGAGTATAATTACTTTCTTGCAGTTCTTTTCCCAGCAAGTCATCTTTTGATTATGGACTATAACCGTATTGTAATGGACTTAAATAATCTCTCCAAAGAAGATTTCCTAAATCGCTTAAAGGAAGTTGTAGACTTGGAGAAGAAAAGCACCCGCTTTAAACCAACAAAAAAAGGGGAAATTGGAATGTACCTCGACAAAGAGTGGTATAAATTAGAAATAAAACCAAAATATTTTCAAACTAATGACCCTGTAGAGAGTTTGGATATTTCAATCTTGCAAAATCATATTCTTTCTCCAATTCTTGGAATTGATGACCCAAGGACATCAAAGCGAATTGACTTTGTAGGAGGTATTAGAGGGCTAGAAGAGCTAGAGCGAAAGGTTAATTCAGGAGAATGGGCAGTAGCTTTTGCAATGTTTCCTACATCTATTAATGAACTTATGTCAATAGCAGACGCGGGTAAAATTATGCCACCAAAGTCCACTTGGTTTGAACCTAAATTAAAAGACGGGTTGTTCGTGCATTTTCTCGATTAATTTTTTTTATTCTCGCTAATTCAATGAACAAGGAGTATTCTCCTTGTTCTTTTTTTGGAATTTACAAAATTGTTATTCATTTTCCTTTTGTTATGAAAAAAATAAAAATTTATTTTTAGACTTTTCGTTATTATTTTTTTATGGAGGCTAAAATGTTCAAAAATATGTATTACTTCGTTCTTTTTATATTATTCTCAATTTTGTTTTACCAACTTGAAGGTAAAGAAATGAATCAATCGATATATTCATTAAATCTTACACTAACGGATATCGACAAAAAACCTGTTAAACTGACAGAGTTTAAAGGTAAGGTGCTACTAATAGTTAACGTAGCAAGCAAGTGTGGGTTTACCCCGCAATACGAAGGATTAGAGAAGCTATATCGAAAATACAAAGAAAAGGGTTTCGAAATACTCGCATTTCCTTGCAATCAATTTGGAAACCAAGAACCTGGAACAAATGAGGAAATAAAAAATTTTTGCTCAACGAATTATAACGTAACCTTCCGACTATTCGACAAGATTGAGGTAAACGGACCTAATACCCATCCTTTGTATAAATTTTTGAAAGAAGCCAAACCCGGTTTGATGGGTACCAAAGATATTAAATGGAACTTTACAAAATTCTTAATTGATAAGAATGGAAATGTAATCGACCGTTTCGCACCGCAAACAACACCAGAAAGTATTGAAAAAGAAATAGAAAAATTATTAAACTCCAAATAATTAGTATATTTCCTTTTTACAAATTGATTTAAACTGACAATTTTTGCAAAATCTGTATTCACTTGCTGGTTTTACTGGATATTCCAGTTTTCTTTTAATATTATTTATTGTGTTAAGTGCCTTGATTTTAAAAGTATAAAAAAATGCTTCGTCAATAACTTCATTAACAAAATGTCTCCTTTTGGTAAAATAAACAGATAATTTTGAATTCTGGCTAACAAAAAATTTGACAAAATTTAACGAATCTTTATCTTCACCTTTTATTGGTTTGAAATTAAAAATCTGATATAACAAATTAATTGAATAAACTTGGTATTTTAAGTTTTTTTCAATAAAATCTTTAAAAGCCATAGCATAAAAGGGCATTTGAAACGATAGCCCTAAAATAATTTCTATTGGGGAGGGAACTTCACTTCGAGAAAGTTTGTAATCAATTATAGAAAATTCTATGCCATCATCAGTCAAGCATAAATCTACCCTATCAATTTTTCCTTTTAGTTTTATGATTTCCCCATTTTCAAGTTCAATCTCTATTGGTTCATAAGAGTCTTTATTACCTAGACCAAAACTAAACTCGAAGAAAGTGGGAAAATGTTCCCAAGGAGAGCGTTTTAACTCATAGTTTAACCAAAGCTGAACTAAACCAATCCTTTGAGGTTCACTTGAAAAAAATTCCTCGAAATCAATTTCGAATAAACTAATTTCTGTATTATATCTTTCCAATATACTTTTAGTAATTTTTTCTATTAGTTCGAAATATTCATTTCTTTTTTGTTCATCAATCAAAACGGGAACATATGTCCTATTCCTAACTTGTATAGTGAATAAATTATCTTTTCTCTTAAGGCTTTCTTCTGCCAATTTTTTGTAAAAATTTGAAACAATTAGATGTAGCAACTCCCCTTTTTCCCTATTGGTAAGGAAAATTTCCAAATCAACCTTAGGTTCTTCAATATTCAACACTCTATTGACAAAGAAACGGAAGGGACATCGATTGTATTCCTCTAAAAAAGTAATTGATATTGGTTTACTTGTAATCGTATTGAAAAAGTCCTGTGTATTTTTTGTTAACTTCTCGAAATCCAGAGCATTTGATTGAATCTTTTGAAAATAAAGATTTGTAATATAATTCGAGAAATTCTTATCTTCCCAATTCTCATTAACTTTAGAAAATTTGATATTTTTTTCAACATTAGAAACAACTGTCCAAAACCAATCTATTCCCGAAAATCGATTTATTTCCTTATGAGTTAAATCAATTAATACATCTTCCTTCTTTTTTCCAAGCAAATCGAGTAAAGAAAAAATAAAAGGGCTAGGAACAAATTCTTTCTTAGAGTCTCGTTTAGGATAGAAAATATAAGTCTTTCTTTGATTTTCATTAAACAAACTTGGGTTGTTTGTTAAAAAAAAGAAAAACTCTAGTCTTTCATTCTCGAAATGTCGCTTTTCGCTTTTTCCCAAGGTTCGACCTAAAAACCTTTCAGGAGAGTATCGAAATGGGATAATTCCATCTACTGCTCCACAAAGAATAATCACTTTATATGGTATACCGCGAGTTTGTTCAATCGTAGTAACCGTCACCCCGTATTCTGGTTTCCTAGAAATTTGATATCTCTCTTCAAAAATAACCACTTTAAAAAGTTCAAGAATCTCAGTCAAAGTATATCTCTTTCCGGGAAACCTTTTTGAAGTAATATATGTAAATTCTTCAAGGAGTTCCAAAAACTTGGCTAATGCACGACTATCTTTTTCGACCTCTTCAATCCTCGAAATTTTATCATATTTATCAAGTTTTTCGATTGTATTTAATAGATTGTTTATAACATCCTCTAAAATCCTAAAAATGCCAAACCTTTGAATTATCTTGTTAAAAACAATATCGTAAAACTCTTCGATTGTAATTTCTTCTTTGTCAAAATCGAAATAGTCGAGCAAAGTAATAAAATCAGTATTTGCTTTCTCCAAAAGTCTTTTTTCCTCCTCAAGAGAGTACAATTCCATCGAATCGGGATAAGTCGCTGATTTTAAAAAGTTAATTCTATCCTCGACTACTTTAATACGATTTTTAAACCTTCGAATCCAATAATTTTTTCCGCCTAACTCTTTGCCACCAAGACACTTCATCTTTGTGGAAATATTGATAAAATTCTCTATGTCAATTGGGATAAATTTTCCAGAGGAATCAAGCTTTCCGAAGCGGAAATAAAAACTTAGCAAAACCTTACGAATATCTTTGAAGCGAAATCCACGAGCAACTACATCCAATGCCGATAAAATTGAAATAACTAAAGGGGAGGAACTTAATTTGTAGCGTTCCATTATGTTTACAGGGACATTTGCTTCATTGAAAGCCTCCCTAAACAATGATGCATAACTTTGTGGCTCTTTGGTTGTGATACATATTTCCGATGGTTTGTATCCTTCTACTGAAATTAAATACTTACATAGCTTTGCTATTTGTTTGACTTCGTTGAACTTGTTTTCAGTTGCATAGATATGAATATTTTTTGCAAGTTCTTCACGCGACTTTCCAAAAATATTATTGAAAAGATATTTTTTTAGAAAATTAGTATTATTTTCGCTTGAATTCTTTTCAAGACTTATCGACAAAAACCCCCGACTTTTTAGTTGAATAATCAAATCATTGTAATTTCCGAACAAAGGTCCATTGGTCTCATCGAAGTCTAAAAATATTGCCAAGGGATTTTGATATCGCGATAACGAGGTAATAAATTCAATTTCTGGTACTTTGAAATCGTAGAAACCAAAGAACAAAAAGGTCTTTTCTGAAAAAATTGGCAGTTTGGGTTTGTGGTTTATTAAACTTTCCTTTTGAAGATAGTTATTTAGGTAATTCGCACAAAATATTGTAGCATCAACAATATCGAATAAATTGCTCTCCTTCAGCAAACTTTGATATTCTTCGAAAAGAACTTTAGTATCAAGAAATTTTGGTAGATTGATTATCGACTCGTTTTCTTGTGATATCTCTCTTTCAAAATTTTCGACATTTATTCCATCTTCCTTTAAACCAAAAATAATCTGTGAAAGCCATTTAATAACGTAAAGAGAGGTTCTTTGATTTTCTTGCTTGAAAAAACTAAGTTTAGCCCTATCGAATGCTTCTTTGAAAACTAGAAATCTGTACGAATCAGAAAGAACCTTTCCAATCCCTTTGGGTTTCAATGCATCAAAAAACCTCTTTACAAAACCCTCTGGATTGGAAATTGTAAAATTAATAAGTGGCTTTTTTATGGCTTGAAAATAATTTTCGGCAAAAGTCAATTTGAAATTCCAAGCCAATTGATTTGTAGCGGAAACAAAATAGAAATCCGATGGATTCCATTCTTCAATAATTTTTTGAACAAACTCATCGAAAAAAACTATTGGATATTTTTGTAAAAAAGTTTCATTGCAAACAACAAAACCCATATTGCAACCTATGCTCTTGGATGATAAGTCCTGTGAACCTCGATTAAATACTCTTTCGTCAAATGAGTGTAAATTTGAGTAGTTGAAATGTCAGAATGTCCCAACATTTCTTGAACAACGCGAATATCTGCGCCGCCTTCAAGAAGATGTGTAGCGAATGAATGCCGAAAAATATGGGGATGAACCTTTTCGTCAAGTCCAACAATTAAAGCATAGTGGCGGATAATTTTCCAAATTCCCATTCTAGAAAACTTTCCACCACGTGAATTTAGAAACAAAATATCTTTTGTGTCGGCATTGTCCCTAACTAATAAATGCCTACACTTCTTTTGATACAATTTTACCCACTCCAAAGCAGATTTACCAATTGGAACAATTCTTTCTTTGTAACCTTTGCCCCAAATTCTTGCAAAACCCTCATCGAAAAAAATATCCCTTTGTTTAAGATTAATCAATTCGGAAACACGAAGTCCACAAGCATAAAGTATTTCCAAAATCGCCTTGTCTCTTATTCCTAAGCAATTTTCCGTTGGAACTGAATCAAGTATTTTGAAAACCTCGTCAACTGTCAATACATCTGGTAAATTTCTTCTAATTTTCGGAGAATCAATTTTTTCGACTGGGTTCGATTTGATTTTACCTTGCAAGTTGAGAAAATTAAAGAAGTTTCTCAAAGATGAAAGATATCTTGCTTGGGTAATTGTCGAAATACCCTCAGAATTAATTGTTTTTAAATACTCTTCCAAAACTTCTTTACCAACAGAGGAAAAATCTGATATGTTCCTATCAATCGAAAATCGAAAAAACTTTTCCAAATCGGACCGATAAGATTCAACTGTGTTTTTACTCAAACCTTTCTCTACCGAAAGAAAGAAAAGAAATTCGTCAAGTAAGTCATTAAAATATTTACTCTTTTTTGTCATTTGTGTGCGATACCCTATTTTGAGGTATTTCTTTGTATTCTACTCTGGGATGAAGAATACCAAAAAGTTGGCGTAAACAAACTTCCTGAACAACTTTTAAGTCTTTCATCGAAATATCAGACTCGTCGAATTGACCGTCCATAAGTTTTCCCATTATCATTTTTTCGATGGATTGGTTCAATTCTTCTTTGCTTTTGAAAGGAAGTCTCGATAAAGCTTCAGCGGAATCACAAATCATAACAATCACAGTTTCTTTCGAATTTGGTTTTGGTCCGGGGTATCTAAAGTCTGCTTCATCAATTGGTGTGCCGTCGGATTCTTCAATTGCTTTTGCATAAAAATGTTTAATTAGCGAGGTACCATGATGCATTGGAATAAAATCAATTATTCTGGGTGGAAGATTATACTGTTTTGCCAAATCAATCCCTTTTAGAACATGCTCCCTGATAATTTCGGCGCTGCGTTTAGGTGAAATATATTGGTGCTTATTTTCAACTTCAATTTGGTTTTCAACGAAATATTCTGGCTTGAAAATTTTTCCAATGTCGTGGAAATATGCACCAACTCTTGTTAGCAATCGATTTGCGCCGATTGCTTCCGCACACGACTCTGCAAGAAGTGCCATTGAGAGTGTATGTTGGTAGGTTCCAGGTGCAACTTCGCTCAATTTTTGAAGTAATGGATGATTAATATCATCATATTCTTTAAGTTTCAAGTCAGTCGTAATGCTTGAAATTTTTTCTATAATAAATAATAAACCATATGAAATTACAGGGGACAGTACGGAATTAAGGAAAGCAAAACTAAGTTGTTCGAACAAAGAACCAACATTCGATGCCTTTTGGAAATAAAAAGCAAGTATAGGAACAACAAAACCAAGAGCAACGAACACCATCGAGCGGAACATTTGAGTTCGACTTTGAATATCCCTAACAGAATATGCACCAATGATACTGGCAAGCATTAATGATACAGCCGTTTCAAAATCGTTGCCACGAATAGATGCTATTAACAATGCAAATGTAATTGTCGAGTAAAAGGCAGTTCGGGAATCAAAAACTATTGCAATTAATAAGGAAATCGAAGGAAGAATAATTAGATATTTTATTTGTAAGTCGGTTTGAATTATTACTGAAAGCCAAGAAAGAAGACCAATTAAAATAAAAGCAATATTAATTAATCCAAATTGAAAAAAATCACCAAAAATCCTTTTTCTCAAAATCAAAAGATAGATAAATATTATTGAATAAATAGAAAGAATATTTAAAATAGAACCGAGCATTGAAGTGAAAGTGAAAGATTGCCCTTCTTTCAACAACTTAACTTTTTCATAAGATTTCAATTTCAATACGTCGTCGCTTGTTAGTTTTCTTCCTTTTGCAACAATCACCTCGCCGGCTTTAACATAACCAATAGTTTTAGGTACAGATTTCTCAGCAAATTGAATTTTTCTTTGATATAGTTCGTCGGAAAAGGTATACGAAGGAACATAGGAACGATTAACTAGTTCAACAAAAAAGGCAACAACTTCATCTTTGTAAGTAGGTTTTAAAGAGAATTTTAATTCACTAATCAACTTTTCCTTATCATAAAGATATCTTTTGGGAACAATTTTTTCTAAGTTATTTACTGCTGAAACAAAAGTAACTTCTTGGGACTTAATGTTTTTTAAACTCAAATCAATAACACCCTTTAAATAAAAGAAAAATAACTGTCGTTCCACAAATTGTTTAGCCCTTTGAATTTCATTTTGCTTTTCGGAAGCAAATATCGCTAACCCGCTTTTGTACTGAAAATTAGGAAGAACATCATCAACTACATCGGTAGAAAAATTCCCCTCAGAAACTATTTTATACAAAGAGTCAAATTTATTTAATACAATATAATAAGCATTGTTATTTTCTAAAAAAACTGGCAAAACATTTTCGCGTGCTTTTTGCAAATCATTTAAGTACTGTTCCTTGCTTTTAAAAATTGGAAACGAGTATTCTGCAATCAATGTTCTATGTGGCCAAATTCCGCCTTCTTGAAATGCAAAAGTTGATATGTCATCTTCAGTATAAAATTTGAATAAATGAAATCCAGAGCAAATCAAAACCGCAAGGACACTAATTAAGATTTTACTAAAAATTTTATCGGGAAGAAACAATTTCCCAAAACTTTTTTCTTGACCTTGGTGCTTTTTGACAATTTTTTCGAATACCATTTAATAATTTTCTTTTTTTGAAAGTTTATAAATTGAAAACAAAATTCAAAATTACAAATTACAAGAAAATTGCAATAATAAACACTGCTTTTATCGGGGATACCGTAATTTCTTTTTTTCTTGCACAAGCGATAAAAAATGTCCATCCAAATTCTGAAATAACTTTTGTTTCAACACCGAAAGTACAAGAATTGATTCCACTTATTAAAGCTATAGATACCCATTTAGTCTACGACAAAAGAAAGAGAGACAAAGGTATAAAAGGGTTTATTAATTTGATAAGGAAATTAAGAAGAAACAAAATTGAATTGATACTTTCTCCCCATCGCTCATTGCGAACAAGTTTAATAACATTTTTATCTCGACCAAAAGTCTCCGTTTCATACACTACATCTTCATTGAATTTTTTGTATACTAATAAAGTTGAATATTTATTTGGATACCACGAAGTTGAAAGAAATCTTAACTTGCTTAGCATTTTCGATGAATTTTATCCAAACTTCGACCTACCAAAAGTAGATATTTTTTACCCAAAAGAACTATTTGAAAAAGTTGAAAAAATACTATCTTCAATTAAAAACAAAAGATTTATTGTAATTGCACCCGGCTCAATTTGGAAAACAAAACGATGGACAGAAGAGGGATTCATAGAGGTTTCAATGTATTTCAAAAACAATGGTTTCAAAGTGGTACTAATAGGAAGTCTTGACGACTACAAAATTTGCAAGAAAATCGAAGATAGAACCAATGCATTAAATCTTGCTGGAAAAGTTAATCTTGCAGAGGCTTTATTGATAATAAAATCCTCGGAACTACTTATTACTAACGATAGTAGTCCTACCCACCTTGCCTCCCTTGTAAACTGTCCAACAATAACTATTTATGGACCAACAATTCCCGAATTCGGCTTTTACCCTTTGTCTGAAAGAAATAGAATAGTACAGATAGAGAAGCTAAATTGCCGTCCTTGTTCTATCCACGGTTATAATCAGTGCCCTTTAAAACATCATAGATGCATAACAGAAATAAAGCCCGAGGAAGTAATAATGAACGCAAATGAGTTGCTTTTTCAGAAAAATTAATAAACAAAGACTTACTTTTGAAGGCTCAATAAAATGATATGCTCCATTTGAAACTTGCCAGGGAACTTCAATTTATACAAATCAAATGTATCAACAACTGAAAAGTATTTGGAAGAATCAATTTCAGTGAAACACGAAGGAAGAGATCTGACTTTGAATTTTTCCACATAAGGGTGAGTATAAGAAGTATTCAACATAGAATAAATAATTATTGCTGAATCTGGAACATTCCCAGATTTTAAGCATTTTGCAATCATTGGAAAAACTACTTGGGTGCCTTCGCAATTGCAACTTGGATTCACAAATAGAATAAATCTATATCTTTTCAATTTCCACAATGAATCAATTTGTTTGGAAACCGTGGAATCGGGTAAATATTTGTTAAACTCATAAGGGAACCATTCGAACCCGGGGGCTAAACTAAAAAGTTCGCTAATAGTGACTAATTTGGCGGTTTTATCTACATCTGAAACTTCGCAAGAAACAAATATGAAAAGTAGCACTAAAAAAAATGTTTTAAAAGATTTCAACCTCATTTTCCACCAAAAAAGAAGTTCTAAATTAAAAAAAGCAAGGGAGAAAATTTTCTCCCTTGCAGAATATAATAGTTTATCTTACCGCCTTCTTAATCGAATAGTCTCTTGAATCGTATTACACTCTTGAAATGTAATAGTAAATTCCCTTACTTCATAGCCTTCGGCAGAAACCCTAATCGAATATGTTCTAGGAGCACACAAATTTTGTGCAACAGCCCAACCTTCTGAATTAGATTGCGGGTCGGCAACGACAGTTTGGTTATATCTAACTAAAACCCTTGCACCAGAAATTGCACTCCCAGTTGAATCATCTATAATTTTCAACTTCAACCTTGCTGTACAGCAAGTATCCGATTTCCTAGATAAATATTTTGTGAATTCTCTTGTTTGATTGCAATCAAGTTCAAAACTAAATTCAAGTCCCTTGTATTCCGAGCGTGACATCGAAATTTGATATGTTCCAGGGCAAAGGTTTTCGAAAACAACTTTTCCACTTTCATTAGAGTATTTTACTGAAATCTTTTGGGAGCCCTTCCATAGTCTTACTTCTGTGTTAGCTAATGGCTCGTTATTTGATGAGTCTTTGACATAAACAATTATTCTACCTTTGCAACAAGTATCGACATTTTCTTTCTCAAGAAACTTGGTAATTTCAATTGTGTCATTACATTCAAATCTCAAAGAAAATTCAATACTTTTGTATGTATCCTTTAAAATTGAAAAACTATACTCACCCGGACAAATTTCTCTAAAAACGACTTTCCCTTCTGCTGTAGTTCCAGATTTAACTACTTGACCATTTTTCCACATCTTTACAGTAGCTTCGTTAATATTTGATTCGTTACTCCTATCTTTAACACGGATAATTACAACTCCTTTGCAACAGGTATCATTATCAACTCTTTGTAAAATCTTTGTAAATTCTTTTACCTCGTTGCAACCTAGTTCAACAACAAACTCTTGGGTTTTGAATCCATCTTTGCTAATTGTTAAAACATACCTTCCAGCACATAATTCACGGAAAATAACGTACCCACTATCGTTTGTGGAATAATAACCCAATTTCTTGTCGTTTTTCCATATTGCCACTATTGCTTGATTAATTGGTCGTTCTTCAGAATTTTTTACATAAACTTTTATGCTTCCATTGCAACAAGTATCCTGTTGCACTGCTTCCAAAACTTTTGTTATTTCTTTTTCCTCGCCGCAACCAATCTCAACCGAAAATTCTATTCGTTTGAACCCTTCTTTTTCAACATCAAAACCATACTTCCCTTTACATAGTTCACGGAAAACAACAACACCCTCATCGTTCGTATAATAATATCCTAATCTAACACCAGATTTCCAAATTGATACTTTGGCTTGCGGAAGTCGCTGACCTTCGGTATTTTTTATTATTACTCTCAGAACACTATTACAGCAAGTATCAATTTCCATTTGAACAGAAACAAAGATAGAATCGTTACATTCTATTGAAACATTCCTCTCAACAGTTTTATATCCTTCCTTCAGAATTAGCAAGCTATAAGTACCAGGGCACAACTCACGGAAATAAACAGGTTGGTTTTCCCTTACAGTTTGCGTTGTTAATAAAATACCATTCTTTCTCAATTTAACCACGGAGCCATTTAAAACCTCGCCATTTTGATTTTTTACCTCAACTCCAATAACCCCTCTGCAACAAGTGTCTACTTCCCGCCTACTAAGAACGAAAGTAAGTGTTAAGGTATCACAATTACCAAGGTTAAATTCGCGCTCGATTACTTGATAACCTTCCTTGGAAATACGGACCCAATATCCACCAGCACAAACATTTTCAAAAACTACAATTCCATTATCATTTGATTTCGTTTTTCTAACTAAATCCCTTCCTCTATTCAATCGTACTTCAACACCACCTAAAGTAGTGGAATCGGGACCAAGAGTTCGAATGATGATTTTTCCGCAGCAATCATTATTATGCAAGATCCTAAATCTTAACTTATTTTTTGGTTGTTTCTCTAAAAGGGCAAGCAAAAAATCTTCAAAAACTTTAAAATCTTGGTGAACTACCCTAATTTTTAAATTACCTAATGGTGTAGGTAAACTTTTGAAACTAAAATTACCATCCTCGTCTGTAGTATCAACTGCAACAACTTCCTCTTTTACCAGAACATTAGTTTTACCTTCGGAAACACGCACTACATAAACTGTTGCAAATGGAATTGGAACATCCTGCTCATCGACAAGAACACCACTTATGTTGTTTTCTTCAAGAGTTTGATTAGTGCTCTCGCTACAAGAGTAAAATAAAATAAAAGCTAGAAAAAGCGAAAAGAATAATAAAATTTTTCTCATATCAACCCTAAATTTGATAATAATTCAATTAGCAATAAAACAAAAAGGGAAAAAATGTTACAAAGGAAAGAATTTTCAGTCTGGCAAAATATTTAGTGAATCAACTTTCACCAATGGTTCCTTAATACCAAAAAAATCCTTTAACAACTCTCTTGCAATTGGTGCTGCAACTGCTGCTCCAAACCCAGCATTTTCTACTATTACAACCAAGGCTATTTTAGGATTTTCTTTTGGTGCAAAACAAACGAACCAGGAATGGTCTCGTTGACCGGGCTGGGAAGCCTGGGCTGTCCCAGTCTTACCGCAAACTTCCAACCCGGGAATTCTTATTCCAAAAGCAGTTCCACCGGGCAAGTTAACTACATCAAACATAGCTTTTTTAACGATCTCCAAAGTTCTTGGATTAATGTTAATTTTTCGGCTCTCAACATTCATCAAAGTAGTTTGGTTTAAAAGACTATTTTTTATTGAACGAACGATATGTGGGGTAAATAATCTACCTCCATTTGCAATTGCTGCAACATAAACTGCCATTTGTATTGGAGTAACAGAGATTTCCCCTTGTCCAATTCCGTAATTAAGAAGCAAACCTTTGGGGGCTTTTTCTAAGTTCCCAAATTTCTTATTAACATAATCCAAAGTTGGAAATACCCCAGCATTTTCAAATGGAAGATCTATTCCAGTTCTCTTACCAAAACCAAATTCCTTTGCCCATTTGGATATTCTTTCTAATTGCAACTTCAAAGCTAGTTGATAAAAGAAAACGTTACAACTTGCCTGAATAGCTCGATAAACATTCACATTTCCGTGAGCACCGTGGCAACCAAAGGGTCTATCCCCAAAAACTAATTGACCCCCACAATAGAAAGTCGAATTCTCAGTTATTATACCTTCCTCTAAACCAGCGATAGCCATCAATGGTTTCCAAGTAGAACCAGGAGGATAACGAGATTGAATTGCTCTATTTATCAATGGTTTGTCTTTTTGATTTATTAGTTGAAGATAATTGTTTTTAAAATCTTTCCCACTTAATAAAGTTATATCATAATCGGGTTTGCTCACCAGTGCTAAAATTTCTCCATTATTTGGGTCAATTGCAACGCAAGCGCCTCTTTTCCCTTCCAAAAGTTCCTCGGCCTTGGCTTGAAGTTTTAAATCTATTGAAAGTACTAAATCATCTCCATTTTTTACTGGAACATCGGATTTACCCTCGTTAAACTTTTCGGTTTTGTACCCTGCTCCTAAAATTCCAACATATCTCCGCCCTTTTTGGCCCCGTAGTTCCATTTCATAATATTTTTCAATTCCAGACTTTCCGATAAAATCACCCAAATTGTAATAAGTCTCTTGTTTGATTTCATCTTGCGATACTTCTTGAATGTATCCTATAATATGAGACATCTTAGCACTTAAATTATACATTCTTTTTGATTCAACAATAATTTCGACCCCAGGTAAAAGATAAGAATACTCTTGAATTTTCTGCACAGTTTCGTAATCAAGGTCTCGAAGTATTTTTACATCTCCATAACGGTAATTAAGAATATTTTGAAAAATAATATTATATAATCCCAAACTATCTGTTCCCAGAATTTTAGCAAGCAGATTTGCCCTGTCGAGCCTAAAATTTTCTGTAAAAATTTGTAAAGAAAATGATGGAACATTGTAAACTAAAAGATTTCCGTCTCTATCGTAAATATTTCCTCTAAATGGATATACTATTTGTGTCTTAATTGCTTGTGTCTCGGATTTTAATTTATAAACACTTCCCTTTAAAATCTGAAGATAGGCTAGTCTTCCAATAAAAACTGCACAAAACAATATCGAGATAAAAATAAACAATTTAAATTTTAACTTAGTATCTTCCATATTCAAAAATTTAAAAACAAAATTAAAAATAAAATAAAAATTATTTCGTATCTTAAAAATGCGTTCTTTGAGGGGATGAATTGGATTCGACGGGGTGTTGGAAGCTGACAGTGGCATACCGTGCTTTGCCGTTGCAGCACGTAAATCCAAACGGCAGAAAAAAAATGCCGAAAGCAATTATGCTTTGGCTGCCTAATACATAACGGTAGCCCATCCTTTTGGAAATTTGCCCATCGGTTTCCAAAAGGGTGTCGCAAGTAGATGGGCTGGCAAAAGGATTTTTCGGTTGGTCCTTTTGCGACAAACACAACCGATAGCTTTTACGAAACCTGTCGTTCGGTTCGCGTAAAAGCGAAATTTAAAGAACGACTAAGTATGTAGGCACTGCAGCGGAAACACTTCGGACGCGGGTTCGATTCCCGCCATCTCCACTAAAATTTTTTTTATTTCCTCTTTCTTTATAGTTTTACTTATCTGAGAATACTTCTAAATTTCATCGAGCTCAAAACAAAAAAGGCTAAACCGAAACAAACCAAAACTAATATATCGAAATACAATTCTGCAATACCAATACCTTTCAAAACTATACCTCGAAGGATTATTAAAAAATATTTCAATGGTATAAAATGGGTTAATAATTGAATAATTTTTGGCATATTTTCTATTGGAAACACGAACCCCGACAAATAAATCATCGGAACAATCACTGCAAATACCGAAACAATCATTGCCTGCTGTTGTGTTTTCGAAAAAGTTGAAATTAAAAGCCCAATTCCTAAATTCGATGCGGTAAACAAAAAAGCTGTAAAGTATAATAAGAAAATACTTCCTTGTATCTGGATTTGAAACCAAAACCGCATAACCAGTAAAACAAAAGTAAAATCGACCAATCCTACTATTAAGAAAGGAATTAATTTACCAGCAATTATTTCGTAAGGTTTTAAAGGGGAAATCAATATCTGCTCAATAGTCCCTTTCTCTTTCTCTTTAACAATTGCCATTGAAGTCAATGGCACGGCAATAATCAACAACAACAAAGCAACAATTCCGGGCAAAAGGAATTTTCTGGTAACCATCTCAGGGTTGTACCAAACGCGAATTTCTGGTGTAATAATGTTCCCACTCGAAGCAAAACTTTTGACGTCTTTTCTCAAAAAAGAGGATAATATCTTACTATTAAAATGAGAAGTAGCATTAGCAAGATAACCAAAAACAATAGAAGTTTTGTTTCCGTTAGAGCCATCTAAAAAGACTTGGATTTTTGGAACCTTTCCTAAATATAAGTCGGTTTCAAAATTTTTTGGAAAAACAATTCCAACAATTGATTTTCCAGATTTAATATCTTCTTCCAAATCCCGGTAATCATCCACCTTTCGGTTTATTCTAAAATTTTGGTTCGAAATTAAAGATTGCACAAAGTTTCTACTCGTGGAGGTATTATCAAAATCTAGAATTGTTACATCGATTACTTTAACATCCATATTTGCAGCATAACCAAGTAAAATCAATTGAATAATTGGAGATATTAACACAACCCCAATCATTCGTTTGTCGCGACGAAATTGAATGAGTTCTTTAATAACAAAACTAATAACCTTTCTCATAATGAGATTCTTAAGCCCCTTTTGTAAACTACAAAAGACAAAACAATAAAAATTGTTCCATAACAAATCAAATAGATGTAATCTAGTAAAAGAATTGACAAGCCTACATCCTTCAACAACAAACCTCGGATAATTGAAAGAAAGAATTTTGCAGGGGTTAGGTTGGTAATCAATTGAATGACGAACGGCATACTTTCAATTGGAAAAATAAAACCAGAAAGCAACATTGATGGTAGAACTGAAATTATTACAACCATAAGGAACGCAACAAGCTGGTTGTTTGCAACAATGGAAACAAAAATTCCTATACTCGAAGAAGAATAAATATAAAAAATTAAAGCAATAGTTAATAACAATAGGTTCCCTTTTACAGGAACTCCAAAAATAATATGACCAAAAACTACGACAAGAATAGAATTAATAAAAGCAAGTGCCATATATGGAAAAGATTTTCCAACAATAAATTCTAAAGGTGAAATTGGAGAAATCAATATTTGCTCAATTGTATTCCTCTCTTTCTCCTTAACGATTGATAAGGACACAGTTATTGCGGAGGTAAGAATAATGATTATACCAATTAGGCCCGGAACAAGAAAAATATTCGACTTTAACTCTGGATTGTACCAAAACCTAGGCTCCAATTGAACAGTATAAATTGGTTTTTTGGAGGATAAATGGGCAATTTCTTGTAGTCGCTTAAAGGTAAAAAAATTTGCTGCCAATTTCGAATAATTATAAATAATATTTGAAGTATTTCCATTTATACCATCAATGAAAAATTGTATCTTTGCTGAATTTTTATTAAAAAAATCCTTTGTAAAACCTTTGGGGAATACAATTACTAACTGCGCTTTGTTTGTATTTAAAATCTTATCTGCTTCCTTATAGTTATTAATATATCCAACCAAATCAAAATATTCAGATGATATTAATGAGTTAATAATAGTTCTTGTTTCTCTTGTTCTATCAAAATCCAAAACTGCAAGCTGAATATGTTTAACATCAAGATTAATTGCATAACCAAAAATCACAAGAAGAAACAAAGGAAAAATGAAAATTATCAAAAGCATTCTTTTTTCTCTTCTTAATTGTCTTATCTCTTTTTTCGTTATTGCTTTGATTACAATAAAATCAATCATTGTTGCTTTTTTGGACTAATTGAAAAAAAACATCATCTAAAGTAGGAATTATTCTTCGTAAAGTTTTAGGAGCAATTCCAAAATCGCTTTTCATTTTAATTCCTAACTCACTTGTAGTAATTAAGTACTTAGAAAGAAAGTGCAACTTTCTTCCATAAATAAAAAATTCACCATAATCACAAACTTTATTCAAGACACCAATATTGCTTTCTATCCCCCCAAAATCTACTTCAAACAATGGATAATTAAAAGCAAGTTTTTTTAGGTCGGTCGGGGTTCCATATGCAATAATTCTCCCAGAATTAATCAAAGCAATTTTCGAACAATATTCTGCTTCTTCAAGATAATGAGTAGTAACAAAAACCGTTACACCTTGTCTTTTCAAATTCCGAATTATTTCCCAAAAATTTCTCCGAGATATTGGGTCGGCTCCAGATGTTGGTTCGTCAAGAAAAACAATTTTGGGTCTATGCATTAATGCAATACCCAATGCAAGTCTTTGTTTCAAACCCAAAGGAATATCCTTAGTTAGTTTTCTACGTTCGTTCAATAGGTTGAACTTCGTCAGTAAGTCTTCTTTTATTTCTTTTAAGGTTGTAACACCAATTCCATAAATGCCACCAAAAAAATTAATATTCTCTTCAACTGTTAAATCATCATAAAGCGAGAATTTTTGTGACATATATCCAATAATTTCCTTAACCTTTTGTGGGTTTTGTACAACATCAATACCAGAAACAATAATAGAACCAGAGGTTGGTTTAATCAAGCCAATCAACATTTTGATTGTTGTTGTTTTCCCGGCCCCATTAGCACCAAGGAACCCAAATACTTCCCCTTCTTCAACAATTAGGTCAACATTATCTACAGCAACAAAGCTACCAAACTTTTTTGTAATTCCTTTTGCAAAAATTGCAGGCATACATTATTTATTTTTTAGTAAATAGAAAAATACATTTTCAAGACTGGGATTAATTAACTCACAACTAATTAAGTCAATTCCATTTTTTAAAAGTTTATCTTTTGCCTTTTCTAAAAAATTTGGATTACTTTTAGAAGAAATAAGATTTAACCTATCTCCAAAAATTTGTACATCTCCGAATTCACTTAAAAGTTCTTTCGACAACTCTAAGTTCGAACAAACAACCTCGGCAACAAGATATTCAAAAGATGAAATAATTTTTTCCGGTGTGTCGCAACAAAGCATTTCCCCTTTATTTAACATCAAAACTTTATGAAACCTTTCTGCTTCATCAAGGTAAGGTGTAGCAAAAATAATTGTTTTACCTTTGGAAACAAGTTGATTAAGCAAGAGCCAAAATTCTCTACGAGAAATTGGGTCGACTCCTGTCGTAGGTTCATCTAAAAGTAGGAGCTCTGGGTCGTAAATTAAGGAAGAAATCAGAGCAAGTTTCTGTTTCATCCCACCAGATAAATTAGAAATTAATGTTTTCCGAAAAGGCCTTAACTTTGAAAAGTCTAAAAGAAACTCAAATCTCTCCTTAAAGTTTTTAACTCTATGTACCTCGGCAAAAAATTCTAAATTCTCCTCAACGGTAAGGTCGACATAATGGGAAAAATTTTGGGATAGGTATCCAATTCGAGATTTTATCCTCTTTGTTTCTTTGAAAGAATTAATATCAAAAAATCTTATTTCCCCTTCGTCTGGTTTCAAAATACCAGCAATCAATTTGATTAATGTAGATTTTCCGCTCCCGTCGGGACCGACTATTCCAAATATTTCGCCTCTTTTAACATAAAATGACAAATTATTAATTGCTGTCAAATCTTGAAATTTTTTAGTTAAACCCTCAACTTCTATTGGGTAATTCATATTCGCGGTTAATTTGAAAGAAAAATCTTCGCATCTGCAGGCATTCCAGACTTTAACTCGAAATTTGGATTCGGAATTTTTATTTTTACTCCATAAACTAATTTTACTCTTTCGTCTTTTGTTTGAATATTTTTGGGTGTAAACTCCGCTTCTTCAGAAATAAATACAACCCTACCTTTATAGGTTTTATCAGGATAAGAATCACAGGTTATATCGACTTTCTGACCAACATTAATTTTACCAAGAGTTTTTTCTGGGATATAGACAACCATCTCCATTGTATCGAGTTTAGCAATCTTAAATAATATTAATCCCGGGGTAACATTTTCCCCTACTTCAACATACTTTTGTAAAACTACCCCATCCATCGGAGATATAACAATGCAATCGGAAAGGTATTTTCGAGCCAAATTGACATTTGAAGCTGCTTTTCGTAAATTAGCCTCTCCTTGCTCTATTTCTTCTTTCCTAAAAAACTTTTCTATTTTCTTCAAATTTTCTTGGGCTTGGTTTAAACGTGATTGTGCAAGTTTGTAGTTTAATTCAACTTCTTCAAATTGTTTTTCACTAACTGAATGAGTTGCCCTCAACTTTTGAAACCTGTCAAAGTTTGCTTTAGCAATTTGAAAATTTTCTTCAGCTTGCTTTAAAGATTCTTTTGCAAGATTAATATCCTCATTTCTTGCTCCTTTAAGAAGAAGCTCCAGACTTGCTTTTGCAGATTTTTCTAATGCTATAGCTTGCTCGTACTGGAAAAGATAGTATTCATTATCCAAAATTGCCAAGGTATCACCCACTTTTACTTTTGTTCCCTCTTGAACAAGTATTTTTAATACTTGGGATGCAACTTTTGAGCTTACCATTACCTCAGTGGCTTCGACGATACCACTTGCTTCGATAATGTTGCTTACTTTTGAATTACCACACGAAAATAATAAAATGCTAACAACAAAAAGAGTAATCTTTCTCATTACAAACCTTAAAAACAAATACAAAGTTAAAAAACTTATTTTTTCTTAATTTTGCAAAAATGGTCCCGTAGTTCAGGCGGATAGAACAGCAGTTTCCTAAACTGCGTGTCGGGGGTTCGAGTCCCTCCGGGACCACAAGATGCTATCCCCTAAATGTAAAAACGCTATCTAAGAATTTGTGAAAATTTTATTGGGTATATTAATCTAAAAGTTACCAGATATTGTTTGTTGCAAAAAAATTTAAATCTTGGTATAGTTTATTTTGCAACTAATTCCTGGATTTCTTGTAAATAGTTGTTAAACCTTTTTTGGGTTCTTTTTTTCCAATTTCCTTTATGGTAAGCATACGAAGCAAGCAAAGGAAAAGCAATGGTAGCTTCGGAGAAAACCATTTGTTCAAAAGTAGTTTCGACCTTGCCCCAAGAACTAGCCTCTTTCAAAGTTGAACCACTCAATCCACCATCTCTTTCATCGGCAACTGTAATTTGAATAGCATACTTATGCATTGGGGCTTCTACCCCTAAAATATCACAAGCAACAACAACGTCTTGGGTGAAATTCTTGGGAACTCCACCACCAATCATAACTATTCCAGTTTCAACTGCTTTAATTTTGATTTTTGTCAATTCCAAAAAGTCTTTCACTGAATCTATCGAGACAGTTGGGCCATTTGTATGGTATTGATGGTAAACCAATCCAAATCCAGCGGAACAATCGGAAAAGGCTGGAACAAAAATAGGAACACCACACTCGAAAGCATTTCGTACTACGGAATCCTCTCCTTTATTATTTTCAACAAGATATTTCCCCATCTCGATTATGAATTCTCGGGAGCTATATGGTCTTGGTTCAATTTTCGATGCAATTTCTGCAATTGTCATATCGCAAACTCGTAGTTCTTCTTCGTCGATAAATGTATCGTAAATTCTATCTATCATTAATTCGCGCAATTCATTGTCATCGACAAATGGTGAACCTTGGTAATGTTTAAAGCCTAAAGCTTCAAAGAAATCTTGGTCTACAATAATCGCACCAGTCGAAACAATTACATCAACCATATTATTTCTAATTAAATCAACAATTATTTTCTTCAATCCAGCACTAAACAAAGAACCAGCAAGAGTCAAAATAATGGTGCAATTTTCATCAGAAAGCATCATATCATAAATTTTCGCAGCACGATAAAGATTCCTCGCTTGAAATGCAGTTTTACCCATTGCTTCAATCAAATCCACAGTATTATGTTTAGTAATGTCGATATGCTCAACTATGCTATCTTTCTTTAAATAATCTTCTTTTTTCATATAAATTCCCTATTTTATTTTACTTTCTTTGAATATTCCTTTAAAAAATCAACTTCTTCTTCTGTAAGAGATTCCTTCCCTTTTTCAATGATTTTGTCGAGTATTTTATTTAGATTTTCTTCGGTAAAAGGTATATTAATAGTTTTTGTCTCTTTCGATGAAGCATCAAAACTACTGTTAACAGATGTGTTTGCAATATCAGGGTCATCAAATTCCGACTCAAATTCTTCGAGTTTTTTTCTGAAAAGAATAAAATCTTGATATCTCTGTTGAATTAATTCGGTAGCAAAAGAGCGATTTTGAAGGTAGGACAATGTTCCAATAAATATTCCAACAATCGCAAAAGAAAACGAATTAATTAAAGTATTTCTCTCGTAAATGAAAGAATCCAGTGTAACAGCCATTAACCAGAAACATATTACAAGCGCTGTTTGCACCATATTTCTCAAAGGTAATGTCTCGTATTGACTTACAATCCTGAAATAAATTAAATAGTACAAAGTAATTAAATAAAAAGATAAACCTTCTGTTCCAACAAGATAAAATTTTTCTTTACCAAATAATGCAGTAGTTAAAAATCCTTGGAGAAAAATAAAAAGCAATAATGAAAGCAAATAATAATTTTTTCGAAAACAATTTTCAACTTTCGGACCAAGGACCCAAAAAGAATAAATGAATAGAAAGACTTCTGCAATGGAAAGTGATAGCAAAGGGAAAGTAAATAAACGCCAAATTTGAATTTCATAAATTACAAGCTGTGGATTTAGAGCAAACAATTTATCCGATTCCTTGCCCCCAACAAAGTAAAAAAAGATGTGGAAAAAAAGAATAAAACCAAGAAAAACTCTCGAAAAAGAGATAGATTTATGCCGAAGTTCCATTGCCATTTCTTAGTCTTGAAATTAAATTCTCCACAAAAGGAATATCGATATTTTCATAATAATCCTCGTTGATAGCAATCATAGGGGCACCTCCACAAGCACCCATACACTCAACTTCTTCAAGGGAAAAAAGACCATCGGGGGTAACTTCCCCATTTTTAATCCCTAAAAGTTTTGATATATGGTCAAATATTAAATCTCCATCACGTAACATACAAGAAACATTTGTGCAAACCTGAATATGGTATTTCCCCATTGGTTTTTTAAAATACATAGTATAGAAACTAACTACACCATCAACGTGGGAAGGTGGCAAATCGAGTAATTTTGCAATGTATTCGGCAACTTCTTTTGAAATCCATCCAAACTTCTTTTGTGCCAGCCAAAGAACCCCCATCAATGCAGCTTTGGAGTGGGGGTATTTTGACTTAATCTCGTTAACCTTTGCTAACTCTTGTTCGTCGAAAAATATTTCCATAAGTAATAATATAAAAAAACAAAATTACAAATTTATCTCAATCTTTCTTTGTAAATGGTCTAATAAAAAGGAGTATCGAAAGCCAATGTTTCAAAGCAATGGTAAATTTATGGATTTTCGAAACCTTAATTTCCTTTTCAAAAACTCTAAACCCACTTAACTCTATTTTTTCGAGTAAACGAAAATAAATCTCGTCCATAACTTCGGCTGGAAACATAGTAATTCTTTCATCGGGATGCAATAAGGAACGTGCTTTGTGGAAATATTCTCTTGTTCTTTTAGTCTCGAATTGCATTAACTCTACAAAATTATCATTATAAATTTCGCAAATTAAGTCTTCTTCGGTATACTCAAATCTTTCTAAATCCTCTCGGGGAATATAAATATAACCACGGTCTTTATCCTTCTTAACATCTCTCAAAATATTTGTCAATTGCATCGCATAACCTAAATTGATTGCATAACTTCTTGTTTCGGGATACTTATAACCAAAAATTTCTATAACGATTAATCCCACAACACTTGCCACACTGTAACAATACTCTTTCAACTCATTGAATGAGGAATAACGCTTTTTGTATAAATCTGTTCTACAGCCATCAATTAAAGTGATTATGTATTGTTTTGGTATTGAAAATCTTTTAATGGCAAAATATAAGGGGAAAAATATTGCACTGGGAAGTGAATCATTGTATAATTCCTCGATAACAGCAGACCAAAATTTTAATCTTTTTTCTTTCACAACAATACTATTTTCGGAAAATTCTCCTTCATCTACAATTGAATCAATATAAGAAAATAAGGAATAAATAGTATTAATTGCAACTCTTTCCTCTTTTGGAAGTATTCTAAATGCCAGTTGAAAATTCGATTGCTTAACCTTTGGAGGCGAAACTCTTTCAAAACTAGCTAAGTCGACAACTGTCAAGGGTTCCATATAACTTTATATCAATGCATTAAGTAGTATATAAATGTAATCAAAATAGTTTAATTTCGGTCTTTTGAAAAGTAAATTGTAACCATATTTCTTTTCCTTCCTCAAAACCCTTAACCCACCAATTATTGTAGCGTTAATTTCAAATCTTAATCGCTTGTTTTTTAAGTGCCAAACTAATTTCCATCCATCAATAAAATAATCACTTGTTTTACTTAGTATTTCTTTAATTATTAGACCAACCTTCTCTTTATTTTGATTTATTGAAATATCTAAACCTTCACATTTATAATGAATTAATAAATCTTTTGGAATATATAATCTGCCGATATTAATATCAACACTTAAATCTTGCCAAAAGTTTACAAGTTGTAATCCAGTGCAAATAAGGTTCGAAAAATTAATAGTTTTGTTACTATACTCTGCGAAGATTCTTAAGACTAATTCACCCACAGGGTTAGCAGAAAATGCACAATAATTTTCTAAATCGTTCCAATTATTTGGTTGAGAAAAATTAACATCCATTTTGAAGGCTGTTAGCAATTTGATAAATGGTTCGATAGGTAATTCTTTCTTTTCAATAGTATCTTTTAAGCAAATGAAAATTGGATTAGTAATTAAATCAAAATTCTTAAAAGACCGAACATTTTTTTCTAAAATCTCCAAGGCATTTATTCTATCCTCTTTTGATAATTGTAGTTCTTGTGAATCTGCAATATCATCTGCCAATCTTAAAAAAGCGTAAATACTATGCAAAAATCTCCTTTCTTCTTTGGGTAGCAAAAACGACCCAACGGGGAAATTTTCATAATGTTTTTTTGCAATATGCTCACAAAACTTGTAAGATTCCAATATGCCATAGTTTCTAAAATAACTACTTTTCAAACTAATCAATTCCTCTAAGGGCAAATTTTCCGAAAACAATAAATTCATTTCTAGTTTGAAAAAAATTATCTTAATTTTGCAAATTAAACAATTATAAAATTATTATGAAAAAAGTTCTTATTGTCGACGATTCCTTAATTTCAAGAAGAATGATTCGCCAATTATTATCAAATTACAACCTTGAAATTGAGGAAGCCAAAAATGGAACAGATGCACTTGGTAAAATCCAATCCACTTTATTCGATATTATTTTTTTAGACTTGTTAATGCCAGACATCAACGGACTTGAAATTTTAGAGAAAATAAAAACGGATAATTTGCAAACGAAAGTAATTGTGATATCTGCAGATATCCAAGAAACAACAAAAGCAAAATGTTTCGAACTTGGTGCTTTTTCTTTCTTAAATAAACCCCCAAAAGAAGATGAATTAAGAAATATTCTTCAAAAACTTATATGAAAATGGTGCTCAATTCTGAACAAATAGATGTTCTTCAAGAAATGATAAACATTGGGGTTGGCCGCGCAGCAAATCTACTAAATTCAATTTCCGGAAAGCACGTAAATCTTGAAGTTCCAAAAATTAAAGTTGTTTCTTTCGACGAACTCGTTAAAGAATTCGAAAACGAAGGTCTTTATGATAATCTTTCTTGCGTTACCCTCACATTTACTGGACTAATTGCTGGAAGTTCAAAACTAATTTTTAGAACCGAACAAGCTTCCAAATTAGTCTATGCATTCACAAACACAGAAACGGACTTTACAGATTTTGATGAAATCCAAGCAGAAACTCTTTCCGAAATTGGTAACATAGTCCTAAATTCTCTAATTGGTTCATTTGCAAATCTCATTAAAACATCATTAAATTATTCGATACCACTATATGTAACAGGGAATATCGATGAAATTTTATCCTCTGATATTTCTTTCTCGGACAAAGGTTTAATACTGTTTGCAAGAACACACTTCAAAATCGAAACATTAGAAATACAAGGTGATTTCATTTTATTTATTGATATCGACACAGTCCAACCTTTAGTGAATTCTATTAACCTCTTTATAGAAAAAGGTGGATTTTTTAACTAATTGTATGTACCATTATTTGAAAAAATTTGAGATTTTTAACTCTGTTCCAATTGGAATATGTATTATTGATAAAGATTTTTGCATTGTTTTTTGGAATAAACAATTAGAAATTTGGACAAATATTAAAGCCGATGATATTATTGGAAAAAAATTGACTGAGATTTTCCCTCATCTGAACCAACCCAAGTACGTTGTTCCAATTTCTTCAACGATAAACGGTGGGCCCCCAGTGATTTTTTCTACGCAACTCCATAAAAACTTCTTCCCTTCATTTTTACCAAATATGCAACCAAGATTGTTGCATACAACTATAAGCAGTTTCAAATTAGACAATGAAAATGAAATTTTCGGGATTATTTCTGTCGAGGATTTCACTTACCTTTCCTACCGAATTAAAGAGTTCAAAAAAATGAGAGACCAAGCACTTCAAGAAGTTGAACATAGGAAAAAAGTAGAAGAAGAACTTCGAAAATCCGAGCAAAAGTTGCGTGAACTTAATGCAACAAAAGACAAGTTTTTTTCAATAATTGCACATGACCTTAAGAACCCCATTGGTGCATTTAAAAATGTGTTGGAATTATTATACAAAAACTTTGATGATTTTTCGAAAGATGAGCTACTTCAATTCATAGAACCTTTAAGAGAAAGTTCAATTCAATTATTTTCTTTGTTAGAAAATCTTCTTCTTTGGTCTCGCTCTCAAACAGGCTCTATTAACATCCAACCCAGTGAATTTAATCTTTCGGAATTAATAAAGCAAAATATCTCCTTACTTTCTCTTCAAGCCGATAACAAAAAAATTAAATTAGAAGCAGAAGTCCCACAAAGATTGACCGTTTTTGCCGATTTAAATACAATTACAACCGTCCTTCGAAACTTAATTTCAAATGCAATTAAGTTTACTAATCCCGGTGGTGAAGTCAAAGTCATTGCAAAAATTAAAGAAAATTTTGCCGAAATATGCGTCCAGGACAACGGTGTTGGAATGAACCAAGATACCCTTTCTAAGTTGTTCCGTATCGATGTTCACCATACTGCGCTGGGTACGGCCAAAGAAAAAGGAACAGGGCTAGGTTTAATTATATGCAAAGAATTTGTTGAAGTAAATGGTGGAAAGATTTGGGTCGAAAGCCAAGAAAATAAAGGAAGTAAATTTTATTTCACTATCCCCCTTAGCTTATACACAAAATGAAACTTTTACGAATAATAATTCGTATTTTAAAAAGGGGAGGATATTATGAAACAACTTTTGTGTTTTCTAATTTTTGCATATTTCATTTTTACTAATCACATTATGCTTTCTCAAGATGACGTATCAGAAGACACTTTGAAAGGTCTCGTTAAGAAATTTGTATTCGGTTCTCCTTTTAAACAGTATGAATATTTTAACCTTCGAACCAAAAAGTTTCCATCTATCTCACTATTTACTGGACTAAATCAACCCTTGCATCCAGATATTTCTTCGAACTTAAAATTCAACACTCAGAACTTCGCATCTATTCATATTGGTTCTTCTAATATTAAAACCAAAGAATTAAAAGATGGTAGGAAAATTAATTTTCTTAAAAGAGAAGCTTTGTTTGTTGGAAATTACTCTTCCAAATGGATTGTTAAGGATAACCAGAATATTAATGCAACTATGTGGCGTTTTGGTGTCAATTTTAGCGATAACGGTTACGGATACAAACTTGGTGAAAAAAATTATCTTTTCTTCACTCACGGTAACTCTTTAATTTGGTCTAAATTCGATGTTGATAATTCACAAAAAGTTTCAATTTCCGATAGTTCTATTTTGGGTAGATTTTCGGAACAATTTCGTTTTGGTAATTCCTTCCAATCTGGCATATCTTTGGTTCTTTTGCGTTCTGTTTCATTCGATTTTCGCTTCGAAAGGTCTGTTGTCTATCCCGCTCACAAGTTTTGGTATTGGTTAGGAAGTTATACAATTGAAGGAATTTCTTTGCTCCTTCTCGATGAATTCATTAGGGAAATTAACTACTCTTCGCCTTACGCTGCACCAATAGTTAATGTAATATTAAAATCTGCTCTTTCTTATGGGATTTATGAACTTAGAAAAGACAGAATGAATTGGCCCTTTAAAACTGAATCTCCATTGTTCCACGACAATTTCAAAATTGGAATCACATTTATGTTTTAACAAGTTATGAATATTTTAATTGCAGGTGCAACAGGGGGAATTGGAAAAAGACTTACCAATTTCCTTTATCAAAAAGGATATATAATTTCAACTTTAGGGAGAAATCCCGACAATGCAAAGGAAATGTTTCATTTTTCGAGGTATAACTTCTCTTGGGAAGATAATTGGGAAGAAAAATTGCCAGAAATTGATGCGATAATTAATTTATCGGGGGCTACAATTGGAAAAAGATGGAGCAAAAAATATAAAGAAGAAATTTACAAAAGTAGAATTGAAACAACAAGACGAATAGTTGAAAAATTGAATAACTTCTCCGAAAAGAAAATCAATTTCTTTAATACTTCTGCAATTGGAATTTATTCGGACTCAAATGATAATTTTTTGGATGAAAATAGTGAACCCGGCAATGGGTTCCTTTCGAAAGTATGCGTAGATTGGGAAACAGAGGCTTTGAAAGTTCATTCAAACCATAAACTTGTCATTGGAAGATTTGGAGTAGTATTGAAAGAAGATGATATTGCATTGAAAAGAATTCTTTTCTCCTACAAATTTGGCTTTGGTGTTGTCATTGGAACGGGATACCAATGGTTCTCGTGGATACATATTGATGATTTACTGAATTTGATTTATAAAAGTATAACAGAAGAAACTTTCTCGGGGGTGTATAATTTCGTTGCTCCTGCGCCCGTCAGATTTAGGGATTTTATACAAACCATAGGTAAAATTTTAAATAAACCTTTTATATTATCAATACCTGATTATTTGATAAATCTTGCTTTTGGCGAACAATCTACTATTCTTTTAAGTTCGCAAAGAGTCATTCCAAAAAGACTTATGGAAATTAATTATGAATTTAAGTACCCTAAAATAGAGGAAGCACTTCGAAGTATCATTTCTTGAGTAAATCTGGTCTGCGTTCCAAAGTCTTTTTCAATGCTTGTTCATATCGCCATTTGTCAATTTCTTTGTGATTTCCACTCAACAAAACATCGGGTACTTTCATACCTCGAAAATTAGAAGGTTTTGTATAAATAGGGGGTTCCAAAAGACCATTTTGAAAAGAATCTTCGAATATAGATTGTGGGTCGCCAAGAACTCCCGGAATTAACCTAACTAATGAATCTATTACAATCATCGCTGGAAGTTCACCACCAGTAAGAACAAAATCCCCAATAGATATTTCTCGGGTAACTAACACATCACGAATTCTTTGGTCGATTCCTTTATAATGTCCACATAAAAAAATAAGATTCTCTTTTAGAGAAAGTTCGTTGGCAAGACTTTGATTGAATAATACTCCATCAGCGGTTAAGTAAATTATTTCATCATATTTTCTTTGGCTTTGTAATTCTTCAATACATCGAAAAACTGGTTCACATTGAATAACCATTCCAGAACCGCCTCCATAAGGAGTATCATCAATATGGCCAAATTTATCAGTTGAATATCTATGCAAGTTATGAACCTCGATTTTAACAATCCCTTTTTCTTGGGCATTCTTTACTATACTGGTATTCAAAAACGATTGAAATATTTCTGGAACAGCAGAAATAATGTCAATTCTCATTTTCTCCATATTCACAATGTATTATTCGAGCAAACCATCTATTAATTCAATGAAAATCGCTTTTTCCATCTTATCGAATTTTTTTACAATAGCATCCACAAAAGGTAAAAAGAATTCGCCATTTTCAGTCACAACCAAAATCAGGTCGTTACCCGGATTTGGAATGATAGAAATTGCCTTTCCAAGAAATTTCCCGCTCCTTACATCATATACATCAAAGTTTAAATCTTTTGAATAGTCTTCAGTCACAAAATTATTAGAAACATCCAGTACATTTACAAAGACCCCTTTTTCAACCAATTTTTTTGCAGAAATTATATTGTCTATTTCAACCAATCTAAGATAGCTGTATTTCGATGTTCCAAATTTATATTCCAAAACAGTAAACTCCTCAGAATATTGAAGAGAGTACCCAACCTTGACTTTTAAAGAGGAAGAAAGTACAACTTCATTCTCCGCTGCAACTTTTAAAGTTCCGTTTAAGCCTTTCAATCCAACTATTGTACCTACAAAAATGTAACTCATTAAAACCTAAGACAAGATCCTTTTATAGTTACGATTTACGAATTCAATCATTGCAATTGCAATGAAAGCACTAAAATTAAAGTCCCGGAATAAAAATTGTTGGTTTGTAAACTGTGATACAAAAAGAATAATCAATATTATAAAACCAGACAAAACATAAGGTTGTAAATAATGTCTTTTTGTAGCAAGAATCAACCGAAAAGATTTGAAAAAATAGTAAATAAAAAAACTAATATAAAAAAGGGCTAAAGGAATACCAGCCCTAAATAACATAGAAGTAAAACCATTATGAATATTATGACTCGTTGATGTACGAACAAAAATTGGGTCGCGAAAGCGAATTTTTTTTGCAAAACCATTTCCCCAAAGTGGATTTTCTGCTATACCCCTTAATACGACTGGATATTCAGCAAGGCGGCCCATCACAGACTTATCTTTCTTTCCTTGGGTACTTGTAAGAAACCGATATTCAATAAGGCGAGTAACTAATTTGTAATTACTTCCAAACGTCCAATAAATTACTCCTAAGGTAGATATTGCTATTACAAAATAAAAAAATAGTATTCTTAATCGTTCTTTCCAACCATAATAAATAAACAAAACAATTGTCCCCAATAGTACAACAATCCAAAAAGTCCGGCTAACAGTTACAATTAATGCTACTAATGAAGCAAATGCAGTCAGAAAGACTATGACTCGAAGCAGCAAATTTTTTCTTGTTACAAAAAGTATTATTGAAGTAAAATATGCAGCTGTAAAAACAGTATGATTAATTTTAACTTTTGCACCAAGACCAAAAACTAACTCGTAAGCATAACTGGCTGTCACCAAAGTTGTTTCGCGATAATGATAAATTAAGTAACCGATACTAGAAAATACAGCAATCAAAGCACAAAGTAGAAGAATTCCTAATTCTTTCTCCGATTTAATATACTCTCGTAAGGGAAAATAAAACAATAATAGTATTAAAATTGATATTTCACGAACCCAACGAAAAATATCCACATCGTTCAAAAAAGCAATAAGACCATTGAAAGGTAGAAAAATAAAGAAAAGCAATATAAACAAGTCGCCGTAATTTTGAATTATTTGCTTTTTCTCTACAAAAAGTTTATGTATGAAAAAGTAAATTAATCCCGGAATTACCAACAAAGCAAAAGCGATTTCAAGAACATCAACTTGGTCGTCTTTACCTCGATAGATAAGAAAAACTGCAAAAGAAAGAGTAACAAAATAGCACCAAATCTTTGGCAATTTTAGAAAAATCAAAACAATCGGAAAAGCAAAAAAGAAGAGAAAAACGAATAATTCAAAACCCTTAAAAAGAAGAAAATAAAAAATTGGTAGAAAAAGAAGTATAAAGGAAACAACAGGAATAATAAATCGTTCAATTCTTTCAACTTCGATTGCAGTCATTTTAAGTGCTCTTTTTGAATTCTTTCATCTCTCGTGCCAATCCAGAGATGGAATCAATAAGCAAAATCATAAAAGTTACTAAGAGAAAAGACCCAAAGAAAGTACCAATTACAATGAGCGACCTTTTAGGTTTGGATTTTTGGTCGGGTGGAGTTGCTTTATCCAATACAATTAGATATTGTAATTGCCTATGCTCATTTAGACGATTTTCTTCTAAATAAGGCAAAAGAAATGATTTAACTTTTGTATAGGTTTCAAGTTCTGCATAAAGCCTTAAATATTCACCTCCAACTTTAGTTAAAGATTTTAATGGAAAATTTCCTATGTATCCGGGTTTATTTTCAAACTCACTAAGTTTTCGTGCCAAACTTTCCATTATGTTTCTTTGCGAAAAAGTCAAAGGGTCGTTTTCCCCATATCTTGATTTGTACAACTCGTAAAGAATTTCTTGGGAAATTTTGCTAGCTTTCAAATCGACATAACTTGAACTGATAGCTTTGGCTTGCTCCTCTGGTGAAAAAATTAAATTTTTCTGAGAAAATCTTTGCAAAGAGTCCAAAATTGAACTAATTAATGTATCGATATTTGAAATTCTTTTCTCTAAATATTTGCGATTAAAACTTGCTTCGGTCTGAACAATTTTTTGGGCAACATAATTAGAAATTTCCACATAATCATTAGCCACATTCGCAGCCCTATTCGGGTCTTCATCAGTAAAATAAATTACATAATTACCCTCAGGTTCAAGGGTTATTTCAAGGTTTTCCTCGAATTTCTTTCGTAGTTTGGTCATTTTAGTTTTAGGTATTTTATAAACAGTATCGAATCTATATTTGTTTATCAGACTATCTTTTACTGCTCGACTATCCAAAATGACAAGAAAGGAATACATCCCTTCGGTTTTTCCACTCAACTTTGCCAAACCTATATCTTTTAATGTTGAACTTAAGCCGCTAATTAATGATTCCATCGACGAAGTAGAAGTTTTTGGTGGTATTGCATTAACTTTCGCAGTATACTGATTTGGCAATAAAAGCGAAATGACGACCGAAGCCAAAGTTAAAACAAAAACAAAAGAAAATATTAACCACTTATTTTTAAGTAATAATAAAACTGTTCTTTTGGCTAAATCTTCGTTTTTTAAATCCATACGACCACTTCTAATTTTTCATTAGCAAAGGATTTTCTAAGAAAGGAGGTTTTGGAAAGTCAACTTCAATAGGTCGCAGTTCAGCATCTTCTATTAAAATGTCGGGAACAATTACAGAAGCACCAATATAACCACCAGATGAAAATGAAGATGAAACTAAAGGTGCTAATATATTTAAAACATAAGGCCGGTTCCCTACCAAAATTATGTCCTTAAAGGATTGTGTTGTAATTCCCTTTAGCTCTACTCCACGAATTACTTCTTCTCTACCATCGGGATACACTTTATATGCTTCAACAACATTTAAAATATTTTGTTCTCTACCAAATTTATATTCAACTGGGGAAATAACTGGAAAAATAGTTGAATACAAATTCTGATTCATTATCTTTTTTACAATAATTCCGAAAGGCAAATCCCTTTGCTTACAAAGTTGCATCATTTTTTGTTTCAATTCATTAAAAGATTTGGAATATTTTCTATCAGGCACAATTTCAATATTGCCAAACATCGGGGAACCTTCCCTATCATTCGCATTCGAACTCAATATTCTTTTAATTGGTGTTCTATTGGACAAAAGGGTTTTTAAATAACCATTTTGAACAACAGGGATATTTTCTGCTGGAGTTCCTTCGTCGTCGACTTTAAAATAACCAAGTAAAGGTACCCCATTGAAATCACTCTTTAAAGGAACTGAATAAATCGATAAAAATTCTGGTAATACCCGCCCCCCAATCTTTGTCTGAAAAGCAGTATAGCGAGAAAGTTGTTGAGTACCTTGTTCGCTTAATAATGACCTCTGTGCCAATAAATTAGGAATAAAAACTTGAGCAAAAAGTTCACCAGCAGCTTGTTCTGTAAACAAAACTGGCCCAGAATAAGAGTCCTCCAAAGTCTTTGCTTTTTGGATTTTTACTAAGTTTTCGCACAATGAAACAATTGCTTTTTCCAATGAGTCCTTTTCTGGTAATTTGTTTGGAACTGTAGAGTAAGCAGAATAAAAATCGTTTATAGGCATTCCATCAGAAGTTTGCAATGTTCCAGCAGCTTCAAATCCAGTAAAAAAAACTGGTTTGATATATTCAGTTCCTTCACTATTCACAAAATATTCCCAATCTTGAAAATGTTCGAAACTAACGATAGAACTATTAATAATTGGATAATTCAGAAAAATTTTCGAAAGTTCTTCGAGCATTTTACATACTTTGACAAAATCAAAAGTAGGTATGTTCACATTAGTATCGATAAATTTATTCGGTTTTGAATATGCAAAATCGGGGATTGTATCTTTAATAACTCTATTTTTTAGGACGGATATTTTCTTTGAGTATGTTTTTGCAGCATTTTTGTATGCAAAATCGGTGGCAAGCCAGAATTCTCTACGAAGCGAAAAATAATCAAAATCAACTGGAACGTTACGCGACGAGCCACTTTCATCAAACCCTCCTAAGAAAAAAGAAAATGAAAAGTCCAAAAAGTTTGTATTATCAAGTTTGTAATCCCCCACTCGAACTTTAACATTCAAATTCACTTTCTTGCCTTGAGAAGAATCTGTTAAAGAACCTAAGAATGAATTTGCTTGATAATAATTCGATACTTTTAAGGAATACTCAATGTAGTATGGTTTCTGCAAAGTTTCAATAAATAAACTGTCCATCGAGCGTTTAAGTTCATCTCGCATTGCTTGTAAAATTTCGTAATGGCTAATACCAAAGGTATTTTTTGTAATTACAATTAGAAACAGCAAAACCAAAATTGATAAACATCTAAATTGTTTCATACAACTTACTCGCTTTTATTTTCAATATGTTTATTTGGAATAAATGACTTTAAAGAAAACAATACCGCTTCTGGTGATTTTACACCAATCATTAATCGTTTATATGAATTCAGTTCAAGTTGCAAACCAAAATGACCAGATAAAGTATAAGCAATTCCATTTCTTTTTGCGCTGTAACGAATGCCCCAACCACCATATTCCATTATAGGCCTAAACCGACGTATAGTATAGTAACGAATGTCTGAATAAGGAATAAACCTAAACTTTCTGTGGAAAGGGAACAACCTAAAATAAATTCCATCCTTCGAAATTTTTAGTTCCAATTTCAAATTTAGAAACAAATAGACCACAAAAAAAGACAATAAAAAAACAACAAGTCCACTTAAATAAAACATATAAGTATCTTTTGAAAACACCGTCGTCTTGAAATTTGAAAAAACTAAATAATAAGAAAAGATATAAGAAGCTATCGGTACAATTCCAGCGAAAATTACAATTAATATTGTAAAAAATCTATTTATCTTCTGCTTTTCGTAGTATTCGTTTGAAGTAATTTCCATAGTCGTCAAGGGGAAGGTAAAATTGGTGGTTTTTCTTCAGATTTTTCTTTCTTTTGTACTTCAATTTTCGAAACTAAAATACTTGGGGAAACGGCTGCAACAGGAACACCACCCGATTCTGCACCACAAGTTCCATTGAAAACACCAAGGTCGTCTGCGGTTGCAGTTATGTTCGAAAATGTAGTTAGTGGAGTACCTATTAAATCAACACCGCGCACCATTTCATCGGGCCTACCATCTACATAAACCTTATAAACCACAATTGGAAGAACATTGAACGCATTAGGAATTGTCCTTCCAGTAAAAGTAAAACCACCTTCAACTGTCTCGAAAATAAGGCCATATTCCAAGCCTTGTTTCTTACATTCGTCAATCATCATTTTGCGAAGTGTTGAAAAAGGTACCTTTTTGGTAGACTCAACTATTAAATTAGATTGCCTAGCAACTGCACGGTATCCATAGTTTTTCCTTCCGTGTCCATTCGATTTTGGGAATTTTTCGATAGGCGAACGCGACATAATGAAATTTTTAAATACACCACTATCGACAGAAACTACTCTTTGCGCTTTTACTCCCTCGTCGTCATATTTGTAATATCCCGAAAGTTTGAACCCGTTAATTTCTTTTATGGTTGGATCGAAAACAACATTCATAAACTCGGGGAGTATTTTTTTATTTAAATAAGATTTAAAAGTTTGAGCTGACCTTGGGTCCTTCTGTCGGTGTCCCTCAACTCGGTGACCAAAAATTTCGTGGAAGAATACACCTGAAGCCTCGCCCTTTAAAATTGCCGGTCCAGAATAAGTTTCTGCCAGGGGAGCATCCCTCAATTTTTTTAACTTCTGAATTATCTCGGTAAGAGCATTTTTTAAAGAATCTTCACTCGGAAGCTCACTCTCAGAGAATCCAAAGAAATTTTTGTATAAATAGAGAACCATCCCATCATCTGCTTTAGTCCTCACATAAATACTAATCCAAAATCTTGGGTCATTCTGTGCAATTTCACTTCCTTCGGAATTTACGAAAATTTCATAATAATTATTATAAGAAAATGAAATTCGCCCTTCAAGAAGCCACTTATTTTCTCTAAATATTTTAGAAACTCTGTTGAATATTGCTTCCCACTTATTCAAGTCGACTTTGTATTGGGCTCTCGGTTCAAAATAAATAGAGGGTTCCTCGCGTGAAAAGTCGGCAGAGGTATCTTCTTCCTTAACTTTTAGTGCTTTACTGGATAAAACATTTTGGTATTGCTTTGCAGCCTCTTTATATGCTTTTTCGGTTGCATTCCAAATAGCAGAACGAATAGATTTCTCATCTCCATTCAAAGGCAATCTTGAACTTTGAAAAGAAGAAAAGGAAAAAGAGCCTCTTTCAGTTTGGTGAGTGTTGTCCAATTGGTAATCCCCTACCCTAAGGTCTATATCCAGAAAACGAAAACGTGAAGACCCTTTACTAAAAGTTCTACCAAAGGAATTTGTAACACCTGCCGATTCAACGTCAAATACTTGATAACTAATGTAGTAGGGAGGGTATTGTTGACTTTTTAAATTTTCAATAAAACGAGAAAGTTCTTTTTTAAGGGAATTTATCAATGTTTGTTCACTTTGAGAAAAAGTTGTTTCCAAGAAACCCCAAAAAAACAAGAAAAATATTGCCAAGATTGCTTTTTTCATACTTCAACCTTATTTTCCAAAATTAACTTATTCTTAATATTCAAATTTTCATCTAACTCGTAAACATAAGGAACCCCAGTAGGTATATTTAATTCCAAGACCTCTTCTTTCGACAACCCTTCCAGATACATTACCAATGCGCGTAATGAATTTCCGTGGGCAGATATTAGAACATTCTTCCCTTCTTTCAATAAAGGTTCAATTTTATTATGATAGTATGGTAAAACTCTGTTTTGAGTATCTTTAAGAGACTCGCCTCCGGGAGGAGCGACATCATAACTTCTTCTCCAAATTTTTAATTGGTCGAAGCCATATTTTTCTCCAATTTCTGTTTTATTCATTCCTTGTAAGTCTCCATAATGCCTTTCATTCAATGCTTGATCTTTTTCATAATGCATACCATTAAGACCAAGTTCTTCCAAAATTATTTCGGTAGTTCTTATTGCTCGTTTTAAAACCGAAGTGAACACAGCATCAATTTTGTAATTGTGTTTCCTTAGTGTTTTTCCAGCTTGATGAGCTTCCTCAACACCACGAGAAGAAAGGTCGATATCGACCCAACCAGTAAACCTATTTTGCAAGTTCCACTCAGATTCTCCGTGTCGAACTAAAATTAATAATGGCATAATAATTAACTCTCTTTGTTGGACATAACATTTTTGGTTTGACAAAATTCTATAAGTACTCCATTAGCGGACTTAGGATGGATAAAAGCAATTTCCATATTATGAGCACCCTCAACTGGTTTTTCATTAATTAAATTAACTCCTTGATTACGAAGTCTATCCAATTCACTTTGAATGCCATTAACCTCAAAAGCAATATGGTGTATACCTTCGCCTCTTTTTTGAATAAACTTTGCAATCGGGGATTCATCGTCGGTTGGTGCAGTCAGTTCAATCAATACATTTCCAACCTTGAAAGAAGCGATTTTAACTTTTTGAGATTCAACAGTCTCTATATGGAATTCCTTAACATCAAATAACTTTTCGAACTGGTTAATGCTATTTTCTAGGTTCGAAACAGCAATTCCAATATGGTTTACCCCTTTAATCATATTTACACCCAATTTTTTATTCAACAACTTTTCAAGTTCAATTAATTCTTCCGGTCTATTTACTCCCAAAACCTCAGTATTATCATCAATGAAATAGACACCTACTTTCTTTGAATCACTTACATACAAACTTACAATGTCAGTTAGATAATACTCCCTTTGAGAATTATCATTTTTCAACAATTTTAGATAGTTAAATAAATGTTTTATTTTTACAATGTATATCCCAGAATTAATTTCTTTTATTCCCTCTTGGCTTGGCAACAAATCCTTTTGTTCAACTATTCCAATTAGCTCCCCATTAAGGTTTCTAATAATTCTGCCATAACCATAAGGAGTATTAACGGTTGTTGAAATCAAAGATAGCTCATAATTTCCATTTAGATGAAATTCAATAAACTTTTTTAAAGTTTCTGGTGTAATTAATGGAACATCCCCCGAAAGAATCAACAAGTTTTCTACCTCGTTCGATATATAAGGTTCTAACTGCAAAATTGCATGTCCAGTTCCAAGTTGCTCCTTCTGTTCAACTATTTGAATATATTTGGAATAATAATTGTGGTTCAAATACTCAATTACAGATTCTTTTTTAAAGCCAACAATTACATAAATTTTTGTCGGTTCTAAATTTAATGCACTATCTAAAACATAGCTTAGTAGAGGTTTCCCTTTAAGATTAACTAAAACCTTGGGTTTATCAACGGAATTCATCCTTTTACCTTTGCCAGCGGCTAGTATAGCAATTCCAATCACTTCAACTACCTTTTGGAAACTATTTTGTTTGCCTCTGTCTTGTCAGTAATTTCAACAATGTTGTTGTTTTGGTCAAGGAGAACAACAAGTGGTTTATAGTTTTTCAACTCTTCTTCAGTATAGATAGAATAACTAATAACTATTACCTCGTCTCCTATTGCACCTTTTCGAGCAGCTGCACCATTAAGACAAAATTCCCTTTTGCCACGCAAACCAGGAATAACATAAGTATCGAACCTCTCACCATTATTAATATTCACAACAGAAACTTTTTCGTATGGTAAAATATTCGCAGCTTCAAGAAGCTCTTCATCAATTGTAAAACTACCCTCGTAGTATAAATTCGCATCAGTAATTTTTGCTCTGTGAATTTTTGATTTTAACATTATCCTTTGCATAGATAAATCAATTTAAATATTTATTAAAGACAAACTAAATGGAATTTTATTGAAAAATATCTTAAAAAGAGCCCTCTACTTGAATATTAATACTTTCTTAACCCCTGAACTACTTTTATAGCCACAAGGCATACCTTGAGTAGTGTAGTCGAAAAAAATGTTGCCATTCTTATCTATAGCAATAATACCACCAGTAGCCCCCATTTTCATTATTTCGGACAACACATAACCCACAGCATCTTTTAGGGAATAATTTGCATATTCAATCAAAGCAGATATATGAAAGGCAGCACTTTGTTTAATAAAAAATTCTCCTAACCCAGTACAAGAAACCCCACAAGTAGAATTCTTTGCATATGTTCCAGCCCCAATAATAGGAGAATCCCCAACACGCCCAACCATTTTATTTGCAATTCCACCAGTTGAAGTTCCAGCAGCAATATTCCCATATTTGTCCAAAGCAACCGCTCCAACAGTTCCTTTCTTATGGATTTTACCACTTTTAATTTCTTGCAATTTCTCGGGTGTAACCAATGAATCTGGATTAATCCTTTTTAGTTGAAACCTATCGATTAATTTCCCAACACCCTCGCCAGCAAAAAGCAAATGGGGTGTTTTCTCCATTACAAGGCGAGCAAGAGAAATTGGATTGGGAAAATCTCTTACACCTGCCACAGCACCAGCCTTTAATTCCTTGCCCTCCATTATCGATGCATCCATTTCTACAAATCCTTCCTCATTTAGGACAGAACCTTTACCAGCATTAAAAAGTCGCGAGTCTTCCAGTACCTTAATTGCCGTCTCGACAGCATCAACGGCTGCACCACCATTTTCCAATACTTTGTAACCTTTTTCAACAGCATCCGAAATTACTTGCATTATCTTGTAGTTTTGGATAGAATCATTTGAATAAGTTCCAGCACCCCCGTGTACAATAATTGCAAAAGGTTTATTCGAAAAAACCCAAAAAGGCAAAAGAAAGATTATTCCAACAACAATAATTTTTTTCATTATTTGCTTCCTTTTAGATTTTCTATATTTTCAACTTGTGTGAAATATTTCCCATTTGGAAATAACCTTTTATATTGTTTAATTAATTCTTCCAAATCGTAAAATAAACCCCTTTCCTTGTATATTAATATCTTCAACCAAAAAGCATCTTCAACATAATCTGTATCTGGATATTCGTCCAAAACTATGTCCAAGTATATTAAAGCGGACTTATAACTTTGCCACTTATAGTATAGATTTGCTGTAAACAAATTTCTATATGCAAGTTTATTTCTCAACTCTTTTAAATACAAATTTGTGGCAACATTAAGTGAATCATCTGGATAGGTACTCCGAAATTCTAAAAAATATTCAATTGCTTTAAAAGTGTACTCTTGCTCTCTGTCATAGGGTGGTGAAAGTTGATAATAACTTAACCCTGTTTTAAAAAGAGCAACTTTACAATACTCACTCGAGGGGAACCAACGGCGCAAAGTCGAGTAATGAAAAGCAGCCATAATGTAATCCCCTTTTTCAAAACTTATTTCACCCAAATAAAACTGAGCATCATCTGCATACTGGCTTCCTGGATATTGAAGTTTTAATAAGTCGAAGTACTTTTCTGCTTCCTCAAATTTTTTCTTTTGAAATTCAGCCTTTGCAATATTAAACAAATCATCAGCAGAGTTTATTACTTCTTTTTTTGTTGTTGAACAAGCAATAAAAATCAAAATAAATAAAAAACATAAATAAATTTTTTTCATAAAAGTAAATTCAAAAAAAAATAAGTTTGTAAGTTGCAAAATTAACCTTTTATTACTAAATATTTTGGTATGAAAGAAGAATATCTTGTTTTCGACATTGAAACAACACCTCTTGATTGGGATACTTTCTCGGAATCTCAAAAAGAATACCTTCTTAGAAATCTTATAACTGAAGAAGAAAAAGAAAAAAGAAAGGTTGAACTTGGTCTTTCACCTTTTACAGCACAAATCATTTGCATTGGATTAATTTTCGTTGAATTGGAAAATGACAATGAATTAACTAAGAAGGCCGTTGCTTATGTGGTCGACAATTCACCTGTCGAAGTTGAAGAAGCTAAGATAATCGATAATTTTGAAATATATACGGTTACGGAAACTAAATGCTTAGAAGTTTTTTGGCGCATATTAGCCAAATATCCAGACATTCACCTAATTTCATTCAATGGTAGAAATTTCGATTGTCCCTTCATTATGTTGCGTTCCGCAATTCACGGCGTAGTTCCAACAAGGAACTTGATGGAAGGAACTAAGTATAATTACCAATTCCACACCGATTTGCTTGACGAATTGACATTCTACCAGCCAACAAATTATTTTTCACCCACTAAAAGATTTAACCTTGATTTTTACACCCGTGCCTTCGGAATTGAATCCCCCAAAGCATTTGGTATAGATGGTTCAAACGTAAGCCAATATTACAAAGAAGGTAATTTAATTGAAATTGCACTTTACTGCCTTCGCGATGTAAACTCAACGTGGGAACTTTACAAAAAAATAAAGAAGATACTGTTTATATAAATTAACACAAAAAAATTTTTATTTTATTTTTCCTTCAAAATTCTTAATCAAATCTATTTAATTATTAATTGTCAATATCTTAGATTATTTATTTAAAAAAAATAAATCAAATTACTTATTTATAGGAATTTATTTAAGTTATGTTTATTAACTAATAAAGAATTTATTATTATCAAACCAGAAAAATACAAACCCCTTATTATTTGTGCAAACTTAACTTCAAAAAAGAATTTAGCTTATACTTCACCTCAAAAAAATTACCAGTTGTTTTATTAAACAAAAATACTCTTTTTTTTCCTTTTTTCCTTAATAAATCTTCTAACATATTAATTTTATCGGCAACATAATCAAAATCTTCGTATTCAATAACAAACACATTTGCTTGTTTGTGCGACCTTTCAATAATACTTTTAAAAATTTCACCGCTTTTACTCTGTGTCGACTTCAACTGCACTGGCATTCCGTCGACAAAAATATCGATATCCCCAGCCCCAGTTTCTTCCTTCAACTGCCGAACGACACGCCCGGCTCGTTCAAGGTTCAACTCAACCTTCGATACATTCGGACACTCGGCAAGCCGACTCGCTGTCTCCATCTCCTTCTCCAATTTCTTTACCTCGTTTTTTTTCCTTTCTTCTTGCATTCGCTTGAAATTGTCGCTCCAAGTCTTGTGCACAAACAATTTCCCATCCTTTTGCATTTCGCCTTCGACCGGACTCCAATGATGCCTGCAATTCCATCCACCACAAAAATACAAAACTGAAAGATTTTGTCCATTATCTAATATCTGTGTTTCTCCATCTAATAACCCTGCCCAATGTGCTTTGTCCTGTGTATCGGACCCAGTTGCATATTACCTAATAATTAAATTTATTCTTACTACCCTACACAAACTATAAATAATCTCATAAATTATAAGATTTTTCTTTTAAGGTCTTCTTTTTCCACTCACTATAGATTTTATCTAAGTGAGGTATTTTTCACACGCAAAACTCACTACATTTTTGGTAAAATTAGAAACCAAGGATAGAAATTTAAGAAATGAAGTAATTTTTTAAAATAGAATTGAAAGAGAAGAATTAAGTTAAGAACAATTAAAAGAAAAATTAATTGGTAAAAAACCTATATTATTGTAATTTTGTATTTTTTTCATATTTATTTTGGAGGTTGCAATTGAAGAAGTCTATTGGGAAAATTATTCTTGTCATTGCCCCACTTATCATCTCTTTGTTTTTGCTTTATCCAACTTATAACGCAAGCAAATTGGAGAAAATAAGGCAACAATACTTTGAAAATGCCAAAAAAGCGGCAACACCCCAAGATTCTCTTGCAATTATTGAAAAGTTCGAAAAAGCATATGGCGAGGAACTCATTAATGCACGAGCAAATCGTATAAAACTTGGTCTTGATTTACGAGGTGGAATGTATGTTACTCTTGAAGTCGATGTTCTAAAAATGCTTGAAGAGGCAGCACAAAGAGATGCCATTGACGATATTTTTCTTGAAGTATTAGAGAAGACTAAACAAGATGCTAAAAATTCCAACGAAGATGTTGTAGATATTTTTAAGAAAAATTTCGACCAAATTGCAAGGCCCAAAAGAAAGTTTCTTTCGGACTATTATGACTTTGGAGGCGATGCAGCAGAATCAGAAGAGAAAATTATCGAAAAGTTAAAGGAAAATGCACAGGAATCTATCGACCAGGCTTTACAAGTCATACGCCAACGAGTCGATAAATATGGAATTTCTGAACCAACGATACAAAAAATTGGTCAAAGAAGAATACTATTGGAACTCCCCGGTGTAACCAATGAAAAGGAAATGAGGCAACTGATACAAACTACTGCAAGGCTAGAATTTAAACTTGTTCGAAACGACGAAAACTTGGTTGCTGCTTTTTATAAAATTGATGAGTTTTTAAAGAAAGAAAAATTAGTTACCAAAGAAATGCCTAATATTCCACCCGACACAACAAAGAAAAGTCAAGAGATTGCTCCTTTGGATACAACTAAAAAAGAAATAAAAAATAAAGACACAAATATCGTTAATAGTAAGGTAGATACTGCAAAGAAAGCAGAAGTACAAGATACAACTGATCCTTATGCTGGTTTATCCCAAGAAGAAAAATCAAAAAAATATTTAGAAGACCACCCATTCACAACCTTGTTTATTACTAATTACTTACCACCAAATGCAGAAAGAACGCAATATCAAAGAGATGTCCGTTTCTATAATGCTTCGCAAGTTCCCAAAGGCGAATTTGATTTCGAAATTTTCGAAGATGTTTGGAACAAATTTGAAGTAATAATAAATCGCAAAGAAGTACGCGCGCTACTTCCCTACGATATCGAAATTCTCAGGAGTGCTAAACCAAATATTATCAAAGATAACACGGGTAAAGAATATAAAATATACAGTTTTTACGCTCTTAAGCGTGAGCCAGAATTGACAGGCGAAGTAATTACAGACGCTATTGCTACATACGACCCTACTACCAATCAACCAATTGTAACTATGTCGATGAATACTGATGGTGCCGAAAAATGGGCAAGAATTACCGGAGCAAACATAAAGAAACGAATTGCTATTGTTTTGGACAACGTAGTTTACTCTGCCCCAGTAGTACAACAAAAAATAGTAGGAGGTAATTCACAAATAACTGGAATGAGTAGTCCCGAAGAAGCAAAATTGCTAAAAATTGTTCTTAAAGCTGGTGCTTTAAAAGCCCCAGTACAAATTATCGAAGAAAGGATTGTTGGTCCTTCTCTTGGAGAAGACTCTATACAGAAAGGTATTCAATCTTTAATTATTGCAGCAATTCTTGTTCTTTTGTTTATGATGATTTACTACTCTCTTGCTGGAGTTTACGCAAACGTTGCAGTATTAATAAACGTTTTACTAATAGTAGGGATTATGGCTGCTTTCCAAGGAACTCTTACCCTTCCCGGAATTGCTGGAATAATTCTTACGCTTGGTATGGCTGTCGATGCAAACGTTCTTATTTACGAACGAGTCCGAGAAGAACTGGACAAAGGTAGGTCAATACGTTCTGCAATCGACGAAGGCTACTCCAAAGCTCTATCTGCTATTCTCGATTCTAACATCACAACATTTATCACTGGTCTAATTTTGTATTTCTTAGGAACGGGACCAATCCAAGGTTTTGCAATGACACTAATGATTGGTATTATTACTACTTTATTCACTGCAATCCTTATATCGAAAGCATTATTCCAAATAACGCTAAATCTTGGTGCAAATAACATTAGTTTTGGCCAACCAAAAACATTAAGTGCTTAATTTAGGGGGAAATATGCAATTCTTTAAGAAACCAAACATTAACTTTGTAGGTAAAAGAAAACAATTTTTTATTCTATCAAGCATTTTTATTGGTCTTTCAATTTTATTAATTTTTGTTTTTGGTTTTCGCTTTGGAATCGACTTTACTGGTGGTACCGAAATAGCAATAAAAGTTGAAAAACCTATCGAAACCAACCAATTACGAACTTTGTTAAGCAAAAATAAAATATATCCTGACGAAATCAAATCTTATGGGGAAGAAAACCAATTTCTACTTCGTTTAAAAGAAGTGGGAGATGAGGCAAATAAAGTTGAAACCAATTTGTTAACAAGCCTCAAGGATTTTTCTGTACAAGTATTGAAAAAGGATACAATTGGCCCGAAAATTGGAGAAGAGCTTCGCTTCCAAGCACTTATCGCTGTACTTTTAGCAATAATCGCAATGCTAATTTACATTGGATTAAGATTCGAATTCACATTTGGTATTGGTGCAGTCGTTGCTCTTGTACATGATGTAATCTTCACTTTGGGGATGATTGTTATTTTCGACCAGTTGGGAATAATTAACCTAGAAATTAATCAAGGAATTCTTGCAGCACTTTTAACTGTCGTTGGTTACTCAGTAAATGATACAGTTATTATTTTCGATAGAATTCGAGAAAATAGGGAGAAACACAAAGGGCTTCCTTTGGCAAAAATCGCAAATATGAGTATTAACGAGACTTTAAGTAGAACAATTATCACTGTGTTAACAGTATTAATTGTGTTGGTAGTAATGATTTTCTTCTCAGGCCCAGTCCTCCAAGGCTTCGCATTCACAATGACTGTTGGTATAATTGTTGGAACATATTCTTCTATTTTCATTGCAACCTCGTTCGTGCTTTGGTATATGAAAAATGTCAGAAAACTTAATATTGAAGAAGATTTTTCAAAACAAACAGCAACTACAAAGGTTTAATTATGGAAAACACAGAAATACAAACATTTCACATTAAACCAGGTATTGTTTTAATCAAACTTCCCCCAAAACTTCTTGGGGGAAGTGTTTCGACCAATTTTTCCGATATTATTGAACAAGCCAAAACATCGAACCTTACGCACATATTACTCGACCTTAGCAACATCGAAGTAATTAATAGTTTAGGATTAGGAATGATTGTTGCTGGCTATACTTCTTTAAAGAAAAACAACATAGCACTTTCTTTATTATCTCCTACGGAAAAGGTACAAAATCTTTTGAAAATTACCCACCTGGATACTATTTTCAAGGTTTACAAATCCCTTGATGAATTTTTTGCAACAACATAATTTCAAAATTTTCAAATATAGTTTCCCTTGCTATTCAAAGAATAATATTTTTTATTTTGCATTTCAAACAAATGAAATTCTTAAAATGAGTGTTACTCTCGTAATTGGTACCCAATGGGGAGATGAAGGAAAAGGTAAAATTGTCGACCTTTTAAGCAAAGAAGTAGACATCGTTGCTCGTTACCAAGGTGGTGCAAACGCTGGGCATACGGTTGTTTTCAATGGTAATAAATTTATTCTTCATCTAATACCATCTGGTATTTTGAACTCGAACTCTATATGTGTAATTGGCAACGGTGTGGTGATTGATCCCTATGCTTTGCAGGAAGAAATTCAACTATTGAATAACTTTAATATTCAGGTAAACGGCAGACTACTCATAAGCGACAAAGCACACCTTATCCTACCTTATCATAAAATCCTGGATAAGGCAAGCGAAGAATGCAGTGAAAAATCAATTGGAACAACTGGCCGAGGTATTGGTCCAGCATATATCGATAAATTTGCTCGCTGCGGTATAAGAATTGGAGAACTTAAAGAAAACGAAACCTTTCGCAATCATATTGAAAAGAACTTTAATGAGAAAATTCGTTTAATCTCTAATGTCTACAACAAAGTAATTGATATCAATCTTGAACAAACAATAGATGATTTTCTTAAAACTGTTCAAATAATCAACAATTTCATATCCGATACAACAACTTATTTAAACGAAAATATCAGAAAAGGTAAGAAAGTTTTAGCCGAAGGAGCCCAAGGCACACTTTTAGATGTTGACCACGGGACTTATCCTTTCGTTACAAGTTCAAATCCTACCTCTGGGGGAGCTTGTTCTGGATTGGGTATTCCACCCACCAGTATTAAGCACATCATTGGAGTTTGTAAAGCATATACAACAAGAGTAGGAAATGGACCATTCCCCACTGAATTAAGAAATGAAATTGGAGAAGCTATTAGAAAAGAAGGTTTTGAATTCGGAGCAACTACTGGACGCCCTCGTAGATGCGGTTGGCTCGACCTTGTTGCCTTAAAATACTCTGTTATGATTAATGGCCTCACAAGTCTTGCAATAACCAAGATTGATGTTTTGGGACAATTCGACGAGATTTTTGTTTGTACTGAATATGAATTAGAGGGAGAAAGAACTACAAACTTTATTCCACATTCCCAAATACTTAGTAAAGTTAAACCCATTTATAAAAAGTTTAGAGGCTGGAAGAAAAAATTGAACGGTATCTCAGAATACCAGAAACTTCCTACCCAATTATTAGAATATGTAAAATTTATTGAGGAATTTGTTGAGTGTCCAATCAAAATAATTTCAACAAGCCCAGACAGATTGGATACAATAATTATTGAATAAAATCAATGCAAAGCGATACAATAAATCTTTTTGATTCTATTGCAACCAAATACGACTTAATAAATGATTTGCTTAGTTTTGGTATTCATAGATTTTGGTTGAAAAAAGCTGTTGCAAAAGTACCTTTAAAAGATTATTACTCAATACTTGATTTGGCAACTGGAACTGGAAACTTCGCTTTCGAATTTTTAAAGGCTAATCCAAAAATTAATGTTATTGGAATAGACCTTTCCGAAAATATGCTAAATATTGCTCGAAAGAAAAGTAAAAAACTCCAATTAGAAGCTAGATTCATTTTGGGTAGTGCAACTGAAATACCATTCCCAGATGACACTTTTGACATTGTTAGTATCTCTTACGGAATTAGAAACGTCAACGATGTTGACAAGTGTTTACTTGAAATTCATAGGGTTTTGAAAAAAGATGGTAACTTTGTAATTGTAGAATTTGGTAAGCCCCAAGGATGGTTTCGCTCCATTTACAATGCATACCAAAGGATTTTTGTTCAAAATTTCGGGGGATTACTCAGTAAAAACTTCTATGCATATAACTACTTGGTTCAAACTTCAAATTCATTTCCAAGTGGCAATGATTTTGTAAATAAAATAAACCAAACAAATCTTTTCACTTTCGTTCGTTTTTATTCACTTACTTTTGGTATTGCTTACATTTACACTGGGAAAGCAAAGAAATAACTAATTTGTCCTTGCTTTTATGGTCGTCAATAGAAAGTTAAAATCTTCATCATTCAAATAGTATTTGGAATTGCAATATTGGCAAACAAGTTCGTTTTGACCCAATTCCTTCATTTCCTTAACATCTAAATAGTCCAAAGTTAACAACTTTTCTAAGAAACCTTCTTTAGAGCACCGGCAGAAAAAATCTACTCGGTCGTTCTTCAACAATGTAATATCCCAGGGAAGTATATTTTTAAGAACATCAAATAATTCTACTTTGGGCGAAATAAGATTTGTTAATCTATCAATTTTCATTAAAACATTTTCTATTTCATCTTTTTCTTTTTCCAGAGCTCCAGGCATAGCTTGAACAATCAAACCACAAGAATTTACAATTTTGCCATTTACGTCTGTGTCAGCATCAAGAAGGGCAATAGAAAACAACTGCTCAGATTTTGCAAAATAATAGTTTAAATCCGAGGTTATATCTCCACGAACCAGTTTCACTATACCTATAATAGGTTCAGGTTCGTTGTACAAAATCCTCATAACACGAAAAATTCCAGAACCGAGAACATTTGCAAAATCGAACTTGGGCAGATTAGCCACTTTTTTTGAATATTCACAATACCCACGTACTTCTCCAACTTGGATTGCCTCTGCAGTTACTTTGGAAACCAATCCTTCGCCTACAACATCGATAATTACTCTTTCTTCCCCAGTAAGGAAGACTGCAAGCAATGACGCAGCAGAAAGAGCTCTTGCAAGAAGCAATGCAGGAATTTCCGGTAAATTGTGCCTTAATTGTGCTTCGAGAGCTGAGTTTGTATTTTTTATTGCTGAAACTCGAAAATGCCCATCGTTCGACATTACACTAATTACTCTATCCTTTTCTTGGTGCTTTTCAAAAGTTAATGCCATTAGAAATAAAATATTATTTAAAGAAATAAAACTATTAAACGTCTCTAATAAATTAAAATTGCTAAAATATGGAATTAACAGAGTTTTGGACAATACTTTCAGCAAACGGAATTATTCTAGAAGTTGAACAATTACAACTGATTGAGCGATATCAAAGAGAACTAATATATTGGAATAATAAAGTAAATTTAATTTCAAGAAAAGACACCGAAAATGTTTTGGAAAATCATATACTTCATTCAATGAGTATTTTGAAGTATGTTCCCATCCCCCAAAACGCTGTTTGTATCGACGTAGGAACTGGTGGTGGATTACCCGGAATACCAATTAAAATTGCACGTATTGACTTAAGAATGACACTCCTCGATTCAGTTGCAAAGAAAATAAAAATAACTGATTTGCTTGCAAAACATACTGGGTTGAAAAATATTACAACAATTTGTGCCCGTGCCGAGGAATTTGCCCAAAACAAAAATAATTTTGCTCAATTCGACGTTGTATTTGCAAGAGGAGTGGCAAAAATTGGAACAATTGTAGCCTGGGTAAAAAATTTGTTGAAAGAGAATGGTAAAATTGTATTACTGAAAGGGGGTGACTTGAATTCGGAAATTAGAGATGCAAAAAAAATGTTCCCAAAAATTGAAATAAATGAAATATTAATTGACTTGTTCGGTTATGAAAGGTTTAAAAAAGATGAAAAAAAAGTTCTTGTTTGCAAACTACCTAAATAATTTATTAATAATTGCTATTTTTATTTTCTTTTGCGGGGAAAATCTTTTTTCGCAAAAATTATCATTAAATTCAAAATTAAAAATCGCTCGGGTTAAGTATTCCGGAGGCGGAGATTGGTATAACGACCCTTCCGGGGAAGTGAATCTACTAAAATTTATTAGGGAGAACACAAATATTCCCGTCGAACCAGTCTATGAATGGGTGGACCTCTCTAGTCAAAATCTTTTCTCTTATCCAATTCTTTTTCTCACCGGACACGGTAATGTAAACTTTTCCGAGCGTGAAGTTGAAAATTTAAGAACTTATTTAAAAAACGGGGGTTTTCTTTATATCGACGACGATTACGGGTTGGACAAGTTTATTCGTCGGGAAATGAAAAAAGTGTTCCCCAACGAAGAGTTTGTTGAACTCCCTTTTAACCATCCGATTTATTCTATTCATTTCAAATTCGAAAAGGGGCCCCCTAAAATCCACGAACACGATAATAAACCACCTGCTGGCTATGGTTTGTTCTACAATGGTAGGCTTTGCGTTTTCTATACTTACGAGTCAAATCTTGGAGATGGTTGGGTCGACCCAGATATTTACAAAGACCCACCAGAAATTCGAGAAAAAGCGTTTAAAATGGGAACTAATATTGTTATTTATGCACTAACTCATTAGGTGAATTATGGAACAAAAGATTGGGCAATATAAAACTGTAATTCATAAATTAAAAAAGACAAAGCTGTTTAAAATAATAAGTGATTTTTCAATAGCGTTATTCAATGCTTTATTTATCACAATTATTGCAGCAACATTATTGGTTTCAATCGAAATGATTGTCAATGGAGATAAGTCCTTTCGATTGGTTTTATTTTCTTCGCTTTTTTTGACTTTTTTTTCATTCTTCTTTTTCTTTTCTCTTCCAACCCTTTTTCTCCTAACCTCCAAAAAGAGAAAACTTACTTTGGATAAGTTGGCATTTAACATAGGATACTACTATCCCGATATTAAAGATAGATTATCAAATTCAATTCAACTTTATAATTATTATTCTAAAACCGATGGGATATCGAGAACTTTTATTCAAAAGAGTATAGAAAGTATCACAGAAAAAGTAAAAGACTACGACTTCTCTGTTGTAATAAACAAAATAAAGTTGCGAAATTCTTTTATTAGATTCATTCTTTCTTTGTTCCTATTTAGTTTCCTATCGTTCATTTTTTCGAACAGTTTTGGATATGCTTTTTATCGAATAATAAACTTTAACAAGTCTTTTATTCCACCACCTCCCTTTTCATTGATTATTTACCCCAAATACGAAACGGTCAAGAAAGGAGAAAATGTGCGAATCATTGTTAAGGCCCAAGGAACTAGCCCGCAGACGATTACACTTAAGATTAAAGAATTTCAACAAGAGGATTATGAAAGTATTCCATTGAATATAGACTCGGCAAATACTTTTATCTATCAATTTCCTTCCATAAAAAATTCTATAAAGTTTTTTGCTGAAGCAGAATGGATGACAGAAAAAGTTTCCTCCGATATTGGTGAAATAGTTGTGATCGATAACCCCATTGTTAAAACAATTCAAGGAAATGTAGTATTTCCCTCTTACACAAAAAAGCCACCAATATATTTTACTGAACAAAATGCTGATTTAAATGTACTTGCTGGTTCACAAATTAACCTTTCAATACTAGCAAATAAAAAAATAAAAAAAGCAAAAATTTATTTACTCAAGGAGAAAAAAAGTAACAACGATTTGTTTGCCTACGATACTACAAAAATTGAAATTAACTCAAAAGACAATAAAGCTTTTGGTTCATTTACAGCAAATTTTAACGGATTTTATTTCATTCAAATTCAAGATTACGATAACCTCGAGATACTCAACCCAATCCAATATCGATTAAATATTTTTTCGGATGGGTTCCCTGAAATTAAACTACTCGAACCAGAAACCGATGTAAAACTCACAGAAGTAGCGATGTTGCCAATGATGATATTTATCTCCGATGATTATGGCTTCTCTTCCCTTACTTTAAAATATAGACTTTCTTATTCAAATTACACCCAACCTTGGAAAGAATACAAATCATTATCTATTCCTGTTCCACACGACAAAACTGAAGCTAATATCGCTTATATCTGGGATTTGAATACATTGCAAATATCACCCTCCGAAGAATATGAATTCTATTTAGAAGTATACGACAACGACCGAGTGTCGGGACCTAAATCTGCAAAAACCCCAATTTTTAGAGCCAAATTACCATCCCTGGACGAAGTCTTAAAAGAAACAGCAAAAAGCCAAGAAAGCATTGTAAAGGAATTAGATAAAGTCTTAAAAGAAGCGAATGATATCAAAAAAGAGATGGAAAATATTAATCGTGAACTCAGCAAAAATCTAACAAAAAACCAACTTGATTGGTCGGAAAAGAAAAAAGCAGAAAATTTATTAAACAAGCAAAAAGAATTAAGCAATAAGCTTTCCGAAATTCAAAAAAATTTAGAAGATTTGACGAAAAAAATGACAGAAAACAATCTTCTTTCGCCAGAAACGCTACAAAAATACTTAGAATTACAAAAACTTTTACAAGAAGTAAACTCACCAGAGCTTAGAAGACTTCAACAACAATTAGAACAAGCGCTTCAAAAGTTATCCCCAGAAGATATCAAAAAGGCATTGGAAAACTATAAATTCGATGAAGAACAATTTCGAAAAAATCTCGAGAGAACTATAAACATTTTGAAAAGGCTCCAAGCAGAACAAAAAGCCGACGCCCTACAAAAGCTCGCTGAAGAACTTCTTCGTAAACAAGAGGACTTGCAAAAACAATTAGAAAACGCAAACCCCAACGATAAAAACTTGCGCGACAAATTGGAATCCCAACAAGAACAAATTAGAAAAGATTTAAACACAATTGATAACGAGCTAAAAAAACTATCAGATTTAATGAAAGAAATTGGAAAAGATATGCCTTTGGATGAATTGAACCGTGCAGCTAATGAATTATCTCCAAACGAAACAAACCAGGATATGCAAGACGCAGAAAATTCTATTCAAAGCGGAAATTTCAACAAAGCAAGGCAATCCCAAGAAAAAGCTAAAAGTCGATTAAAGAAATTTGCCGAACAAATGAAAAAGGTTCGTGATGAAATAAATAAAAGAGTAACAAAAGAAGCAATCGAAAAGTTGGAAAAAGCAGTTAACGATATGATGACACTTTCCAAAGAGCAAACTGAACTGAAAAAGGAAACCCAATCCACCGATTATAATTCTGCTCGAATACCAGAACAAGCAAGAACACAGGCAAACCTTGCTGAATCATTGCTTGAACTTGCTAATTCACTATTTGAACTTTCGCAAAAGTCTTTTTCTGTTACCCCAGAAATGGCTCGGGAAATTGGCTCAGCCTTAAACTCAATGCAAAACGCAGTTGAAAGTCTTGCCGACAGAAATTTGTCGAGAGCAAAAGAATACCAAGACCAAGCTATTCAAGCAATGAATAGGGCCTCGATACAAATGCAAAATATGCTTTCACAATTGCAGAACCAAGGTTCTTGCGAAAACCCGGGAGGAATGGGTGAAAACGGCAAAGGTAGTTCGTTCAATTTTATGCAAAGATTGCAACAAATTGCATCCTCCCAGCAAACAATAAACCAAATGGCTCAACAACTTGCAAATCAAAATCAAGGTCAATTAACACAAGAACAACAAGCCCAACTTGCACGAATTATTGCCGACCAAGGTCGAGCACAGAAAGCTCTTGAAGAACTTGCAAATGAACAAAAAAGATTTGGGCAACAAGACCCAAGAATATTAGGCTCGTTGAACAAAATTGTGCAAGAAATGCAAGAAGTAATTTCCGATTTACAAAGTGGAAAAATAACTCCCGAAACTCTTAAAAGACAGGAAAGAATACTTTCCCGTTTGCTCGACGCAACCAAATCCGTTTACGAACGGGATTACGAAGAACGTAGAGAATCCACCCCAGGGAAAGAACTTGCAAAAGAGTCCCCGAATCAACTCGACCCAAGAATTATTAATAAGAAATCATTTGAACAATATTTAAATGAATTAAAATTAAAATACACAAAAGATTACGAGGAAATAATTAGAAAATACTTCAATCTAATTCAAAATTCGGAATTATCCCAATAAAATGATTCTTTGCAGAACTAATCTTCACAAAATTAGCGATTGGTTATCTTTTGCAAAATCTTTTGGTGCAGGTTTACTTGTCGACAAACCAAAGAATTGGACTTCTTTCGATGTTGTAAACAAATTGAGAAAAGAACTATCAATAAAAAAGATAGGACATACTGGAACTCTCGACCCTTTTGCAACTGGGCTTTTAATTCTTTTGTTCAACAAATTCACCAAAAAACAGCAAGATTTTATCAATCTAGACAAAAAATATATTGCCACAATTAAACTTGGTGCTACAACTAAAACCTTCGACCCCACAAGCGAAGAAGAAAACATTGTTGATATTAGTGGATTAACTAAAGATAATATTATTTTCACAATATCATCTTTCATAGGCGAGTACGAACAAGTTCCGCCTATGTTTTCAGCGAAAAAAATTTCGGGGACAAGACTTTATAAATTAGCCAGAAAAAATCAGCAAGTCGAAATTAAACCGAGCATTGTCAAAATTCACTCAATCGAAATAATAAATATTTCTCTACCCTTTGTGGAATTCGAAATAAGTTGTTCGAAAGGTACATATATTCGTTCTCTTGCAAACGACATTGGGAAAAAGCTGGGAGTTGGTGCATATCTTTTTGATTTAAGGCGAACACAAATCGGAAACTATTTCGTCAATAATGCTTTATCAATCGAGGAATTTCTTGAAGAAATAAAGAAGGTGCTTTGATGAATGTTTTTTGGGGAATAGCCGAAGCGATTTTCGAACCAAATCATATCCTTACTGTTGGTACTTTCGATGGTGTTCATCTTGGCCATCAGAAAATATTAGCAAGATTAAATGAAATCGCAAAAATAAAAAATGGACTATCGCTCATAATCACTTTTGAACCACATCCTCAATTCGTTGTTAGAAGGCCAGAAAAGGAACCAATAAAACTTTTGACAACAATCGAAGAAAGACTGAAACTCTTTGCTAAATTTAACATTGACAGAGTTCTTGTCATCCCCTTCACGAAAGAATTTTCGGAAACTACAGCCGAAAATTTCGTAACCGAAATCCTTTACAAGAAAATTGGATTTTCACACATTCTTGTTGGATATGACCATTTCTTTGGCAAAAATCGAGAAGGAAATTTTGAACTACTTGAAAAACTTTCAAAAAAATTATCGTTCGAAGTTGAAAGAATTCCTGCATACATCACTAATGAAATTACAATATCGAGCACAAAAATTAGAAACGCTTTACTTCAAAATCAAATAGAATTTGCCAATAAACTACTTGGTTACGATTATTTTATTCAAGGAACTGTAGTTCCCGGCGACGGTAGAGGAACGACTATGGGATTTCCTACAGCAAATATTAAGTTCAATGATGAACACAAATTGGTTCCTACAAATGGGGTCTATCTTGTATATTCGTTGATTAATGATAAAATTATTTTTGGAATGGCAAACTTAGGATTTCGCCCTACTTTTTATACAGATAGAAAAAAAATTCTCGAAGTTCACTTCCTCGACTTCTCATCAAATCTATATGGAAAAACTATTAATGTCCATTTCTTAAAATATCTAAGAAGCGAGCAAAAATTTAATTCAATTGACGATTTGCTTATACAATTAAACAAGGACAAAGAAATTTGCAAAAATTACATTCAAAAATTAAATATTGACAAAAATTTTGTAATTTTGTAATTCTTTTTTCGGAGTATTAGAATGATTTTGAAGGAACAAAAATTAGAAATAATTAAAAAATTTGGTGGGGATGTTCGAAATACTGGTCTTCCTGAAGTTCAAATTGCATTACTAACTGCAAGAATTCAAGACATAACAAACCACCTTAATACCCACAAAAAAGATAACCACAGTAGAAGAGGTTTAATCAAACTTGTAAGCAAAAGGAAAAGACTTCTTAACTATCTTGCAAAAAAAGATATTAATAGATATCGCCAAATTATTACCGAATTAAATCTTAGAAAGTAGGAAAATTTCTTTTCAAAAGGGAAGCGGTTTGTTTGCAATAAATAAACCGCTTTTTTCGTTTCTTTTAACTTAATTATCTAAAAATGAAAGTGAAAAATGGAAAACAACAGAGAAATCGTAAAAGTCTCCATTGATTTTGATGGCAAAGAGTATTCCCTCGAGGCTGGTAAATACGCAAAATTTGCAAATGGAGCAGTTATGGTCAAATACGACGATACTATGGTTCTCGTTACTGCAGTTGCTTCCGAAGCAGAAAGGACAGATATCGACTTCTTGCCTTTGCAAGTAGAATATAGAGAAAAAAGTTCTTCCGCTGGAAAAATTCCCGGCGGTTTCATAAAAAGAGAAGGCAAACCCACCGACCGCGAAATTTTAGCTGCCAGATTGATTGATAGACCAATCCGCCCTTTAATCCCAAAATCCTGGAGATATGAAACTCAAATAATTGCAACCGTTTTCTCCTCGCAACCAGATGTCGACCCCGACACTCTTGCAATGGTTGGTGCTTCTTCTGCATTAATGATTTCCGACATTCCTTTCGATGGACCAATATCCGAAGTTAGAGTTGGAAGAATTAACGGTAATTTCAAAGTAAATCCCACAATAGATGAGCTCAAATATTCAGATATGGATTTAACAATTGCTGCTTCTGATTCTTCAATTGTAATGGTCGAAGGTGAAGCAAAAGAAATCTCGGAAGAAGATTTTTTGCAAGCTTTGCAATTTGCCCACGAAAAAATTAAGTTATTAAATGCATTACAAAGAGAACTTGCAGAAAAAGTTGGTATTCCAAAAAGAGAATATAAGGAAATAATCTATCCAGAGGAACTTATAAAAATCATCGAAGAAACAATTAAGGACGACTTGCAAAATTACATTCAAACTGTTACTACCAAAAAAGAAAGGAAAGAATGGAGGAACCAATTTATTCAAAAAGCTCTTGATATCGCAAAAGAAAAATTTTCTGAAAACGAGGAATACACCGACTTTAATTTCGAAATGGCAGTTACCAACATTGTTAACGAAATTGAAAAGAAAGAAATGCGTAGAATGATTTTGAACGAGAAAAAGAGACTGGATGGACGCGGCTTAAAAGATATTAGACCAATTTACTGCGAGGTAGGTCTGCTTCCACGAACACACGGTTCCGCACTATTTGTTCGGGGAGAAACGCAAGCACTTTGCACTACAACATTGGGAACAAAAGAAGATGAGCAAATTTTCGATGGTATCTTCCCTGTTTATACTTCAAGATTTATGTTACATTACAATTTCCCCCCATTCTGCACCGGCGAGGTTGGTCGACTTACCGGGGTGAGTCGTCGAGAAATTGGACACGGTAACCTTGCTGAGCGTGCACTAAAAAATATGTTGCCAGACCAAGATATTTTCCCCTATACAATTAGAGTTGTATCAGACATATTAGAGTCAAACGGTAGTTCTTCGATGGCAACAGTTTGTGCTGGTAGCCTCTCGCTTTTCGATGCTGGTGTTCCAATGAAAAAGGCGGTTGCTGGTATAGCTATGGGTCTAATCAAAGAAGGCGACCAAATTGCAATTTTAACAGATATTCTTGGTGACGAAGACCACCTTGGAGATATGGACTTTAAAGTTGCTGGAACTAAAGACGGAATTACTGCTTGTCAAATGGATATTAAAATAGAAGGACTATCAATCGACATAATGAGAACTGCCCTACAACAAGCAAAAGAGGCTAGATTGTTTATCCTTGATATTATGAACAAAACAATTTCTCAACCGCGCGAAGACATATCTCCTTACGCACCACGCTACACCAGCATCAAGATTCCAACAGATATGATTGGCTTAGTTATAGGTCCCGGTGGGGAAACTATTCGTTCAATTGCAAAAGAAACAAATACTTCAATTTATATTGAAGAGGATGGTACAGTTCAAATTGCCTCTTCGAATAAAGAAGATGCTTACAAGGCAAGCCAAATGATTGAAGCACTTGTTCGTAAACCAGAGGTTGGAGATGTTTATCAAGGTGAAATCAAGGAAATACGCGAAGGATTAGGTGCAATTGTTGAATTCTTACCTAAAAAAACAGGATTACTCCACATTTCCCATATAGACTATAAAAAAATAAACAAGATATCTGATGTTCTAAATGTAGGGGATAAAATTGATGTAATGTTGATAGAAATAACAAGCGATGGTAAATATAAACTAAGTAGGAAAGCACTTTTACCAAAGCCACAACAAAACATCCAAACTGGGAGTTCAAGAACATACCCAACACAAAACCGTGGAAGATAAATTCATTTTGCTCTTTTTTCTTAATTTTGCAAATCAACGGCGCATTCGTCTAGCGGTTAGGACACGGCCCTCTCAAGGCCGGAACAGGGGTTCGATTCCCCTATGCGCTACAAACTAAATAATATTAATTCCTATTATCAATTTTCATCATTAAAAATGATTAGTCTAAATAACATTTTTTCTCTCGATGATTATGTTTACAATGAAAAGAATGAATTTTTCAAACCTCTTTTTCAAAATGAGTATATAAGAATTGAAAAAATTGTCTCCGAAGGACATTGTTCCCCACCCGATTTTTGGTATGACCAAGAAGAAAATGAATGGGTTCTACTTCTGCAAGGCAAAGCCAAACTCAAATTTCAAAACACTAATGAAATAATCGAATTAAACCCTGGTGAGTTTATTTTAATTGAACCGCATATTAAACATAGAGTAGAATGGACCACTCCAAATGAAAAAACAATTTGGTTAGCATTTTTTTTTAAATAAAATTACTCAAGCAAACCCGGTAAAAGTTTTTTTACTATTATTGGAACAGCTTCCATCACCTTATCTTCTGGTTTAAAAATGTCGCGAACCTGATAGTTAGGATAAGCAAGTTTTGTCTTTACATCGTAGATATAAGCATTAATCAAAATCCTTTCTGCTTTTCTATTAAATGTACCACTTATAACAACATTAGCATTCAGCAATTTTACTGCTTTCCACATATCTGTTGGATATTGGGGATTAGTAGGGTCAAGATTAAATTGACTTACAAGAAAATCAATAGAATCAGAAGGAATTACAACATAGTTTTTCTGCAATGAATCATATTGCCGAAGTAGGTTTGCTACACTATCCTGGAGCTTGTAACTAAGTAGATTCAAAGTTAAATCGCCATCCATATTTTGAAAGGGAAGTACTGCTATACGAAGCTGGGAAAAAGAGGATGAAACACAAAAGAAAAATAAGAAATTGATAAATATTAAAAGAATTTTTTTCATTTTTCCCTCAAATTTATTTGCTCACTCAGGATTATTTTTTAAATAATCTCTCACTTCAATAAAAGAATTTTTAATTTTTTCTTTCATTAAAACAGCATTTTCCCAATCTGCCTTTTTGGCATATCCCATCAATTCAATCCCAAGGTGGGCTATGTGCTCAAGCCCAAATTGAAAGCACGAACCTTTTAAAGTATGGGCAAGCCGATACAAATCATCTTGCTTTTTGTTTTGTACAAGTTCATCGAATTGTGTATCGATATCAAACAACCAATTTTCCACAAATTCTGGAAGTAGTTCACGAACAAAAGGGTCATCTGAAAGTTTCATAAAACACCTCTCAATTTAAACATTGGATAGAACCGTTTTGATGAAAGGGTTGTAAGCCGAATTCTGTCTAGCCCAAAATGGGCGAGGCAGTCATTTATCTGGGAGCATTGTTGCCAATGCTCTCAAGCGGTCTACCCGGAAGTATAAACCAAGCGGTTTACCGATGGAGCATTCGGCTGGATGGAAAATCCCCATCCAATACTTCCCTATTTGACCTTGCTCCGCCCGGGGTTTGCCAAGCCACCCTGGTCGCCCAGAGTGCTGGTGGGCTCTTACCCCACCTTTTCACCATCGCCTCCGTGTCGCTTGCATTAGCAAGCCGGATTGGCAGTCTGTTTTCTGTGGTACTTTCCGTCAGCTCGTCCCATACGGACTTGCTGCCTTCCTGTTAGGAAGCGGGCTGCTCCAAGGAGTTCGGACTTTCCTCAAGGGTTTTACCCTTGCGACTGCCCACCCTTCCATCAAAGAACGATTCTATCCTCTCAAATTTACAAAAATTTATAATATATACTCACTATCTATTTCTAAATCTTCAGGGTATAGAATTCTACCACAATTTTCACACGTATACAATTTATCTAAATTGTTTCTGATTTCTATTATTTTCTGTGGCGGAATATGACTAAAACACCCAGTACAACTATTTTTTTTGACCTTTACTATTGCATCTTTGTGGGTGTTGCGTATTCTTTGATAAATTTCCAAAGAGTGTTTATCCAATTTCTCGACTATTTTTGCTCTTGCTGCTTTAATTTCGTTAAGCTCTTCGTTTTGATTTGTTGCAATTAATTCATAATCTCGCTCAAGTTCTTCCAGTTCTTTTAACGCATCGTTTACATCTTGCTTTTGTTTTTCAAGAATATTTACTAAGTTCTCTTCTTTCAAGGTCGTTACTTGTAATTCTTGCGATATTCTGTTGTATTCATTCCTTGCATATTCAATTTCCCGTGTAATGGCATCGAATTCTTTGTTATTTCGAACCAAAAACTGTTGCTTCGACAATTTTTCTTCGCGTGCTTTCAATTCTTCGAGCGCTTTTTTCGATTTAACAATAAAATCTCGGACCTCATCCAAAATTTTTTGAGTTTGTTTAACGACTGCCTCCAATTCATTGTAAGTTTCTTTTTTCTCCTTTATTTTTTCTGGTAAATCACCAAATTCATCTTCCAAATCATCTTGCCTTCTATCGACTAAGGATAACGCCACAAGATATTGCAATGGATACTTCATCATTACTTTAAACTCCATTATTTAACAAAACTCTTTTTTGTTTCAAATTGTACTCTTCTTTTGAAAAATACTCAACTGGGTTCGTATATATATTAGAAACGAAAAAGGTAATTTCATCATTGAAAATCGCATCGACAAACTTCTTCATTCCAAAGGGAACAAGGTATTCAGTTTCCCAATGGCCAGGGTCGATTAACATCATTTTTCCTTTATAGTAATGAAAATCGTGATATTTTATGTCGGCAGTCAAAAAGGCATCAACGTTCTTTTCGTAAGCATTTTTTGCAAAGTTCATTCCGCTTCCGCCGACAACAGCAATTTTCTTTATATTTCTTGAACTACCAATGCACCATCGTATCGGAGAATTGGTAATACCTTGGACTTTCTCCAGGAGATATAAATCGGTAACAAAATTCTCAAATTCCCCAACAACACCGAAACCAAAACCCTCTCGCTTTTCATTAGGAAGCAAAAATTCCAGGTTGCTAAGCCCAAGTCTCTCTGCAAGTAACCAACTTGTTCCACCCCTAACAGCATCAAAATTCGTATGAAACACAACAAGAGATATTGAATTCTGTATTAGTTCTAACAACAAAGAGCCCACTCGTTCATCAATAATTAATCTATCAAGAGGGAAGAAAATTAACGGATGAAAGGAAAGTATTAAATCCATTTGTTTTTCTTTTGCTTCTTGGATAACTTCAGAAGTAACCTCGTAAGTTATAAGGACTTTTCGAACCTCTTGTTTGCTTGCTTGAACTTGTAAACCTAATTTGTCGTTTTCTAACCCAACTTCAAAAGGAATGAAACAAGAAATTCTATCGATAAATTCTTCAATTTCCATCTAATTTTCAAAAATCATTTCGATTGAGCATACAAAATTACTAAAACTTTACAATATGTTACAATTTTTATCCCTCTTTTCGTTTTATTGGTTGGGGTAACAGAGAAAACTATATGTTGTATTACAAAAGAAAAAACTATTTATTTATTGTTCCTTTTTTACTTTTTATCTTTAATTCTGTTGAAATTTATTCCCAGCAGCAAAATGGGGAAATAACCTTTTCGCAATTCGATACAAATATTGTTTTCACCAGCCCAAGGCCTTTGCTTTCATCTCATTTAAAAGAAATCAAGAAAAGTGATTATTGGGGTTTGAACTTAGTTCTTTCCAATAATGGTTTTGGTTTCGGAGCATTTTACGAACTCTTTTTCACAAAACAAACATATTTGTTTGTAAATCTATATCTTTCAGGTGCAAGAAATACAGACGAATTTGAATACTACAACCCTTGGACTGGGCAACTATTCATTCCGGGCAAGGTTAATCGTCTTTATATGTTTCCTCTTACTTTTGGTATCGTACAATCTTTTTTAACAGATGTTCTCGGAACTAATTTCACTCCTTACGTTAACTTCGGTATGGGACCAACTTTCATCGTTTCTACACCTTATGAAAAGGAGTTTTTCACATCTCTTGGATATGCTCGCTTCTATATCCGTTTTGGCCTTTTCGTTGGTACTGGAGTCAACATTCCTATCACCGACAAATCCTATATTGGTGTATCCGCAAGACAGTATTGGATACCATTTGGTGGAAATGGGTTAGAAAGTATTAAAGACAAACCAATTAAAGATTTTGGGGGATTTTTCCTTGCACTTAATTTTGGGATTAAAATTTAACCAATTGCAGAATTTGTTAATTATTTAATTTTATAAATTTTGTTCTTTCTATTTTATCTCCATATCTAATTTCAATAAAATAAATTCCACTGCTTATATCTATTAGTTCAATATAATTTGTTTGTAAAGAAGAAAATGAAACAACTTTTCGGCCAAACCTATCAAAAACATCTACAAATAAGTTGGAAGCGTCGAAATTTCCGGAAAAATAAATTTTTCCTTCCGTTGGATTTGGGTAAATCAAAAGATCCGTTCGCTCTTTTTCCTCTGTATTTGTAAACTTACTTTTCAAGACCTTGTTGACTATTTCGGAATTGAGTATAATAAAAAAGAACTCCCATTGGTTCAAATCCCTCAACTTAAATATTTGTGCAGTAAGAAGTACAATCCCATCTTCGGATATAGAAACATCTTTGAATTCTCCTTGATAACAACCAAAATTTCCTTCTTCGATTATACTCCCAGAATTATTATACAATGCATAATATGGGTTTCCTCCCTTCGACCCAATAGCAATAAGTAATGTATCATTTATTCTTAATAATTTTACAATATTAGAAAACTTGGTAGGTACTTTTTCCCAAAGTTCTGGTTTTGTCTCCATATTTGCATACAACAAATTGGTTCCATCAATCACTACAATTATAGAATTATTTAAAACTTCCGCTCCTTTAATATCAAGGCAAGGTG
>JAOAEE010000028.1 GCA_026416955.1 Ignavibacteria bacterium | reverse complement strand
TATCCATTGAGTTATTTGGTCTGTACTTGGTAGAGGGGAACCCGACGCCACAACTTTGCCATTAATTACCAAAGCAGGAGTTACCATAACTCCATATTTCATTATTTCCATCAAATCTTCAACTTTTTCTAACTCGGCATCAAAATTGTTCTTTGCAATAGCTTGTTTTACTCTTTCAGCAAGGGTGTTACACTTGATGCATCCGGTACCTAAAACTTTAATACTGATTTTTTTCATATCTACCTCAAAAAATCAACTTATCAATAATTATTAAGTTAGAAAAAAGAACCAAAAACAAAACCTATCAAAGTTGAGAAAATTATTACCAAAACGACAAAAACTAATGTTTTCTTAAATCCAAGAATCCTATTTATAACAAGAATACTAGGCAATGATAAGGCAGGACCTGAAAGCAAAAGAGCAAGGGCCGGACCCTTACCCATACCACTACCAAGCAGCCCTTGAACAATTGGAACTTCCGTTAGAGTAGCAAAATACATAAAAGTTCCAATAACAGAAGCAAAAAAATTTGCAAGCAAAGAATTTCCTCCTAACAGCATAGAAACCCACTCGCTGGGGATTATTCCTTCGCTTCCCGGTCTTCCAAGAGCAAAGCCAGATAACAACACTCCTACAAAAAGAAGTGGAAGAATTTGCTTGCTAAATTCCCAAGTACTCCAGAGCCAATCTTTAAGTTCTTCACTTCCCCATAAAAGAGAAAAAATAAAACCAATCAAACCAACTAAAAAGGATAAAGTAACATTTGCAAAAAGTATTTCTACTGATAAAACAAGTAAAGATGAAAGTATTATTATTTGCCATTTTGCCTTAAACCAAAAGATTAAAATTAATGCGAGGATAATTGAAAAGAAAGTAGTTAAAATCCACTTATTAATAAAAATCCAATAAAGAACATTATCTTCCGACGATGGGTTCCCCCAATTTGCAAAAACCAGGATTGCAACCATCGTCACAAAATAAACGATATCTTGCCACAACTTTCGGTGATTTTTTGCTCCTTTAGGAGAAACAATATTGTTCAATCTTTCCGTATCGCTTTTACTAAAAAAATATTGCATTAGCAAACCAATTATTATGCTAAACAAGATTGCAAAAATTGCCCTTGCAAAACCAATGTCGAGCCCAAGAATTTTTGCACTTAAAATAATGGCCAAGACATTGATTGCTGGACCCGAGTAAAGAAAAGTACTTGCCGGTCCAATTCCAGCACCTTGGTTATATATTCCAGCAAATAATGGAAGAACAGTGCAAGAACAAACCGCAAGTATTGCCCCAGAAATAGATGCAACTCCATAGGATAGAATCTTGTTAGAACCACTTCCAAGATACCTTAAAACTGATTCTTGTTTGACAAACACACTAATTGCACCAGCGATAAAAAATGCTGGAATTAAACAAAACAATACGTGCTCCCGAGCATACCATTTAGTTAATTCAAAGGCTTCGAAAACAGCTTTGTCAAACTTTGAATACCCAACTGGAAGAAAGTAAAACAAAATGAAAATGAGTATAAAAAGAAGGAGCGTTTGGATTTCTTTATTTACTCTCATAATTTTTTTCCTTCATACTTTTATCGTTAACAATAACTTGGTTGAGTAATTTATTCTTCCCTATAATATTCAGATTTTCAATATCTCGAATAATTTCGGGGTCTCCCTTGAGATTTCTAAAAATAGTCATTAGAATCTGCTTTAAATCCTGGTCGAAATTGTTCCAATCTATTTTGTAAAACACCCATCTTTTAATTTTTTTGGGCTTAAGTATCCCAACGTCCGTTAGAATCGACAAATGTTGGGAAATAGTGGCTGGAGTAAAGCCTATAATTTTGTTTATTTCGCATACACAAAGTTCTTTATGATAAAGCAAAAATAAAATTCTGAGTCTTTGAAAATCTGAAAGCGCTTTGAGTAGTTTTACTAATTTTTTCATTTTGTCATTTAGTTAAATAACAAAATTAATTAATATAGTTTGAAAAGATTTTTTGATTTGTAAATGTTTTTTTTGTAATTTTCTTTTTGATTTTGATATGATAATGATATTCTTGGTAAAATTTAAAAATTGCTATTGGGGAGCAATTTTATGAAAAAAATTTATATTTCAATTTTATTATTTCCTTTAATACTTTCTACTCTTTTTTCAGTTGAGTACGTCGATTTACCTTGGTCAAATAGGCTTTCATATGGACTTGGTCTAAATTTCGGATTGAATTACCACACAGCAAATTTCAAAGGAATTGACTTCCCAAATATACCAAGTTGTTGTCCGAGGTTCGAAACTGGACTAGGTTTTAACTACTCGATTGGACCTTCCCTATCAATTCCTTTTGGGGAACAAATATCCATAATTGTTCGTGGAGGGCTAGAAAACCTAAGTGCAACTTTAAAGAAAACCGAAAAAGAATATTTTTCGACCCAAGGTCAAGAAGGAGTTTGGGGTGAATTTGAACATTCCGTTAAAACTACACTCAATGGAATATCTGCTGACCTTTTACTTTCCTATCGTTTAAATCCCCAATTAAGAATTTCTTTCGGACCTTCAATAAGTTTAATAATTAAAAACGAATTTGAGCAAAAGGAAGAAATAGTCAATCCTTCTTATGGTGTTTTTGCTATTGAAAAAACAAGAATTAGAAATCATACCAAAGGCGAAATACCAAACATAAACAAAATTTTGTTCGGTTTAGGTTTAGGTGCAAGTTATTATTTGCCAATGAATGAAACAAATACTTTGTTTTTAGTACCAAATCTCTCAATCAAAGCGAGATTTAACGAGATAGCCAAAAACCACGAATGGAAATCATATTCATTTTCTGGTGGACTATCTGTAATATTTTCTCCCCGAAAAGTAAAAGTTGTAAAGCCACCAGTTCCACCACCAATTACCCCACCACTTGCTGAATTACCAGAACCACCTATTTCTCCATCACTCGAGGCAACTATTGTTGCAGTTAGTTTAGACGAAAAAGGCAACGAAAGGCCCGTAACATTACTCAAAATCGAAGAATTCTTATCCACTAAGATGCACCCACTTTTGGGTTATATATTTTTTGAGGAAAATTCGAGCGAAATACCAAAGCGATACAAACTAATTTCAGAAAACGAAACACGAGAGTTTACCATAAAAAAGTTGTATGGCTTGTCAACTTTAGATATTTACTATAACATTTTAAACATCATTGGACGAAGAGTAAAGCAATTCCCCCAAGCTGAACTTACGATAGTTGGTTACAATTCAGACCAAGGAGTAGAAAAAGGGAATATTGAACTTTCGCGAAAGCGCGCAGAAACGGTAAAAAACTATTTTGTTAATACTTGGAAAATTGAACCAGAACGAATAAAAATAGTTGCAAAAAACTTGCCCGACAACCCTTCGAATCCTAATGACCCTGATGGAATACAAGAAAATCGCAGAGTAGAAATAATAGCAAACATCCCTCAAATCTTCGAACCTTTAGTGGTTGAAGATACTCTAAGAGAAGTTAACCCACCAACTTTTAGGTTCAAACCCGAAGTCAAAACTCAAATCGGAATCGATAGATGGCAATTGGTTACTTCACAAAGCCAAGGAGTTGTAAAAGTATTCGAAGGGAAAGGCGACATACCCAAAGTTATTGAATGGAACGTAGCATATGAACAACAGAATGTACCTAAATTAGATGAAGCTTTGAAATATAAACTAATTGTGTATGACAAGGACAACAAGAAATGGGAATCACAAACACTTGAACTTCCCGTAGAGGTAATGACAATTGAAAAGAAGATAATCGAGCAAGTTGCCGACAAGCAAATCGATAGATTCAGTTTAATTTTGTTTGGTTTTGGTCAATCCGAAGTAACTGGCGATAACTTAAAAATTGCAGAAATAGCAAAGAAAAGAATTAAACCCAATTCAACTGTAAAAATCGAAGGTTTTACCGATAGAATTGGAAGCGAGCAATCAAATCTGGAACTTTCAACTAAAAGAGCACTTGAGACTGCAAAAGTACTTGGTGTTGACCCCAGATTTGCAAAAGGTTTGGGCGAGACTCGTTTACTTTACGATAACAGTTTGCCAGAAGGAAGATTCTATTGCAGAACTGTTAACATCGAAATTGTAACTCCAATTGAATAATTTTGTTATTTGATAAGATTTTGTGGAGGTAGTATGAATAGATTTTACATTATTGTTATTCCAATCTTAGTATTCCTTTTAATAATTGAATTAAAAGCACAAAGATTGGAAATTTCTGATGTATTTCCCGAAACTTATCCTACAATTATGCTGGAATTTAAAGTATGGGATAAAGATGGAAACGAGGTCCGTAATTACTCTGTCAACGATATGCAAGTGCTCGAAAACTCTATTTCAAGAGCAATACAAAGTGTTAGTTGTCCTCCGGTTGGACAAACTAAGTTCTCGTTAATATTAACAATAGATATTTCATATTCAATGTCGGAACCTAGTACGATACCGGGAAAGACAAAAATGGATGTTGTTCGAGAAGCCGCCCGAAATGCTATTCAATCCTTACCGAAAGACAGTACGCGTTGGGAAGCAGCTATTACCCTTTTCGACTATGAAAACGAATTGATTCGCGACTTTACAAACAGTAAGTGGTGGCTAAATAAAGGCCTCGATACATTTCTACTAAATCCAAGAGCCGGAACAGACTACAACGCCGCTTTTTTGTATAGTTGGACTGGGCGCCCCGGTGCACTCCTTGTAGCAAGAAAAGCAAAATACAAACCAGTTATTATTTTCCTTACCGATGGCAAACACGAAGGACGAGCTTCGCCTCCGCCAAGTAGGGTTAATATTTGGGTAAGTGAGATTTTAGACTCAGCAAAGAAATACAATGTTACGATATATGCAATTACACTTGGATTTCCAGTTCCACCTGAATTGAATTCAATTTGCACCGGAACTCCTTACGGACAAGCATACCAATCGGTTCCAAATCAAGAAGAGTTAAATAATCTATATTCTAACATTCTAAATACAATAGGAACAATTGGGCCACCCGCTCCATGTAGAATTAGATTCATCTCCGATTGTAATGGTGGCAACGTACAAGTTGTATACAAACCTCTCTCAGTTACTGACACATTTACATACAAAATTCCAAAGATTTATCTTCCTTCCTTAGATGTGGCTGATAGAACAATAAACTTTTACAACCAAATTAGCCCTTATGAAAAGATTATTACTTTAAAAGCAAGGAATAATTTTGTCTTGGTCGACCCACCCGGAGTTTCTTCACCATTCAACAACATCACTGTTACCGATTGGGGTGGTTCCCCACCTCCTTTCAAATTGGATAAAGATTCAACCCGTACTATTAAATTATCAATTTCTCCTTTTCAAGATTCACTCTTCCACTCTTTCAACTTTAACTTTGTAAGTTCTGCTTGCGATGGGAATGAGGCAACTGTAAATACTGGTTGGATTTATGCTGTTGATGTGGATTGTGGTTCTGGTGTTGTTGGCCAACCCAAAACAATTCCACAACAAACTATTTTCTGTAACAATTGGAATGAACCTATTACAATTTATTCCGTTCGAATATCTGGTGGTAATGAATCAGATTTTAGAATTCTTGGGGGAACAACAAATATTACAGTCCAACCTCTTTCTTGCTTGAAATTTGACATCTCTTTTACTCCGGGAGATGCTACAAATCGCGAAAGTAAACTTATTTTCGACACTCAAAAAGGCAGATTTGAATCTCGTATCTTTGGAAATGGAAGTGGTTTCCCAGAAATTGTTACTCTTTCTACACTAACATTCCCAGATTTAGATTGTAAGAAACCAATTTACGACACTACAATTGTAATTAAGAATACAGGTGCTTTAAATCTTGAAATTTCTAAATTCGAAATAACCGGCCAAAATTCAAGTGGATTTTCTTTTGTACCTTCAAATCCCGGTCAAGTTTCAATTCCTCCAGACGGGCAATACTCTTTGACGATACGATGCAATCCATCGACAAAGGGTAATCTTTCAGCTACTTTGGTAATTACCAGTAATGCTAAAAACAATCCGGTATTGAATATTCCAATTACAGTGTTTAATGCTGATTATTCTTTTACCACTAATCTCGATTCATACGATTTTGGTTTTGTTTGTCTTAACGAAGAAAAAACCTTCGATTTAGAAATTCGAAATACTGGAAATGTTGATATCAGCATATCTTCTGTTATTAACCAACCATTTTCTATTTTACAAGCCACCCCAATTTACATTCCAAAAGGTTCATCAACAATTGTTAAAGTTTTTGTAAAATCTTCAAGTGAAGGTAATTATACAACCGATGTTACTTTTTCCGATACTCACTGTAATTTTACAAAAAAAATACAATTAAAGGCGATAATACTTGAACCTAAAATAGACAAGCAACCAATTCCTATATCTGGGGTTGTTGGTGTTCCAAAGGATACCTCAATCCAAATCAAAAATATTACCAATCGCCAATTAATAGTCAACAGTGCAAGTTTCTCTGACCCACAACTTGTAATTCTGTCACCAAATTTGCCTTGGACAATCGCTCCGATGTCTTCTATTCAAATTTACATCAGATTTAACCCCCAAAGTTCCAATGCTTTAAATGCATATTTACGTTTACTCGGTACTCCTTGCAACTTTTCCGATTCTTTACTTTTTACAAGCAACCCAATAGCTTCTCGCGCAACAATCGCAATCGAAAAGCATCAAGGCTTGATTGGTGAAATTGTTACAATACCAATTCTTATAAAAAATGCGGTAATGCTGGATAAATCTGGAACAACAAAAGTTCGAACAAAAATAAATTTCGACCAAAATGTCCTAAAATTTATTGGGACCAACCCAAATGTCTCTTCCACTCTTGGTACAAATTCTATACTATTGGATAACATTCCCTTCACCCCAACAACTACAAAACTTATCGAAGTTAAGTTTGAAGTTCTTAACACAGGAGTTTTACAAACAACCTTGGATGTTAATTCTTCGCAAACAATAGACGGATATATTGCTTTTACAGAGGAAGACGGTTTGTTCGAAGTATTGCCCTCTTCTGCTGAAATTTCTGTTGGTAACATCCAAGCAAATACTGGTGATGAATTTCAGCTACCTATCTATTTGAAAAAACCAAAAAACATTACAAATTTCCATACAAGCATTTCAACTGAACTCAGTTTTAACTACAGCCTTATGGAACCAATCGGTTCAACCCCAAAAGGTTCTCTCGATATCACTAACAACACAAATACAATTAAAATAGATAACTTACCAGTCCAACCAATAGGTAACGATTCAGCAATAGCTTTACTGTTATTCAAAGCAAAATTAGGGAATAGCCCTTGGACTGACATTATTATCCAAAACACTAAAACCGCAAAAGGCTTCGTAAACTTCATTGAAAAACCTGGAAAACTAACTTTAAAAAATATTTGCGAAAGTGGTGGACTTCGTTTATTCGAACCCAATCCAAAAACTGTTATCTCAATTCTTACAGAACCAAAAAATAATTTAATAAACTTAAGATTTTCACCCATTGAATTAGGTTTGCACAGAGTTGTTATTTCGGACTTTTTAGGTAATTCCTTGATTTCATTGGATATTGCTGTCGAAGGCAATGAAGAACAGAATATCCCAATATTTATTAATAATTTTGGAGAAGGAGTTTTCATCCTTCGTATAGAAGGACCTACATCAATTAGAACCCAGAAATTTCTGTGGTTAAAGTAATACTTTATTTAATTTTCTAAACAATTTAGGAGGTTTTATGAAAAAAGCTCTGTTCTTCGCAATTTTTGTTCTATTTCTTATCTCGACTTCGTTTTATTCATTTGCTCAGCGAGGAAAAAAAGTTCAATATTCACCAATTATGTTAGGTGCAGAAATAGGTTTAGGTATTCCTACAGGGGACTTTGGCGACGTTGTAAATACTGGATATGGACTAAATGGAGTCTTTTCTTATTTCCTTCAAAGTGATTTGCTCCTTACTGGTACAATAGGTTATTGGTCTTTTAAGAAAGAAGAAGGGGGTGTCGATTTCACTTTCAACACGATACCATTTAATGCTGGTATTCAATATAGGTTTGGCCAAGTGCAATTTATTCCTTTTATCGGCGCAGAAACTTTTCTTTTTTTCAATTCTGCAAAGGTTAGTTATTTAGGTTATTCTGAAAGTGATAGTGAAACAAAATTTGGATTTGTCCCCCTTGTTGGTTTTGCTTATAAAATTAGTCCAACAATGGAACTCCGAGGTACTTTTAAGTATACAATAATATTTACTGAGGGTGAAAATACTACATTCATTGGAATTTTATTTGGACTTCATTTCCCACTTTAATTGATGAATTTTTTTAGATTTATTCTTTTAGAAAATATCTAAATAATTATTCCAGCAATAGTTGCAGTCAATAAATTCGTAAGTGCTCCGATTATCATTGCTTTAAATCCAAGTTGGACGACTTCCGTACGGCGCTCCGGAACGAGAGCACCAATTCCACCGATTTGAATTGCAATAGAACCTAAGTTTGCGAAACCACAAAGAGCAAAAGTCGCCAAATCGATAGTCCTTTGCGAAATTGCACCATTACGAATTAAACTTGCTAAGTCTGCATAAGCAATAAACTCATTTATGCTAATTTTAGTCCCAAGTAAACTTGCGAAAATTTGGGCTTCGTTAGATGGTACCCCAACAATATAGGCAAAAGGGAGAAATAAATACCCAAATATTTCTTTAAGGCTTTGCGGGAAATAAATCCCCACTGGTTGAAGCCAATTGTGAACAAGTTGCAAACCAGCATCAACTATTGCAATTAAAGAAATAAAGGCAATTAACATTGCAACAACATTAATTGCAAGCCTCATTCCATCGCTTGCACCTTGGGTTATTGCATCCAAAATATTCTTTGTCTCGGGAACAGAAATATGTTTCACCTCTCTAATGTCCTTCACAGAACTTTTCGGTTCAATTACAATCTTCGAAAGCATTAAACTACCCGGGGCCGAGATTAAACTAGCTGTTATCAAAATCACTGGAGAAATTCCCATTTGAATATATGCAGCCATTACTCCACCAGCAATAGTTGCAAATCCCCCACACATAATCGAAAATAACTCGGACCTAGTTGCATTATGTAGATAGTGGCGAACTAGTAGCGGAGCTTCGGTTTGCCCAAGAAAAACATTGCTGGCAGCTGAAAGAGATTCAACCCCGCTTGTCCCCATAGTTTTGTTCATCACCCAAGCCATTGCATAGACAATTCGTTGAATGATACCATATCGATATAGAATCGAAACAAAAGCAGAAAAGAAAATTATTGTCGACGAAATAATTATCGCAAATTGGTAACCAAAAGTGGTTTGGAACTCGGGTTTACTCGCATTTCCAAAAACAAACTCCGCTCCTTTCTTGCTGAAATCCAGAAACTCTGCAACACGGTCGCCCATCCACTTAAAAGCAGCTACCCCAAAAGGAACATAAAGAACAAGAAGGGCAAAAGCAAATTGAAGGACTAAACCCCACAAAACAATTCTAAACGGAAATTTCCTTTTATTTTCCGAAATAAGGTATGTTATTAGAAATATTAGCAATATACCCAAAATACTAATTAACTTTGTTACTAGCATTTTCCATCACAAAAAAAATTCAAATGTAAACAAAACATAAATTTTTTCAAAAATTTTTTCAAAAAATCAGCTCAATATTGAAAATAACTCAAATTATATTTAAAATCCTTGATAATGATATTGGCGAATTATCATTTTTTATTACAATAAAGTAACAATGTGAAAAATTGCTTTTCTTTTGTTAATTTAAAATTTTGTATACTTTATTACATAAAAAAATTGAAAAGTTGGTTAGAATTTCTTGGTGTGTTTTTTTTATTGTTTTTCTTAATACCAAATGTCTCCTTAGCCACCGATACTATAAAAACAAAAACCTCGATACCCGACACCGTCCGACAGTTCGGAATTTTTTTAAGTTACAATTATAATGACCATAATCCCAATTTTTCGAAGTTACCCGGGATACCCAACTGTTGCCAAGGATTTACTAATGGGTCTGGCAAGGGTTTATCCTTTGCCCTTTTCATCGAAATGCCCTTACCGTACTCACTTTTTGGCGGGTTAAGAACTTCATTTTCCAAACTGGATGGATGGTTAAAGGAATGGGAACAAACCTTTATTCGTGATGGAAACCAAATAATAGAGGGTATTTTTGAACATAACCTTAAAGCTAATATTTTTACTTTTGGTTTTGAACCATATGTTAGATATTACTTCAATTTCCACGAAAATTTAAGCATTTTTTTGGGGGGAAGGGTTGCTTTTCCTTTTGTAAAAAATTTCGAACAGTGGGAACAAATTGTCGAACCGAAGGACAGAGGGATCTTTGTCGATACCCAATCTCGCACTCGGAATAAATATTCGGGCGATATTCCAAAAGCAAAACCAGTTCAAACTGATTTACACTTCGGTCTTTGCTACGACCTTCCCATAAACAAACAAAAGTCAATTATTCTTAGTCCGTTCGCTTCATACCATATTGGTTTAACGGATGTCGCAGATAGCATAATCTGGAAAATTAATTCTTTCCGTGTTGGTATTTCTTTGAAATATTTACCAATCAAAATTGAAAAACCAAAGATAGAGCCACCTAAAATAGAATACGAACAAAAAATAAGATTTGATACAATTATTGTAGAAAATGAAAAAGTCCAAAAGACACATTTTGCAACCGGTGTTGAAAAAATCGACACAATAATTACCCGGCAAGATAACAAAATTGTTTACAATATTAATATTACCCGTCGTGATACAATATTCCGTAAACCAAAACCAGTTGCGAACATCCAAATAAACACTGGAACAATTTACCTCGAAACTCAATTTGTTACACAAGCGTTTCCATTGCTTCCTATAGTCTTTTTTGAATTCAATTCAGACGAGATTTTGGACTTTTACAAAAAAATTTCAAAACCCGAAGAATTTAATTACGATAGCCTCCCAACAAAGCCTTTAGAATTGAACAAACAAATTTTAAACATTGTCGGATATAGGCTTAAACAAAAACCCGGAAGTAAAATTACAGTTGTTGGCTACACAGATTCGACAACAGAAAAAGCAAATTGTGAGCTTGCACTTCGTAGGGCAAATTCAATTAAAAAATACCTTGTCGAAGTGTGGAAAATTGAGCCTAATAGAATTAATGTGCAAACTGGGAAAGAAAAATGTTACCCCAAAAATAGAACAATAACCCAAAATGACAGCGGTTTCGCAGAAAATCGAAGGATACTAATTACATCGACAGACCCAGAAATTTTACAACCAATTGCCAAAAGGCGATTTCTCGAGGTTCTTGATTTTAAACCCAAGATTCTACAATTCAATCCAAATAATTCTAAACTTTTCGGTATTAAGAATTGGAAATTAGAAGTACTCGCACAAAACAACCCAGTTCTTTCTTATTCTGGTCAAGGTAATCCTTTCGAAATAACAGAAAATGTTCAAGAAAAGCTCATTGACCTACTAAAACAAAATTACACCCTCGAGGTACTTTTCAAACTTGAAGATATCGAGGGTAACATTTCTGTCGACCAAAAAACAATAAATATTATCAACGACACGAATGAAGTAGAAATCCAAAGACTTTCGTTAATACTTTTCGATGTATCCAGCGCAGAAATTCCAACAAATACCAAAAATGAAATAAAAAAATTCCTTACAGTTAATTCTGAACTAACTCAAGCAAGGATTATTGGATATTCTGATATTCTTGGTGACCAAGATTTCAATTATTCTCTTTCACAGAAACGAGCCGAGAAAACCTTAGAACTTGTTAAGAGTTTCGACCCAAATATTGAAATTATTGAAATGAAAGGAGTTGGTTCCTCAACCTTTCCCCCGGGAATATTTTCATATTCTACCCCAGCAGAAAGATTTCTCTCTCGTACTGTGTACATCGAATTAATTAAAAAGTGGAAATAGAAAAAAGATTCATTCTAAAGATTTGGAAAAATAAATGTTTCCTCATTTATAAAAAAATTATTTTTAAATAAATTTTTCTAAATTCTTTTATTTACAATAGATTGAAAAATTATTTAGATTAATCAACAATAATCTTTGCTTAAAGTATATTAATAGTATTTGAACCCTTCAAATGTAATCTTACTATCTGTTTTGCAAAAAAAAGGTTAGCTAAAAAAATTTTCACCTCGAAATTTTCTTCATTATTGTATTCCAGTATTTTTCTCGTAGATATTATTTGAAAAAAATTGCAAAAGTAAATTTTCTAATAAATTTATTTTAATTAAAATTGTTTTTTCTACTATTGCCTATTAATCAATTGTTTTCCTATTGTTTTTGTAAAATTAAGTTCCTTTTTTATAAAATTTTTGTTGTTTATTGTCCAAAAAATTCTTCAAAAGTAGTGTCAATAGTAGCACCATCGAAAGTGTCGTAGAAATTTATTACCAAAGGTTTTGGAATCGGTTTAAGTTTGCAAATTAGGGAAGGAATAACCGCAAGGTGCGAACATAACATATCCCTTTTTCCCAAAAAGAAGCAAGCAACAGCAACACACTCATAAATTCCATTTTTAGTTCACACTTTCAAACAAAAATATCTAACAAAAACAAATTCTGATTAATTTCCTTTAATATTCAAGCTGCCAGTAATCTGAAGAATTGGACACATCCATTACGGCTCCTCCACAAATGCTCATTTTGCCTATTAGGTTTCATAAACTCATATTCAATGCTAGAATATAAATAAGAAATCCGCTGTGTTCCTCCCAAATTTTTTTGTTCGAAATAATTTTATTTCATTTAAACTTGAAAATTCTCCCTTCTAAATTTCAAGTTTCCTCCTTAGAATGGAAAAAAATATTGCTGGAAAAAACGGTAGAACAAATCTTTGCAAGGCAAAAGGCAAAATTTATTATCGACAATCATTTAATATATAACTTAGAAAATTCAAAAAAGAAAAAAATTAACTTTCAAGCGAAATAACTAATATTTATTATGTAAAAAATTTAATTTTCGTTAAGAATAATATTTCTAATTCTTCACAAAAATTTAGTAATTTTAAAATTTTAAGTTCATTAATATAAAATGTATAACATAATCAAAATAATTATTTCAATATTAGTAGTTGCTCAATTCACTTATTCAAGCGACTATGTGCTTTTAATATCTTTCGATGGTTTTCGTTGGGATTATCTTGAAAGAGGGATAACTCCAAACCTAAACGAATTTGCCAAAAAAGGAGTTCGTGCAATTTCTCTTCAACCTTCCTATCCAAGCGTAACATTTTCAAACCACTACTCGATAGTAACAGGTTTATATCCAGAAAACCACGGTATAATTGGTAATCACATATACAACCCAATTAATAAGACAGAATACTCGTTAAAGGATAATGATGCAGTTTCCGACCCACGCTGGTATATTGGCGAGGCAGTTTGGGAAACTGCACGAAGGAATGGAATAATAACCGCTTCTTTCTTTTGGCCCGGTTCTGAGTTAAAGTTGGAATATCGAAGGCCTAATTATTTTGTTCCATTTAATCCAAAAATTCCTTACAAAAACAGAATAGATTCTGTCATTGGTTGGTTAAAATTACCTTACGAGGTAAAACCAAAGTTTATTACTCTTTATTTTGAAGAAGCAGATAACAAAGGTCACGACTTCGGTCCAAACTCACCTAATGTTGATACAGCAATTATGCGCTTAGATAGTTTATTCGGTTATTTAATTGAGCAAATAAGAAGAATAAACTTTCAAGATAGCATTAACATAATTGTGGTTTCAGACCACGGAATGACTGAAATACAAAAAAACAAAATAATCAACCTTTCCCACTATTTGAATATTGGCAAAATAAAAGTAAATTCCTATGGATACTTAATTTCAATTACTGGTGAAAAAGACTCTTTGGAAAAACTATACAACACATTAAAACAAAAAGAAAAAAACTTCAAAGTCTATAAAAAACAAGAACTGCCATCTTTCTACCACTTTTCTCAAAATCCTTGGATAGGAGAAGTTTTAGTAATACCAGAGATTGGATGGACAGTTTCAAAAGATTCTAGCGAATATACTTATAAATTGCTTGGAAATCACGGTTATGATAATTATTGGCTCGATATGCACGGCATTTTTATCGCAAGTGGTCCAAAGTTCAAGCAAAACTACAAGGTTGGAACAATAATGAATATCGATATTTACCCTTTGATTTGCAAAATCCTCAATATTACTCCAAGAGGTAATATTGATGGTAAGCTTGAAAGAATAGAATTCATTTTAAAATGAAAAATTCACAATAAATTTTGAATTCACTATAAATTTTGAACTGGTATAGTAATATAGAACTTAGTCCCTTTTCCAACCTCACTTTCGACCCAAATTTTGCCATTATGACGCTCTACATATTCTTTACAAAGAATTAATCCAAGTCCGGTACTAGGTTCTCCTTCGGTTCCAAGACGAGATGTTTTAGCTCCCACCTTAAAAACTTCGGAAAGCATACTTTCGGGTATTCCAATACCAGTATCTTCCACAGAAATCAATAATCTTTCTTCATCTAAATTTGCCTTTACAGTCACATATCCCCCACGTGGGGTAAACTTTATTGCATTTGATATTAGATTTCGAAAAACTGTCGATAACATATTCCAATCAAAAACAGCAACTAAATCCATTGGAACTTGATTTTGAAAATTGATTTGCTTCCTTTCAATATTTACCTTCTGTAATTGATAAATTTGTTCAACTAAATAATAAATATTAAATCTATCTGGATTAAAAGGTATCAATCCCATCTGTATTTTTGACCATTCCAAAAGATTTTCTATTAATTTATAAACATTCTCAGCAGTTTCCTTTAAAGATTTTGCAATTTTTATCAATTCCTCTCTACTAAAACTTTCAATATCGCTCGAAAGCATATTTGCAATTCCAAGGAATCCAGAAAATGGGCTTTTAATGTCATGGGCAATAATCGAAAAAAGCTTATCCTTTTCCTTATTACTTTCTTCAAGTTTTTCTTTTGTAATTGTAAGTTCATGGAGTAGTAAATTTTTTTCGAAAAGAGCTTCTTCGAGAATACTTTTTGAAATTGCTAGGTCTTCTGCCAACTTTTGAGTATCCTCCATATATTTTTCGACAGTTTCTTCTCGTTCTTTTAATTCGAGTAGTTGATTATATTCCCTTGTAATATCCAAAAAGAAAGTCGTGAAATAATATTTTTGAGTAGAAAATGCTGTAACCTTATACCATCTTTTTAATGTTTCTGAATATTGCAAGAAAGTTTGGGTTCCACCATTAAGAGCAATTGAACCATAATAAGAAATCCAATCAAAATTTTCGTTTTTTATTCCGGGTAAAACTTCGAGGACTGTTCGATTTAATACATCATCAAGTTTCAATCCAGTAAATTTTTCAAAAGAAAAATTGGCATCTAAAAAAATGTAATCAATGGGTTTTCCATTTTCATCTAAGAGAATTTTATGATGTGCGTATCCAATAGGGGCTGACCTTATTAAAGTTTTATAAAAATCCAATGAGAGATTCTCCATACCCAAAAACCAATTGAAAACTCAAAAATATGAATTTTTTTTGTATATATTAAGATAAAATTTAATTATTTTTTGTAACATAAAATTAAAAAATTTGTTATATTGCTAGGTTAATTTTTGGAGAATTGTATGAAAATGTTCTATATTACCTTATTTTCCATTTGTATGCTCATTTCATACAAAATTTTTCCTCAAAAAATTACGCCCGAACAACTTTTATTCAACTCATCCCAAGGGCGTGAGTTTTGGATTGCAATCCCACCAAATGAGGACGACCGCCAACCATATGGTAATACTGGTGAAATAGCTATTGAAATTTACGTAACTTCCTCTAAAAATTGCAATGTTACTTTGGAAATACCAGGGATGGGAGTAATCAAGACAAAAAAAGTAGAAGCCTTTCGGATTACCACTTTTTCCACAGTAAATAACGATTTATACTGGGACTTAGAAGTTAGAGAAAGCGAAAAACCTACCCCAAAAGCAATACATCTATATGCCACAGAACCAATATCAGTTTATGTCCTTAATCACAGAGGTTATACCGCGGACGGTTATCTTGCAATTCCAATTTCCTCTTGTGGTACCGAATACATCCACCTTTCCTACTACGATTTCTACGAAAACAATGCTGGTGGTGAATACAGAGGTGGTGGCTTCCTTATTATTCCATCAGAAAACGGTACAGATGTACTCATTGAACTTAAAGGCCGTGGACAAGCAATTGGAAAAACACTTGGTGGGAGAAAAATTGGTGATAAATGGAAAGTTACTCTAAACAAAGGTGAAGTTTATTGCGTTATGGGGGATGGTTCTACAAGAGGGGAATTCGACCTTTCTGGTTCAAGAGTAATTGCAAATAAGCCTGTTGGTTTCATTTCCTTCCACAAAAGAACTTTGATACCCTCATTCGATTTGTGGAATGGTCGAAATATGCTTTGCGAAATGATGCCTCCCGTGCAAGCCTGGGGGAAAAAATATTATACTGTTGAATTTCAAAGGAAAGGTCGTGGGGATTTCTTTAGAATCATTGCAGCAAAGGACAATACAACATATGTAGTTAGATGGTACGACTTAAAAGACGGGAAATTCCTTGGACAACGCGGACCGAAATTACTTAGAAAATCTGGTGATTTCGATGAATACGAAGAAGTTTTTGTACCCCGATACGAAACTAACAATCAAGAATCCATAAAGGGAACTTCTGTTTGGGAAGCAGACAAACCCGTGCTTGTAATGCAATATTCATATTCAACCGATTGGGACAACGCTCCCGAATTCGACCCATTTATGATACTTGTTATTCCACGCGAACAATATGTACCAAATACAATTTTTCAAACACCAGAAGCAAAAGCCCAGTTCCTAACAAATTATTTCAACATCATTGCTGTGGGAGACACTAATGACCCTGAAAATAAACTGCTTAAATCAATTACTCTCGATGGTAAGCCAATTTGGCAATTAGAACCAAAGTTCCTTTTCAATCGAATACCAGGTACCGACCTTTATTGGGCAAAATTAACTGTCCAACCTGGGTGTCACGTTGTTCGAAGCCAAACAAAATTCGGTGGATACATTTATGGATTTAGCGAGGCCGATGGCTATGGGTGGCCTGCTTGTACTGCTTTTAACAAAGTAGATGAAACTGATACTTTACCCCCAGAGATTTTTGTCCAAGAAAACTGTGGAATATTCACAATTAGAACAACCGAATTGCGCAATGGTAAACCCGGTGACAACCCACGCCAGGTTGACCAAGGTGTTAGCGATATTGTGCTTCTCGACAGTTCTTACAATTTCGAAATTAAATTTATCAAAGAGTTTAAAAATTTCCCTCCTTTATATGATTACACATTTATTATACAGGTTATAGACAAACATAAACCTGGTATTGCCTATTTACAAATTACAGATAGAGCAGGAAATTTCTCATTAGATACTCTTTATTTTTTCCCCGACACATTGAATATTACCCCAAAAATTTTAAATTTTGGCAAAGTTAGATTATTTACCTCGAAGACATTGCCAGTCCAAATTAAAAATGATGCAGATACAACAGAAAAACTACTCGAAGTTAAATTGCAAAAGGCTTCTGTATTCAAAATTGTTTCTGGAAATGTACCCCCACCAATTGAATTGTTACCAAAAGGAATTCACAATTTAGAAATTGAGTATTCGCCGATAGATGAATCTCTCGCTCCAAATATTATCGATGTTGACACATTAATTGCAATCACAGATTGCGACACATTCAAAATCCCTGTTATTGGACGAGGAGTAATTCCCAAGATACTTGTCGAGGATTGGAATGCTGGTACCACAGTGGTAAACAAAAAAGTTTGCAAATTGCAACAAACTGGCAATGGCTTACAAATTCAAAATCCCGGAACAGACACTCTTGTGATTGATTTAATTGATGGTGTTACTCAACCTTTCTCCCTTTCAACTCCTTACAACCCAAGTCTACCAATAATTATTCCACCAAGAGGTATTGTCTACCTAGAAACACCTTGCTTTGAACCAACTTCTGTTGGAACATTCTCAATTGATGTTGTATTTCACAGTAATGCTGGTAGTGGCGATAGTATTTCAACTTGGACTGGCGAAGGTGTTCAACCTGGTCCATATATTACTAGTTACGATTGGCATCGAAGAAGGGTTGGAACTTCTAATGAAGGTAAAGTATATTTGAAAAATGGTGGAAGCTCGAGAGTACGGGTTACAAACATAACCCTAGGACAAGTCTCCCCCAATTTCCGAATTAAACCCGGCGGAATTAACCCTGAACCAAGTCCAGGCGTTCCTATTGACCTAATGCCAGAAACAAGCCAAACAGGAACGACGCAAATTGAAATTACAATACTTTATGAACCAAAGACTGAATTTGACCACAACAATACAGTGATTCCTGAATTCCATCCTGATGATAATATCCCGCCAAATTCTGTAGTAGGAAATCTACACGGATTTGGTTACTTACCCAAAATTGAAGTAACAGGTTATGAATTCTTGCCCCCCGTTCTTGTTAATACGCAACATCCAGACATTGGAAAAGTTGTTATTAAATCCACAAGCCAAACCGCAGACTTGTTCATTCAATCCATCAATTGGAACCAAAACACACTCAATGAGTTCGAGTGGGTTACTCCACCACCATCTAACTTTGTTCTCCCAATGGGAGATTCTTTGGTTCTGCCAGTCAGGTTTACTCCTAAGGTTGTAAACAAACGAAACGCATTTGTAGATGTTATAAACGATGCTTCACCCGCACCCGATTCAATTATTACTACAAGGACAGAAGTAATTGGCTACGGAATTGAAAAAGGAATAAGAGTTGATTCGATTAACTATGGTTTTGTTTTGTTATGCGACGAACCAGTTAAAGAATTCTCAATAACAAACACTAGTACAACTACATCCGCTATTATCGACAGTATTGTTTTTGTTTCTGGCGACATCACAAATTTCGAATTAGTTGGAACTACTTTCCCAATTACTATTCAACAACAAAGTACTATAAAAATACCTGTTAAATTTAAACCAGACCGAACTGGAAACTTTAGGGCATTGTTAAGAGTTTTTAGTGATGTTGGAAATAATTATTTCGTTGAATTAGTTGGAATTGGCTACAATGTTAATGTTCAACTTACCCTTCGAGACCTTGATGCAGATTTGCATTTAAGCCCTGGCTACGTTGTTACACTCACTACTTATGCAAAATCCAATAACTGGAAAGATGCCAAGATAACTTCTTTTGAATTTGATATAATCCACAAAACCGACTGGTTAAAATTGAACTCAGTGGAAAAAGGTTCAATCCTAGATAACTCCTGGAACGTTACAGCAGAACAAACAAAGATCGACAACACTTATTCTCGCATTCACATTAAAGGCTCGGGAACTAACCCAATATCGAACGATGGAGAATTTGTGCGTCCAAATGTTCTTTTACTTCTTACAGATGCAAAAGTTTTTAATCCTTATATCGACAATATTACATTCTTTACACGAAATAAATGTGTTGTTCCTAATGGGGATACTTCGAAAATTGTCTTAAATACTTGTGTTATCGACATTAGACCCATTGAAATTGCTTTAGTTGGATACTTCTTGGAAGTTAACAAAAATCCAATTACAGAGGATAATTTTACCGTATCATTTGGTGTAAGTTTCGATGCAATTACTAAAATAGAGTTAGTCAATCTTTCTTCTGGAATAGTAATTCCACTCCTTAGTGATTATGTCGAGCAAGGAAATTACGAAATGAATGTATCGACAAAGGATTTAGCCTCGGGAGTTTATGCTATACGTATGCTAAGTGGAGGTTATTCACAAACTAAGAAAATCGTAATTTCAAGATAACAAGAAAATAATATCGCATAAAAAGGGACGGAATTTTTCCGTCCCTTTTCTTTCTTTGCTTATAAAAAGATTAAAAGGAAGCAGCAAGTGCAATGGACATTAGTTTACTTCGCTCAGAATCTGCCCTAGAAGTTAGAACAATTGGTGCTAATGCACCAAGAATAATAGCAGCAACAACTCCTCTCGCAAAATAGGTAAAACTCTTGTACAAAGCATTTCCAGTTTCTATTTCTGGCGCAACGAGTAAATCAACATCTCCAGCAACGGGGCTATCAATTCCTTTATGTTCAGCAGCTTCTTTCGAAACTGCATTATCGAAAGCAAGAGGACCGTCTATTATACAATTCTTGATCTGATTTCGTCGATTCATCATAGTTATCAAAGCAGCATCCAAAGTTGCTTGCATTTTTGGATTGACATTCTCCACTGCCGCAAGGAGCGCAACTTTTGGCTTTTCAATACCTAAACGACGAAGTAAATCGATGCTATTAAGAATGATATTAACTTTTTCCTCAAGATTTGGGGAAATATTTTGAGCAGCATCCGTCAGTCCAATCAACTTATGATATTCTGGAATTTCGAAAATTCCAATGTGACTTAGTAAATTTCCAGTTCTTAATCCAATTTCTTTATCAAGGATTGCTCGAAGATAATCCGCAGTGTTAACTAGACCCTTCATAATTATTTGAGCATTTCCTTCCCTAACGAGTCTAACAGCTATTTTTGCAGATAGAGATGGGTTCTTCTCTTCGATACGCTCATACTTAGAAATTTCAAAAGAAATTTGCTCCGAAAGCTTCTTTGTCTTCTCCAAATCACCAATTAATATAGGCTCAACAATTCCTAATTCGCTTGCTTGTTTCAAAGCAAGAAGTACTTGCTCATCCTCGGAAGCAGCAACTGCTATCTTTTTCTTTGGTTTACTCAAAGAAATTTCGATTAGATTTTCCAACTTAGTTAAAACCATAATTTCTCCTAATCTAATGGACCAACTTCTTTTTCAACTTCCAACAAAATTTCGCAACTTTTTACAAGTTCTTTCATCACATTGTGGTCTGGATAAAGTGGGCGGTCGATATCAAGAAAATCGACATACTTCCGAATAACTTTGCGAGCAATTTCGACACCCCTACCAACTTTGAACTTTCTAATATCAAGAGCTTGGGCTGCTGCCATAAACTCAATTCCAAGCACACCATAAGCATTGTCCAGTATTTGTGAATTCTTTAAAGCAGTGTTCATTCCCATCGAAACAAAATCTTCTTGGTCCGCAGCAGCGGGGATAGATTGAATTGAAGCAGGAACAGAAAGTATTCTTTGCTCTACAATGAGCATATCGGCTGTATATTGGCTCAACATCATCCCAGAATAAAAGCCGGGGTCCAAACTCAAAAAGGCAGGAAGTCCCTGATTTAGTGCGGGATTTAAAAGCCTATTTAGTCTTCGTTCAGACAAAACAGATACCATTGTAATCGAAGCACCTACAAAATCCATTGGTAGCGAAATAGGTGTTCCTTGAAAATTTGCCCCTGTAAGTGTAAGGTTATCATCAACAATAAATATTGGATTGTCGCCTACACCATTTAGTTCAATTTCTACTTGTTTCCAAGCGTAGTCAATGGCATCTCTTGCAGTACCTATAACTTGTGGAGTCGACCTCATAGAATAAGCATCTTGCACTTTAGTTTTAACTTTCCCAGTCAAAAGGTCACTTCCTTCAATGCACTTCATAATTGTACGGGAACTTTTTATAGCACCTTCGAACCCACGTAATTTATGAACTCTTTCGTCGTAGGGCTTTAAATTTGCAAGAAGAGCCTCGAGCGTCATTGCTGCTGCGATTTCAGCTTGCTTTATCCAATTCTTCATATCCCAAAGTTGTAAAGCACTAATTGCAGTGATAAAATTGGAACCATTAATAATCGCAAGACCATCGCGAACTTGCAAGCCGGGAATTTTGATACCAGCTCTTTCAAAAGCAACTTTGCCCGGTAAACGCTCTCCTTGGTAAAATGCTTCCCCTTCACCCATCATAAGTAAAGCAATCTGCGACATTGGAGCAAGGTCGCCACAAGCACCAACCGAGCCTTTGGTGCAAACAACTGGGATAACCCCTTTATTCAACATTTCTACCAAGGTTAAGGTAATTTCAGGACGGCAGGCGGAATATCCTTTAGCATGAACATTAATTCTACTCGCTATTGCACCGCGTACCCATTCAATAGGCATTGGTTCCCCAATACCAGCAGAATGATTATAAATGAGATACCGTTGAAACTCCCTCACTTGTTCGTCTGAAAGCACAATTTCAGAGAATTCCCCAATTCCAGTGTTTGTTCCGTACATAACTTCCTTTGCGGCAAGCTTTCTTTCAAGCATTTCGCGGCAAGCTTTGATTTTTTCAAGGGTGTCATTTGCTAATTCAACCTTTTCACCATATCTTGCAATTTTTACAAGTTTCTCAATCGTTAAACTTTTACCATCCAAAATAATTGCCATTTTCTCACCAAAAAAAAGCAAAATTAAGAATATTGGAAAAACAGATTTGCTTAGTAGTAATAACTATATTTATTCTGTGTTTAATCTTGCTTCGAGTTCTTTCAAAATTTCAACACCAGCGCTCGTCCCAATTCTCGAAACACCAAGTTCTAAAAATTTCATAACTTGTTCTAATGTTCGGATACCACCCGAGGCCTTAATTTTAGTACTTCCCGAAAGATTTTCCTTTATTATCATTACATCTTCATATTTAACCCCACGAGCAGCAACACCCGTTGATGTCTTAATAAAATCTACTCCAATATCGCAAAGCAATCGAGTTGCAATTGCAATTTCATCGGGCAACAACAAACCAGTTTCGATAATCACCTTCAATTTAACATTATTACCTCTGCAAATTTCTAATGCACTTGTTACTTCTTCTTCTACCAATTTATAATCTTTGTTAATAAATGCTGCAACATTCATTACAAAATCAAGTTCATCAAGTTTATTTTTAACCAATTCCTCTACAAAATCAATTTTTGTCTTTAATAGCGAACAACCATATGGAAAGTCTGCAACCGAAATAATTCGAGTTGAACTATTTTTTAAAAGTGACACAACGTAAGGAACATAATATGGTAGTACGCAAACACCAAAAAAATTGTACTCGATTGCTTCCTTGCAAAAATTATCTAATTCGCCTAAATATAAATTATTTCTAAGGTTGGTAAAATCAATATACTTTGCAATTGAAGACAAATCATTCATATTCAAATTCCTCTCCTAAAATTTTGGGTAATTCAAATTGATGGGATTTAAAGATAGAAAACATTTGGTCGGAAGAAATAATTATTTCACCAAATTTCTTTCTATCGAAATTAAAAGCAAAATCTATCCGAACAATACCTAATTTACCACTGGTTTTATCGTTGTGAACACGAAAACCAAATCCAACGGAACTCCGCCATTTTGATTTCATCAATTCTGTATTTTGGTTCCAAATGGTTCCACCATCATAAAAAACAACACCTGAAAAGTAAAAAATCCAAAAGCGAAAATCGGGGAAAAAACGCAATTCCAAGTTTGTTACAATGCGATTGTCTCCAGCTAATTCATTCAAAGTATAACCACGCAAATAGTGATTATTGTCTAAAAGAAGCTGGCGAACCCCTCTCCAATTCCAAACTGTTTGTTGTTTAATTTGGGTAGAAAAAAGAAGGTTTTGAGAAATTCTATAAAACATAAGTCCCCAAAACTCTTGGTAAGTATTGAAACCCATCGAATGAGCAAAAGCACTACCACCAGCAAGTCTACCAAAAAGATAAAGCCTAGTATCGTTGGAAAGATACGATTTTTCCCCTATTCCAGCAAGATAGAAGGCGTCGACCCCAGTTGAATCTAACTTAATTGTTTTTCCAAGCACAGCACTTCCCCAACCACCTAAAACAATGTCTTCTGTGAGAAATGTATTCAATTTCGTACTATTGTAGAAACTTTCCGAAATAGAGGAAAAAGATACAAAAACTTTTGCAGAATTATCGAAAGCCCTAATAAATCGTTCTTCTCCCCGCTTTATCCTACGAAAATCTAATAATCCCGAAATAAACAGCCTATCGTCTTTTGTCCAAGAATGTGAATACCACAAAGTTGCCCCTTTTTCATAAAAATTCATTTTTTCGTAACCACCTTTACCAAAAAATAGCAAATCGTTTCCAAAGTTGTTTACAATCTCGAAGCCATAGGAATTCGTTGAGTTTCTCGAAAAATAGGGTTTCCAAAAAGAAATATTATGCAAAGTCCTGAACCTATTAATAAAGAAAGAGTAATTAATTGAGAAATCAGAACGAAAAGTCCTTCTTTTGTATAATTTGAATCTAAATTGCATTCTAGTGTCGTTTTCGCTTCTATATAAAAGTTCGGGAACCAAAGTTGTTCCAGTTCCCAAAAAATTTAATTCCTCTACTCGAAATCCGATTCGATAGGCTTCCCCACCCGTTCCAAATAACAATGCAGGATTTGTAGACCATCTATCCTTTGTAATAACATATACGTCCGAATTAATCTGGTCAATGGTATCTAACAATATTTCGACCTTGGAAAACAAATTCAAGGAACGGAGATTTTTCTCTGTTTCTAAAATTTGAAATTCATCTATAAAATCGCCTTCCTTAAACAATAATTCATCTTTTATCACATATTCGCGTGTGAGAAAGTGCAAAGAGTTTGCAATTTTGGCACCAAAAAACCAATCGTGGCTCGTCGAATCGAACACGTTTATCCTTTGTATGTAAATGTTATTCACCCTAAATTCTGAAAAGGAGACAAAAAAAGAGAGAATAAAAAAAATCAAAAGAAAACTAATACGAGCGAACATTAATCTTATCGAGAAGATATTTTAACATTTTTGTTCCTTCATTTTTGGAAAGAGCAAATATTGAATTACGAGCCTTATCGAAATAGGAATCAATAATTTCCTGTATATCAGAAAACACATCCAACTTTTCGAATAGATTTACATAATCAGAAATAGTTTCGGAAGCAATCGGCGTTTCAGAAAAAATTAAATCAATTAATTCTTTATCTTTTGCATTTTTTGCTCTTTCCTTGGCTAAGATAACAATCAAGGTCTTCTTCTTTTCCAAAATATCGTTTCCTATTGGTTTCCCCAACTTATCTTTCGAAGCAGTAAGGTCGAGAAGATCATCTTGAAGTTGAAATGCTATTCCAAGGTTTAAACCAAATTCCCTAAGAGTTTCTATATCTTCTTCAACAGCCCCAGAACAAAGCCCGCCAATTGCAAGACTTGTTTGAATTACAGCAGCAGTTTTCTTTTGAATCATTGTAAAATAATCATCAGAAGTAACATCCACTTTCTTATTGAACAACATATCGAGCGCTTGTCCTTCGCATACCTCCAGATAGCCATAAACAAATTGCTCAATTATTTTCCCGAAATTCGCATAGTTAGAGTAATTTGAAAGAACTTCGAGAGCAAGTCCAACCATTGCATCGCCAGAAAGAATTGCCGTTGGTAGGTCCCATTTCAGATGGATAGTAGTTTTTCCTCTTCGAACAGATGAATTATCCATAATGTCGTCGTGAACCAATGTAAAATTGTGCATTATTTCTATAGCAACTGCCGCATCAACAGCCTCGTAGGGGTCGCCCCCAGTAGATTGGCAGCCAAGCATACAAAGTAGAGGCCTAATTCTTTTCCCACCATCTAACAAAATATATTCTATCGGAAAATAAAGGTTTTTTGGTTCTCTATCCTTAATTACTTGTATTAGCTTGTTTTCTACAAGGTCAAGATAATGCTTGAAAGTAGAATCGTAATCGTCCATCATTTCACCCTAATATAATATTTACCAGGTAATTGGCGAATATACCCACTAAATTCTAAATTCAACAACCTATAAAGTAGGTCGGAAATATCTATTTTAAGTTCTTCTGCAATTACATCAATATGCTTTGGTTCATTTGTTATTGTTTCAAATATTTTGCAATCGACTGGGTCATCAAATGTAATTTTTTCATCAGAGTTTTCAAAGGAAAGTTGTTGATTTAACATTCCTATCTCGATTAATACTTCTTCGGGTGAAGTAGCTATTTTAGCAAAATTATTTTTAATTAAATAATTCGAACCACGACTTTTAGGAGAATTGATGTTCCCGGGAACGGCAAAAACTTCTCGATTCTGGTCGAAAGCAAAACGAGCGGTAATCAAAGCACCTCCTTTAATATCACTTTCAACAACCACTGTAGCAAGTGAAATACCACTAATTATTCTGTTCCTTTGAGGAAAATAAGAAGGAAGAGCCTTTGTACCGAATTTATATTCTGTAATAATTGCCCCATTATTCTCCACAATTTTCTCAACTAAACTCCTTGTAATAGAAGAAGTAATACAATCAAGCCCGCAGGCAAGAATTCCATAAGTTTTGCCATTGGCTTCGATGGTAGTCAAATGAGATATTGTATCGATGCCATAGGCAAGTCCACTTGTAACAATAAGCCCATTCTCGGCAAAACACCGCGCAAAATTTTCCGCTACAATCTTTCCATAAGTAGTATTTTTCCTTGTTCCAACCATTGATATGGAAGTACCATTATTTAATATATTCCCTTTTACAAAAAGAATAAGAGGTGGGTATTGAATTTCCTTTAAAAGTTTTGGATAGTCCTCATCCCAATAACTAATGATTTTCGCACCAAAACTTTCTGCTTTAAAAATTTGACTTTCAGCCTCCTTGCGTGCAAAAATTAGTTTTTCATATGAACCCACAAAATCGGGTAAAAGTTGTTCTCTTTCATTTTCTACAATAAATGCAAGGAAATGTTCAAAATTTTGGAAATTTTCAATAACTGACTTTAGTTTGGGCTGTGGGGCAATTCTGGATAAAACTAAGGTCAAAACTTCTTCAGTTGGCCACATTTCTATACCTTTTCTTTCTATTAAACTCATTCAAAACAATTGCAGTAGCAATCGCAACATTCAATGATTCAACTTCCTTTTGAATAGGGATTGATACTATTGTGTCGGAAATTGCCAGAATTTCTGGCGAAATTCCGTAATGTTCGTTGCCAAAGATAATCACAAATTTCTCTGGAAAGGAAAAGTCGTAGATGTTAATTGAACTGGGACAAACTTCACAAGAAATTATGGAAAAATCTCTTTTTTTTAGCTCAGCAATGTCTTCTAAGATGTTTGTTGTTTCTCGGACTTTCAAATCGAAAATATTCCCCATCGATACTCGAACTGCCCTTCGAAGAAAAGGGCTAGTGCTTTTTTCATCTACCAACAATGAATTCACGGCAAAAGCGCGACAAATCCTCGAAATTTGTCCCACGTTTTCTGAATTATTAATTCTATTCAGAGCAACAATGTTTCCTGATAGTTCATCAATGTTAGCATTTTGTGGTTTAAAACCAATCGCCATTATACCAGAATGAAGATGAAAGCCAACAATTTTTTCCATTAATGACTTTTCGGCATAATATCTAAAATCTTCGGGAACCATTTTAAAATTAATCAAATCTATATAAGTTTGGTAAAAATCCAAAATTGCAAATATTGAATGAATTTTCAAAGGACTTCGAAGTAGTCGTAGAACAACTTTTTCGCCTTCGGCTATAAAAACATTTGCTTCAATATGCGATGGAGGTGTGTACCGAAGACTTCTATAAAAAGAAATCCTTGGATCATCTATTTCAGTAATTTCAACCATTTAGAAAATTTTTTGGAACTATTTCTTCTTCGACACTTTTGTTATTCTCATTTCGATTTTTTCTACGGGGCTACTAACTTCCTCACTATACGGTTGCTTTTCCAATTTTGTTTTTTCTACTTTATCTAAAACATCGAAACCTTCGATAACTTCTCCAAAAATCGTATACTTATTATCTAACCAAGGTGCATCTTTGAAGCAAATAAAAAACTGAGAGGTTGCACTATTCGGGTCGTTTGTTCGAGCGGCAGAAATTGTTCCCCTTTTATGTTTCAACTTACTAAACTCGGCTGGAAGTTTCTTTTGCGAAGGGTCCCCCATTCCCCAAGTACTTTTTGGCTTGTTTAAAGAATTGGGGCACCCACCTTGCATCATAAATCCTGGAACAACACGATGGAAAGCAAGCCCATCGTAAAACCCAATACTCACCAAACTATCGAAATTCCTACAGTGAATCGGAGCAACATCGGGGAAAAGTCTAATTTTAATATTTCCAAGGTCTTTTCCACCCTGAGTTACTGAAATTATGTAAACATAAGAATTTTCCTTCCCCTGGGAAAATAAAGACAATCCAAAAATTACCCAAAGAAAAACTAATAAACCTATCCTCATAAAAACCCAAATTTATTGAAATTACAAATTTAACTGAATAATAGAAATTATTAGGCAAAAATTTTGTTTTTTTTCATAATTTTGTAATCCATTCCCGCGGATGTGGCGGAATTGGCAGACGCGCTAGACTTAGGATCTAGTGGGGCAACCCGTGGGAGTTCGAGTCTCCCCATCCGCACTTTTTTATTTTTCTTTTCAAGGAGTTTGAGTTGGAAATAAATATCAACAAAGTCAACGAGGCAACAAGAGAATTAGAAATAATTGTCCCAAAAAACGAATTCGAAGAAGAACTCGAAGCGGAATTTAGAACTGCACAGCAATATATTTCAATCAAAGGTTTCAGAAAGGGGCGTGTTCCCTTAAAATTGATCAAACAAATGTATGGTAATGAAATCGAGCGAGATTTTATTGGCGATTATGCTACTAAATTATTCAAAGAAGCCACTGAAAAAAATGAAATTTCATTTATTGGTAAGCCTTTTTTAAAAGACATTAAGAAAAATGACGACAAAGTTGTTTTTACTTTTGCATACGACGTTATCCCACAATTTGAATTGAAAGATTACAAAAACCTTAAAATTTACGAACCAATCCACAAAGTTACCGATGAAGAAATTGAACACGAGATTAACCATAGAAGACTTTATTCTGCCAATGTACAAGATTCTGAAGAAATTAAAAATGAGCATACAATTGTTACTATCGACATAATTCCTATCGACCAGGAAACTTTTGAACCTATTCCAAATGGAAAGGTACAATCGACAACAATTCTTTTGAATTCCGAGACAGTTCCTCCCGATTTGAAGCAAATGTTATTAAACAAGAAAAAAGGGGACGAAATTATTTATTACCCACACGCAACAGACCCTTCAGCCCCCGACGAAAAGGTCAAAATTAAAATCAAACATATCTCCGAACTAATACTCGAGGAATTTAACGACGAATTTGTTGTTAGATACACTAATGGACGATTGCAAAATACAGAAGAATTTAAAGAAGAAATTGGTTATTTCCTCCAAGAAAAATGGGATATGAAAACCAACGACGAAATGGTGAAACAAGTTATTAAAAAACTTGTCGAAAGCCACGAATTCGACTTACCCCAAACAGTTCTCTACGAAACAGCATTGAAATTGTGCGATGACTTCTTAAAAAAATATGGTGATAACTATCCACAACTTAAAGGTAAGAAGCCAGAAGATATTATTGAAGACTTTATCCCAATTGCAGAAAGTCAAGTAAAATGGGCAATAATAAAGAAGAAAATAATTGAAAAGGAAAATTTACAACTCGAAGATTACGATATTGAATCTATTGTTGAAGAACATAAAAGGCAAAATCCAGAAGCAGACGAAAACGAACTCAAAAAATATATTAAAAGTAGCCCACATATAGTGGACACCTTGATGGAAAAAAAAGTGCTCGATTTTCTAATTAGTTTCGCCGAAACCACAGAAATCGATTTCGATGATTATCAAAAAATGTTACAAGAAACTCTCCATCACTCTGAGGAAGAAACAGAAGATACCCACTATCACGAACCTAATGAAACTACCCAAGATTCCCAGTCCGAAACGGAGAAAGATACTCAACCTGAAAATCAAGAAAAAAGACAATAAAAACTTTTTCCCAATTACTTCGTCAATCTTGTTTTGTTATTCATAAGGTATTATTATGATAGACCAATTGGTACCTATTGTTATCGAACAAACCCCTCGCGGAGAACGAGCATACGATATTTATTCTCGGTTACTAAAAGAAAGAATAATTTTTATCGGAACACCAATTGACGACACAGTAGCAAGTCTTGTAATCGCACAAATGCTGTTTCTTCAAAGTGAAGATCCAAATAAAGACATCCATTTGTATATTAATTCGCCTGGAGGAAGTGTTACAGCCGGATTAGCAATTTACGACACAATGCAATACGTTGCTCCAGATGTTGTAACAATTTGTATTGGAATGGCTGCTTCGATGGCACAAGTTCTTCTTTGCGCCGGGACACCGGGAAAACGATATGCTTTACCACATTCCAGAATTCTTATGCACCAACCAACCGGGGGAACTCAAGGCCAATCGACAGATATAGAGATTTACACCCGCGAAATGCTCCGAATAAGAGATATGCTCTATGAAATAATTGCAAAGCATACAAACAAAGATATAGAAAAAATTCGAAAAGATGCTGACAGAGATTATTATATGTCGGCTCAGGAAGCTTTAGAATATGGTATAATTGATAAAATTCTTACAAAAGCACAGAAAGTTGAAACAAAAGAAGCAGAGAAACAATAATGTCGCAAAAAAAATCATTTAACCAAGATTTAAGATACTGCTCTTTTTGTGGTCGCAGCCAATTTGAAGTCGAAGGCTTCTTCGAGGCCCAAAATAAAGTTCTAATCTGTAATTTTTGCATAGAAAATACTTATGAAATAATTAAAAATAAACGCTTAGAAAAATTTCTAATTGAAAGTCAATTAGATAGAATCCCAACCCCAAGTGAAATCAAAAGAAAACTCGATGAATATGTAATTGGGCAAGACTATGCAAAACAAGTCCTTTCTGTTGCAGTTTATAATCATTACAAAAGGATACTATTAAATTTCGATTCCTCCACAGATGTCGATATTGACAAAAGTAATATTCTACTTATTGGACCAACTGGAACAGGCAAAACTCTATTAGCACAAACTTTAGCCAAAATTCTTCGTGTACCTTTTGCAATTGCCGACGCTACAACTATTACCGAAGCGGGCTATGTTGGAGACGATGTCGAAACAGTTATTGTTCGTTTGTTGCAAAATGCAAATTATAATATTGGCCTCGCTGAAATTGGTATTGTTTACATCGATGAAATAGACAAAATTTCACGAAAAAGCGATTCCCCCTCGATTACGAGAGATGTTTCTGGCGAAGGTGTTCAACAAGCGTTGTTAAAAATATTGGAAGGTACTGTTGCAGGAGTGCCACCCCAAGGTGGTCGCAAGCATCCAGAACAAAAATTACTTTATGTTAATACAAAAAACATATTATTTATCTGTGGAGGAGCCTTTGTTGGTTTAGAGCAAATAGTTGCTAAAAGACTACGCACAACAACAATTGGCTTTACCGCAGAATTACAGCCTTCGGTTGAAGAAACGAGTAAATTGTTGAGAAAAGTCGAGCCAGATGATTTAATCAAATTTGGTTTTATTCCAGAATTAGTAGGACGTCTTCCAGTGATTGCACCTTTAGAGAACCTAAACGAAGAAGCAATGAAAAGAATATTGACAGAACCCAAAAATGCTATAATTAAACAATTCAAAAAGTTGTTTGAAATTGATGGAATTGAACTTGAATTCACCGAAGACGCTCTCGACGCTATTGTCTCTCGTGCAAAGCAACTTAAAACGGGCGCACGAAGTCTGCGTGCTATTGTGGAAGAAATTATGCTACCAATACAATTTTCCGTCCCCGATATGAGTAACTTAAAAAAATGTATTATCACCCGCGAAGTTATAGAAAATGGGTCAACTCCAATATATGAGTTCAAACGCGGAGCCGCATAAAAACAATAAATTAAATTAACATTATTAGTAAATTCAAAAAAAGTACAAAAATTAATTTTTGAATTTTCCAAGTGTATCTTTTACTGCATCTTTATGTACAGTAACACTCAACATTTTTAATTTGACGTAATCTTCGTGATAAAAATAATAACCTTTATTGTTTCCATTGAAGGAACCGCTTCCAGAATCCTTTATTAAAAACCACATTTTGTTATTCTTGTCGAACTTATATCCAACAATATGTATTCCGTGGTCGTCCCCAGTTGTATTATTTGTAAATCGCATTTGTCTTGCATTCTCGTCGATGTATTCCGAAGGTATGTCGAACGTAGGCACTATTGCAACCTCAGCGTGGGATTCAATTCCTGGTTCGGATACATCTCCTCCTATAACCATTGTATAACCATTTTGAATGGATTTCTTTATTATCTGCATAAAATCGTCTAAAGGAACATTATAATAAGAGGAATCGTGCCACCAATTGTCCGGTACTTCAAGTTCAACAATTTTATAGTATGGTTTTTCCATCAAAGACATAAAATCGATATAATCATCCATATTTAATCGCAAATAATCTGTAAGAAAAGATTTTGGAGTATATTCTTTTCCTTCGAAACTAAACTTAGTCGGTGGTTCACCCATATACTTGTTTAATATGCTTTTAATTGTCTGAATTACAAAATCTTCATTCCAAATGTTATTTTCCTTTATTTTCTTCAAGAAATTACTCATTTCCTCGAACATTTTGCTATGGTCGTAAAACTTTTGACCTTCAAGTTTACCTTCATATACTTGAAGAGGGACACAACCATACTTTTTCCAAATTCTTCTAATAGCATTTGATTCGCTCCCTTCTCCAAAAAAAGATTCTCCACGCGTTTGAACAAAATATCTTGCTTTTTCAATGTATTCCCAATAAACGTTGTACATTTCGGACAACTTCACTTTTTTCCCACTCGTTCTTTGCACTTCACTTTCATAAAATGAAGTAGTGGAGAAGCTCCAACAAGTTCCAGTTGCTCCTTGGGGCCTTGGTTCATTGTGCCAAAAGGATTTAAATTCCTCTTTTGATTTAGGTAAATCTAAACCTTCGAAATCTACAATGTACCGAGGTTTCTTTTTATCGGGTTTTTTCCAATATTCTTGGGTCGATTTGTGGATTTCGTCCCAAAATTCATTTTTATACTCGATAAATTTACCTTTATGTTTCTGCTGTGAAAATGTTAGCAAGCTAGACGAGAAAATAGCTACAATTGCAACTAAAATAAACTTTACTTTCATCACTGCTCCATTAAATTCACAAACTGCAAAATTATTAAATAGATATGGATAATAATTAGTAAAGTAAGTATAGATGTGTTGATTTAACGAATAAAAAAGTAACAAAGAGCAAAAAATACAGAGACTGAAATTGTACAAGATAAAAGTTCCGTTGTAAACTTGATCTTGCTTACAAAAAAGTAAATCAAAGATGCTACTAAAACAAAAAGTGTTAAAAGAAAATGTTCAACTTCAAAAAGTCCAAAAGGTACATTCAAAAAAAGATTGTTTAATATCGTATTGACCAAAGGAATAATTGGAATTGGTACAACCCACACAATAAATGATTGTGCAATAGTGCCAAAACCTAATGCAAGGAAAACAAATACTGAAATTTCCGAACGAGTAAGCATTTTATATCCAAGGATTGAAGTAAAATAACCAAGTGGAAGTGAAATCCAATACTTATTGGGAAACAATATAAAAAAAACCAAGGTAGTAGAAAAACCTAAGAAAAAATTTCTAAACATAAATTTTTCGTCGTAATCCCAACCGAATACAACTCGAAGGAAAAGAACTGGAAAACCTACAACAATACCTCCGAGAATTTGATAAAGAATAGTAACCTTTGCAATATCTAAAGGGTACCAAACTAACCCTAAATCAATAAGGGTCCCAGTTAGGAGAAAAATTACCAGCAGTATAATAGATAAGTTAAATTCATCAACATTTGCTAACCCTGTTATTTTAATTGGTTCCCAAAACAAACTTAAAGCAAGAAGAACAAATGCAAACCCCGTTAAAGATTTTTGGACTTCTAATTCATTAGTAAAATAGTAAGAATACAAAATCTGAAAAGTGAAAACAAAAATTGCAAACAAAGTTTGATTAAATCTATTTCTTAACTCAATTACATCTACATTTTTCAATAAGAATATTGAAATAATTGCGGTTATCACAACAATTGGGGAAATAAACCTTAGAGTAACTACAAAAGTGGACTTGTAATCTTCAAGAAAATTGGGTAAATGTATCAAATCAAAAAAAGTTAACAAATAATTGTTTGGAAAAAACCAAGAAATTGAAACCAAAATTGCGATTAAAAAAACTAAAACAATCTCTAAAACTAAAAATTTTCGTTTCTTAATGAAAGAAAAAGTAGGTTTTGCGATTATTTTTCCAAATCTTCCTACTTCATCGACTAAGTCGCCAGCCAGCAATAACCACAATGGTATTGTAATTGTGTTCCACAAAGTTAATACCAACATTTTAAAACTTTCGAAGTACGCCTGATAACTTGCAGATAATGACCAAATGAAGGAAATTGTCAAAAAAGTGAAAGGGAATAAAAATTTTGAAAGAGATAACTTAAAGTTTAAACGATTTATTAACCAAAAAATAAAGAATAACAGAGCTACTTTAATAGCAATTTTTAAAAAAAGAGATTGATAAATTTCTATTGGGAACGGTGGAAATTGTCCAATTACAAGTGCAATTAACATCAACTTCAAATAGTAACTTTTTCCTTCTTTATTTAATTCTTTCACCAATGGATAACTCATTGCCAATTGAGTTGCAATAAGGAAGTAGTTTGAAATTGTGCCAAGTGTTGGGTTAAGACCAAAATAATTAATAAAACTCAAGATAAGTAATCTAATATAGATGTTAAATTCGCTTGTAAAGAAAATTAAAGCAGAGAAAAAGAATGAAAAAATAATCGACAAAATCAAAATGAAGTAAAAATTCGCGGCTATTGTTGCTTTTTGCTCGAAAGGTAAAATATGCCAAACTATTGTGAAAAGGCAAAATAAAGCAAACAAGAGCAAAGAACCAAAACCAACTTTTCCAGCTTTTGATAAAACATTAAATAATTTCCATTGGGAAAGCACACTCTCTATTCTTTTAAAAAAAAGCATATTTTTCGAGTTTTTTATTTACGGAAAAGGTTAATCAAGTATAAAATTAAGGATAAAATGATGCTTAAAATAAGCATAGAAGTAATAGGAATATAGAATTTGAAATTTGGTTTGTCAATAATTATGTCGCCGGGCAATCTTCCAAATGGAATTTTAGAAAAGAATGGTAAAAACAAACCAATTAGAATTAAAATCAAACCAAGAAGAATTAAAACCAAACGCAAATTCATTCGAAACGAAGCAAAAGAAAAGTGCTCGGAGCGGGACTCGAACCCGCACGGGCACGAATGCCCACAGGATTTTAAGTCCTGTGCGTCTACCTATTCCGCCATCCGAGCATTACCAAATGCAAAATTAATAAAAGATTTCTTTCAAAAAAAATCTTTTTTCTTTAAGAATAAATTCTTAATTTTGTATTTTCTAAAAAATTAGGATTAAATTAGTTTTATGGCGCACCATAAGTCTGCTTTAAAAAGGATACGTCAAAATCGTAAAAGACGTTTATATAACCGAGCAAATAAGAGAATTGCAAAGGACATAGTAAAAGAAATTCGTCGTGCAAAAACTTACGAGGAAGCAAGCGAACTATTGAAGAAAGCATACAAAATATTCGATAGAATCGCTGCTCGCAACGTTATACACAAAAACAATGCAGCAAATAAGAAATCCAAATTAGCACGACTTGTAAACAAGTTGAAAGTTTCTCATTCATAGATTTGCACCCGTAGCTCAATTGGATAGAGCATCTGACTTCGGATCAGAGGGTTGGGGGTTCGAGTCCCTCCGGGTGTGCACATTACTTTATTTCCATCCATTTATTGTTCAGATCTAATTATTTTTAGCGTAGTAACTATTTTTTATTGATTAATTTTGCAGTTAATTTGGAAGAAATGGAAAAACTTTACAATATAAGTTTTGGATTAACCTTTTTCACTCAATTCCTTTTTGGGTGGGCAATTTTCTTTATTCTAAATTATGGTGTTACTTCATTGGACTTCAATGTTTTATTTTCATACACATTATTGCTTATTTCTATATTCTTTATGAAAAAAAAGTTGCAAATTGCGATAAATTATCCAAATGTTTTGTTTCTTACCTTTAATACTCTACTAATTTTTACAATGCTAAATCCAATTTTAAACGGTGATACTGCACAAATAACCCAAAATATTAAGTCGACCTTACACTATTATTATATAATCTTCTATATTTTTCTACTTTACTCTGAACTTTTGAAACCCAAAACATTTATCTATATCATAAAAGGTTTAATTTGGATACTCTTTATTTTCGATTTATATGGAATTTACCAACTTTTTGCGCGTGCATTAGGTTTGCCTTTTGGTTGGCTCGAATACTCAAATACTTCCATTATGTCCCGCTTAGAAATTGTTGGTAACATCCAACAAACTACAATAGGTTTTGGTTCCTTTTATCGAGTTAATTCAATTTTTGTGGAACCAAGTGTCTTGGCAAGTTTCAACATTTTTCTTTTTATATTTTTAGTTATCCCTTGGATACAACACCGCTCAAGTTTCGTTAAAGGAAACAAGTTGCTAATCCTTTTTGTAAGTGTTTGCCTTATCGCTTTGTTTTTAACATACTCTATGACAGGTTTGGCAAGCCTTTTGGGTGTTCTTCTATTAGTTTTCTTTCTGGAATATTTTGAATCCTATAAATTTATTTTTAAAATTATACTTATTGGAATAGTAATAATTATCGTTTCGAACTTATTAATGATTGAATTATTTGGGATAGACTTATTAAAGCTTTTCTTTATCCGTGTCGAAAACATTTTTACACTTGGAAGCGACGAAATGGGTGGCGAAAGTTTTACCACCCGCCTAAACAATACACTTGCAACAATTTCAATTTGGGCACAAAATCCTTTGTTTGGCGTAGGTTTGGGTCTGTTAGGGTATCAAAAAGAATTTGTTGCACTTTTTAGTGATACAACAATTTTTTCCGTTTTGGCAGAATGTGGTATTTTCAATTTCATTATTTTCAATGCTTTATTATATTCACTACTTTTTGGTTCAATTAAACTATATAAAATTGTTCGTGCAAGCAATTTAGTTCCGGTCGAAGAGAAAAAACTCATAGGAATTGCACCATATATTGCATTATTCGAAATAATTCGATGTTCTTTTACTGCCAATATTCTTATTTACTTTATCCTATGGATGGATTTATCCTTTGTTTTTTTTGTATTAAACTATTATTCTCATCTACTTAGAAATAAAACACTTATAATTGGCTCGAAAAAAGATTGATTTACTCTTGGTTGGTTTTCTACTTATTTGAAATTTAGTTTTTTTTATTATTTTGCTTTTTGAGTATGGGAAAAATTAAAGTTAAAATTCTTGGCAACGAATACACATTAAAAGGCGAAAATGAAAGTATCATTAAAAGTGCTGTTAACGAAGTGGAAGAACAATTGAAGCATATTATGGAAAAGTATAAGGACGAATCGATACAAACTGTGTTTACACTTACAGCAATTAATATTGCCGAAAAACTCAAACTATGCGAATTCAAGAGCAAAGTCGACACAAATTATTTAATTGATGAAATAAAGAAAATAACATTATATCTTATCGAAAACACAAGCACATAGCGTTCTTTGAAATTTTAAGCCGCATTAGAGCCTTGCCCCCAAATGAGCGGAAGAACTGTTAGTGATAATAAAAGGGAACCAGGCTCTGGCTATAAATTGCAGGCCTCAGCCACTTATTGTGGCGACATCTTCAAAGATGTCCAGTGGAAGCAAAATATAGTCAGGATGGTACCCACTGTGTCGGATTGGGTTCTTTCCGACTCAGTATTGTGAATGGGCAAGGCGATAATGCGGTTTTTTCTTTATATTTTATTAATTTGTATTTTTTTATTCGTCTATTATTATTTGGTTTAGTTTACGGAAGGTAGAACTATGAACGAAGTCATTATCGTTGTTGGAGCAATAGTTGGGCTTTTGCTTGGTTTTGGAGTTGCTTACTTTATTACTCAAAAATCCTTTTCTTCGAAAATAAAAGAAGCAGAAGAAAAAGCAAATAACATTATCAAAGAGGCAGAAAAAGAGGCTAACAACCTAAAAAAAGAAAAATTACTCGAAGTTAAAGAAGAATGGCACAAAAGAAAACAAGAATTTGAAAATGAATATCAGCAAAGAAAAACCAAAATACAAGCGCAAGAAAAACTTCTTAAATCGCAAGAAGAAGCTCTAAACTCCAAGCAAGAATTACTTTCGAAAAAAGAAAAGCAGCTCGAACTGACCGAGCAAGACCTAAAGCAAAAGGAAGCCCAAATCAAACAAAAACTTGATGAAATTGAAAGCTTAAAGATTGCACAAATCAAAAAGTTGGAAGAAATAAGTGGTCTTTCAAGCGAAGAAGCAAAAAAAATCTTAATGGACAATCTAATCAACGAAGCAAAAGCCGATGCTGCTCAATATATCAAACAAATACGCGACGAAGCCAAGCAAAACGCTCAACGCGAAGCAAGAAATATCATTTTGGAAGCAATTCAAAGGACTGCTTCCGACCATAGCATCGAAAGTACAGTATCTGTTGTAACCCTCGAATCCGACGAAATGAAAGGAAGAATTATCGGTAGAGAAGGCCGAAACATTCGTGCATTCGAATCGGCTACTGGTGTCGACTTAATTATTGACGACACACCGGAGGCAGTTGTAATTTCTGGTTTCGACCCGTTCCGTCGAGAAGTCGCTAAAATTGCCCTTGAACGCCTTATGCAAGATGGTAGAATTCACCCAGCCCGTATAGAAGAAGTCGTTGAAAAAGTACGCAACGAACTTGAAGAAGAAATCATCAAAGTTGGAGAGCAAACAACACTTGAACTTGGTATCCATAACCTACACCCTGAACTTGTACGTTTAGTTGGTAAAATGAAATACCGTTCAAGTTACGGGCAAAACCTCTTAAATCATTCCATCGAAGTGGCTTACCTTTGTGGGATTATGGCAGCAGAACTCGGTCTTGACCCACAAATAGCTAAACGAGCTGGTCTTTTGCACGATATCGGCAAATGCGTCGACCAGAATACAGAAGGACCACACGCATTGATTGGATATGAACTCGCTAAGAAATATAAGGAACATCCCGCTGTTGCCAATGCTATTGGTGCCCACCACGAAGATATTGATATGGAAACTCCTTATGCTGTTCTTGTCCAAGCAGCCGACAGCATTAGCGGTGCCCGACCCGGAGCAAGGAGAGAATCCTTGGAAAATTACGTTAAAAGATTAGAAAAACTCGAAGTTCTTGCCCAAAGTTTCCAAGGTGTTCAAAAGACCTTTGCAATTCAGGCTGGAAGAGAAGTTCGCGTTATTGTCGAACCAGATAAAGTAGACGATATTACTTCCGACCAACTTGCACACGACATTGCTAAAAAAATTGAGCAAGAAATGGAATATCCCGGACAAATAAAAGTTACTGTTATTCGCGAAAGAAGAAGTTTCGCCTTTGCTAAATAATATCTTAATAATATTATCGATTTTATGCCACCTTTTCGAGGTGGCTTTTGTTTTTTTATATATCCTTACATCTTAATTGATTACAATTCCGAAAGCGTTTCCAAACAAACAACATTTGGATACATTTACAGAATAATCCCGAATTTTATCCATATAAACAAGTTTTATTTGTTAACTTATTTTTTCACTTCACGGAGGTTTTATGAAATTCCCCAAGTTGATAGTGTATACTATTCAACCTTTTATTTTTGGTTTCCTTCTGGCTTTTATCTTTTTCAATCTAACGAACTGTCCAGATAAAGTAACTGGTCCGGGTGATGATAATTCCATAGGAATGGAAACACCAGAATTGAAATCATTTGCAAAGCGAGCGGAAAATGCTTTCCAAAGTGGTTCTCGGGATAGCGTTTTAGCAGTTACATACGAAGAATTCGCAAATGTCACAAAAGAATACCTTCCAAACGACCCAGATTTGTTAAAGAAATTTGGTGAAGCATTAACAAAAAAGAAACTACTCTTCGCAAACAACTTTTATGCAGAATACGAAATTCAAATCGATGGCAAAACTTATACCATAGCTTTTGCTCAAAGCGGCGATGGGGTTTGGAAACTTGTGAGATTTTAGCGAGGCAATAATGAAACGATTAATTTTTGTTTTTTTAGGAATTGCATTCTACTTATTAATCCATTTTTCATTGGTAAGTTATGAAAATACAAAAGCCCACACAACTTTAAACAAAGTTTTTGTTGAATGGTTAGAAGATTTGCTTAAAAACTCTAATATCGAGGAAAATGGATTTCAATTAAAATTAAGCGATAATTTGAACAAAATGAATGGACCGGGAGTAACAAACTTGGGTTTCTTCGAATCAACTACTGGTGAATCAGACTTAAGTCTTACCCCAGCTGAATGGATTGCACACGGCGGAATGTCTGCAGACGAACCAGAAGTTCCTGCTGCGGTTCGTCACTTCTACGACCCTGTAGGGTTGAACTCTGGGAAAAAATACCTTTCTAATCGCGGTACATACTGGGAAGGTTTTTATTCTAATCCTGGTATTGATGCAATAGAATGGGCTTTAGGAGATACACCAAAAGGCTCTGCTAATAAGTGGTCTTTGGAAAAGGGTAAAGAATACATTGTTCAAGCAATACAAGAAAAAGATGATAATAAAAAAAGACAACTTCTTGCAAAGGCTTGGAGATGCTTCGGCGAAGTATTGCACAACTTAGCCGATATGGCTTGCCCGCCCCACGTCCGCAACGACAGTCACGCTGCCCCTTTGGGACTTTCCTGGGGATGGGCTTTTGGTAGCCCAGACCCTTACGAAGAAATGTTCAAAACATCTTGGGCAAAAGAATACGCAAATGGCGAACCCGACCCAAACCTAAAGGCACAACTCTCAACCTTTAAAACAATTCGCGAGGTTCACGAAGCACTTGCTAAATTTACTAACTCAAACTTTTTCACTGGTGAAACAATTTCAGGTAAGCAGGGAACTAATGTAATCAAACCACTGAACGGAGAAAAAGCATATTCTTCTCCAAAACTTGAAAATTTAGATTATGACAGTAAAGAATTTACTTACTACAAAACATTTCCTAGCGGCCGCAAGATCAAAATGTGCAAAGACGATGGTTACTTCTCATCCCTTTTTGGAAATCGTGGGTATCCTTACATAGACCTTGAATGTGTAAAATCCCAGGCTTCCGAATTAATTCCAAATTTCATTTGGTGTGCATTGAAAGACTTTGCTTTGTTTATGCCAACATTAAGTGTCTATATTTCTAATATAGACTATTCAAGGGGAGAAATAAAAGGCGAAGTTTTCTCGGTCGAAACAGATGAATACAAAAATAAAATAAATTACAGTGGTCCGGTCTACATAGTAATTGATAATTCAAACATTAAGGTAGAATGTATTGACGGGAAATTTGAACTTTCCGTTGATAAATCAAAAGTCGAGAACGCAAAGAAAATCCAAGCCTTTGTAAACTTTTGGGGAATTACTTATTGGTCGCCAACCGAAACAAAGTCCGATTATTCCCACTTAAAGCAATTCTTCATTAATTTAGTTTTCGAAATGTTTGAGGAAGGAACTTCTAATACTTCCTCTTTTAATTTCGATTTTACTTCCAAAAACAGTATCGTTTGGCAGGGAAACAAATTCAATTATAATTTAAAAGAAACTACTAGCAATACCGAAACCGATAAAACTTTGTATGTCGAGATGGACCCATTCAATAAAAACTATGTGAATAAAATCATTTATAAACACAAAATAATATACCCCCAAACAGAAGGTGGCTACGATGTTACCGATACGGAGGAATTTGAAATCGAATTAACCCAAAAAGACAAGATTATGTGGTATTCAGATATTCTCCAATGGATTCATCTGGACAAAGATGACATTAGAAAATTACTTACTAAAGTTCAACTTGTTAGCAAAATAAAATGGCTCGAAAGAGACGACAAATACAACATTATTGGTGTAAAGACGGAAACCCATACATACAAACAAATTGACTTCTCTAAAGACGCGGGGTTAGTACTTTATCTAACCAAGTAAAAATTAATAACTGCAAGGCAAATAGATTTTTCGACTTTGCCTTGCAGCCTTTATTTCCTAATTAATTTAACCCTTTGCAACTAAGTTTATTTTGTTTGAAACTCAAAGACTGGGCTATAAGCGCTTTCGCTGTGTTCCCCTTTGGCTTTTAATCGAACAAAATATTTAGTCCTTGGCTTTAAGTCGCTCAACTCGAACTCTCCAAGGTCCCCTACGTCTAAATTTTGGTATGATTCAACTAATTCTTTGAACTCTTTATCTAACGCAAGGTCAAGAATATATGTTTTTGCACCATTTACTTTTTCCCAACGAACCAACCAAGTTTCTTCCTGGGTTCCATCGATTGAAATGATTTTAGGTGTGGAAATTTTCGTTATAAATACCCTTGGGTTGTTCGAACTTTGTTCGAAATTGTAATGTCTATAATTTCCGTTTCCATTGTACTCGAACAAAGAAACTTGATATTGAGTAGCAGGTTTCAAGTTCGAAATAGTAATTTTTGGTCGTAGGTCTTTTCCATCGTAAACAACATAGCAATTTCCTAATTTCGAAGACTCCTTACCATAGACTTGCGATGATGGATATGCAGTTCCATTCTTGGGTTTAGAGAAATCTTTTGGGGGACCGATTACTACAATTCGTCCTTCGCCATTGCCATTCAGCCAGGACATAACAATTGAAGTATCGGTAATCTCTGAAAATGCCAATTGCGAAGCTTGCCTCGAAGGTTTCTCGGCCAATGTATTGAAGAGAAAGCTTTGGAGTACTTTGACGCTATCTTTAGACCTTTGGAAAGCATAAATATAATACTCCCTTTTTGGTTCCAAGGAAAATATTTCAAACTTTTGAACTTTTCCTTTAGGAACTTTTGATAAGAAATTACCTATTCCAGGGAAAGGTTTTAGCTTTGAATAATCCAACTTATCAGAAGTGTTTGGATTTAACAACTCTTTGAAATAAAAACTTGTTTTTTTAAACTTTTCAAGCGAAATAAAAAGTTCGATATCATTCTTGGTTTGGTTTTTTATTTCCAAAACGATTTTATCGGAACCTACATCCAAAATATCAAATTTTATCTGTGTAAATAAAGTAAAAGGTACCAAAAGTGCAAGAACAAAAACAAATCTTTTCATAAGCAAACCCATAAAAAAGCAAAATTAAAAATACTACATAAAAAAACCGCTCCGAGAAGCATTCTCGGAGCGGTTCGCAAAACACTACCTTACGGTAAGTACACGAACTTTTGCACGAGTGTTTCGCCGTTCAAAGTTACACGAACGAAATAAATACCAGCTGGATTAGGTGAACCATTATTAGGCATATTCAAGTTAATAAAATGATTTCCAGCATCTAAGTAACTGGTATTTGATAGAATTATCTGACCAAGTTCATTAACAACTTCAAGTACAACTGTTCCCTCAACGTCGGTTACAAGATGTAAAGTAAATCCTTCATCCGTTACTGGATTGGGCATTAATCCTCCAATTAAGAAGTAATTTGCTGTAGGTGCATCCACTTGCACTTCCTTTGGAAGTGATTTCAATGCCCGTGGATTATTACTTGCTGTTGTAGTCCTATAATTCGGGACATTATTACCATTATACTCAAATACCCTAAAGGTTGCCCAGCTGTCATTATTCAATCCAGTAACAGTTGCACCTGTCACATTACCCTTTTGAATGATTTCAGTATTAGTTCCAAAAGATGCGCCAATATTGTATGAAGTACCATCCGTGGGCGTGTTTCCATTATACGTGGATGAATTCTTAGTCGCAGCAACTAACCTTCCAGAACCGTTTCCAGCGGTAAAGGACACCGTTATACTACTTTGAGTTCGGCTTACAAGAGATATTCCGCTGGCTTGCGTGGTCGGTTCGGTTGGAAGCACAGTGAATGTATTCGATACACCATCGCTTAGTCCAGAAGCGCTAGCCTTTAGATTAACGTTGTTTTCACCATCGGAACCACTTAGAGAATATGTTACTGATATCGTTGTTGTATGGGTACCAGCAGAAATCGTTCCCGAGCCAGTGACAGTCCCAGAACCAGAGTTAACGCTAATCGTTACATTGGTATTACTACTCACAGGAGCTGGATTGTTGCTATTATCTTGGGATTGAACCTGAATGTTAAATGACTGGTTGTGTACTTGGGTTCCAATGGTTGTTATTATCGCAAGTTTTGTTGGAGTATTGGTAACTGTTAACATTGCAGAATTAGAATTAATAGTACCCTGACATCCTGTTACTTGCGCACGATAATAATATACTCCAGCGGGGATTCCAGAACCAGTGCTTTGAACAGTTAAAGTGGTTGTATTAGCACCAGAGTATTGAGCATTAGTTGGAATACCATTTGAAACATTCGACCAATTGGTATTGTCAGAGCTGTATTGCCATTGAATTGCTGAATAATTACTTGCAGTGATACTGAAGTTTTGGCTCCAAGTTCCTTGTGGTTGGCTAGCATTCGATGGATGGGACGAAATTGTTGCAGGAGGATTTACATATAGAGTGCAAACATTCGATGTAACATTACCACAACTACCCGAAACATAAACTCGATAATAATAAGTACCAGCAGGTACATTTCCAGTAATAGTTAAAGTAGAGCTTGTAGCACCAGAATAACTAGCGTTAGTTGGTTGTCCATTACTAACAGAATTCCAAGTACTATGGTCGGAGCTAAATTCCCATTGGTAAGTAAGAGATGTACCAGTTGCGGAAACACTAATATTTACATTGATAGAACCACCTGCGCAAGCAGACACTGAAGATGGTGGTTGCGTTGTAATACTGGTTGTGGGATTTATTGTTAGTTGGGCTGAATTTGATGTTGCAGTACCACAAGCACCAGATACTATAACTCGATAATAATAATTATTTCCCGGTGGAATTGAACTTGTGGTCACTGTAAGTGTCGCAGTGTTTTGCCCGGAATAGGAAGCCCCCGAGGGTGTTCCATTCGTTACATTAGACCAATTAGAGTTATCTGAACTAAATTGCCAAGTATAAGTAGGTGTACCAGTGTAACTAGCAACCACTGTAAATTGCTGAGATGTATGACCTTGGCAGATAGTTGCACTCGTTGGATGAGTAGTTATAGAAGTAGGTGGATTAACAATTAATTGAGCACTATTGGATGTAACGCTACCACAAGTGTTTGAAACGATTACTCTATAATAGTAAGTTCCAGGAGCAATTACATTGCTGTTTACCTCTAATGATTCTGGGCCTACATAAGAGTATGTGGCACCAGTTGGTGTATTATTAGTTACATTACTCCAATTAACTCCATCTGAAGAGAATTGCCATTGATATGATAAAGAACCTCCACTTGCAGATACCGAGAATCCTTGTGTCCAATTCCCTTGACATTGTGTTGCATTTGAGGGATGTGAACTAATTGATGGAGAAGTTAGTACTGTTAATGTAGCAGCATTAGAAAATTGGGGATTGCATACCCCAGAAGTTGCTTTCAAACGATATTTGTAACCATCAAGAGCAGTAGTAACATTATTTATACTTAAAGTAGTAGAATTTACTCCGCTATAAGGCGGGTTGTTAGTTAAATCAGTGTATGAATTACCTCCATCCGTTGAAACTTGCCAATTTAGTGTACCACTTGCGGAGCTAACACTAAATGAAGTTGATGAGCCACTACAAACTGTCGCATCCGATGGATTTCCAGTAATAGAAGGTTGAGCATTTACAGTAACAGTTGCTGTATTTGAGGTTACCGAGGTTGGAGAGCACCCACCGTAAACAATTACACGATAATCATAAGTTCCAGCGCTTAACCCACTTATTTGCAATTGATTAGAATTACCACCAGTATATGATGCTCCACTTGGTGTATTATTTGATACATTAGCCCAAGAAGAACCATTCCAGAATTGCCACTGATAACTTAGAGAAACACCTACAGCAGAAACTGTTAGTGTAGCGGTTGAACCTTGGCAAATTGTGGTATTCGAAGGATGCGTAGTGATATTTGTAGCAGGATGCACAGTAAGGGTTGCTGCATTCGTATATTTAGTATCGCATTCATTATATGCTTTTAGCTTATATTGATAGTTATTCATACCACTTGTTAAACCATTGATGGCAAGAGTGGTAGTCGATGTGCCATTATAAACACCACCATCGGATATGTCACTGAAATTATTTCCACCATCTGTAGATAATTGCCATTTATACTGCAAACCAGCACCACCAGTTGCCGAGCCAGAAAAGTTGACATTCGTTCCCACGCAACCAGATTGATTACTCGGATGGGAAACAATTGTGATATCCACATTTGCATAGTCTGTGGCTGTGGTTGGATGTGCCATTGCATTGCCGGCAGCATCGTAAACAGAAGTACCACTTTGTGTACTGACTTGAACAAGTTCAAATCCATTCAATGTTCCAGCCCAGTTAATATTTACGGTTGCAGTGTTCGAACCAGCAGTATGGGTAATACTCGATGTATTTATACTTGCACTACCACCAGACTTAGTTACGCTAATATTTGCAGAAGTTAGGTTTCCAGTAGCATTGTTATTGGCATAAACTGGTTCGCTAAATGTAATTGTTCCAGTTATCGATGGTGTACAACTCATTGAAAACGAAGAAATTGTTGGGGGTGTAATATCTTTT
>JAOAEE010000015.1 GCA_026416955.1 Ignavibacteria bacterium | reverse complement strand
TAACTACGAAGGGAAAAGTAAAAAGTTTCACATTATAAGTCGGGCAAATTGGGTTGGATTTTTTAAATTTGAACTTTTTAATTAGTAGAATTATGGAAGACAAACAAATTGCACGATTATCAATCAAAGGGGCACAGTTTTATGCCTACCACGGAGTAAAGCAAGAAGAAAAAGATTTAGGTGGAAGGTACGAAGTGGACTTGGATATGTGGTACGACGCAACCGACGCAATTTTCTCCGATAGTGTTGCTTTTGCACTAAACTACGAAGAAGCAATGAATTGCATCGAGGAACTTTTTGTCGATGACTCCTCCAATCTTATTGAAACAGTAGCGAGTAATATTTTGGACTTGGTTTTCGAAAGGTTTCCTAATCTGATTAAAGCAACAATTAGAATACGAAAGATGAATGTACCTATCCACAATGTTGTTTCTTATATCGAAACAGAATTATCAAGAGAAAAATGATGGTAGAACGGAAGAAAGAATTTGTTTTATTATCATTGGGGTCGAATCTTGGAGAAAGAATTGAAAATATTCAAAAGGCTATTGAATTGCTTATTTCACTAAAAGTTTTGGAAAATGTAAAAATTTCATCCTTTTACGAAACAGAACCAGTAGGTTACAAAAATCAACCCAATTTTATTAATATCGCTGTTGCTGGCGAAACAACACTTTCGGCGGAGGAACTTTTGTATCGTTGCAAAGAAATAGAAAAAACGTTAGGGCGGGGAACTCGACCAAAATGGCGTGAACGAGAAATAGACCTTGATATTATTCTTTACGGAGAGCATACGATTAATTCAAATGACTTGCAAATACCACATCCAGAATTAGAATTTAGAAAATTTGTTTTAGTTCCAGCAAATGAAATAGCAAGCAGTTGGAAAGTACCAAATATTAATAAAACTGTCTCGGAAGTACTACGCAATTGCAAGGATAATTCAAAAGTTGTGAAATACGGAGAGAATTAGGGATTATCGATTTCTTCGAGAAAATCGGGCAATTCGATATCGTCGCCAATACTAATGATATCTTTATTTTCTTTCAACTTTGTTTGTCGCTTTCCTTCGAGTGTCAAAATGTTTTCTGCGACAATTTCAATTTTTTGGACTTTGTCGCCATTTTTCAATTGTACATCGCGACTGCGAAGGACACCTTCGATAAAAACTTTTGTGCCTTTCTTTAGAATTTTCTTCGAAACGTCGGCAAGATTTCGCCAAGCAACAATGGAAAACCAATCCGACCTATCGACTATCCTTCCATCGGCAGTTTTATACGATTCCAAAGTTAGCAACCTAAAAGTTAAAATCGAAACTCCGTTGTTTGCTTTTTTATATTCTGGTTCGGAGGCAACAAATCCAATCAATATTACTTTATTGAAACATCTGGACATAAGCAATCCTAAGCAAATATATTGATTCAGTTACAAATTTATTAAAAGAAAGAAATACAAAACTGCAATTAATTATGTTTTAAACTTTTGTAATTGAATTGTTGATATTTTTGGAATTGATAAAAAAATTCTTTAAAAACAATCAAATAGAAAGAAAATAAAAAAGAAAAAGAAATAAAATTTTGTAAATTTAATGTTGTTTGTTAATTTAGTTTTTTTATAGAATAAAAATGAGAAATAACGAAAATATCAGTTGCATATATTGCAAAAGTACCAAAGTAATACGCCACGGAAAAACTTCAACTGGAAATCGACGATACCGTTGCAGAAGTTGTGGAAAAACCTGGGTAATGGAAAAAGCCGAAACCATCCGACCCGATATTGTAAGCCTTACGGAAGCCTATCTTAGTGGCCGCACTTTTCGCGACCTTGTCGATATTTACCGTAGTTCCCCATTGAGAATAAATAAGAAGGTTCGGGAATTTCTCGAAGGTTGCCCCGACTGGGAAGAATATCTCGACTTGTGTGTTTCGAAACATAATGTTCGTCTTGCATACCTTGTTGGTAGGACTTTCGCTGCCGCCACCTCGGAAAACCCAAAGCACACAATGTATCTTGCAATGGCGGTCGACTCGCTTTCGAATGTTATTCTTGGCTTTGAATTGTCGGAAAAAGACGACTACAAAACCTGGTTCAAACTGCTCGATAGGATGCGAAGCCGAGGAATCGAAATCCCAACTATTATGACAAATGGTTCCATTCACATTGAAGATGCAGTTCACGCAGTTTACCCAAACACAGTTGTAAAGCTTTTCTACCATAGATTTTACCGAGATAAAGAGGTCCAATGTTGCCTAACTCGTGCACCAATGAATGTTAAGTTATTAAACGATGCAATTTATGCTTACGAGATATGTAATAACCATAATTTATCGAGGTACTTAAAAATAACAAACGACAAATTTTTCCACGAGGTACTTAAAAGTTCTCCCGATTACTTCTGTAACCGATTAAGGGAAAGGTTGGACAATAAACCCAAAATAAGAATCGAAGGATTATACAATGCTTTCCAAGCCCGTTTCGAAAAATTCCATATGTTGAAGAGCGACCCATATCCATTGGTCAATGGTTGGATAGCAAAGTGGATGTTGCAACCTTTGGACATTGGGTTTTCGCGTCTGTCGATTTATATGCAACTACCAGTGATAACAAACTTTCGCTTGTTTTCTTGCGGGCAAATACCAGTCTTAAACATTTTTTCGACAGATAGCCCACGATTGAAAACATTTATTGTTGAAATTGCTGCTCGCGCCCTCCAAATTCCAATCTTCTACAACCGTTGCGAAATGAAACTTGATAAGTGTAGTCTTTATTAATGTAAATTGTTTTTTTCGTAATTTTGCATTTTGAAGCACCCGTAGCTCAATTGGATAGAGCATCTGACTACGGATCAGAAGGTTGGGGGTTCGAGTCCCTCCGGGTGTGCAACCCAATGCACCCGTAGCTCAGTTGGATAGAGCATCAGGCTCCGGACCTGAGGGTCGTGGGTTCGAATCCCGCCGGGTGTACCATTCCCTTGCTTTTTATCCCGTTGTCGAAGTATTTTCGTTGCTATTTAATTCGGTTTTGATTTTATCGCACGCCTTTTGAATTACATCCCAAGCGAAACCCTTGGTATATAAGTACTGTGCCAATCTGTTGATTGGGTTCGGTTTATTTTGTTTGCTCAATTGCTTATATTTCTTTAAACCAAGAAAATATGCGTTCTCGAGTTCCTTGTTTTCGATTTCAATTTCCTTGAAAACTTCTTCTGCATCTTCTTTGGATATTCCTTTCCTATACAATTCCTGTATGATTTGTGCTCTGCTTCGTTTTTTTTGTCCCAAAGCAAAGTTGATGTAGTTTCGAACAAAGGACTTGTCGTCGAGATACGAAAATTCTTTTAGAAATTGAATGACCTTTTGAATTTCTTGCTTTGTGTAGCCTTTTTGTTGCAATTTTTCTTCAATTTGAAAAGAAGTCCTTGCTCGATAAGAAATCAAATTCAAGGCAATATTCTTTGCATCTATAATTCTTTGTTCTTCAAGGATTTTCTCTAATAGAGATTTTTCAATTTTGGTTCCTTTGTTCAGTTTATTACGTACTACCAAGTCGATAGAAATAACATATTTTTGGCCAGTGTCGAGTTCAATAATTGAAGAATTATTATTCTTGTTTATTTTAATTGATTTAATTTGAAAAAAACTCATTTTATCGGCGGCAAGTTGAGAATTTCGCGAACCTTGTTTTCGAGATTTTTATAAATATCTGGATGTTCAAGCAGATATTTACGCAATCCTTCTCTACCTTGTATCCTTTCGTCGTTAATTGTAAACCAGGAGCCAGTTTTTGCTATCAATTCATTATTTGAAGCAATTTCGATAATATCGTTGATTTTCGAAATACCTTCGTTGTATAGGATATCGAATTCAACCTCTTTAAATGGTGGAGCAATTTTGTTTTTCACAATTTTAGCGCGCACACGGTTGCCAATGATTTCTTGCCCATCCTTTATTACATCCTTGCGACGAATATCAATACGAACAGAAGCGTAAAATTTGAGAGCGTTTCCACCAGTTGTTGTTTCGGGATTTCCGAACATTACCCCCAATCGACTTCGCAATTGGTTCGTAAAAATAACACAAGTATTCGATTTTGCTATTACAGCGTTCAATTTTCTCATAGCTTGCGACATAAGTCGGGCTTGGACACCCATTTGCGGGTCCCCCATATCACCTTCAATTTCAACGCGTGGGGTTAAAGCAGCAACAGAGTCTATCACAATTACATCTATAGCATTGCTGCGAGCAAGGGTTTCGACAATTTCGAGGGCTTGTTCGCCAAATTCTGGTTGCGAAAGAAGAAGTGTGCTTAAATCTACCCCAAGTTTTTGAGCATAATTAACATCGAGGGCGTGTTCGGTATCGATAAATGCAGCTAATCCACCTTGTTTTTGTGCCTCGGCTATAATTTGCAAACAAACGGTGGTTTTACCGGAAGATTCTGGCCCAAAAATTTCGGTGATACGGCCTCGCGGGACACCCCCTATCCCAATTGCAGCATCAAGGGAAAGACATCCAGTTGAGATTGCATCAACTTGGATAATGTTGGTGTCGCTTAACCTCATTATCGAGCCCTTCCCAAATTGCTTTTCGATTTGGTCGATAGCAAGTTTTACTGCTTTAAGTTTTTCTTCGACAAGCTTAGAAGTTTCTGTTTTTTGTTCTTTTGATTGAGCCATAATTAATCCAAAATAAATAAAAATTTATTATTAATAAATTACCAAAATATCAAAATTTAGTGAATTTCATTATACAATTTTTGTGAGTATTATTTGTTATTTTTGAGTGGTATGAGTACAGAAGTTTTTGTATTGGTTTCGGTTTTTGTGGCTTTTGCTCTTGCTCTCGATGCTTTTTCTGTTGCAGTAGGGGCTGGTGTTTTCTACAAAAAAGCCACAAGACGACAGAAGTTCCGACTTGCCTTTCATTTTGGTCTCTTCCAATTTATTATGCCTATTATTGGTTGGTATATTGGTGAAAAAGTAATTGGTATTTTCCAACAAGTCGACCATTGGATTGCTTTTTTGGTTCTTTTGTTTCTTGGCATTAAGATTATTTGGGAAACTTCAAACGCCGCTATTATGAAAGTTCGAACAGATATTTCTCGCGGGTGGAAACTTGTTGGTCTTTCGATTGCAACAAGTTTAGACGCTTTGGCTGTTGGGTTTGGACTTTCACTTCTGGATTCCCAAGTTTTTATTATGGCAATTATTATTGGAATTATTGCTGCAACAATGACTTACATTGGGATACATCTTGGCGAAAGGCTTTCGATTCGCTTCGAAAAATTTGCTGGTTACATTGGTGGCTCGATTTTAATTCTTATTGGAGTGCAAATAGTTCTTAACCATTTAGGAGTAATATAGATGAAAAGGTTGTTTGTTTTTTTCTTTTTTGTTTTCAATATTTTTATCATAATTTTTCCATCCTTTGCTCTAAATGGTGTGCATAAAATATTTAATATCACTGGTGTTTACGAAATATCCAATATTGCTAATTACGAGATAATTCCCAAGTTAAAGTTTGCTCTCCCTACTATTCCGGATAGTGTTTGGTTGGAATACGAGATAAAATATGATTCAACAAAGCTCTCGAAGCAGTTCGAAGAAATTTTTAACAAAAATTTTTCGGAAGAAGAAATGCTCGATTATGAGAAACTTGCCCAACACCTTATGAAAGATTACGTTCCCAGCGAGATTCCTCGTTTCGAATTTTTTCAAAATAAAATGGATTCATTAAAACTTGAAAGCCGTTTAGTCGATTCTTTGATTTCCGAAGCATATAAACTTTTTACTATGGTTCCAAAGCCATTGTTACCCGATATTCCCAACATTGATAGTATCGAAAAGGAGATTTTAAAAAATTTTAAAGATGCAAAGAGTTTAAAAGAAAAAGTTCCAATCGACTCGCTAATCAAATTTCATCTTCATTTTGCCGATTCAATTTTAAGCAAGTCCTTGCTTACTCCGAAATCATTTCCAGAATTGGAAATCCCACTACTCGACACTGCAAATTATTTCGATTTGAAAGATTTAAATCAATATTTAAAACGTGGCAAGGAACTTTTCAATTTCTTCAAGGAGTATTCAAAATTCTTGCAAAAATATTTTGAACAACAAAGCAAGTTGGTAAAAGAATATGTGGATTTATTAAAGAAGTATACACCAGACAACTTGAAACGGAAGGAAAAACTGCCTAAAAATTTAGAAAAAGAATATGATAAAAAAATGAAAGATTTGCAAAAGAAGATGGAAAAATTGCAAAAGGAGTATGAAATAAAGTTCAAAGAATTCGAACAGAAATATAAAGAAATCGAGAAAAAGTTTCGGGAAAAAACGATATTTTATCGAGAAGACAAACCCGATTTATATAGTTTTCCTAAATTAAAAAATTTGATTAGTAAACATTATAAGTTTATTAATGGCTTGATAGTTCTTAAAAAACAAATAGAAATAGAAATCATCCAAGACTTGCAAAGAAAGAAATTCATAAATGTTGAAGTCCCACAAAATTGAGAACGAAAATGGAAAAAGACCCTGCGATGCAAATCCAGGATTACTGGGTATTTGGTGAATACGGGGGGGTCAACCCTTCGATCGAGGATGCCTCGACTTTTACATTCCTTTCTGCCGAAAAGATGCAAGAACTTTTCCAACACGAAGTCGAAGGTTGCTTTTTGTATTCAAGGCATTTGAATCCTACTGTTCACTATCTTGCACAATCCTTGGCTCTACTCGAAGGGACAGAATATGCTCAAATAACTGCATCGGGTATGGCTGCAATAAGTTGTGCAATTCTTGAGATTTGTTCTGCTGGCGATGAGATTATTTCCAGTAGAACAATTTACGGGGGCACTTATGCACTATTTAAAAACTTCTTTCCAAAGTTTAATATTGTTACAAAGTTTGTAAACATACTCGACATTGACGCTATTCGAAAAAAAATAACACCCAAGACAAAAATACTTTACACCGAGTCGTTAAGTAATCCACTTCTCGAAGTAGCAGATATTCCTTCGCTAAGCCAATTGGCAAAGGAATACAACCTAACACTTATTGTCGACAATACATTCAGCCCTATGATAATGCAGCCATACAAACTTGGAGCAGATATCGTGGTTCATAGTCTTACGAAGTTCATCAACGGTGCAAGCGATTGCGTTGGTGGTGCAATTTGTGCCAAGCACGATTTTATTACAAGCCTTAAAGATGTTCACAACGGAGCAGCGATGTTGCTTGGACCAACAATGGATTCAATACGAGCAGCGGGAATTTTGAAAAATCTTCATACGCTACACATTCGTATCAAGCAACATAGCAAGAATGCTCAATTCATCGCCGAAAAATTCAAAGAACTCGGATTTCGTGTGTTCTATCCCGGTTTAAGTTCACACCCGCAGCACGAATTAATGAAAAAATTAATGAACAAGGAATATGGTTTCGGTGGGATGGTAACTTTCGATTGCAAAACGCCCGAAAATGCAAATGCTTTGATGCTCAAAATGCAAGAAAACAAAGTTGGTTACTTTGCTGTAAGTCTTGGTTTCTACAAAACTTTGTTCAGCGCTCCGGGTTTGAGTACTTCGAGCGAGATACCACCAGAAGAGCAAGAACAAATAGGGTTGTCCCCTGGACTTGTTCGAATGTCGGTTGGATTGGACAACCACATCGAGGAAACTTGGGAAAGAATAGTAAAATCGATTAAGGAAGTTTGTCCAAATATGCTTCCGAATTAATTTTATTCAAGACAAATAGATTAATGGGAAAAATCCTCGAAGCAGTTGGAATTACAAAATCTTTCGAAAAAGACAACAAAGGCAAAATTCAGGTATTAAAAGGGATTGACCTTTCCGTGTGGAAAGGGGAATATCTTTGCATAATGGGACCCTCTGGTGTTGGAAAAACAACTTTGCTCTATGTTCTAAGTTCTTTGGATAAACCAGACCAGGGGAAAGTAATTTATTATTTTGATGGAACAACAATAGAGATACAAAATAAAACAAATGACGAACTTGCTCGGATAAGAAACAAAAAAATTGGTTTTGTTTTTCAATTTCATCATTTGTTGCCAGAATTTACAGCATTAGAAAATGTTGCTTTACCATTGATAATAGGTGGAAATAGCGAGAAAGCTGCATTAAATCGTGCGAAAGAGATGCTTTCGAAATTCGATTTACAAGAGCGCTTGAACAATAAGCCTTCGGAACTTTCGGGCGGGGAACAACAAAGAGTTGCTATTGCAAGAGCGATAATAAATAACCCGGATATTGTATTTGCCGATGAACCTACGGGAAATCTCGATACTATTAATGCCAAGGTCGTGTTGGATTTAATGGTTTCCCTGCAAAAAGAATACGGTATTACATTTGTCGTTGCAACACACAGCAACGAAGTTGCTTCTTTTGCCGACAGAATTGCCTATATGAAAGATGGAAATATAGTTGAAATAAGCGAAAGGAGGAAATTTCGTTAATTTTGTCCTTTTTTATAAGAATTTTCTAAGAAAATGCGTAAACGGATTTTGTTGGTTTTCCACCGAATCCCTTATCCACCAGTAGGGGGAGATAATCTAACCAATTCAAATTTAGTTAAAATCTTAAACCAACATTTCGAATTAGATGTAATCGTTGTTGCTTTCGAAAAACCTACCGACGAGGCTATAGAGTTTTTGAAAGCAAATACACATTCCTTCAAAATTTTTTATTATCCAAAATGGCGATGCATCTTGAATTCCTTGCGAACTATTGTCAATTTTAAGCCCCTACAAGTGAACTTTTTTTATTTTCCAGAAGTACAAAGATATATTAATAAAATAGCAAACGATTACGACTTGTTGTTTGCAGGGATTATTAGAACCTCGGAATATTTGTTGCCTTTCGATAAACCGAAAATAATCAATTTGGCAGATAGTATTGGTTTGAACTATAAATATTCTTACCACCGTACAAAATCATTGTTTTGGAAAACAATTTACTTCCTTGAATACCCGAATATGCTGAAATATGAAAAGAAAACAATAGAACACTACGACAGAACTTTGATGTTCAACAAGCGAGAGATAGATTTTTTCAAATCGAATCGTATTATTCAGATGCCCCAAGCAGTAAAAAAACACATATTGAGTTACGAAAAAGTTGATACAAGTTATAACAATTTCGTTTCCTATTTTGGGAAAATGAATTACCGACCAAATGTCGATGCAGTCCTTTGGTTTGTCGAGAATGTTTTCCCTCTTTTACCCAAGGAAATTAAGTTTCAGATAGTTGGAGCAAACCCGGGGAAAAAAATCATCGACCTTGGGAAAAAAGACCCAAGGATAATTGTTCGAGGCTTTGTCGAAGACCCATATATTTATCTTAAATCGAGCCTATGTGTTGTTGCTCCAATGCAAACTGGTGGTGGAATCCAAAATAAAATCCTTGAGTCGATGGCTTTGGGAACGATTGTAATAACGACACCATATTCAGCATTCCCAATTGCAACACAACAAGATAATGTTTTTTTAATAGCAGAAGAGCCCCGAGAATGGGCAAAAATTATCACAGAGATTTTTCAGAATCCAGATAAATTTAGTTCAATAAAAAATAATGCACGCAACTACATCAAGACAAAGTTTTCTTACGAAATGTTCGAAAACAAGTTGCTCAATGTTATTGAAGAAGTATTAAAAAACAAAACAAATTAAATCATTTACTTATTTTTTTCTTTTGTTTTTTTTACTAATTTTGCATTTTATTTTTAAATCATTATGTTAAAAGCTTTTAGAATTAGGTGAGCAAATGAACGAGAACAACCCAATCTCTTCGCAAACAGATGAACAAAAACCAGTCGAAGCCAATCAAAATGTTAGTGAACAAGCAGTTGTCGATACTCCTGTAGTTGATGTTCAAGAACCTACAAACGAAAACCTACCAGATTCTAATCCTACAAATGTTGAAGAAAAGGAGCAAACTACTACTAATGTAGTTGGGGAGTCCACCGCTGTGGAAACGGGAGGAACCCAAGTTCAACAAACCTCAACAATTGAATCCGAAAGAGAAAGAAGAAGGAGCAAACGCGCACGCTTGTTACAAGCCTTTGCAGAAATAAAGTCTGCATATCAAGAAAACAAGCCAATCGAAGTGAATGTTTACAGTCGGGTCCGTGGTGGTTTACGAGTTTTTTATAAGGAAGCCCCTCTTTTCTTGCCAGCCTCCCATTTCCATTTGAAGAAGTCCCCAACAGACGAGGAATTGCTGGAAGTCGTTGGCAAGAACATTATGGTGAAAGTCCACGAAATTCAGGAATACGACGAAGGAAGTATGGCTGTAATAGTAAGTAGGAAAAAACTTCTTGAAGATGAATTTTGGGATAACCTTAAAGTTGGTCAAAAAGTAAAAGGTACTGTGAGTTCAATTGCCAATTTTGGCGTATTTATAGATATTGGTGGTGCCGAAGGGTTGATACATCTATCACGACTGGCGCCATATCGTATTGAAAATTTAAAAGACCACTTCAAAATTGGCGATACTCTCGAAGCCATTGTAATTGAAGTAGATAAAGAGAATAAGCGAATTGGTCTTAGTCGTAAAGAATTAATCGATACTACGCAATGGCCAGCAACCGAGGAAAAATATGGTGTCGGAACTCGCCATACCGGGATAGTTCGTCGCATAGTCGACTTTGGTGCATTTGTTGAATTGGAGCCTATGGTCGAGGGTTTGCTACGAACTTCCGAAATTTCTTGGACAAAAAGATTGCGTAGACCAAGCGAAATGTTGAAGGTTGGCGATAAAATCGAAGTTGTTGTAACTGCCTTTAATGCCGAGAAGAAAACAATTTCTCTTAGTATGAAACGCTTGCAAGAGAATCCTTGGCCTTCGCTACATCAGAAATATCCTATTAACTCGATTTACGAAGGAAAGGTCCTACAAGTTGTCCCGCAAGGATGTGTGATTTCTGTTTCCCCAGAATTGGATGGTTTCTTGCCCCGAAGCAAGATGAAAAAGATACTTCGCGGGAACAAAATCCCACTAAAGCAAGGCGATAAAATCAAGGTGTTTATTGCCGAAATTGTTCCTCAAGAAGAATCCGTTATTCTAGGTTTAGTCGAAGACGAGGAAGAAGCTCCAAAGCCACAAAGTAACCCCAAAAAACAAACCCAAACCACTACATACGAAACTAAACCTTTGAGTACTGGAATTTCGATAATGGATATGCTTTCGGACGAGGAACGCGAAAATCTTTTAAAAAGTATGAAAAAATAATCCTTTTTCGTTTACTTCGAAATTTTTCATTCTATTGGGGCGAAAGCCCCTTTCGTATTTTAACATATATAGTATCATTTTCAGTATTTCTTTGAAATCTTTAGTATGTAATAAAAAATAATTGTAGTAAACCCATCTTGTTGAAAAAACAAAATAAATGATTTATAAACATTTATTTCTAAAAAATTACTTGACAAAGGTTTATTTGTTAAGAAATTGTTATTTTAGTATTTTTTGAATAAGAAATTATTTTCAGTTAATTTAGGAGGTTAAAATGAAAAAATTTACGTTTTTACTAGCGGTAGTTATCCTAACTCCTTTCTTAGCGTTTTCCCAAATTTCAGAAATTCTTAAACTTAGCACTTCGGAAAACACTTGTTTTCCAATTCAAACAATAAAACTTCAAGAAGGTTCAATTTTGGACAACAAAACAATTGGCGAAGAACCTAATTTAACTTTTCGTACTCTTACTCAAGTGGTTGCTGCAAATTGGTCAATGTTCGGGATGGTAACCCCAGTTGTCTACGACCCAATATCAAAGGCAATTATTGTTGCCATTTCAAACTTCTCTTCCACTGGAACCGACCTTCAAGGAACAATTTCTTTGTATATTTCTACAAACTATGGTCAAACTTGGACTCCGCGAGGTGTATTTTCAAAAACTGGTGATGTTCCAGTGCTTGCTTCTGTTGCAGTAATGAATCCTAATAAATCAACATCGACCAACGCACTATCTTTTCTTATTTACTCGCCTTTTGCTCGTAAAGATATAACCGGCAATTATCCTTGGGCTGGGGGATTGTACACAATAGTAACACCTAATGGAACGGAAAGCATCGACTTTGTTTATCCCGGAAACCTTGCTGGTTATCGTTGGTGGACAAGTAGAATGACATCGCATAATACCGGTGATGGCAGTTTTGCTTATAATGTTGGAATGCTTTCAAACTCAACAACCACGCAATACGGTCAATATGGTTTCAGCGCTTTTAGCTTGAACGACTACGACTTCCTTTTCCAAGGTTGTCCAACTGCTTGGGCTTTATCAAAGTTCAGAACCTCCACAAATTTAGAGTCCACCTACAATTCAAATATGATGCTTGATGTCGATAATCAAGGGAGTGTATATGCTGCTGTATGCAACTATTTCCAACCAAATGTTGGAGACAGGGACCGCGTTCCCGGTGTTTCCAAATCCACCGATTATGGTGTTACTTGGAGCGAGTTCCAACCAATGCCGGTTAGTATTTTGAACGACTATTTTGCAACTTGGGGCGGGACAGATGGATACATTGCCCTTCCATACGACCCAAATGCTTTTGTTGTTGTCGGACCCGACGAATACAGTATTTTCACACGTGTAGCTATCTTCAGTGGAAACAATTTAGTTGCTGCCCATATAGTTGAAGCCCAATATAGTGGTGGTTTGTGGACTATTAATAAAGTTGCCGATTGGAGTGCTCTTACAACAATAATTATTTCTGATGTTAACCCGGACGGCAATACTTTAAAAGACTCGCTATTCCGTAGTTTTATGGGAATGGAATTGCAAGCAGCAAAGACAGAAGACAATCGTTATATCGTGGTAAAATGGATTGATTATATTAATAAAGCAATTGTAATTAATCCTCCTGTTACAATTGCAGATGGTGCACAAGTCCTAGATACCTTACCAACCAATGATGTTTTCTTTGCTTATCGCGAACGAAACCAATTTTTCTGGTCGAACCCATTTAATGCAACCGACGACACAGTTTACAATAAAGTTACTTGGATACCTGCAATTGTTCCAAGCCTCGACAAAATTCCTTTAATAATGGAACGACCCAGAACAATCACGAACCAACAAAGTCCTCGCTTTTCATATCCTAACTTTGTTCAACAATTTCTAATTGATACACCACAAGATGTGCTTTTCGCATCCGTAAATTTGTTGGGAACTCCGGGGAAAGTTGAACTGCCAGTCAACCCCAATTTCTATTTGAAGGATGCACAACCCAACCCAGCAACTAGCGAATTTACCGAAATTGGTTTTGTGCTCGATAAACCGATGAACATTAAATTGGAACTTTTTGATGTGGTTGGAAACAAAGTCAAGGTCCTTTACGATGGCTTTGCGTCCCCCGGCGTCCACGCTGTTGTTTTGAATACCAATGAAGTTCCAAGCGGAGTGTATTTCTACCGCCTAACAACAAATGATGGTATTTCGCTAACGAAGCAACTTTCCATTGTGAAATAATAATTTTTGTTTTATATAGTTGAAAAGGGTGGAAGCTCCACCCTTTTTCTTTTGTTTATTAGATGAATTGTAATTTGTTTTTCGAAAAAAATTCATAATTTGAGTTGTTTTTTTAAAGTTTTTTGGATATAAAATGGAAAATAAAACGCTTGACTTTCATATTAAAAGCGTGATTGATGGTAAAAGGCGTTTCGAAAATGTATTTCAATCGCTTACTCGAATGATTCTTGGCGACCCGACGAAAATTGCCAAAGTAATTGTAAATGGTAGACCTACTTACGATTTCCTTGTTTTTCGCGAAGGGAAAAAACATCTTGTTGGGATGTTCGACGAAATCAATAGTCTTGTTTCTTTCATAAAAGATGCAGCCGAAGGTGGTTCGTCGGCGGAAATGGCCTTTGTTTTGATTGGTGAGCCGGGCAATGGTAAAACTTTTTTCGTCGATTTTCTAATGCAACTTTATCGAAATTTTGTTTCCTTGCCCGAAAATTGTCGGTATACTTTCAAATTTAGGAATGTAGATAAATTAGGTCGCTATGGAAAAATCACTGAAATTGAATCTCAAACATTCGAAGACCCTATGGTCTTGGCAATGAATTTGTTCGACGATAAAGATAAAAATATCGACTACTTACAAAGTTTAGGGGCAACCAAAGAACAAGTTCAACAATTTTATAAACTTTACCGACCACTTGGTGCTTGTACATATTATATCTGGCACCAAATTCGAGAGTATTGTGGTGGGGATATTCAAAAAATGCTTGAATTTGTCGAGGTAATTCCAGTTCCAGTTTCGGAATCTCGTGGAACTTTAACTGGAAAATATTCTGCAAAAGATAAAATCACATCATCTGCTGTCGATTTAATTGGCGAGGAATCAATCACAAGGTTGTTGAACATAGCAGATACCGACAATCCCTACAGATTTGACTTAAGGCGTGGTGCATTGGCTCGGGTTGCCGGAGGTGGTATCCATTTTGCCGACGAGATATTTAAGAACAAAAAGGATTTGATACAAGTTTATCTTGGTGTGATACAAAATCGAACAATAGAAATCGAAGGATTTAAGTGGCCACTCGACACTTTGATAATTGCAACAAGCAACAATAATGAATTTGCACGTTTTCTTGAAGAGAAGGAACAAGCCCCAATTGTCGATAGATGCCGTGTTTGTTATATGTCGCATAATACTAACTACAAGTTGCAAATGGAATTAACCCGATATGCAATTGGTAGTTGGGAGAAGACAACGTTCGCCGGGGAAAAACTTCACATCGACCCAAATCTCGTTTACACTGCTTCAGTTGCTGTAATTCTCACTCGTATGCCACGTTCCGATAAACTTACCCCAATAGAGATGATGAAGCTTGCTGCTGGTGAAGTTGCTGGGGAAAAATCTTTAAAAACATTGAGCGAAGTTATAAACGAGCTAAATGCCGACCCAGACATTACGAAAAGATTTGGGCAAAAGGGACTTGGGCATCGAAATCTTGGGCGCGCAATTCAAATCTTACTCGAAAGAACCGAAACCCAAGAAGGGAAATGTATGTATGCTGGCGATATTTTCCCAGCACTCGAAACTGTTATTTTAGATTATGTTCAAGACCCCAATGAAAGAGTTAAATATTTTAACGACTTAAAACTTGCTAAACAACTCTACCGGCAGAATGTTTTAACATCAATATTCAATGCTTATATGGATGAACCAGATGCAATCGAACGAGACGTTATGAACTATGTTAATATGATAATTGGAATTGATGCAAAAAATTTAGGTACAGACAAAATTTGGACATATCGAGACCCACGGACAGGAAAATTGGTATCGTTGAAGATAGATGAATCGTTTATCAATGCTGTCGAAGAAAGAATGGGGCTTAAAACCCGAGAACAAAAGCAAAGTTTTCGCACAACAATTATTAAAATATATGGTCAACGAATAGTAAAAGAACCGAATTACAATTTTATGGACAATGTTGAACTTGTTAAAGCTGTTACGGATGTCCGCTTGAAATCGGATATTTCTGGAGCTGGGAGCCTTGTTGGGGCTCTTTCAAATAGAACGAACGAAGAAAACCAACGGCTCTATAATAGAATGATAGATACAATGATAAATAAGTTGGGTTATTGCAAGACTTGTGCCGAAAAAACAATTGAATATTTCTGCACCCAAGAAGATGCAGCATAAAATAATGGAAGAAATCGAAAAAAATTCGTCGCCGACCAAAAAAAGAAAACGTATTAAAAAGTTCGAAACTATCTACCAAGTATTGCCCGAAATAAAGGTAGAAATTTCCGATAAGAATATTCTCAAAATAAAAAAGCTTGCCGATAAACACAATTTCGAAATCTACCTAGTTGGCGGTTATGTTCGCGATTTACTATTGCAAAGAGAAAAGAAAGATGCCGACTTTACAGTAGTCGGGGATGCTATTGAGTTCGCCAAAATAGTTGCCGAGCATTTTCATTCCAAAGTTGTTGCCTACCCTCGGTTTTTCACTGCTATGGTTCCCGTCGGAGATTATGAATATGAATTCGTTGGAACAAGAAAAGAAGTATACCTACCGAAAAGCCGAAAGCCAGTTGTTTCGGTTGGAACACTGGAAGATGACCTTCGACGGCGCGATTTCACTATCAATTCAATGGCTGTTTCTTTAAAAGAAGAAAATTTTGGGAAACTTATCGACTTGTTCGATGGTTATAAAGATTTGCAAAACAAAATTCTTCGGACGCCTCTCGACCCCCGAGCAACTTTCGACGACGACCCATTGAGAATGATGCGTGCAATAAGATTTGCCGCTCAACTTGGTTTCGAAATCGAAGATGCTACCTTTGCCGCAATAAAGGAAATGAAAAACAGAATCGAAATTGTCTCGCAAGAAAGAATTACAGACGAATTGTTGAAAATAATTGATTCTCCATTTCCAAGCAAGGGATTCCATCTTCTTTTCGAATCGGGATTGTTGGAAATAGTTTTTCCCGAACTTTACGAACTTTCTGGTATTGAAACAATCGAAGATAACAATATTAAGTACTCACATAAAGACGTTTTCCTCCATAGTTTAAAGGTGCTGGACAAAGTTGCACAAAATTCGGAGAATACTTGGCTTAGGTTTGCTTCTTTAATTCACGACATAGGGAAAGCCAAAACGAAAAGATTTATTCCCGGGGTGGGGTGGTCTTACCACGGGCACGAAGAAGTTGGGGCGAGAATGGTTGGCAATATTTTCCGAAGGTTGAAGCTTCCCTTGGAAAAAGTTGAATATGTTGAAAAACTCGTACGTCTTCACCAAAGGCCTATGGCGCTTGTTGACGATGGTGTAACAGATTCGGCAATTCGGCGTCTTGCTGCTTACGCCGGAGATGCGCTCGAAGATTTATTTCTACTTTGTAGGTGCGATATTACCACCAACAACCCGAACTTAAGTAAAAAATACTTAAACAATTACCAAAAGGTTTGGAAAAAAGTAATCGAAGTTCAAGAAAAAGATAAACTTCGTCAATTTCAATCCCCAGTTCGGGGTGAAGAGATAATGGAAATTTTCAATCTTAAACCATCCCCCGAGGTGGGAGTGATTAAAACGGCAATTGAAGAGGCAATATTAGATGGGATTATTCCTAATGAATACGAAGCTGCAAAAAATTTTGTATTAGAAAACAAAGAGAAATGGGAGAATATTCTCCGCACAATAGACCCCAAAGAAATCAAAAAGGACAAGGACTTAATAAAGCGAGTTTTTTTGCTGTCGTAATTTACCGCAAGATAATTCGAGCATCTTAATTTTTTTAATTTAATGAGTTGTAATAAAATTGTAAAATTTTTGTAATTTTGTACGCTCCTTTAGCTCAGTTGGCCAGAGCAGCTGACTCTTAATCAGCGGGTCCGGGGTTCGAGTCCCCGCACCTCTACCAGCCGCCAGTTCTGAGGTACCAGCCTTCTCTGCCTATTCGTGACGAAGGGCCACGATTGGATCAACGTTGGCAGCGCGGACGGCTGGATAGAGCCCGAAAATTATGCCCACAGCCATGCTGATGCCCACGGAAAGCACAATGCTGTGAGCCGTGATGATTGTGCGCATGTGCGCAATACGGGTAATGACCCACGGAATACTCAGCCCAACCACTATGCCCACGGCACCACCCACGCTGGAAAGGACAACTGTTTCGATGAGAAACTGCCCGATGATTTGCCGCCTTTTTGCCCCCACTGCTCTGCGCACACCTATTTCCCGCGTGCGCTCCGTCACGGCAGCAAGCATGATGTTCATGATCCCGATTCCCCCTACCAGCAGGCTGATCCCGGCAATGGAGCCCAGTACGATATTGAACGTACGCTTGGTGGCCTCGGCCTCACGCAGCAACGCCAGGGGCACGCTGATTCGGAAGTCCCCCTTGGGATGGAAATGACTCAGAAGCCGTTCGATCCCGGCTGCCACCTTCTGGACATTTTCCGTGCTGTCCACCTCCACGATGAGCTGGTGCAGCTCAACCTTTTCCCGGATTCGCGATCCGGACGTCTGCATGGTGAAGACATCCCCAAATCTTTCCCGGGCCAAGGAAAGGGGGATGTAGGCGTCCACCTCCTGGTCCGGCGTCTGCACCGAACTACCCGGACCACCCTCGCTCCTCACAATACCCACAACTTCGAGGTAATCACTGCCAATCTTGAGCTTCTGCCCGATCGTTGACTGTGTTGCCAGAAGCCGGCGGGCTCCGTACTCGGTCAGAACCACAGTCGGTGACTTTTCACGCACATCCTGTTCAGTAAGGCAGCGCCCGGCTATCATATCGCGGCGCACAAGAGCAAACCATTCCGGCGTCGTACCGACCACCCGGACCTCCATGGTTCGCGTCCCCAGACGTCCCTCCTTGCGGATGATCTTGGCCGGAGCGGTGCGTCGCACCTCGCGGAAGCTGCTGCGCACCCGCACCTCGTCGTCGTAAAGCAGTCCATAAATACTGAGATGGGATTGCTGCCGCGTGGCCTCCGCCTCAACCGGCTTTACCGAGCTGATGATTATATTGGTGCTTCCCAACTTGCGAATTCGTTCCAGAGCCTCGGCACTGGCGCCCTC
>JAOAEE010000068.1 GCA_026416955.1 Ignavibacteria bacterium | reverse complement strand
AAAGGGGAATATCCCATCTACAAAAAGTATAAAAAATCAAGATTAGTAAGTAGATATGAAATAGTTTATATTTAACAAATTTTTAAATCGAGTTTAATAAAATGGCTACAAGTCCAAAAATTTTTCCACTTTTTGCTCCTTATTAATCATCAAAATTAGCCAAACGAGATTAATTCATAAAATAAAACAAAATTTGAAAAAATTAGATTAAAATCGAGGCAGATGAGGTTTACTAATTATATTGTTATAATAATGAAAAAAACAAGATTAACTCAAGAATAAGCCAAATAAACAATAAATAACAGTTTTTTTTTGATGCGAAAAACATTGTGTTAATATAAGTAATTAAAAAAAGGAAAGAATAGATTTTTACTGCTGAGGGACTCGAACCCCCACAGGCTTTCGCCCGGCGGTTTTCAAGACCGCTGCACTACCATTATGCGAACCCACCTCGATTGCAAAATTAACAATTTTATCTCAATTATTTTCTACTTTATCCCCTAATCTTTTAGGTGTATTGTTCGGGCTCAACAAGGCGAATCATTGTTATTTCCGGTGGCAAACCAGCACGCACTGGAACACCTACCATCCCAACACCAGTATTCACATACAAATGCTGCTCTCCATCGGAATATAACCCAGCATATTGCTTATAGAAAAAAGCCGCTGGCGAAATTTTCGAGTTGAATACCTCTAACGCAATTTGCCCACCGTGGGTATGTCCAGATAGCATTAAATCCACCTTAAGTTTGCCCCGAACGGATTTATCCCAGTTCGTTGGGTCGTGGCAAAGTAGAATAATAGGTAAATCCTTGTCTAATCCTTTTAACGCTTTGTTGAAATCGGCATAATTCATTCTATGGCTTGTATTGTCGACCCCAGCAATTTGCAATTTTTCCCCTTCTACAAAGAATACTCTATTTTCGTTTATCAAAATGTCTACATTAAACTCCCGTATTTTTCTTATTAGTTCCTCAAATTCCGATTGTTTCATATAATGCTCGTGGTTACCAGGGCAAGCCAATACAGAGTACCTTGCATATATTTCAGACAAAGATTTGCCTATCAAATCGATTTCTCGGGAAGAAAAATTTACAAAGTCCCCAGTTATCAATACAAAATCGGCACTTAAAGAGTTTATTATTTCTACAATTTTTTGGAAAAAACCAACCGATGGTAATGAACCAGCGTGAATATCAGAAATTTGAACAAATTTCAAATCCTTAAAACTTTTGGGTAAATTTAAAATTGGTACTTCAACAAACGAGACTTTGGGATTCAAAGTGGTTTTGAACGATTCGTGGGCAAGGGCAAGATAGGGTAAGCCAACAGCCCCCCATCCCAATGCAGTAACAAATTTTCTTCGCCCCTCGCTAGTTGCTGAGTTTTTTTGTTGTAAACTTCTTTTGCTGAAAATAAAAATTAACCTTTTTATCAATGTCCCAATAACAATGGCCAAGAAAATTAGAAATTTTGGTAAATACCAGAACGTTAAAAGGTAGTTACTGAAAACAACAAACTTGCTTGGTATTGGATTCAACCATCTTAGCCCGGAATTTAGTACAAGCCAAAATGCAAATATTGGTATTGTAAAAAGGTAGAATTTCGAAAGCAAAGGGTCGTAGTTTCGCTCGGAAACTACTTTTTTCACTTTCTTGTAAAGAAAAATATCGGCAAATATTAGAATGGAATTTATAATAATAACAGTGAAAATTATCAGACCAATAGGTATCATATTTTGCAAAAATTAAAAATTATTAACGAAAGTTTGGAAAATAAATTTTGCTTCACTGAATTTGAAAATAAGTTTCTGTTTTTCAACATCTTAATTGTTGTTTCATTAACTCCGAAATGTTTTATTTATTAATCTTGTTAAACATTTTTGGTTAGTAATGAACAATCTATTTTTTATTTTATGTTACCCTCCCCAAGCAAGTGGATTG
>JAOAEE010000051.1 GCA_026416955.1 Ignavibacteria bacterium | reverse complement strand
CTCCTTGCTAACTCGACCACTATTCTGCTTCAACAATCCCCAATCGCTAAATGTCGGTCGTATCGTTAACTTCACTGCTTTGTATTCGATTACAATAGTTGTATCGTTCCCCCTTCGGTCGGAAAATGTTATAACCGCTCGAGCATCTTGGGTCTTGTCTACTACTTCCAATCGCCAAGGTACTGTCCGTGTCTCCCCAGGAATAAAGTCCGTATATTTGAAGTCTACATTGAACGACTCTGGATATGGATGCAATACAATCATAGCCATATTGCTACGAATAAGTGGGTCGTCGGGCATATCGGTTACCGTTGCAAAAGATATGATACCGCAACTGTCCTTCCATCGTGGTACCGGCGGCAATGTGTCTGGCTTCTCCAAATCAGCTAATGCCGCACTTGTTGGATATCCGTACGAGTCGTAGTCAGAAAATCCGTAGGAATAGGCGGCAAAAGGACTTTTAGCACGAAGTTTAAATACCCCAGATTGGGGCAATGTTACAACCTTGTAAGCATATTTTTTCCCATTGACATTGTAACCATAAATTGGGTCTACTCCGGGAAAACGAACATTCACTTTTTTCCAAACAAATTGTCCACTCTTTACTTCTGCAAACTCGAGGTCGTCGGGGCACATACCTAATTCGTTTGTTTCGTATACGATACCTAAGTAATTTTCGCTAAAACAATCACCTCCGAATGTACAAGGAGTACAGAAAGTAATTTCTTTCTGGTACTGTTGATAGGGCGTAATAACCATTACAAATGGGTCACTGTTTACATTATTATTGGCATATTGGTCTTCTTGAACACCGGGATTATACAAAGTAACACCGATAGGTTTATCTCCTGAAATTACAACGGGATAATGCTGAAATTTAACCATTGTGGGATTCATTCTTGTCTCTAACCAACCATTGCCTTCGAAACCATTTGTACCTTTCAAGAATGCAAATTCTTTCCCATCTCGATAAAGAGTTGTATTTTTCTCTTTTGCAAAAATTCTTAACAACGGGGGAAAAGCTCTTTTAGGCAAAAGACCAACGTCTGGAATATGATAGTCTGTACCCCAAGTAAAAGTGGGTAAGTCCATTTCAACTGTATAATCGCACCATTGATTACCGACTGGAATGTTGTTGCACATATTACCAGTGACAACTGCAACTGGTTTATTTGCAATAATACGGCTGCCAGTCAAATCAGAGGCATCTCCTTCGGTGGATACCATAAAGACATCACCCTTGTTTAAAATTTTTTCTACAGTTTGACCGGGACGTAAACCTCCTGCAGTTTTGGTAAGTGAATTTCCACCCAAGGTAAAACGAACTTTTGTTTGGTCGTATGCTGCAACTATTCCACAAGTATTTGGTAACTTATAATTCCATACAGCACGAAACATTGGGTCTACGGGGTGTCCTGCTACAATATATTCTTTCCCTAACGAAGAAACAGGTATTGCCAGAAAACCATCACTTGTCCAGTGATATCTTACAATACAATAAACAACAATAGGGTCATCAGCAACTATATGAATTCCAGCACCAATCCAAACCTGGTCAGGGACTTCGGGGTCGCGACCGCCTTTGACATAAGGTTGCCCTTGAGTCGGGGTAATATCGAAACTAATTACATCGTTTGGAATGCTCATTTTTGATGAATAGTAGCTTTTGCCGGGTACTTCAACCGTCACTCGAGTTCTATAAGGAGAAGTAACAAATATCTTGATGAAGTTCGCGAAACCAAAACTTTCATCTTCGAAGCAAATTGGAATTGTGAACCAAAATTCTTTACCAACATTATTGGCACCTAGCAAGTTTGGCAAGTTCTTTCTAATCTCTTCCTCTGTATTTAGTTGAGGGAATAACGAAAAATTAAAAGTAATTAGAAAAACAAAGATGAAAAATAGTTTAAAAGCCTTCATATGTAACCTATCCTTTTTTAACTAACATTCAAATAAGAAAAATAAAAAACTAAACATCAATAAACACATATTAAAATATTTTGTTACAATTATTTTATCTATTCTTTATCAATAATTATTTTTTCAAATACTTACTTTTTTTATTTCTGAATAAAATGAAACTTTTTTGAATAATGTTAATTAAATTTTAATTACTAATCATTAAATATTATTAAAAAAATTTTTAAGTAAGACTAATTGATTGAATTATTAGGAAAATAATAACACTCTAAAACTAATCTTGAAATAATCGTAAATGGTAAATAAATAAATATTGTAATAAAGCTTTGCCAAAAAGTTTACTAAAACAAAAAAGGATGCAAATTGCATCCTTATTATTACTAGTTAATAAATTTTTGGATATATCATCCAATATCTTGGGCAACAAAAGGCAAAAGTGCAAGATGGCGAGCATATTTGACTGCTTTTGCAATTTGTCTTTGCTGTTTTGGAGTAACCCCAGTTAGTCTTCGGGGGAGAATTTTTCCTTGGTCGTTAATAAACTTTTCTAAAAATTTGTAGTCGAGATAATCAAAAACTTCAATATCTTTATAAGGATTAATTTTCTTTTTGGTAACCTTTTTGTTTTTTTGCTGTTGAGCACTCAGTACTGGATGAATAGCATTCATTGTTTCCTCCTCTTCTCTTGAATTGCTTTGCTCTTTTCTAAACGTTTTTGAAATCTGTCGACACGACCAGCAGTATCAACTAATACCTGTTTTCCTGTAAAAAAAGGATGAGACTTTGAGTCAATTTCCAAGACCATTCTATCCGATTTATAACAAGACCTTGTCTTGAAAGTGGTTCCATCAGTCATTACAACTTCAACAACGTGGTAATATGGATGAATACCTTTTTTCATAACTTCAACTCCTTACTTACTAATGTCAACATTTGAAAGTTCATTAAGATCGTTTACTCTAACAAACTTGTAAAAAAAGCGAAGATTACCTTCCTCGGTTCGATAACCTTTGATTACTTTGACATTGTAACCTACTTCGGTTTTCATTTTCTTTTTGACTTTGTCTGCAAAAGTTTGTTGTTTTGCCATTTTTTATTTTAATTAATTTAAAGAAAACAAAATTAAGAAAAAATTTGGAAAAATTAAATACTAAAATTTCTTTGTAAAAAGAAATGCTCTTTTTAATTTTATAATTTATTTATTTTGAAAAATAACAAAGCGGTAATTTTTATGATTAATTATGCATACTTAATTCCACTATTTCCTTTAATTGGCTTTTTTATTTTAGGTGTGTTTGGTAAGTTTTTGAAAAAAGAAAATATAATAGGTTTTATTGGCAATTTTTCAGTCTTGTTATCATTCATAATTACTTCAATAATTTTCATTGAATGGTTAATAAAAGGATATGATGAACCTCGAATTGTTTACGTGTTGCCTTGGATATCCACTGGGGAAATTAACATATATTGGGCATACCAAATCGACCAACTTTCAATCACTTTCTCTTTAATAGTTACTGGGGTTGGTTTCCTAATCCATCTCTATTCCATTGGATATATGCATAAAGACAGAAGTTTTTATCGCTTTTTTGCCTATATGAACTTGTTTATTTTTATGATGCTCAATCTTGTGCTTGCCAATAGCTTTCTTTTGACTTTTCTCGGTTGGGAAGGAGTAGGACTTTGTTCATACCTATTAATTGGCTTTTGGTACGACAGAAAGTTCGAAGGAACAAGAATTGAATGGACCGGGGATGCAGCAAACAAAGCGTTTATTGTAAACAGAATTGGTGATTTTGGATTCCTCATTGCTATGTTTCTCCTTTTCATAAACTTTCAAACTTTAAATTACAAGGAGTTAAACGACATTTTTGCAAATACATTTGGTACTTATTACAACGCTGGTTTAATAACAGCAATCACTTTACTTTTATTTTTAGGTTGCACTGGCAAATCCGCACAAATTCCATTGGCAGTATGGTTGCCCGACGCAATGGCAGGTCCAACACCCGTAAGTGCATTAATTCATGCCGCGACTATGGTTACCTCTGGAATATTTTTAGTTGCTAGAAATGCCACCCTTTTTTCTCTAGCACCGACAACAATGTTGGTAATTGCTGTAATAGGTACCTTAACAGCATTTTTCGCTGCAACAATTGGTGTAGTTCAAAACGACATTAAGAAAGTTCTTGCCTATTCAACTGTTAGCCAATTGGGCTTTATGTTTGCAGCTCTTGGTGTTGGGGCTTTTGTCGCCGGGGTTTTTCATGTTATGACACATGCATTTTTCAAAGGGCTTTTATTTCTTGGGGCTGGCTCTGTTATTCACGGTATGCACGAAGAGCAAAACATTAAGAGAATGGGTGGACTAAGAAACTATATGCCAAAAACTTATTTCACATTTTTCATTGCAACACTGTCAATATCTGGAATTCCTTTTTTTAGTGGTTTCTTCTCAAAAGATGAAATTTTGTGGAAATTATTTTCCAGTGGAAATCTAATACTTTGGATTATTCTTGTATTCACAGCATTTTTTACCGCTTTTTATATGTTTAGACTACTAAATTTAGTTTTTTTTGGTACCGAACGTTTCGACAAACATCACATTCACCCGCACGAATCCCCTAAAATTATGACATTACCCCTTCAAATATTGGCAATTCTTTCTGCTTTCGGTGGGTTCATCGGAATACCATACGCCCTTGGTTTATGGTTAGGAGAACACCCCAATCTTATAGAAAATTGGTTGAATCCTGTCTTCGAGGATGCAAATCGCATATTTGTTTTAAGTAATTCCCCTGGCATTTCATTATCACATCAAATTCATATCGAAGAGTATCTTTTAATGATACTTTCTATTATTGTTGCACTTTCGGGAATATTTTTAGCAAACAAGTTCTATTCTGACGAACAATGGTCTATCCCTCGAAAACTTGCAAGCAATTTTAAGTCCCTTTATAAAACTTTATACCACAAATATTATGTCGATGAATTTTACTTCTATTCTATTGTAGATCCAATAATTTTTATATCAAATAAATTCCTTTGGAAAATCTTCGATTCACAAATTATCGATGGAATTGTAAATGGTTCAGCAACTGTAACAATTAAAATAAGTGAATACCTGCGTCGAATGCAAACTGGTTTTGTTCAAAACTATGCATTAATGATGTTTACTGGGATTATCATTATTTTTATCTGGATTTTGTTGTCTTTTTAAATTGTGTAAAAATTCTAAGTGAACGATATGGAATTGTTACTCACTCTATTTTTGCCTTTGGTTGGAGCAATACTACTTCTTTTCGTCAATCGTAACAAGATTGCTTTGTTTAAATATTCTTCATTTATTGTATCAATTCTAACATTTATTATTTCAATAATTCTTTTGATAAAGTTCGACTTTACAAATCCCAACTTTCAATTCTTTTATGAAAAAATTTGGATTGACAAATTAGATGCTGGTTTTCGAATAGGTGTCGATGGCATAAGTATACTTTTAGTTTTATTAACAACTTTTATTTCCCCTATTACAATTGTATCTTCTTTTACCGCAATAGAAAAAAGAGAGAAGGAATACTACATTTTGCTTCTCCTCTTACAATTTGCAATGACCGGAGTTTTTATTTCCTTAGATTTATTTCTTTTCTACATATTCTGGGAATTGGTGCTAATTCCAATGTATTTCATCATTGGTCTTTGGGGTGGTAAAAATAGAATTTATGCTTCGGTAAAATTCTTTATTTATACTGTAGTGGGTTCACTTTTTATGCTTGTGGCAATTGTTTGGTTAGGGTTATATGTAGGTGGAAACATATTAAAAATGCCCGGAGGATTTACTTCGAATTTCATTCTAATTAAAGAAGTTCTTTCAAAAAACATAATACCATTTGAAATTGAAAAATGGCTTTTTTTAGCATTTGCACTTTCATTTTGTATAAAGGTTCCACTCTTTCCTTTGCACACTTGGTTGCCCGATGCTCACACCGAAGCACCAACCCCGGGTTCAGTGATTTTGGCTGGAATTCTGTTAAAATTAGGAACCTATGGTCTAATACGCTTTAATATCGAGTTATTTACTACATCTTCAATATTCTATGCACCATATATTTCTATTCTGGCTGTTGTTGGAATTATTTACGGAGCTCTTGTTTCTGCTGTTCAAACGGATGTTAAAAGGCTTGTGGCGTTTTCTTCCGTTAGTCACTTAGGGTTTGTAGTGCTTGGAATTTTCTCAATAACCGTAGAGGGTATGCAAGGAGCAATAATTCAAATGGTTAATCACGGATTATCAACTGGAATGCTATTCCTTGCAGTTGGAATTCTTTACGAAAGACGTCATACTCGGGAAATTGCAGAATATGGTGGAATTGCTCGTGTAATGCCTGCTTTCACTGTATTGTTTGGCATTGCAATGCTTTCCTCTGTTGGATTGCCGGGATTAAATGGTTTTGTGGGAGAATTCCTAAGTCTTTTGGGTGCTTTTAAATCGCCTATATTAAATTCTTATACATATGCAATTTTAGGGGCTACTGGTGTAATATTTGCTGCAGTCTATCTTTTGACGATGTTTCAAAAAGTTGCCTTTGGACCATTAACCAATCCTTTGAATCACACTCTAAAAGATCTATCTAAAAGAGAATGGTCATATCTTGTTCCAATAGTGATACTTATGCTATGGATTGGTGTCTATCCGAAATTTTTCCTTAACTATTCCGAAGCATCTGTAAAAAAAGTCGTCGAGAAAGTTCACCAATATAAATTCCCTGCAAAAGCTAATAATAATTCTCTAAACATCCAATTTGAGAAAAGTAATATTAAGTAAGGATAATAATTATGATAGAAGAAATTTTCCTCACATTACCCCATATTATTTTAAGCATTTCTATAATCTTATTCCTTGTATTTGATGGATTATGGAAAAATAAAAATATCAATTTTTGGGGAAGCCTAATATCGTTGCTTCTTTGTTTCTTGTCAGTTTTTATTTCTTTACAATATATAGATTTTGGAATTTCTTCTAATTATAAAAACTTTGTAACAAAGGGTTTGCTATCCTTTAATGGATTGTCATATTTTTTTGATTTACTTTTTATCCTTGCTGCGTTTTTGTCTATTCTTTCTTCCCGAGAATATCAAAGAGTTAGATATAAAGAACTTAATGAATTTTACACACTTATTCTCATTGCAACTTTTGGAATGATTATTATTTCACATTCCAACAATTTTATCACATTATTTTTAGGCGTCGAAACGATGTCCTTAAGCTTCTATGTTCTCGCAGGCTTCTTTCGAAGATCGCTTCAAAGTGTTGAAGCAGGTATAAAATATTTCCTTCTTGGTGCTTTTGCAACCGGTTTTTTAGTTTACGGAATCGCTTTCTTGTATGGAACTGCAAAATCTTTGGACTTCACCAACTTTGCAAACATTGTTCAATCTGGAGAAATAAATAAAACATATTTAACTATTGGCATTACTTTAGTTTTTATAGGCTTAGCTTTCAAAATTGCCGCTTTTCCATTTCATCAATGGGCACCCGACGTTTATACTGGAGCACCAACAACTATTTCTGCTTTTATGAGCACTGCTGGAAAAGCTTCGGCAGTTTTTGCACTTTTATTGATTGCAAGAAATCTTAACTTACCTTTTGCAAATTTAGAAGCAACTAAATCTATTGCTTTTAATATTCAAGAAATTCTGTCAATAATATCCGCCGCTACTATGCTCATTGGTAATTTCATAGCATTGGTTCAGAAAAATGTCAAACGAATGCTTGCTTATTCAAGCGTCGCTCACGCTGGATACTTGCTTATGGGTATTGTTGCCAACAATCCCGAAGGCTGGAATGCAATCGCTTTTTATTCACTTGCCTATTTGTTTATGCAATTTGGTGCCTTTACAATTTTATCACTTTGTGAAAAAGAAGAAAATGATTTCAATTCTTTGGAAGACTATTATGGATTTTCCAAAAAACATCCATTTTTAGCCGGAACAATGTCTGTCTTTATGTTATCCCTTGCTGGAATACCACCTTTTGCTGGATTTTTTGGAAAGTATTTTCTTTTTGTATCGGCAATTAAATCTGGTTACCTTTGGCTTACCATAGTTGCTATCATTTCGTCTATTATTTCTATGTATTACTATATTGGTTTAATTCTTGCTATGTATTTTAAAGAATTTAAAGAGGGTATCCAGCCAAGATTAGGATTGCCATTTGTTGCAGTGGTGATTTGTCTTGCTTTAACAATTGTTTTCGGAATTGTTCCTCAATTTATTTTAGATTTTACATATTCCTTGCTTGGGTAAAATGAAAATTCTTGATAAAATAAAGAAACTTCTAATTTTTTCTTCATTGATATTTTGTTTAAATACTTTGTTAATTTCAAAAAATCAATTTCGGTACCATCCAAACTCAGCTTTTGGTTATGGTGAACGACTGGATTATAAAGTTAGATATGGATTTATTGTTGCTGGAGAAGGTTATCTTCATATTCTACCAAAACCTATTTATAGAAATGGAAGAGAATGCTACGATATTCGATTTCAAGTGAATTCACTTAAATCCCTTGAATGGATTTACCGTGTAAGGGATTGGTATAGTACTGTGTTAGATGTAGAAGGAATATTCCCTTGGGAATTTGAACAACATATTCGCGAAGGCAATTATAAAAGAGATTTCAAAGCAGTTTTTGACCAAGAAAACAATTTTGCTTATGCAGAAGGTAAAAAATACAAGGTCCCCCCATATGTCCACGATATTGTTTCTGCTTTCTATTACGTTCGCACTTTACCAGTGAATAAAATGCCTAAAGATACTGTTTTTTACCTTTACAACTTTTTTAAAGATTCAACTTACAAACTTGGTGTGAAAATACTTGGGAAACAAGTTGTCGAAGTAGAAGCTGGGAAGTTCCGATGCGTTGTTGTAGAGCCACTTGTGGTCGAAGGAGGTTTATTTAAAAGCGAAGGTTCAATTTATGTCTGGCTCACAGACGACGATAGGAAAATGCCAGTAAAAGTCGCAACCAAAATATTAATTGGTTATGTTACTGCCGATTTAGTTTCCTATAGAGGATTAAGAGGTCCATTAGGTGCAAAATTAAATTAACAAGTTGAAAGTCTGGAAACCACATATATTTTCTGATTTTGACGGGACGATTACTATTAGTGATGTTTGCATCGACATAATTCGAAAATTTGGGAAATTAGAACCATACCTTTCTGAGCTTGCTTCTGGTAAACTACCTTTAAAAGACTTTTGGGTTAAAACATTTCAAACTTTTCCCGAAAACTTAACATTAGACCAAATAATTAGTTTTGTAGCTGAAAATGCCGAAGTTGACAAATTTTTCCCAAATTTTGTAAGTTTTTGCCAACAAAATTCAATCCCCTTTGTAATATTAAGTGATGGTTTCGATTTCTATATTAAAACAATATTGGAAAAACTAAATCTTTCTTCTATTACATTTTATGCTAATAGCATCAATAAAACTGGAAGGTTCTTCACCCCAATCTATAATTTTGCCAGCGAGTCTTGTTTTTGTTACAATGTGGGTTCTTGTAAGCGAAACATCGCACTTTCCCTTCTAAGTGAAGACGAAGTATTAATTTACGTTGGTGATGGTTACTCTGATTTTTGTATGGTCGAATACGCAGACATAGTATTTGCCAAAGGTATCTTAAGTAGTTATTGCAATAAATATAGAATACCTCATTACAATTACAAAACTTTTTATGATATTCTAATCATTCTAAAGAAATTAATTGAAAGAAAGGAATTAAAACCTCGAAGACAAGCACAATTGAAAAGGAAAAAAGCCTTCGAAATTGAATAATTTACTCCCACTCTATTGTTCCCGGAGGTTTACTTGTAATATCGTAAACAACTCTATTGATTCCTTTGACTTCGTTAATAATTCTATTCGAAATTCTTTCCAGAACATCATAAGGGAATTTAAACCAATCCGCAGTCATACCATCAATACTTGTTACTGAGCGCAAAGCGCAAACATTCTCGTAAGTTCTTTCATCGCCCATTACTCCAACAGTTTTAATTGGTAGTAAAACAGCAAATGCTTGCCAAATCTGATTATATAGGTTAGCTTTTTGAATTTCTTCAATAAATAATTGGTCTACAATTCGCAAAATTTCAAGTCTTTCTTTGGTAACTTCGCCTATGATTCTAATTGCTAAGCCAGGCCCGGGAAAGGGATGTCGTTCGATAAACCAACTAGGTACCCCCAATTCCAATCCAACTTTTCTGACCTCATCTTTGAACAATTCTCTAAATGGCTCGATGATTTTCAAATTCATTTTCTCTGGCAATCCTCCAACATTGTGGTGGGATTTTATTGTTGCAGAAGGTCCTTTGACATTGGTGGATTCAATCACATCTGGATAAAGAGTTCCTTGTGCCAACCATTTTACTTTTGGAAATTTTTTCGCTTCTTGTTCAAAAATTTCAATGAAAGTTTTTCCGATAATTTTTCTTTTTTCTTCTGGGTCTGTAACCCCTTTTAAATTCGAAAGAAAAACATCTTCTGCATTTATAAGTGTAATGGGAATTTGGAAACTCTGTTTAAACAAGTTCACAACAATGTCGCTTTCTTTGTAACGCATCAAACCGGTATCGATATGAACGCAATGAAGTTGCTTGCCAATTGCTTTATGAAGAAGAACTGCACAAACAGTAGAATCCACACCACCACTTAAGGCAAGGATTACTTCTTCATTGCCAACGGTACGCTGAATATTTTCAATTTGAGTATCAATAAAAGATTTCGTATTCCATTCATCTTTGCAATTGCAAATTCTTCGAACAAAATTTTCCAAAATTTGTTTACCATATTCGGTGTGATGCACCTCGGGATGAAATTGTAATCCATATATCTTCTTCAAAGGATGAACAATAGCAGATACAGAGCTTTCAGTTTCGCCAATAATTTCGAACTCTTGGGGGACTTCTTCAACTCTATCTCCGTGACTCATCCAGACAACAGAACTATCTGGAATTTTATCAAATATTTTATTGTGTTTTAGCACTTTGAAATTTGCTCTACCAAATTCTCTTCGAGCCGCTTTGTCGACTTTTCCACCAAATTGATGGGTTATTACCTGTAATCCATAACAAATACCTAAAATTGGAATTCCTAAATCAAAAATTTCCTTTGGTGGTTTTGGAGAATCAAATTCATACACACTTGCAGGCCCACCAGAAAAAATTAATCCTTTCGGAGACAACTCTTTGATTTTTTGGATTGATAAATTGTAGGGATGAATTTCTGCAAAAACCCCACATTCACGAACTTTCCTTGCAATTAATTGAGTATATTGAGAACCAAAGTCCAGAATAATAATTTTTTCATTCATAATAACAAAAAAATCAAAATTATTTAAAATTATCCAATTGATTTGATTGCATAAGAACTAAGTGTAAAAATATGATTAAAGAATTTCAACAATATTTGATAGTGAGAATAAACTTTCCAAATATATTCATAATATGTAATATTTTCGAAAAGTTTCTAAATTTTCAAGTTTAATAAACTAAATTTAACTTAAAAAAATATTTTGATTTGTTTAAAAAAATTTTGTTTTATATATTTGATATTTATACTTAACCTTTTCTTGGAGGTTTTATGAAATCTTTAAATTTTTTCCAAATTATATTAATTCTCTTTGTCTACACTTTTCTTGTTTCTTGTGGTAGGGAAGCGTCTTCTCCAAGCACGTTCAACAACAACACTTCCGAGCATTACATTGTTCTTCTAAACACAAGCAAAGCGGATAATTCTCTCTCTGCATCTAATGTAGATTACTTTGTAAGAGCTTTTATTCAAAGAAATAATATTCCATCCTCCAACGTAACATATATCTATAAAAAAGCAGTAGTTGGCTTTGCTGCTTACTTAAGCAACGAACTTGTCCAAAGATTGTCTAAACAACCCGAAGTCAAATTAATCGAAAAGGACCAAATCGTAAGTTTGCCTCCTTTTGAGGTCATCGAAGAAAATCCTAAAGCAGACAAAACTTTGGCTCAAACCACACCTTGGGGTATCACTGCTGTTGGTGGTTACGTAAATGGCTCGAATATTACCAGAATTGCTTGGATACTCGACACCGGAATTGATTTAACCCATTCCGATTTAAACGTAAATACTAATCTTTCTCGAACCTTTGTCCGTAGTGGGAATGACTCCCGAAATGCAAATGATGGTAATGGCCACGGGACCCACGTTGCTGGAATAATTGCTGCTCGAAATAATAATATCGGAGTTGTTGGGGTTTGCGCTGGTGCACAAGTTGTTGCAGTAAAAGTGCTCTCAAGCAATGGGAGTGGTTATGTCTCCGACATTGTTGCCGGATTGGACTATGTTGCTCAAAATGGAAATACCAACGATGTTGTAAATTTAAGTTTAGGTGGTAGCCCATCCACCTCATTAGATAATGCTGTAACTGGATGTGCCCAAGCTGGTTTGATTGTTGTTATTGCTGCGGGTAATTCTTCTGCAAATGCTGGAAATTACTCTCCCGCAAGAGTTAACGGAACAAATATATACACCGTCTCTGCTCATAATAGTAGTAATGTATTTGCATCATTTTCAAACTACGGAAATCCCCCAGTCGACTATTGTGCACCGGGTGTTAATATATATTCGACTTATCGAAATGGCCGATATGCAACAATGAGTGGAACATCGATGGCTGCTCCGCACGTTGCTGGTATCTTACTTGCAAACAACGGTTCCATTTATTCTCGGGGATATGTCTCCAACGACCCAGATGGAACTGCAGACCCACTTGCTTCGAGAACGGAATAGTCAAATATTTCAAGAGATTACTTATTTTTCTTTATTAAAAATAAGGTTTTAAAGAAATTTGTAAATACGTCTTTTTCGTTTCGATTAAAAATATTTAAAACAAATGGCAAAATGATAAATATTATTAATGCGAGAAGCTTATATAAAAATCTTATTTCAAGTTTATTACCAAACGTAAAAAATTCTGTTACAAGAAAAACAAAAAGCATTAGAAAGAAAATTAAAGATATCTTTTTCCATTCGTATTTAATTGGATATACTTTTTGCGAATAATAATAAATGACAGCGGCTGAAATAAAATAAGCAACAAGAGTTGCCCACGCTGCACCACGAAAACTAATAAAAGGAATAAGAATAAGATTTAATACTACATTTGTCAATGCCGAAATTCCCACTGCTATTGGAAGATATTTTGTTTTTTTCTGAATGTTTATCCCAGCAGTAAAATTAATATAATACCCATTAAAAACATAGCCAAGCATTACAATTGGAACAATATCCAATCCAACCCAATAGGACGGTTCTATAAAATAACCACCAAAAAAAGGTATTCTAATAAAGTATTCAATAAAAAAAGAATTTAGTAAGAAAATAATACTCGAAAAGTAAACAAAGTATTTGAAAATTCTTGCAAAAAGTTCTTTTGAATCCATACTTTCGTAGTGTGTTAAATAAAAAGGTCGCCAAGCATAATCGTACATTGCAACAAATAGCATCATAGGAATTGCAAGCCTATAATTAACCATATAAATGCCAACTTGTTGAGAATCCGTTAAATATTTCAAAATGGGTCTGTCGACAACTTGAAGTATCATTCCAGAAAATGTTGCTGGAACAGTAGGTAAACCAAAAAACAACATTTCTTTAAATAACTTATAATTCCATTTCAGTAAAAATTGCCTTAATATAATTGGCAAAAAGATAGCTAAACCAACTAGATTTGCAATTAACTGTGCATAGAATACACCTTTAATTCCAACACGTTGTATTACAACAAAATAAATATTTAAAGCAACTGCAACAACTATTAACAAAAACCTAATTATAGAAAATTTCCCAACCTGCCGTGTCATTCGTAAATAGGCATAAGGTACAACCATAAGACAATCAGTAAAAGGAACAAGAACGGCAAGTCGAACAATAGTCACTTTATCTGGAAGATTTGTCAAATAATGAGCAAAATTCCCTGAAAAAAACAAAAGACCTATCGTGAAAATAAAAGAAATGCAAGCAATTGCTAAATATGAATAGGAAAAAGCAACTTTACATTGTTCTATATCATCTTTGTGATAAAAACGGAAATAGGCTGCATCCATTCCGAAAGAATAAATAACGTTGACAAAAGCAATAAGGGCAAAAAAGTTACCAACATCACCTACTTCCTCCACAGTCAAAAAATTCGTATAAAAAGGAGTCAATAGAAAGGTCAAGAACCTCCCAATCAAAATAAAAATTCCGTATGTCAGAGTATCCCCGGCTAAACTTAATATTCTGCTTTTCATCAAAAATAATATTCTTATTCAACAAAATTAGAAAAATAAATTTTGGAAATTGAAACACAGTTGCAAAGAAAATACCATACTTGAAATTTATTTTAATCTAATTGTTTAATTTTATACTTTTATTCAAATTTTGGTGAATAATGACCCGAGAAGAGTTAGGAAAAGAAATCTACAAAGTGTCTCTACTAAAAGGAGAATTCAAGCTACGGTCTGGAATAATAAGTAATGAGTACTTCGACAAATACCAGTTTGAATGTCAACCCACACTTCTACGTGAAATTAGTTCTTGGCTTATTAAACTACTTCCTAATGAATTCGAACTCCTCGCTGGATTGGAAACTGGCGGGATACCACTGGCAACTGCTATCTCTCTTGAAACTAACAAACCAATGGTACTTGTTAGAAAAAAAGCCAAAGATTACGGTACAAAAAAGCTTGCAGAAGGTCCAGATGTTACTGGAAGAAAAATTGTGGTCGTGGAAGATGTTGTTACAAGCGGTGGCCAAATAATTCAAAGCATAAACGAATTGAAAATGTTAGGTTGCGACTGCAAGATTGCTATTTGCGTAATTGATAGAGAACAAGGTGGTAAAGAAAATCTTTCCAAAGTAGGCGTAGAACTTCGCTCCTTATTCACTATGAGTGAATTAAAAGAATTTGCCCAGGAAATAAAATAATTCAGAACTGTACATTTCTTTTTTATTTGGCACAAGATTTGTTTGATTTCAATCGTATAGGATTGAAGTGTATATGAAACGGGTGTTATATATAGTTATTTTGTTTATTTCTACCAACCTGTTTGGACAGGAAATTCTCATAGTTCGTACTGACGTAGATTCAACCAGAAAAAGTTTTGTTACTGCAACTTATAATTTCTCTTTCAAAATTGTTTTAAAAGATGTATTAAACTGTACTTCTGTTTCATTTGTTTTGCGACATAACCAACCAGAGTTCATAAAATTTTCGAATTTCAAACCATATGAATTTAGCAAAAATGGTTCCGTTTTTGTATATCCTTGGTTGAACCCTATTGACGGTTACGTAAGAATCTATTCTGGAATTTTAAATGGTGATACCATAGGAGGGAAAGGAATAAACAACCCAGAAGTTATTGAATTCGAGTTCACAGTGTCCCCCGACGCTCCAAGCAATTCAATTGTTGAATTCTACTTCGAAGATGCCGAGGCAGTTGTAACAGAAAACAACATCGGAAAAATAATAAAACTCAAAAGCAAACCAACTTTGTACAATGTTCACGGTTATGTTAATGTTTGGCCCGGAGATGCTAACAATGACGGAGTTGTCAATATTAATGACGTATCCACAGTAGCATTGTTTCTGGGTTACGGACCTAATAAGCCAAACTTCCGTTCATTTCAAAGGATTCATTCTTCAACTAATTGGTTCCCCCAGTCTTGCCTTGCTTGGGATAGCCTTGCTTCCACTTTTGCCGACTGTAACGGAGATGGAGAAGTAACAATCAATGATATGTTGATTATTCCTTTGAATTTTGGAAAAACCCATCAAGCAAGAACAATAACTTCAAACTATGAGAATATAGATGAAGAAAAACTTGTCAAAATAGATAACTTTATAGAAACCACTTATTCCATTGTGTCCGATGAACCAATAATTGGTTTTGTTGCAGAAGTTGAAAAAATAAATCAATCGGTTAATTCAATAACTTTCAATAAATGCGATAATTTTAGAAGGAATATTTTCATAAAATCTTTTGAAACACAAGATAAGTCCCTAATAATATTAGGGAGTACAAATAACGATCAACTGAACGAAATCCACATTGGTATATCAAATTACAATAGGACTATTTTTGGTCGAGGAATTACAAGAGAAGGTAGAATTATTAATGCAAATTTAGTTCCAAACTCTATCGTTTTGAACAACGAAAATTCTGAAAATAATACAATTTCTTTTTTTGTTTCGTTAGAGTATCCAATTGTAATTACTATTTACAATATCCTTGGAGAATTAGTTACTACAAGGAATGTTTATTCTTTTGATGAGCTATATGAAATTATTCGAAGTAAAGGAATTTTCTCTATTAAAAAAATTAACACTTCAAAAAACAATACTCCAACAATCCTTATTCTTACAAACTGAAAAAATTTAAACCTTCTTCAAAGATTATTGTCTAATAATTATTTGTATTAAAGTTCGTTTATTTTCTTTCAAAATGGTGGAATATGAAAGTAAAAAGTTGTATTATCTTATTTTTTGTTGGAATTTTTGTTTTTAACATAAAAAATATCTTTTCCCAAGAACCAAGACAGCGTCAATTCCTCTCAGAACCAATAGGTGTTATCAGCGGAAAAATTGTCGACAGCCAGACAAATAACCCTATGGAATATGTTAGCATTCGACTATTTCGTTTTCGCGACTCTTCGATTGTAAATGGTGCACTCACTGACAAAAATGGTTATTTCGAAATAAAAAACATTCCTTTTGGCAGGTATTATGGAGTAATTAAGCTAATAGGTTTTAAAACTAAAATTATTGATTCAATTTTTATTACACCACGAAATCCAGAAGTTAACTTAGGAATCATTCATTTCCAAGCTGAACCTTTTCAAACAAAAGAAGTTGAGGTTACCGCCCAAAAAGACATAGTCTCGTATGCAATTGACCGTAGAATATATGATGTTTCAAAGGATTTATCAGTTGTTGGTGGAAGTGCATTAGATGTGTTGAGCAATGTTCCCTCTGTTTCGGTTGATATCGAAGGAAATATTTCATTACGTGGTAGTGGAAATGTTCAAATCCTTATCGATGGCAAACCTTCTTCATTGCTCGGTTTCGATAGAGGAACTGCTTTGGACCAAATTCCAGCCGACAATATTGAGAGAATCGAAGTAATTACAAATCCCTCGGCAAAATACGACCCAGATGGAGTCGCTGGAATTATCAATATTATCTTAAAAAAGAATCTTATGTTAGGTTACGGAGCTATTATTAACGCAAACATTGGAACAGCAGATAAATACAATGGTTCTTTGAACCTAAACCTCAGAACTGAAAACTTTAACTCTACAATCGGTTATAATTATCGAAGATTTAGTATGAGAGGAAACACCAAGGCAGAAAGAAATTCCTTTGCTCCCGATTCTTCATATTTATTGCAGAATCAATCGTTCCTTCGAAGAGGAAATTACCACCGGTTTCAATTTTCCTCTGAATGGTTCCCTAACTCCAAAAATTCCTTAATTTTCAATGTTAATGCTGGTTTATTTGGTAGAGATATGACAGATTCAACTGGATATAATTTTTCAACTTTTAACTCCAATTTTCTCAATTATGACAATTATTTTAGAAAAAATAAATCCGAAGGGGACAATTTCTCTTACGACTTGAGTCTCTTTTATAAATACCTTTTCGACAAAAAAGACAAAGAAATCAATTCAAACTTTATGTTTTTGTCCTTCAAAGGAGACGATAATAATTTTTACGACGAATTTCACACTGATACTTTAAACATTCTAAGTGCCTCGACTAAACAAAACAATAAAACCAATTCCCTTAACAATAACCTAAATTTTGAAATAAACTACATCGACCCTTTAGAGTTCGGAAAAATTGAAACTGGCATAAAAGCAAATATTCGAACAATTGACATTGACTACTCATTTTTTAACTTTGATTACCTTTCCAATCAATGGCTAATTAATGACACTCTTAGTAATAGATTTGGTTACGATGAAAATATTATTTCTGCTTATCTTACTTTTGGCAATAGAATAGGTAAATTTGGTTTTCAAATTGGCTTACGCGCTGAACAAACCTTTACAATATCGGAACAAAAAACTTTGAATGAAACTTATAGAAACAAGTATTTTAATTTGTTTCCAACAGTTCATCTAAATTACCAACTAACTCCCTCAAATAGCCTAATGTTTAGTTATACCAGGAGAATAAATCGTCCACAATCAATGTATCTAAATCCATTTGTCGATTATTCTGACCCACAAAATCTTTCGCAAGGGAATCCTTATCTTAAACCAGAATTTGCAAATGCTTTTGAAATTTCAAATTTAACCTACTTTGGTAGAAACTCATTAAACTTAACCCTATTTTATAGGTATACAACAGATATTATTTCAAGAATCACTCGACTCGAACAGGGTCGCACTTACACGATTACAACTTACGAGAACCTTAATCAAAGTAAAAGTTTAGGTTTCGAGGCAATGCTGAACCAATCCATTTTCGATTTTTGGAAACTAAATCTAAATTTCTCCTACTTTTACCTTGACGTTAACGGAATTCCCCAATTTGGAATACCCGGTAGAAACAGCAAAAGCTGGAACCTAAAATTGAACTCCGTTTGGAACATAACTAAAAATATAGATGTACAATTCAACTTATCCTATGATTCTCCAGTAGTTACAACTGGTGGCGGGGGTAGACAATGGAGATTTTTCGAAATGGGTAGTGTTGGAAAACTCGATGGAATATTTACTGCTAATATTTCATTTAAAATCGACATTTTAAATGAAAGAGGGACTATTAATTTTCGCTTAATGGATATGTTTAAAACTATTAATTACAATTTAACAACAAATGGTTCAAATTTTGTTTCTCATTTCTACCGAATAAGAGAAAGTCGAGTTGCCTTCCTTGGTTTTCAATACAAAATCAATGAATATAAAAGACCCAAAGCAAAACGCCCCGAAGAAATTCAAGAAATCGAATTCGAATAAAAAATCTTATTTTTGTTTTTTTGAAGGAGTAATGAGTATGAAAAATTGGGTTACCTTTTTCGTTTTTTTTCTTCTTCCAATAATCATCTTCTCCCAATCTGACCTTAAAATATCTGGGGAACTTCGAGTTCGAACAGAACTTGATGGAAGGGATTTCTTGAATCGTACATATCCCCAGTCATTTACTGCATTGCGCGCACGCTTAGGGTTCGAAAAGAAATTCAACGAGCACGTCTCTATTTTTGTTCAATTACAAGATTCACGGGTCTACGGTGAAGAACAAAATACTCTAACCAGTTTAAAAAACATTGACCTTCACCAAGGCTACGTTTCGGTAAAAAACATTTTTGACTCCCCTATTTATTTCACTTTTGGTAGATTTAAACTACAATATGGTAAGTACAAAATTTTTGGTCCCAACGACTGGCATAATGTAGGTCGAAGCCACGATGGCTTTATTATTGGATATAATACCGACAATTATAAAACAGACCTATTCTTGACAACCCACAATAACTTTATGAGTTATCGAGCAGGTGCCGCAAGGGTATATGACAATTATAATTATTCGGAAGCACCACCAGATACTGGTTTCAATATCTTTGGTTTTTATAGTACAAACAAATTTCTAAATTCATTGACGGGTGAACTTTATTCATACTACGAGTGGGATAGAAAAAGACCTAATGGCTCTGATATGCAATTACAAAGATATACTGTTGGTACGGCTTTGGAATTCGCTCCTTCGCCATTTCCACTAAGCTTTCGTGTTGAGGTTGCATACCAAGGAGGGAAAATCTACTCATCAAAATTGAAAGACATATCTGCTATGATGATTCTAGCAAATTTGCAATTTAAACCCTTCGACAACCTTGTTCTTTCGTTAAATGCTGATATCAACTCTGGTTGCGACCCAACTAAAACCGACAAATATAAACTTTTTGATAATCCCTACTCAACAAAACATAATTACCAAGGCTTTATGGATTTTTTCACTGGTCTTTCCGACCCGAAGTTTACAACTGGCATTTATGGCCTTAATGATTACTTTTTTAGAACTATTTACAACTTTTCTAAAAGTTTCAATGCTCAATTGGATTTACACTATTTCACAACTTTTGTGACTTTCGTTAATTCGAACAACAAAGAAATTAATGAATATGGTCCGGAAATCAACTTAGTACTACGTTACAAAATGTACGATGCTGTTGAATTTGAATGGGGTTCTGGAGCATTCATTGCTGGTGATGTTATGAAGGAACTTTACAGTAAGATACCAAAAAGAGCTGGAATTTCGACATATGACCCAGCATTTTGGACATATTTGCAAATTAACTTTAAATTTTAGTTAATCAATAAAAATCTATTGTTTTTTATAGGTGGAATAACAATTATTCCACTTTTTTTTAGATTATTTACCTTGAATTGAAACAAAGTAATTAAATACTGAGACAAAGAATCTCAAATTTTTGAAATTAATGTAGGAAAAAAACTTAAGGAACACCTTCCAATTTCGGCAACAAACTTGTTTTGCCTAAATTTTTTCAACAAACCAAAAACTTTATGATAATTTTCTCGTTAAAATTCAATAAATTGAAATTTTTTATTTAACTTATTGAGTAATTTTCGGGGAGTTTTGAGATGAATTTATATGAAACTAAACAAATAAGAAACATTTCACTTTCTGGACATTTCAATACTGGTAAAACCACATTTTGCGACTGTCTTTTATACTATAGTAAAGTAATTAATCGTCGTGGTACAATTGAAGAAAATTCAACACAATCGGACTTTAACGAGATCGAGTGGGAAAGAAAATCTTCTGTTCTTTCTTCCTTATTATTTTTGGAACACGAGGGTTATAAAATTAATTTCATTGACACCCCGGGAACCGATGATTTCATCGGTGAAATGATATCAAGCCTATACGTTGTAGAAACTTCCTTCATTTTTGTTAATGCTCAAAACGGGGTTGAGGTTGGAACTGAAAATGCTTGGGAATATTCTAAAAAATTTAACTTACCGATTGTTTTTGTTATTAACAAACTTGACCTTGACCAAGCTAATTTTGAGAAAACATTAAATCAATTAAGGGAATTATTTGGCCGCAAAGTTATTGCATTTCATATTCCTATCAATGTAGGTCCCTCTTTTAAATCCTTTTACAATGTTCTTGATATGAAAATTTATGAATACCTTGATGATTCTGGCAAAGCCAAAATTAAAGATATTCCTGAAAGCGATAAATCAAAATTAGAGCAATATAGAAACGAACTCCTTGAAATGATTGCCGAAACTGATATGTACTTAATGGATAAATATATCGAAACTGGAAATTTAAGCGATGATTTACTCCTTCCTGCCTTGCGAAAAACTTTCATCGGGAAAGACATTTTTCCTGTCATTTGTGTTAATTCTAAAAATAACATCGGGACGGACTTCTTCGTTGATTTTGTGATTAAGTTCTGTCCCGCTCCGGATGAAACCGAGGGAAGAACTACCAGAGCAGGGAACATTCAACCCGTCGACCCCAATTTGCCAGCTTCAATATTTGTATTCAAACTAACAAGCGAAGCACACCTTGGCGATATGACTTTCTTCAAAGTTCAAACGGGAAAAATTTTCCCCAGCATTGATTTATTGAACGAAACTAAGTCTCAACTTGAAAGACTTAATCAAATTTTCGTAATCAATGGGAAAAAGCGTATAGAAGTTAACCAACTTTTTGCTGGCGACATAGGAGCTACAGTAAAATTAAAGTTTACTCAAATCAACCATACTTTGCACGAAAAAGGTTTCAATATTGATTATGCTCCAATTGAATTTCCTAATCCCAGAATTAGAATAGCCGTTGCTCCAAAGACTAAAGGTGAAGAAGAAAAAGTTGGAACCTCGCTAAACAACTTACATTTAGAAGACCCAACCTTAGTGGTCGAGCATTCACCCGAATTAAAACAAATTATTCTCTACGCCCAAGGAGAACAACATCTTGCAGTTGCCAAATGGCGACTTGAGAAAAGGTATAAAGTCGAAATTGAATTTAAAGAACCTAGGGTACCCTACCGAGAAACAATTCAAAAGCAAGTTCGTGGAATGTATCGTCACAAAAAACAAACAGGTGGTGCTGGCCAATTTGCAGAAGTACATATGATGATTGAACCATATTCAGAAGATGCTCCTATACCTTCCGAATTTACAGTGCGTGGACGTGAAGTTTACGACCTTGATTGGGGAGGAAAATTAGAATTTGTCAATTGTATCGTAGGTGGTGTAATTGACCAAAGATTTATGCCCGCAATTTTGAAAGGTGTTATGGAAAAAATGCAAGAAGGCCCATTAACAGGTTCTTATGTTCGGGATATTAGAGTAGTAATTTATGATGGAAAGATGCATCCAGTCGATTCTAACGAAGCGGCTTTTAAAACTGCTGGTATGATGGTATTCAAGGAAAACTTTATTAAAGCAGACCCCAAAATACTTGAACCTATTTATAATGTTGAAATAAAAGTACCCGAGGAATTTGTTGGTGATGTTATGAGCGACCTTCCAAGTAGGCGTGGAATTATCATAGGTATTGAAAGCGAAGGCCGCTACCAAAAAATAAAAGCAAAAATGCCTTTGGCTGAACTCGATAAATATTCTACTGCTCTTCGCTCTATGACCCAAGCCAGAGCAACGCATACTCAATCTTTCGCAGAATATCAAGTTGTACCACCTCAAATTCAACAGAAACTAATTGAAGAATATAAGAAGAGACAACAAGAAGAAAGTGAATAGTTTCTTTTTTCGAATTCTTCTAATGTATACTTTAAAAGAACAAGGAACGTAGTTCCTTGTTCAAGTTTTTTTAAACAACTTTGAAAATTTTTTGTGGGTACACAATGGAAATCAATGAATTAAACGACCAAAGAGCAAGAAGAAGGGAAGAACTTAATTACTTCGAATCCTTAGGAATTAATCCCTATCCCTACGAGTTTCGAAAAACCCATTCCGCTAAGGAGATTCTTTCTAACTTCAGAGATGAAAATCCCGAGCTTTATTCAAATGTTTCTATCGCGGGGAGAATAATGACCTTCCGTAGAATGGGTAAAGCAACATTTTGCGACATTCAAGATGAAAGTGGAAGAATTCAAGTCTATTTTAAAAAAAATGACTTGGGAGATTCATACGACTTACTTAAATACTTGGATATAGGTGACATAATTGGAATCGAAGGTTTTGTCTTTCGAACTAGAATGGGAGAGATTACCGTTCATACCCAAAAATTTATCATACTTTGCAAATCTTTAACGCCAATTCCCGTTCCCAAAATTGAGGAAGATGAAAGTGGTAACAAAATTATTCACGACCAATTTTCAGATAAAGAACTTCGTTACCGGCATCGCTACATTGATTTAATTGTCAATCCAGATGTTAGAGATGTTTTCCGAAAAAGGGCAAAAATTATCTCGTATATTCGAAATTACTTCGATAATCGAGGTTGGTTGGAAGTTGAAACTCCAATTCTACAACCTATTTATGGTGGAGCCACCGCAAGACCATTCATAACTCATCACAATGCATTAGATATTGACTTGTACTTACGAATTGCTGACGAGTTATACCTTAAAAGGCTTATCGTTGGTGGTTTCGAAGGTGTTTACGAGATAAGCAAAAATTTTCGTAATGAAGGAATGGACAGAATGCATAATCCAGAATTCACTGCCTTAGAAATATATGTTGCATACAAAGACTACTTCTGGGTAATGGAACTCGTCGAAGATTTATTAAACTCTCTTGTTAAGTACTTGTTTAACAATGAAATAATTGTTTACAACAATATTGAAATAAATTTTAGTAAACCTTTTGCACGAAGAAAAATGTTCGATTTGTTCAAAGAATATACTGGTGAAGATTTAAAAGACAAAACAGAAGAAGAATTGTTAAAAATTGGAAAAAAACTTGGTTTAGATTTTCCAGAAAGTCCAAGCCGAGCAAAAATTCTTGATGAAATATTTTCTGAAATTGTCCAACCAAATTTAATTCAACCCACTTTTGTAATTGACTACCCAATTGAAATGTCTCCTCTTGCTAAAAAGCATAGAAGCGAGCAAGGGTTAGTTGAAAGGTTTGAACTTTTCATTAATGGATTTGAAGTTGCAAATGCATTTTCGGAATTAAACGACCCAAGAGACCAAAGAGCAAGATTTGAAGAGCAAGCAAAATTAAGAGCAAAAGGAGACGAAGAAGCGATGGTATTAGATGAAGATTTCCTTTATGCACTTGAAGTTGGTATGCCCCCAACTGGTGGTCTTGGAATTGGAATAGACAGACTTGTTATGTTGCTTACTAATCAAAATTCAATAAGAGACGTTATACTGTTTCCGCAAATGAAGCCAGAAAATTTATAGAGTATTAATTCCTAGTATGCTGAAAGTTTTTTTAAAAATTATTTGTTACTTCTGGAAAAGAAATTTCTACATCGCAAAGAAAATAAAATTAGGAGGTTCAAAGGAAGAATTTGCTATTGCCTCTGTATTTCTAACCACAATTTTTTTTCTAATTGGATTTGCTTCTTTACTCTTTTTTCTTCAAGTCGAAAAGAAATATCTTTTAGATGTGAAACTTATCTCGATTATTCTTTTCATTCTGTTATCAAGTTGTCAATTTTTATTCCTTTTTAATACCAAAAAAAGGTACCAACTACTTGACGAAGTCGAATTTTCAATTCACTCAATTTTATTTTTTTTACTAATTTGGATTTTAATTTTCATTTTTTTAGCAATATCGATGATTTTCGACCATTTCGATGGAAACATCGATTCATTTTTAAAATATATTAAAGATAACTATGGTTTATGAAAGAATTTGAATTTCTTCCTTATAGACAACCAAGAATATTAAAGAGAAAATCCCCTTTCTGGGTACATTTCTTACTATTCCTGGTAACATTTGTATCAACAATGATTGCCGGCACACAATGGGCAATGAAAAACTATTTGGAAGTAACAAATTGGCATTTTGGTTTGACTTATGCAATATTAATTATGACTTTCCTTTTATCCCATGAAATGGGTCACTACATAGCTTCGAGAATACATAAAGTCGAAGCATCTTTGCCATATTTTATACCATCACCACTTCCGGACCTTAACCCTTTTGGTACTTTTGGTGCACTAATTGCTACCCGTTCCCCAATTCCCAATAGAAAAGTTCTTTTCGACATTGGAATTTCGGGTCCTTTAGCTGGATTTTTAGTATCACTAGTTTTTATTATTTACGGACTTATTAATCTTCCACCAAAAGAGTATATTTATTCAATACACCCCGAATACCTAATTCAATTTGGTGGAAATATCCCACAAACCGGATTGCATTTCGGAGATAGCTTAATTTTTTCAATATTAACTAATTTATTTGCCAATCCAAACGGCTGGCTCCCACCAATGAATGAAATTTACCATTATCCATTTCTTTGCGTTGGTTGGTTCGGATTATTCGTAACAATTCTTAATTTGTTGCCATTCGGACAACTTGATGGGGGCCATATCATTTATGCAATGTTCGGGAATTATCAATGGAAAATCGCAAAAACACTTTGGTGGGTAATGTTGATTTTCGGTTTGGGTTCAATCCTTAATTTCTTTTTGTATCTATTTCAGGATATAGATTATCCTTCTTCGTTGTATATATGGTTGCAGGACAACCTTCTACCTCTCTTAAAGACCCTAAAAAGTTATTTTCCTTTCTGGTTCGACGCTTGGGGAGGCTGGTTGTTCTGGGCTGTATTCACCAAACTTTTCATTAGAATTCCACATCCATATATACCCCAAACTTCTCCTTTAAATGGAACAAGACTATTTCTTGGATATGTTGCAATAATTGTTTTGATTTTATCGTTTACCCCTAATGGAATTTATTTTAAGTAAAATGAGAAACTCTCTTCCTTTATTCACAATCTTTTTGTTATTTCTGATTACACAAAATATAATGAGTAAAGAGGATTCACCTTTTTACTTCGATGCAATTTGCTACAAGTCCGATAACATCGATACATTGTCGAGAATAGACGTCTTTGTAGTAATCCCTTATTCTTCGCTTTCCTTTTTCAAAGAAAACTCTAAGTATATAGCTGAATTTAATATCAGATTTACGTTAAAAGATTCCAATGATAAGATTATTAACAATAAATCAATAACAAAAAAACTAATTGAAAAAGAACATTTAGAAACATTAGGATTTTCCGCCAAAATCTATGAATTGTACCACAACTTCGAAGTCCCAGAAGGAAAATATACAATTGAAGTTTCTATTTACGATAATCATTCAAATTCTACTTACACTAAAAGACGAAATACGAATACCTTGAATTTTTCGCGTTACGATTTTGCACTCTCTGGAATTATGTTTCTTTCGGATATTGAAGAAAGTAATGGGGAATTCAAAATAACCCCTTTCCTATCCGATAACCTTGGAAATATCGATAATGTTTTCTTTTTTGTTGAAACCTACCAAAAAAGTACAATATACGATAAAGTAGATTTGGTTTATCAAATACTTGATTTTAAAAGAAAAGAAGTTTATCGAAGTCAAAGATATTCCTTTAATATTAACAAAAAGGAACAAATTTATGTTCCGCTGGAAAAAAATAATTTAAAAAATGGTAGTTACTTCTTAAAAATTTATGCTCTAAAACCAAAGTTGGCAAGAGATTCCATTTTCAAAGAAGAGGAAATTCTTTCTGTATCGGAAAGAACATTCGAAATTTCTCCAAGTATTACAAACCAAGTATTAGCAAATATCGAAAAGTCAATTAGACAGCTAAAGTATGTTGCTTATCAAAGCGATATAGATTACATCAATCAAGCATCTACCAATGAAGAGAAAGTTAGACGTTTTCTTGAATTTTGGAAGAAACTCGACCCAACTCCTTCAACTGAATATAATGAAGCTTTCGAAGAATATTATGAAAGAATCTACTATGCAAACGAAAGATTTAAATCGTATGTTGAAGGATGGCAAACTGATAGAGGTATGGTTTATGTTGTTTTAGGTCCACCAGTTACAATACAAAATCAAACAGATTTTAACTTCAACAGAAACTACGAAGTGTGGAATTATTCGACAAGAACATTTATTTTCGTTGATTATAGTGGGTTCGGGGACTTTCGCCTTTATTCCCCCCCTACTTTTTCAGAAAAATATTCTTACAAACCATAAAATGAGGCGAAAAATGAAGTTCAGAATTAGTGGTAATATTGTTGATGTAATAGAGAAGAAAATTTTCCCGGGGACAATTTTTGTCGATGGAGGTGTAATTGTTGAAATAAAGCGTGAGAAAGGAAAAAAATACTCTCAATATATACTCCCCGGGCTAGTAGACTCTCATATTCATATTGAAAGTTCAATGCTTTCACCGATTGAATTCGCACGAAATGCAGTAAAATTTGGTACAGTCGCAACGATTTCAGACCCCCACGAAATAGCAAATGTATGTGGTTTAGAAGGCATCAAATTTATGATTGATTATGGAAAGAAAACTCCTTTTAAGTTTTTCTTCGGTGCTCCTTCTTGTGTTCCAGCAACCCCTTTTGAATCATCTGGTGGTGCCCTAAGTAGCAAAGAACTTAACTTCCTTTTCAAAAATTATGATATCTTTTATTTATCTGAAATGATGAACTACCCCGGCGTTATTAACGATGAACCCGAAGTAATATCGAAAATAAATCTTGCAAAACAGTTAGGTTTACCAATCGATGGACATTGCCCGGGCCTAGTTGGAGAAAATCTTTCCAAATATATCAGTTACGGAATTACAACCGACCACGAGACAACAACTCTCGAGGAAGCCGAAGAGAAAATATTAAAAGGTATGAAAATATTAATAAGAGAAGGTTCCGCAGCAAAGAATCTCGATGCTCTTTTACCACTACTCAATAAATATCCCGAAAACGTTATGTTTTGTACTGATGACCTTCATCCTTTTGATTTAATCAATGGACATATTAACAAGTTTATTCAGAAATCTTTAAAAAAAGGTTTTGATTTATTTACTACCCTAAGAGCGGCAACTTTGAATCCCGTTCTCCACTATAATATTCCAGTAGGTCTTTTAAAAGTCGGAGACGATGCCGATTTCATAATCATAGATAACTTTGAAAATTTCAAGGTTGTTGAAACTTATATCCAAGGAAAAATTGTTTACAAAGATAGAATTTCTTTTATCCAAGATACTGAAGTCGAGCCAATAAACAACTTTTACGCACTACCTAAAAGAAAAGATGAAATTGAAATTCGTTTCAATGGCAAAACAAAGATGAGAATTATTGGAATTATTGATGGTTCGCTAATAACAGAGGAATTGCATATTGAAGGAAAAATTGAAAATAATTGCGTTGTCCCAGATGTCGAAAATGATATTCTAAAAATTATCGTTGTAAATAGATATACAGATACAAAACCTTCGATAGGTTTCATTAAAAATTTCGGTTTGAAAAGAGGCGCTGTTGCATCAACGATTTCACACGATTCCCACAACATCATTGCAATTGGCACTAATGACAACGACTTAATCGAATCAATAAACTTGCTTATAGAATACAAAGGTGGTATATCATTCACAAATGGAAATGAAAAAATATTCCTACCTTTACCAATTGCTGGGCTTATGTCGACTGACAGTATTGAAAATGTCTCAACTGCTTATTTAAAAATTGAAAACAAAATAAAAGAATATGGTTCAAAATTAACTTCGCCTCTAATGACATTGTCTTTTATGTCTCTTTTGGTTATCCCAAAATTAAAAATTGGAGATAAAGGACTTTTTGACGTAAATTCCTTTAATTTTGTTGATTTATTTATTGATTAATATCTGAAAATTGTATGAAAAAAATTATAATTATTTTATTGTTACTAAACACTGGATTTATTTATTCAAAATATCACTTGGTCAAAGTTGTTTTATTCAACAACGACGATTACCAAAAGTTCTTTTCATTGAATTTAGACCTTGAATCTGCAAAAGTTACAAAAGACGAAATTGAAATTATTGTAAATGATTTCGAACTAGAACAAATAGAGAAAAGCAACCTTAAATACTCCACCCTAATTAACAATTATGAAGCCTACCTTGAAAGAAAAATCGTAGAACAAAAAGGTGATTTTGATAATCTACCTCAAGGCTTCTCCTTTGGTTCTATGGGAGGATTTTACACTTTAAACGAAATATATTATGAATTTGATAAATTAATCGATAACTCTCATTTTTTTGTAACGAAAGACACAATTGGTTTTTCTTGGGAGAAAAACCCATTGATTGCATATTGTTTTGGTAGTAAGAAAAATTCAAAACCAGAAGTCCTAATAACTGCTTTACATCATTCTCGCGAACCAGCAACTGTTACAACCATACTCTACTTTCTTCAAACATTATTTACAAAAGCAGAACAAGGGGACCCGGAGGCAAAATACCTTCTTGAAAACCGTCGTATTTGGGTAATACCAGTCCTGAACCCAGACGGTTACTTATATAATCAAAAAACATACCCAAAGGGGGGGGGTCTTTGGCGAAAAAATCGAAGACCAATAAACGATAAAGACACCGGCGTCGACCTTAATAGAAATTACGGTCCTTACCAATTTTGGAACGCCAATAATAATGGTTCCTCTACCAATCCAAAAAACGAAACTTACCGTGGACCGGAACCATTTTCTGAACCAGAAATTCAAGCATTAAGAAACTTTTGTTTTTCTAGAAATTTTGCTCTTGCAATCAACTACCACACATATGGTGGTATGTTGATATACCCATATAGCGCATTACCATTTGAAACTGAGGATTCCGTGTGGTACCGGAGTTTTGGAATGTTTATTCAACAACAGAATAGTTATTATTTTGGAACAGATAAACAAACTGTTGGTTATCCTACTCGCGGTTCCTCTGACGATTGGTTTTACACTCCCGACTCTTTAAAGGGCAAAGTCTTAGCTTTTACACCCGAGGCAAGTTATCAATACGATGGATTTTGGCCCGAAAAAAGTAGAATAATCCCTATTGCACAAGAAAATTACCATCTTCTTTTAAATTTTCTCTGGGCTCCAGAGGGAAATCTAAGACTAATAGATTACTTTTACGATTTTGATACACTTAGAAAAATTGGTTTCTTGCACCTTGAATTCCAAAATTTAGGAATAGATGAAATAAAAGAGAAAGTTAATGCAAGAGTTTATTCCATCTCAAATTCTTATTCTTTTGATACTACCTTTCTCATTGATGGTTTGTATCCTACACAAAAATACAGCAAAATCATTCAACTTCCGCTTCCAAACGAGAATTTCATAAACGGAAGTTCAATTTCTTTAATTATTTCAATAGTTCAAAACAATGTTATTAAAAGGGATACAATCTCTATCACCTTATACGAGTATCAAATAGTAAATTTAAAAGATTCTTCAGTTTGGGATTTTTCAAAAAGTAAGTGGGGTTACGAATTTCATTCTGATTCTAATAGCATCATCCTTTGTGATAGTCCATATTCAAACTACATAGATTCACTCGACAATTATTTATCCTTTAACAAACCTATCAGACTAAGTGGAAACAATAGTGAATTAGAAATTGTTTCACAGTGGTCAATAGAACCATTCTACGATTTTGCAAAAATCGAAATATCTACAAATAGTGGAAAAGATTGGGTAACTTTACGTGCAAAAAGAAGTACTATCGCAAGTGGAAACAAATATGGAAAACAGAAACTCGGAGATTTTGGCTTTGCAGGTTATTTTCCATATTGGAACAAACAAATTTTTAACCTAAAAGACTATTTGTGGAAAGATATCTTGTTGCGACTTTCTCTTTTAAGCGATGGAGGAAAAAATTCAAGTGGTTGGGATATTGCCCAAATTTTCATCCGCAGTTATCCTAATATAAGTTTCAAAAACTATATTTCAGTTCCCGACAGTTCTATCTGTTTAACAATAGTTACAAATGGAAAAATTATCAAAAACCTTTACTTCGCAAAAAATACAGAAATTGAAGAAATTAAACTTTTCGATATTCTTGGTCGCATAATCAATTCAAATCTTATTGAGTCTTCGAGTAAAACAATAAATATACAAAATATCTCATCAGGTTTTTACTTAATCTATTTTAAAACCAACAAGGGATGGTTATTCGAAAAGTTGATTGTAAAATAATGAAGGGAAGGTTTAAACCTTCCCATTTAGTAGCGGGCCTAGGATTCGAACCTAGAACCTTCGGGTTATGAGCCCGACGAGCTTCCATTGCTCCAGCCCGCGATCATCGAAATACAAAATTAATAAATCTGTATTAATTATGCAAATGTTCATTCAATTACCTTTTATTTTCAATTTTGGTCATTTGGGAAGCCAAACGATCTCTTTTCTAAAAGGAGATTGTTTTGAATTAAACACTCTATGATAAAAAACAATATTGGACTTATAATAGTAATTGTCTAAAAAATCAAGCGATAGGTCCTCATCGAGAATTATTGCAGAAAATTTTTTCTGCTTCAAATTTGCAATAAATTCTTGAATCAATGCATTTTTTTGGGGAACTTTGCTAATAAATAAATCATTCAATAGAACATAATGTGGGCGGGACTTCAAACCAAAACCCCGTTGAACAAAATTGTATCCCATAAGGTAAACTTCACCTGAAGATTTTTGTGCATAGGTAAGAATTTGCTCTACATCTTTCTTGTCTTTTTCTCTTGGAATTGGAAAAATTGGGTCGTAAAATAATAACATAAACTGAAACAAAATCAACGAGTAAAAAATCTTTTCTATTAGTTCATCTTGTTTTGTAATTGTCAATAATTTATACAAAACAATTGGAAAGCATATAGAAATTGCCGAAGCAAATGGAATAATCACATTCAAATAACCACCATAATGCAGTCTTGAGAAATAAGCATTTATTAATGTTCCAAAAAATAGAAAGAAAATCAATACATCATTGTCTTTGAAAATCTTTCTGCCTTTTATGAAAAAGTATGCAATAATTACAGCCAAAGAAATTGAATAAAATGGTAAAACATCAATAGTCCAAAATGTAATTGCTCTACTAAATATCCAATGATGACTTGCGGGAAAATAAAAATTCCAAAAAATATACCACCCATCGCTAATTATTGTTTCTACAATTGTTGTAATCAAAACCAAAGCTAAAAAAAATACTGAATATCTAACAATATATTGCCTTTTGAAGAAAAATAAAGCAAAAACTAAAGAAATTGAAACAACAACAAAACTTTGTTTTGTATAAAAGGATAAAAACGAAAAAAATGAAGAAAGATAAATGTTTTCTTTTTTATCACATAAAAGTAAATAGAATGAAATAATCATAAATAAATTTGCTGTTGTATCAACCCTTGCAATATCGAACCAAAACCCAGTAGTTGAGTAGGACAAAGTGAAAATTCCAACACCCACAAAGGATAAAATTTTATCATTAGTATAGTGTGTAATAATTTTATAAATAAAAAACAAAGAAATAAAAAAACTCGAAACAGATACCAAACGAAGAATAAAAAAATTTGGTTCATTAATTAAAGAGAGCAAAAAACCAATGTAGTAATAAAATGGTGTATAGATATAAGGGATAAAATCTAAACTTGGTTCACAATATATTTTTTTCCCTTCTACAAGTCGAATTATGTGTTCAATTTCGCCACCTTCCATCCATTCAAGTTGGTATGGATATTGTATCCGAAGGAAAAAAACGATGCAAGTAATTACTAGTGAAAGAAAAACAATAGTTAGTATAGAAATTTTTAGAATTTTTTTTGAATTCATTTTAAAAAATAACAATCTTGGCATTTCTTTTGCAATTACATTATTATTAATAAATTGGTTAATTTTGAGATTTAATTATAAATAAAAATGAAAATTGCAAAAATAAGTAAATATTTATGTTTATTCATACTGATATTATTTTTTATTGCTTCTGTTCAAAAAGCTAATTCTAAAGACTGCTATCCAACCCCACCAAATCCAGAATTGATAATCAATGGAAATTTTGAACTCGGTTTCTTTGGTTTTAAAACTACTTACGATACAAGCTTTATTAAATTCCCCAAAAATATTAAAATTACTACCAATCCATACAACGAATACTATACCTTCGATAGTTGTTCCGACCCTGTTACACCAAATGGAAAATTTCTAATTGTTAATGGAAACGACTTTTTCGATGGCCTTCATATTGTATGGGAACAGGAAGTCGAAATTCTTCCACACAATTATTATGAATTCAAGTTTATGTATTGTAATATAGACGCAAGGGTTGATACAAATAAGAACTTACCGATTATTCAATACTCATTTAATGAACAATTTTTCGATACGGTTTATGTTTCCAAAGAAACTTGTAAATGGCAAATTCATAAAATTATTTGGTATTCGGGAACAAACACAAAGTTGCTTATTCGTTTTAGAGATTTACAACTAAAGTACTTTGGTAATGACTTTGCTCTCGATGAAATTTCATTAAAATCACTTTGTAGTGTGCAGGCTTGTGCAGGTAATAATCAAGAAATGTGTGCTGGCGATACAATTGTTCTTGGAGACATAACAAACAAAAGTGCAATACAAGGTTTTCCACCTTATAAATATAAATGGTATCCAGAGAATGGGCTTAGTAGTCCCTACTCACCCAATCCATTAGCTTCCCCAAACAAAACTACTACTTATTACCTTGAAGTCACTGATAGTTTGGGTTGTATGTCCTTTGATTCAATTACTGTGACTGTACATTTTCGACCATTAGCAAAAATTGCGCCTAATAAACAATTACCTATTTGCCCTTGCGATAGTGTAACGCTTTCTGCAACAGAAGGCTTAACCTATTTTTGGTCCACTGGCGATACCACTTCATCAATTACCATTAAAGAGCCCGGATATTATTCCCTTCGTGTTGTGAACTATTTTGGGTGCGTCGATACAACAGGGCTTTGGGTTGGTGTTTATCCAATTTCTACAACTTTGCAAATTGATACTATACACTCTAATATTGGAGAAGCTATTTCATTGCCTATCAGATTAGTTTCCCAAACAAACCATTTTATATGTAACTATGATAGTTTTAATGTTGTTGTAACTTACAATCCAACAGTTTTATTCCCAATTAATCATAAGCCTTTTTTCACTGATGGAAATATAGAAAAAATTAGTATTATTGGTCGTTCACAATCAGACATTCTCGACTCCCTTACCTTTTTCGTCACTCTTGGAAATGATACACTTTCTGACATCGTCATAGAAAACTTTCAATGGAATTGCAATAAGGTCAATATCAAAACTAACAATGGAAAAGTCGCGATTAATAATATTTGTAAGGAGGGTGGCAATAGGTTGTTCGACATTAAAAACAAACTGTTTATCAGTACCATACCTAACCCAATAAGTGGGGAGTTCCTACTTACATTTAATTCAATTGAAAAAGGATTGTATTCTATCTATCTAATTACCCCCCTTGGACAAGTTGAATACCTCATTAGAAATTCTTATTTGGATATTGGAACACATTCCTTTAGCTTTGATTTTAGAAGCATACAATCTGGATTATATTATTTGGTTTTTGAAACCCCAAGTTTGAAATTTTTCGAAAAAATAGTAATATTAAATTAACCCGACAAGTTTTTTCAACATATTTATTTCTCTTTTTGTTAAATGTCTCCATTCTCCTCGTTTTAAACCTTTCGCTGTCAAATTTGCAAACATTACTCTGTGTAGTTTTTTCACTTTATAGCCAAAAAAACCGAAAATTTTCTTTATCTCCCTATTTTTCCCTTCCAATAATGCAATTCGTAATTTTGTCGAATCTTTCATATCCAACATAATTTCACATTTTTCGTACTTCACACCTTCTATTTCAACCCCCTTTGCAATTTCCTTTGCGTGTTCGGGTTTTAACGGTTTATCCAACCCAACATCATAAATCCGCAAAATATTATATTTTGGATGCATTAATCTATTCGCTAATTCTCCATCATTCGTAAGGAGTAAAACTCCTGTTGTGTTTCTATCCAGCCTTCCAACAGTGAATAGCCTATTTTTGCTTTGCACCAAATCCAAAACAGTTTTTCTTCCCTTTTCATCTTTCGAAGTGCAAATTGTATCTTTAGGTTTATTAAGTAAAATATATTCGTATCTTTTCAAAATTTTTATAGGCTTACCATTTACCGTAACAAAATCGTCCAAAGAGACAATTGTGCCCAGTTTTGTTACAATCTTTCCATTAACCTTTACAACACCAGATATGATTAGTTCATCAGCTTTTCTTCTGGAAGCTATTCCAGATTCCGCAATTAATTTGTTTAGTCGTATTTGCGATTTAGAGTATGGTACGCTTTTACTTTCTTCGCTTATTTTCATTTATTGCCAAAACTTAATTCCCAACAGAAATTTTTCTTCCGTGACAATGTTTATACTTCTTCCCACTTCCACAAGGACAAGGGTCATTACGACCAACTTCCTTTTCAGTCTTTCTATAAGTAGTAACTGGTTTAAAATCATCTTGTGAGGCTTGCGTTTGCCCCGCAAAGGGGGATACTATGAATTGAGGTAGTGAAGAAGAATGTGAAAATTGCATACTGGATTGGTCGGGCATTACACGGCGTAATGTGGGCAATTCTCGCCTTCCACGTCCAGTTGTACGAACTTCCCTTTCGATAATTGGTGGGAAATAACGAAACACAAACTTCACAATGTCTTTATTGATACTTTTAATCAAATCGACAAAAAGCTTATAGGCTTCCGCTTTGTATTCCAAAAGCGGGTCTTTTTGTCCATATCCACGTAAATGAATTCCTTCCCTTAAATCGTCCATTTCTCGCAAATGCTCTCGCCATTTTTCATCGATAATTTGAAGGGTAGCAATCCTTTCGAGCTGTGCCATAAACTCGGTACCTAAAAATTGCTCTTTCCTATCATAAAATTCTTTTGCAGAATCCAGTACTTTACGAATAATCTCTTCTTTCTTTAAGTTCTCAAAATCACTTTTACTTAACTCGATATCACAAAGTAAAGTAGAACGAACAGCATTTCGAAATTCCTCCACTTTCAAATCTGGATGAAATTCCTCGTACCAATCATAAGCAAGGTCTTCTATATATTCAAAAATTTCTGCACGCAATCTTTCTCCACTTAACGCATTTCTTCTTCTTGCATAAATAACCTCTCTTTGTTGATTCATTACGTTATCATATTCAAGCAATCGTTTCCTAATACCGAAATTGTTTTCTTCGACCTTTTTTTGTGCTTTTTCGACATTTTTGGTTATCATTGGATGGAAGATTGGCTCCCCTTCTGGGATTTTTAACCTTTGCATTATGTTTGCAATTCTTTCACCACCGAACAAACGCATTAAATCATCTTCCAAGGATATAAAAAATTGGGAGCTTCCGGGGTCGCCTTGTCTTCCGGCACGACCACGCAGTTGCCTATCTATTCTTCTCGCCTCGTGTCTTTCAGAACCAATTATTGCCAAACCCCCATTCTTTCGTACCTCGTGGTCAATCTTAATGTCTGTACCTCGCCCCGCCATATTTGTAGCAATTGTAACGGTTCCTTTCCTTCCAGCTTGTGCAATAATTTCTGCTTCCTTTTGATGGTGCTTTGCATTTAACACATTATGAGGTATACCCTTTCGGCGAAGCATTTTACTTAACAACTCAGAAACTTCAACACTTGTTGTTCCAACAAGCACTGCTCTACCTTTCTTCAGCTCTTCTTCTATTGCTTGAACAATAGCATAATATTTTTCTCTTTTGGTTCTAAAAATTAAATCATCTTTATCGACTCTAATTACTGGTTTATTTGTTGGAATAACAACAACGTCCAGACCATATATTTTTTCGAATTCAGCTGCTTCGGTTTCGGCAGTTCCAGTCATACCTGCCAACTTCTTATACATTCGGAAATAATTCTGAATAGTGATTGTTGCAAGTGTTTGGGTATCCCTTTCAACTCGAACGTGTTCCTTTGCTTCTATTGCCTGGTGCAAACCTTCAGAATACCTTCTTCCTTCGAGGATTCTACCTGTGAACTCGTCAACAATAAGTACTTTGCCATCTTGAACAACATATTCAACATCCTTCTCGTATAATGAAAAGGCAACTAAAAGTTGATGAATAGCGTGAATTCGCTCGCTTCTTTCTGAATACAAGACGTAAAGTTCATCTTTTCTTTTTTGCTTTTCTTCCTCTGTGAGCGAAGAGTTTCCCTCGATTAAACTCAGTTCGGTTGCAATGTCTGGAATTACAAACATATTTGGGTCTTCTTGTGCATTGCACAACATTTGCCGACCCTTTTCAGTGATATCTACATTGTGGTTTTTCTCATCTATGGTGTAATAAAGTTCATCATCGATTTCGTGCATTCTTTGACCTTGGTCACGTAAGTAAAGCAATTCGGTATCTTTCATTAACTTCAAATATTCTGGTTCTTGCAACAATTTAGACAATCTTTTATGTTTTGGTAGCCCACGATATGCACGTAATAACAGAACACCAGCAGCATCTCTATCCTCTTTTTTGCCAGACTCGAGAAGTTTCTGTGCATCGGATACAATTTGGTTAATTAATTTTGTTTGGGCTTCGACTAGACGGCGAACTCTTGGCTCCATTTCTTGATAAATCTGGTCGGTTGTATGCTCAACAGGACCGGAAATTATCAACGGGGTTCTAGCTTCATCTATCAAGACCGAATCAACTTCATCAACAATTGCATACCAATGGCCTCGTTGAACAATATCCTTTACATCAATTACCATATTGTCGCGGAGATAATCAAAACCGAACTCATTATTTGTGCCATAGGTTATATCGCAGTTGTATTCTTTTTGTCTTTGTTCTGTTGACATATTTGATTGAATAACACCAACAGTAACTCCAAGAAAATCGTAAACCGGTTTCATCCATTCTGCATCCCGACGAGCAAGATAATCATTTACCGTAACAAGATGACATCCTTTCCCAGCAAGAGAATTCAAATACAAAGGCATCACAGCGACAAGAGTTTTACCTTCTCCTGTGGCCATTTCAGCAATTTTCCCTTCATGAAGAACAATCGCACCCATCAATTGAACGTCGAAAGGAACCATATCCCACACATAATGTTGCCCAGTATAAGTATAAGCATAGCCACGTTCTTTTAATCGTTTACATGCCTGCTTTACAACTGCGTAAGCTTCTGGAAGTATCTCATCTAAAGTGTTTTCTACTGTTTCAAAAATTTGTTTATCTAATCTTTTAATTTCTTCTCGAATATCTGCGACTTCATCGGGGCTAAGAACCTCATTTTTCAACTTTTCAGAGAGTTGGAATTTTTTTTCTTCTAATTCACTTATATTACTTTTAACTAATTCCTTGAATTCAAAAGTTTTTGATTTTAATTCCTCATCGGAAAGTGAATCAAATTTCTCATAAAATTCATTAATTTTTGCTACAATCGGTTTCAATCTTTCAATGTCTTTCTCGTGCTTAGTTTTAATGAATTTTTTTAAGAAACCAAACATATTTCACCAATAAATTTAACTTTCAGAGACGATATTTGACATAAAGTATTTGAAACCAAAAAGAAAAGAAAATGTATCTATGAGAACTACAAAAACTTAAAAGATTGAAAAAAGAAACATAAAAATGAATATAAAGAGGATAACACAACAACATAAATAATAAATAAACATATTAAAATATTAAAATAAAAGTGCTTGCCGGAACCCTTTCAAAATATTAGTGAATAATTAATTTTCAGAATAAAAAAAAAGAGACAGGGTTTTTCCCTGTCTCTGATTGGAAATATATTAGTTTAAACAATGTATTTTCCTCGCTTGGTATAATGAGTATGTAAAAGTTTGTGTGAAATATGTCCGCAGGGACCATCGACAAGGAATTTCTCGTAAATGTACTTAATATGTGGATTTTCGTGGGACTTTCGAATGGGCAACTCAGCATCTTCTTTATAAATTGCTTCTGCGCGTTTTTTACGAATTTCTGGACTGGTTGGTATTGGTTGACCTCCCCCACCAATACAACCTCCGGGACAAGCCATAATTTCAACAAAATGATAACCTTCAAGTTCTCCACGAATTAAAGCTTCCATAACTTTCTTAGCGTTAGCAGTACCGTGGGCAATCATAAACTTCAATTCGATTCCTTCAAGGAACTTCCATTCATCCTTGACATCATTGAGAACGACGGATGCTTGGCGAACTCCATCCATCCCCCTACAAGGTGTAATTGCAAGATTTTCGAAAGGAACTGGTCTTCCAGTTACAATTTCATAAACTGTACGAAGTGCAGCTTCCATAACACCACCTGTTGCACCAAAAATCAAACCAGCCCCAGAAGCATCCCCAAATGGCTCGTCAAAATGGCTCTTTGGCAATTCAGGTAGATATATCCCAGCCTCTTTTATCATCTGTGCAAGTTCTCTTGTGGTCAAACCATAGTCAATATCCTTGAAGCCAGATGAGTTCATTTCAGGACGATTGCATTCAAACTTTTTAGCAGTACAAGGCATAACAGCAACAGTAATAATATTCGATGGGTCTAAACCCATTTCTTGGGCATAAAAAGTCTTTATTACCGCTCCAAACATCTGCTGGGGCGATTTACAAGTCGATAAGTATTCTAAATATTCTGGATAAAAATGTTCAATAAATTTTATCCAACCCGGAGAGCAAGAAGTAAACTGAGGTAGTTTAACAGTTTCGTCTCCAAAAAGGAGTTTCCTTTTTAGACGCAATAACAGTTCTGTACCCTCCTCCATAATAGTTAAGTCGGCAGCAAAGTTAGTATCGAAAACTCTGTCGAAACCAATCATTCTTAAAGCAGTAACCATTTGACCAGTCATTGAATTCCCAGGAGGTAAACCAAATTCTTCTCCAATGGCCGCACGAATCGAAGGTGCAGTTTGAATAACTACGTGCTTTGTCGGGTCGTCAATCGCCCTCCAAATATCATCGGACGGGTCTTTTGCCCTTAATGCACCGGTAGGACAACGATTAATACACTGACCACAGTTGATACATATTACATCAAGCATCGGTTTGTCCATAAAGGTGGAAATTAAAGTAGCGTAACCACGCCTTGTTGCTTCCAGAACGCCAACTTCTTGTAAATCTATACAGGTTCTAACACAACGCTTACAAAGAACACATTTATCCATATCGCGTACAATTGCATAACTGGAACGGTCGACTTCGTAACGCTTCTCCTTAATATGCCCAAATCGATAGAAATCAACACCATACTCTTTGGCAAGAGTTTGAAGTTCACAATTATTATTACGAACACAAGAATAGCATTCTCCATAATGTTCGCTCAGAAGTAAATCCAGGATGTGCCGGCGGGCTTTTCTAACTCGTTCCGAAGTAGTCCAAACTTTTATTTTACCAGTTATCGGATAAGCACAGGCTGCTTGTAAAGTTCTAATACCTTCGATTTCGACCACACAAACTCTGCAGGCGCCAGCTAGACATAAATCCTCATGATAACACAAAGTCGGAATATGAATGTTATTCCTTTTACATGCTTCTAATATTGTGATTCCAAAGGGTACAGAATATGGTCGACCATTAATTTCTATTTCGATTAATCCACCAATATCCCCATTTTCTTTACTTTCAACCGTATGGGGTTTTTGGCTAACTGGTGCTCTTCCTTCTACTATTTTATCTGCCATTGTTTCCTCTAATTGAGTTAGACATAATCTCGTCTTTGAAGTTCGTTACTATTGAAATAAAAGGATTTGGCGATGATTGCCCAAGACCACATTTGGAAGCAATTTGCATAGTTTTTCCAAGCTCAATTAATTCGTTTAAATATCTATGAGAACATTCCCCTTTTTCGAGCATTTCAACTCCTTCGAGTAATTTTTTATTTCCAACCCGGCACGGTGTACATTGACCACAACTTTCCTCGACAAAAAATTCCATAAAGTTTCGCAAGACCTTCAGCATACTTCTATCTTCATTAAAAATAATAACTGAGCCTCCCGTTGGAATGTCTTCGAATGAAATGTTCCTATTAATTTCACTCATTGGTATACAAATTCCAGATGCTCCACCTATTTGAACAGCTTTTGTTCTATCCGCTTGAACAAGTTCAAGCAATTCTTTAACAGTAATGCCAAAAGGAACTTCATAAACTCCGGGCTTTTTACAATCTCCAGAAACAGAAATTAATTTCATACCTTTTGATTTTTCTGTACCGTATTTAGCAAACCATTGAGCACCCTTGGACATAACAATATATGCACAAGCAAATGTTTCTACATTATTTACAATAGTAGGGTATCCAAGGTAACCAGTATTAACTGGGAAAGGAGGCCGATTCCTTGCTTCTCCCCTATGACCTTCAAGGGATTCAATTAATGCGGTTTCTTCACCGCAAACATAGGCTCCAGACCCAAGCCTAATCTCTATATCAAAAGAGAAACTGGTTCCAAGAATATTATCACCCAACCTATTTTCCTTTCGCATTCTTTCCAAAAAAGTGTTCAAATGTTCCAAAAGGTATGCATATTCCCCTCGGAGATAAATGAACCCTTTTTGAGCTTGAATAGCATAGCCACCAATAACCATTCCTTCAAGAACCAATTTTGTGTATTCCGACAGAAGAACCCTATCTTTAAAAGTACCCGGTTCTCCTTCGTCGGCGTTACAAACAACAAACTTCTTATCGGCTTTGGCAGAAAGTGCAAGCATCCACTTGGTGCCAGTTGGGAAACCAGCACCACCGCGTCCCCGAAGACCTGATTCACGAATTTCCATAACAACTTCTTGGGGACTCATCATCAAAGCACGCTCTAAGGCTTCCCCGTGTGCTTTCTCATCAAAGAATAATGTATCATTAATTATTGGCATATTAACCTCCTATTTTAAACTTTCAATGATTTCGATAACTTTTGAAGGCGTCAATTTTGTGTAAACACTTTCATTAATCAACATAGCCGGACCTTGGTCACACATTCCAATACAGTGACAATATTCAAGAGTAAATTTCCTATCCATTGATGTCTCGCCAAACTTCAAGTTTAATTCCCTTTCTAAAGTATTTGCAACAGCGTCTTTTCCAGCAAGTTCACAAGAAATTGTTTTGCATAACCTGATTACATATTTCCCTTTTGGTTCAGTACTTAAAAAACTATAAAAGGTAACAACACCATAAACCTCAACTGGGTGGATATTTAATTGATGAGCAACTTCTTGCATTGCAAAGTCCGAGATAAAACCAAACTTTCGTTGAATATCTTGTAGAATTGGAAGTAAACTTTCCCTCCCATTTCCATACTTTCTGACCAATGTGTCGACTTCATTTACTAATACATTCTTATCCGGAAAAATCATAACAACCTCACTTTTGTCCTAAATACTTATTAATTTTTTCAATTAAAACATCGGATTGCAATGGTTTCTCCAAAAATTCCTCAACAGGTAAAGATTCACTACCTGCATAATCAAAGCCAGTAACTTTAGATATCGAAGTTAAAAGAAAAATAGGGGTTTTAATCCCCATTTTCCGTAACTTCATTGCAAAATAAAACCCGTCATCTGGTTCTTCCATCATTACATCCAGTAAAATGATATCAGGGGACTCACTTTCGACCAATTTCAAACCATCATTTGCATTCTTAGCAGAAACAACTGAAAACCCCTTCGATTGAAGGACCAAACTAACAGCATCAATGATGTCCACATCATCATCGATAATAGCAACTTTAGCCATAAAAATCCTCCATATTCTAAAAAAACACTTTGGTTACAAATGCAATTTATGAAAAACAAGCCTCTCCTCTATTATGCATTCAATTTTCTGTTATCAAATGTTTTTATTTGTGTTGTTTAAAGGGTGAGGATTAGGGAATTTCCTCTTGTAATTCTTTTTCTTCGCCAATATTGATAGAAACTTCCTTCAATATTGGAACCGAGAAAGCAAATGTTGAACCTTTCCCCAAAACACTTTTGACCCAAACCTTCCCTTTCATTGCCTCAACAAGTCTTTTAACTATCCAGAGTCCCAGGCCAGACGAAGGTTCATCGCTTGTGGGTTTAGCGCTTAGTTTTGCTCCTCTCTGAAATGCTTTACTAATATCCTCATCCGAGAGTCCTAAGCCATTATCTATTACTTGCACTACAACTTTATCGTCTTGTCTTTGAGATGTAACTCTTACCTCCCCTCCTTTTTGAGTAAATTTAATTGCATTAGACATCAAATTGTCTAATACTTCGTAAACTTTATAACGGTCGAACTTAAATTCTTCCAATTTTTCATCTAGGTCGACAAAAATATTAATGTTTTTGCTTTTTGCATTTGGTGAATTAGCTTTTACAACCTCTCTAATAACATCGTTGACATTTCCCAACTCCAAATTCAAACTCATCAATGAAGATTCCAAGGCAAGAATTCTCGAAACTTCTTGCGATAGAGCCACAATTCTATTGGAAGTAAGAAGAATATCATCAATAATTTCTTGTTGCTCTGTTGCGGTTAAATCATAGGAACGAAGTAGTTCGACGAGGTTTTTTATTAGTGCTGCAGGATTTTTAATGTCGTGAATTATTAAAGCAAACAATTCGTCTTTTTGCTGTTGTAATTCCTCGAGTTCTGCTTTACTATTTGATAATTTTTCTACTTTATCCTTAAGTTCAATGTTTTGTTTTCTTAATTCTTCTGCACGCGAATTTAAAGCATCAATTTGGCCACGTAGCGCAGCAATTTCTGCCCTAAGATTACTGTTTTCTAAGAGTATCTGTTCATACTTAATTTTATCTAACTGAATTCTATCCTTGCTCTCGGGAACTTCTTTTGTAGTTTTGCCTTTCCTTACCTTTAATAAGATTGGTATCAATATCAAAAGTAGTATCAAACCAATCCCAAGCCCAATTCCAGCAGACTTAATGTCCACCCCATAAAACTTTAAACTTTCGTTAGGCTTTGTCTCACTTTTCATTAAGGTTTTCGAACTTCTTTCTTTTTTTAAACTTACGAATTCTTTAACAATTGAACTAAGTTTATTGTTAACAACAAACTCAACATTCAGGGGTTTAGCGACCCATTGATTTCTAGGGTCGAATGCTTGGATAGTTAAAGAATAATGGTCTTCTGGAAGATTTTTATAATTTATTATCTTTGTATTAGTTGTGTAGACAGAAGAATCTCTTGAATTTTTTATTATCACTTTAAAGATAAATGGGGTTCTTAAAGTAGTATCTTTTGACTCCAAGTGATAAAAGAAAGAAATTGAGTCGGTCTTTGAAAAAATTAATAATTCCTGCTGCTCTTTTTCCAATATTTTTCCATTTAGCTTAATATAATCTAAAACAACTTCGCGTTCTTGTGTAAAAAGAATGTTTATTGTTAATATAAAAGAGCAAACAAATATGAAAACTTTTTTCATTTTTAAACCTTTATTTGGTTTTTCAATTTAAAAAAAATTAATCACTTAAGAGAATTTCAATGTTTAAAATGTCTCATATTTGTAAAAACCATAGCAATATTGTACTGATTAGCAGTTTCGATTACTTCATTATCGCGAATTGAACCACCGGGTTGAATAACTGCGGTAGCACCGACTTTTGCTGCCTCTATTACACCATCGGGAAAGGGGAAAAAAGCATCCGATGCTACCACAGAGCCATTTAAATCCAACCCCATCATCTTGGCTTTTTCGACTGCTATTCTGGAAGAATCTACCCGAGACATTTGCCCCGCACCAATGCCAATTGTTCGGTCTTTCCTTGCATACACAATCGCGTTGGATTTAACATGTTTTACCACTTTCCAAGCAAAAATCATTGCCTCTAATTCTTCGTCTGTTGGCTCTCGTTTGGTAACAACTTTAAAATCTTCACTATTAAACAACCATTTATCTGCATCTTGAACCAAAACTCCATTAACAACACTTCTAAAATCCTTAATAATGCTATTTTTAAACAAAGGTAAATCAACTTTTATTAGCCTTCTATCTTTCTTTTTGGTAAGAATTTCTAATGCCTCTGGTTCAAAATTTGGAGCAATAATTACTTCTAAAAAAATTGGGTGGATTTCGTTTGCAAAATATTTATCTACATTTCTATTGGTTACAACAATCCCTCCAAAAGGAGAAACAGTATCCGTAGCAAAAGCCTTTTTAAAAGCCTCGACTAAGTCTTCACCAATTGCAACTCCACAAGGATTAGTATGTTTAATAATTGCAACTGTCGGCAAATCGAACTCGATAATAAGCCGTGTTGCAGAATCAATATCCAAAATGTTGTTATAAGATAGTTCTTTTCCGTGGAGTTTGGTAAAGCATTTCATAAAAGAACCGTATAAATTTGCCTTTTGTTGTGGATTTTCACCATATCTAAGGCTTAATTCTTTTGGTAAAGAAACCTGGAAAAACTTTTGGTCAAAATCTTTTGAGTATTCTCGGAAGAAATTTGATATTGTGATGTCGTAATGAGCGATATGTTCAAAAGTCTCGGCCGCAAGTTTCAATCGGTAATCTAAGGGAATACACATATTATTCTCTTTTAGTATCTTTGCAACTTCCGAATATCTATTTGGATTCACCACTGGTAATGTCCAATGGAAATTTTTTGCCGAAGCTCGCAACATCGAAGGACCACCAATGTCTATCATTTCAAGAATATCTAATAATTCCGTCTCAGACAATTCATAATTTCCTTCAAACTTCTTCAAAGTTGACTCGAAAGGATATAAATTGCACACTACTAAATCTATAGACTTAATACCGTAAATGTCCATTTGTTTTATATGTTCTGGCTTATCTAATCTTGCCAAAATTCCAGAATATAAGTTAGGATGCAACGTTTTGACTCGTCCATCGAGAATTTCTGGAAATTTAGTTAGTTCTTCAATATTATGAACTCGAAGACCATTTTCGGAAAGATATCTCATTGTTCCGCCAGTTGAAAAAACTTCCACTCCCAACCCAACCAACTCATTTGCAAATTCTAAAATTCCAGTTTTGTCGTAAACTGAAATCAAAGCAGTTTGAACTTTAAAAAAATCTGGTTTCATTTTTTCCCTTTATAAAATGTACTTACTTAAATCGACATTTTCAATTATCTTATTTAATTTCTCTTTAACCATTTTTACAGTCACGGTTATTTTCTTCTCTTTAATATTATTTGGAGCATCGAAAAGTATGTCCTCCAACAAAGTTGTCATAATTGTATGTAGTCTTCTTGCACCAATATTAGTAATTTCTTCGTTAACTTTTGCTGCAATCGAAGCAATTTCTCTTATAGCTTCAGGGTCGAACTCCAGCTGGATACCTTCTGTTTCGAGTAATGCCTTGTATTGTTTAATTAATGCATTTTCGGGCAAAGTTAGTATTTTTACAAAATCATCTTCAGTTAAACTTTTTAATTCTACCCTTATAGGAAATCTGCCTTGTAATTCTGGAATTAAATCTGATGGCTTTGAAACGTGAAATGCCCCGGAAGCAATGAAGAGTATATGGTCAGTTTTAACTGGGCCATATCTGGTGTTAACAGTAGTACCTTCGACAATTGGTAGTAAGTCTCTTTGTACACCTTCTCTGGAAACATCCGGACCCGAGGTTCTTCCATTATGAGAAGCAATTTTATCAATCTCGTCAATAAAAATGATACCCATATTTTCCGCTCTTTCCAGAGCGATTTTTACAACGGATTCCATATCAATTAATTTTTCGGTCTCTTCTTTCAAAATCTGATTTCTTGCTTCGGCGACTGTCATTTTTCTTTTTACTCTTTTCTTTGGAAACAATTGGCTCATCATATCTTGAATAGAACTTCCAATCTCGTCCATTCCAAAAGGTCCAAGTATTTGTATTGGAGGGCTTATATCGCTTTCCACTTCTATTTCAATCAATTTAGAGTCGAAATAACCTGCTCGATAAAGTTCACGAAATTTTTCCCTACTTTCATCAGTTACTGTCTCCGGGGTATCCACATCGAAAGAAATACTTTTGGTTTTTTTAGGGAATAAGATATTAAGAATTTTCTCTTCAGTAGCTTTTTTTGCTTCTTCCAACTTTTCTTGTGTTTTCTCTTGCTTGACCATAGCAACTGAGCGTTCAACTAAATCGCGTACCATCGACTCTACGTCGCGACCTACATAGCCCACCTCGGTATATTTCGTGGCTTCTACTTTTACAAATGGAGCATTAACCAATTTCGCAAGTCTCCTTGCAATTTCGGTTTTCCCTACACCAGTTGGACCAATCATAATAATATTATTTGGCAATATTTCCTCCCGTAATTGGCTCATAACTTTCCGTCGTCTCCACCGATTTCTTAAAGCAATAGCAACAATTCTTTTTGCTTCCTCTTGGCCAATTACATACTTGTCCAACTCTTTTACTATATCGCTTGGAGTTAGTTCCCAATCCTGCGTTGGAAAACCAGTTTTTTCCGTTTCGTTTTTCATCGGTACAATTTTATCCATTATTTAAAACTTCAATAATGAAAAAAACAAAATTACCAAAAACCTATTTGTTTTGCTAAAAGTAAAGAAAATTTAAAAAAAATGCGAATTTTGTATTTTTTTAAATTATGAAAACAATATTAATTATTTTTGGAACTAGGCCAGAAGGAATCAAATTAGCACCTTTAATAAACAAACTCAGAGAAAGTAATGACTTTAAAGTAATAACCTGTTTAACTTCCCAGCATCGTGAAATGCTGGTACAAGTAGTGAACTTTTTTAATTTAAAAATCGATATCGACTTAAAAATAATGACAAAAAACCAATCTCTTGATTACATAACCAAACAAATAATTTTTAAGTTGGAAAAAGTTTTTGATTCAATTTCCCCAGATTTAACTATTGTCCAAGGGGATGCAACTACTTCATTCTCGGGAGCATTATCTTCTTTCTACCATAAGGTTCCTGTGGCTCACATCGAGGCGGGTTTAAGAACACACGACAAATATTTTCCTTATCCAGAAGAAATAAATCGGTGCCTAATCACAAGAATTGCGGAATATCATTTTGCACCAACAAAAAAAGCTTTCGAAAATCTTAAACAAGAATCCATACCCGAAGAAAATATTTTTCTTGTTGGGAATACAGCAATTGATTCTCAATTATTTGTTGTAGATATTGTTAATAAAAACGAAAATAAATATTTCAGAAATTTCAAAGAAATTGACTTTTCAAAAAAAATCATTCTTGTAACCTGTCATCGCAGAGAAAATTTTGGAAAACCCTTCGAAAGTATATGCGAAGCTTTGGTCCAAATCTCTGAAAATTTTAACGACATTGAAATTGTTTTTCCAGTGCATTTAAATCCAAACATTCGAGAATATGCATTTTCTAAATTAAAATCCCCCAAAATTCATTTGTTTAATCCTTTAGATTATCCAAGCCTACTTTTTATTATGAAACACTCCTATTTCATTCTAAGCGACAGTGGAGGTATCCAGGAAGAAGCCCCGACCTTTGGAAAACCTGTTCTTGTGCTTCGAAACAAGACTGAAAGAATAGAAAGTGTTGAACTAGGCATTTCTAAAATTGTTGGAACAGATAAAACAAAAATAATTGAATGGGCAGAAAAATTACTTACTGATGAGAAAATTTACAAAGATATGGCAAAAATTTGTTTTCCATATGGGAATGGAACAACTTCCGAAAAGATATTCAAAATTCTAAAAAGCATATTAATTTAAATCTCTGCAAAAATATCATAGGTTTTAGATTTCACCACCTTTACATCAACGAAATCTCCGGGTTCATACTTTCTTCCCTTTACTTTTACGTGAACTAGATTATCTACTTCCGGAGCATCGAATTCAGTTCTCCCTAGCATTATTCCGTTATTAACTTCATCAATAATAACCTTGATGTTTTTTCCAACTAATTCTCTATTCTTCTTCAAAGATATATTTCTTTGCAATTCAAAAATTGCATCTCTACGCCTTAATTTCTCATCTTCAGGAATTGGGTCGCCAAGCAGGAACGAAGAAGTTCCATCTTCGGCAGAGTAAGTGAAAACACCAACTCTATCTAATTCATAATCTTCTAAAAATTTGATTAATTCGAGAAAATCCTTTTCTGTTTCATTTGGGTAACCTACAATTAATGTGGTTCTAATTGCGGAATTCGGTATTTTTCTTCTTATTTTTTCAATAAGTTCTATAATATTCTTTTTCGAAGTACCTCTTCTCATTGATTTTAAGACAGTATCGGAAATATGTTGTATTGGAATATCAAAATAATTACATATTTTATTTTCATTTGCAACGAAATCTATTAGATTATTTGGTAAACCAGCAGGATATAAATACATTAATCTAATCCAATGAATTCCAGATACTTGAACCAATTCTCTTAATAAGTCTATTAACATAGATTTACTATATAAATCTATACCATAGGAACTTGTGTCTTGGGATATAATAACAAGTTCTTTAACGCCTATACTCTCTAAATATTTAACCTCTTCTACTAAATCCTTTATTGGCTTGGACTTGAGTTTCCCCCGAATGATTGGAATTGTACAAAAAGAACACTCTCTATTGCATCCCTCACTTATTTTCAAATAAGCAAAATGTCGGGGAGTTAAAAGATATCTCTCACCAATTAAGTTTTCTTTGAGCTCGATATTTTCGTTCAGATATTTTAATATTAGTTCTTGATTTTCAACTCCAATGAAATAATCGACTTCGGGAAATTCTTTAATAAGATTTTCTTTAAATCTTTCTACTAAACATCCAAAAACAATTACTCTTTTTAGTTTCTTTTGAATCTTGCGATTGATTACTTCAAGAAGTACACCTAAGTTCTCTTCCACAGATGGTTTAATAAATCCGCAAGTATTGATGATACAAGTATCTGCTTTATTCAAATCGAAAGTAACATCTATTCCATTCGAAATAAGTCTAGCAATCAGTTTTTCGCTATCAACAACATTCTTTGCGCAGCCTAATGTCAATACAATAACTGACTCCTTTTTCTTCATCAATCACCAATTTTTTTCAATTCTTTTTTCAACACGAGGAAGCAACTTTGCTTTAATTTCTTTATGGGTTCTCTTTTCCTCGTTTCTTAAAGCATTCAAAATATTATCAATATTTTGTTGAGAAAGATTTTGTTGATTTTGACTTCGATTTTGCTTTTGGGTCTCATCCTTTTGCTCTTGTTTATTCTGCTCATTCTTATCTTTTTTTTGTTGATTTTGATTTTGTTGTTGGTTCAACAAAAGCATTCTTCGAGCATATTCATAATTGTATTTTGCATCAAAGTCATTTGGATTTAACTTAAGAGCATTCTTGTAATTTTCAACACTTTCTTTGTACTTCTTTTCTTTCAACAATGAGTTACCTAAGTTGTAATATGCTTTTGCTTTTTCATAATTATCTTTGCTGGAATTAATTATCTCCAAATATTTTTGTTGGGCTTCGGAGTATTTTTCTTGCTTATAAAGTGCATTACCTAAGTTGTATATTGCAATTCTTTCGTTTCTATTTCTTTCCAAAGCTTTTCTGTAATTTATTTCGGCCTCATCAAATTTTCTTTCCCTATATTTATTATTTCCTTTTCTTATCAATTCTTTTGGTGATTGTGTATAGATTAAATTAATATTGATAAAGAATAACAACAACAATAATATTATTGCCTTATCTTTCATAATTCTTTGGCCTTTTTTGCAAGAAATTACTCAATGAATTTAAATATTTGTTTTTTCTTTCGCTTATCAAAACTTCGACAAAAAGTATCAACAAAGCAATAAGTAAAGGATATTGGTATAAAGATTCGAAGTTTGAAAATATTTTGGTTTCGTATTCTTTTTTTTCCATTTTTGAAATTTTATCCAAAATTACCGAAAGGTCAGGGTCTATTCCAGAATTTAGTACAAATTCTCCACCACCAACAGCAGCAATTTTTTCAAGCATTACAGGGTCTAGTCTCGAAGTAACTACTTTTCCTTCATTATCCTTTAAAAACTCATTTGTGCTACCATGGTAAAGAGGGATTGGTCCTCCTGTAAGGGTTCCCATACCAATTGTATGAATAATAAAATTATTTTTAGCAGCAAATTCAGCAGCAGCAACCGCATCGTCTTCGTGGTTTTCTCCATCAGTAATAACAATCATAGCCTTCTTTCTTTTAGGTTCAAAATTGAAATTTTGTACTGCAAGTTCAATTGCTGAACCTATTGCTGTCCCTTGGGTTGGAACTAAGTCGGTATCGATGTATGAAGTGAATAGCTTCGCTGCAGAATAATCGGTTGTCAAAGGAAGTTGAACATATGGTTCACCAGCAAATACAATAATACCTATTCTATCGTTAACTAACTTGTCAATTAGTTTCATTACCATTTGTTTTGCTCTTTCCAAACGATTCGGTTTGATGTCTTCAGCCCTCATACTATTGGAAACGTCTAACAGAATTACTACATCAATCCCCTTTCTTTTTCCTTCAATAAGTTTTGTTCCAATTAATGGGTTAGCAAGAGTTAAAATAATAAAAATGAAGCTTAAAGAAATTAAAAAAAACTTAATGTTTGGTTTGGAAAATGATAAGTCCTCAGCAAGTTCAAAAATCAAATGTGCTTCCCCGAACTTATCAATTTTTTTTCTCCAAGACCTTTTTTGTATCAAAAAAACAATTAAAAATATGACAAATAAAGTTAAACCCCAAAAAAAGTATCTATTCTCCCAAGCAAACATATGTCAAAGACACCATTTCTTAACAAGAACCTATCCTATTTTTTGAAACCAGTAACTATTCCTAAAACTGGAATTTCTACTCTTGGCAAATCAGGAAAAGTAGTCTTGAATTTGACTTTACCGCTAAAATTCCCAATAGTATTAGGGCTAATCTTAATTTCCAAAACAAATTCTTGGTCAGGTTTAAGAACCAAATCTGGTTTTAGGTTAGTCGAAATTACATCTTTTGGTTCAACACTCGGTTCTTTGATTATTATATCTTCGCCAGAGGTATTCTTTAAAACAACTTTATACAAAGAAGTATCTCCAATCAACAAGTTTGATGCCATAACTTTGGAATCTGGAAAAAACTTCATTGGTGGAACAAATTCAGCCTTTAAGTAAAAGTATGTCTCTTCCTTTGTTGGGTCATTCGTTCTAAACAAAATAGATTTTGTGTGCTCCCCAGGGCTTTTTGGAACAATAAGACTAACTTCCATTGTTGCAAAACCATTAGGTTCGATATTGTATTTGTCCAATGGCGCAGCTGTGCACCCACAACCAGGTTTTACAGTAAATATTTTTAAAGTATCGTCTCCATCATTGAATATCTTAATTTTAGCCTTTAAAGGTTCATCAACAGAACGAATCTTTCCCCAATTATAGGTATCACCATTTTCAAAGCGAAGTTTGGGTGCAGAAAAAATATTACCAAAGATTATAAAAACCAAACAAAATATAAAAACCAATAACTTCATCTTTTATTCTCCTTTTTAATATACTTATTACGAATAATAAATTGTTTTCTTTTAATACAATTTCAGATAGAAATTTGAGCTAATTTTTGTTTGGATATTGATAGCCTTGTTGTTAGTTTGGGTGGAAGGAGGAACCTGATAAATAATAGAAATCTGCTGCTGCAATTTACTGCTCAACATTAATCCAGTAACTTTATTAATAATTAATAACCCATTTTGTTTTCCGGACAACTCAACAAGTTTAGGCTCGTTTTCTTTTGTCTTTTGTTTTTCAAATTGTATGTTCGATACTAAATCAACAAATAAAGTATCAATTTGAACACTTTTCAATGTGAATGTGTTAACTATCTTTGCGGGGATAGGGTCATTTACATTTTTTTGAATCTCCCATTTTTCCCCTAATTTGACTAAATTATCGGGATAAACTTCAAACAATTTCTCAAATCCTTTTCTTAACTCATTAGCATTAAAGAAACTTCCAATTATTTGTTGAAGTAATGCCTTGTCCACTCCCTTAAACTCTTTTCTTTGTTGTAATTGTTCAATTACAATGTTGAATAATGAATCAACACCTATCAATTGAATATTTCTACCTTTGTTATTTACCTTGAAGCGAAATCCTTTCCCTACAAGTGAATTATAAAACAACTCCAATGGAGTTGGTTCTTTGGATACCTTCTTTGTACTAGCACTAACCGAAATAAGTTTCGAGTGAATTTCTTGCTCGATTTCAGAAAATTTTGCTTCGAACAAAAAGTTTCCCAAAGAGTCCTTCATCAAAGGTATTAGGGTGTATTTAATTAATTGATTATGTTTAGTTTCAGCACTTACAGTATCCATTTTTTGTACAATTTTTTGCTCTAAGCGACTTTCAAACCTATATAAATTACCAAGTTGCGGATTCAAAACAAGATTTATACTTCCATCACCTACTTGTTCCTTATTTGCGACCGACACGCGTGTGCTATCTAACTTCTTTTCATCCGCTAACTTTTTGGTCTCGCAAGAAATAAAAATCATAGAGAAAACGATAAGAACCAAAAAACTTTTCATAAATTTCACCATATAAATAACAAAATTAACCACTTATTCGTTTAATATTAGTTAATATGGAACAAAAAAATGCCAGAATTCAAACTTTTTTCATCTTATAGTCCTGCGGGCGACCAACCAAAAGCGATTAAAGAACTTGTTGAAGGAATAAAAAAAGGAGAAAAGCACCAAGTATTGCTAGGTGTAACTGGCTCTGGAAAAACCTACACAATTTCAAATGTCATAGAACAAGTTCAAAAACCAGTTCTCGTAATTTCACCGAACAAAACTCTTGCAGCACAATTATATAGCGAATTCAAAAATTTTTTCCCAGAGAATGCTGTTGAATATTTTATATCTTATTACGATTACTACCAACCCGAAGCATACATCCCCCAAACTGATACATATATTGAAAAAGATTTTTCCATTAATGAAGAAATTGATAGACTTCGAATTCGTGCTACAAGTAGATTAGTAGAAGGTAGAAGAGACGTTATAATCGTAGCATCGGTAAGTTGTATTTACAGTATTGGTTCCAAGGAGCAATTCGAACAATTTCTATTCCCTATCCACGTAGGAATGAAGATTACTCGCAAGGCACTAATGAACAAACTTATCTACTTATATTACAATAGAAATGACCTCGACTTGAAGCGAGGTTATTTTAGGGTTCGTGGAGATATTATCGATTTAATCCCTCCATATGAGTACGACCTTGCACTTAGAATAGAACTCTTCGGTGATGAAATAGATCAGATTGGATTAATTGATTTAAAAAGTGGAAAGCACATAAAAAATTTCGAAGAATTTACAATTTATCCAGCAAAACTTTTTGTTACAACCGAAAGTCGCCTTCAAAGGGCTATTGTAGCAATCCAAAATGAATTAGTAGAAAGGTTGCGTGAACTCCGCTCACAGGGTAAACTGCTTGAAGCTCAGCGCCTTGAACAAAGAACACTTTTCGATATCGAAATGATGAAGGAAATAGGTTACTGCTCTGGGATTGAAAACTACTCTATGCACCTTTCTGGAAGAAATTTTGGAGATACTCCAGAAACAATTATCCATTACTTTCCCAAAGACTTCCTTACAATTATCGACGAAAGTCATGTTACTATTCCTCAATTACGGGGTATGTATAATGGAGACAGGTCTCGAAAACAAACTCTTGTCGACTATGGTTTCCGTCTTCCTTCTGCTTTGGAGAATAGACCATTAAAATTTGAAGAATTTGAACAACTTGTTAATCAAGTTATTTATGTCAGCGCAACTCCCGGGCCTTACGAACTCGAAAAGACTGGTGGAGTAGTAGTAGAACAAATAATAAGACCCACCGGGTTGGTCGACCCAGAAGTATCAATTCGCCCAGTGAAAAATCAAGTCGACGATTTAATAAATGAAATAAGAAAGAGAGTTCATAAAGGGCATCGAGTTTTAGTAACTACATTAACAAAACGAATGGCAGAAGACCTTGCAGAATACTTAAACCAATTAAACATAAAGGTTGCTTATATACACTCCGATATTGATGCCTTGGAAAGAGTAGAAATAATAAGAGATTTACGACTTGGAAATTATGACGTTCTTGTAGGGGTAAACTTATTACGCGAGGGTTTGGACCTACCCGAAGTTTCATTGGTTGCAATTCTCGATGCCGACAAAGAAGGTTTCCTTCGTAGTGAACGCTCTTTATTACAAATTGCTGGGAGAACAGCGAGAAACATTGATGGACTTGTTATTCTCTATGCTGACAAAATAACAAATTCAATTAAAAATTTCGTAGATGAAACAAACCGAAGAAGAAAGATTCAGTTAGAATACAACCAAAAACACAACATCAATCCACAAACAGTTTATAAAACTTTAGAAGAAATATTAAATTCAACCTCTATAGCCGATATTCAACAAATACGACAGAGCAAAAGGGCTGCGAAATATTATCAACAAACAACGAGTTTCGCTGAACCCCTTGTTCAATTTCTTAATGAAAAACAGAAAGAAGAATTAGTCGAACAATTATTTAGAGAAATGAAAGAAGCAGCTAGAAACTTAGATTTCGAGCGTGCTGCTGAAATTCGTGACGAGATTGCAAGGTTAAAAGGAAGTAGCGATTTCCTACAAAAGGGGAAAAAGAAACTTATGAATTGATTTTCTTGAATAATTTATTAATACTTTACGTTTTTTTTCAAGTAAGTTAATCATTAGATATCTAAACATATTATTTCTTCTTTTTTGATTAATAACCTTGTTATCCTTAAATCAAATTAATAACATATATTTTATCTTGAACTTATTAATTTTATATTCTATCATAACTTTTTATTCTTCAATTTTCAAATATTATTAATGTGGAAACTTGGGAATAAGCAATTAAATTATTAAGCACTTACCCAAAAATCTTAAAAATAACGAATTTTGTCTAAGTTAATCCTACTTTATTAAAGAGCTCCACACTTTAATATATTTCATTAACAAATTTTAAGAAACATTTAATTGTCAATTTATTTTCACAAAGATATTTTGCACTTTGTTAAAAATCGACAACAGAAAATGAGGAAATTTTTTAGTATTTATGCTAGTACACTAATTTTAGTTGCTTTGTTCGCTTTAGTTTTCCCCCAAAAATCCTTTACAAAAATTAAAAAAGCAAAAAAACAAACAATTAATTTACATTCTAAAAAACAAAACTTACTTTACCAATCTTTGATTAAACTAAAAACATATTTACTCGGTTTTGAAAACATTTCGTTCGATAATATCAGCAATATTCATTTCACTTCACCTTCTAAGCCAATTAACATTTTCTCCAATAACTATTTAAAAGAAAAACTGCTAAACAATATTCTTCTTTGGCTCGGAACACCATATAAATTGGCTGGCTCATCCAAAAGTGGGGTTGATTGCTCTAATTTTGTTGCCCAAATTATTTCTAAAACATTAAGCATTCATTTTCCAGCAAATGCAGAAACACAATCGAAATTGTTTACCCCTATATATGATTTGAAAGAACTAACATTTGGCGATTTGATTTTTTTCTCGGGAACAAACAGAAAGTCCAAAAGGATTGGACACGTCGGAATATATTTGGGAAACGGTATTTTTGCTCATTCCTCTACTGGAAGGGGTGTAATAATAACACACATATCCGAAGGTTACTATTCAGAAAGATTTCGATTTGGTGGAAGGTTTTCCAAAGGGTTGCTTAATATTGTATCAAAATAATTTCATTACTTCACATATTTACACCTCGTAAAAACAGTAGTTTTTTTTAATCCTCAAACTCTAATCTTTTTCCCATCGTTATTCTTTTGAAAAAAAATTGAAAATTTTACTAGGGTATTTACTTTGTTTTGTAAAAAACATACCGCTCTATATTTTTAAAAATGTAAAACGATAAATATCTAAAAAATTGCTCCAAGAATTTTTTGTTTAGACCACTTTCAACAATTCCTTAATATTCATTAAGAAATTAGTTTAATATTAATCTTAATATATCAAAGAATTAGTCTCTTTCAAATTTTTATTTTTTTGTGATTTTATAGAAGTGTTAATTGAAATTTATTTATATATTATTTAACAAAATTATTCTAAAAGATATTTAATAAAAAAGAATAGGGCACTCTTTCGAGTGCCCCTTTCTTCCGAAAAGATAATATTTCAAAAATTACCTATTAACAATTAGTCGCTTCGAAAACTTCTTCCCTGCATATTCGAGAGTGTAAATATAAACTCCACTAGAAAGATTTAGTTTTTCAGCGTTAACCTCGAGTGTGTGGAGACCAGCGCTAAGTTCTGAATTAAGCAAATTAATATTTACGTCACCTAACAAATTGCTAAGGGTAACTCTTGCAAAACCTCTTTCGGGCAAGAAAAACTCAATCCTTGAAATGTTCTCGAATGGGTTTGGTTTATTTTGGAACAATTGGACATCGTTGAATTCTCCGGGGACATCCAAAATAGTCTTAAATGTTACTGAAACAACACATTCTTTACTCCAGACCTCGCCACATTGATTGTAAACTTTTACCTTGTAAGTACCAGCATCTTCTGTCTTTGCGGAAGTAATCTCTAAGGAAGGCCCTGTGAAATTAAGTTCTTGATTGTTCTTGTACCATTGATAACTTAAATTGTCTCCGTTTGCACCGATTGTGAGAATTATTGGTTGCCCAGTATTAACTTGATATGTCGCAGGTAAATCGCTAACTATTTGAGGTTTCTTGAATACAGCTAAAGTAATCGGACCAACTGTTGTCTTATCGAAGCCTTCAATCTCAATAGCTACGCTATAAAGTCCAGCATCGTTTTGATTAACATTCGTAATCGTTAAACTTGGGGTATTTACTCCAGAATATTTTCCACCTTCTTCGAGGTCGACACCATTAAACTTCCATTGATATTTCAATGTAAATCCGGAAACTGTGGACGAAGCGTTGACAGTAATAGTAACGTCTTCACCTTCGCAAACTTGTTTATCTTGTAAAGGTTGAGCAACTATTCTTGGTTTTTCTGCCAAAGAAATCGGGTCGGAAGTATCACGTCCACACAATCCTTCGACAATTGCAATGTAATTACCACCAAAGTCAGCGGGTCGTAAATCTCGTATAGTCATAATAGATGAATTTGTTCCAGCAATCCTATCATTATCGACTAATGGAGTAGTTCCTCTGTACCAGCGAACCTTTGGTTGAAGCAGTGGATTATCACCCGGAGTAATATGAACGTCAATCTCAAATGTTGCAACAGAGCCAGTTGTTGCATAAACAACTTTGGGTTGTCTTGTAATTTGTGTTTTTTCAACAGCATAAAGAAGAACTGGGTCAGTCCATACTGGGTCGGCTTCACCATTGCCAGTTATTCTACATTTATAAACACCACCCATTTCGAATTTCAATGGTGGTAAGGAATAGATGGCTTCTGTTGCCCCAGGTATCTCTCTATCATTATAATACCATTGATATGAGAGAGTTCCACCAAAGTCTATTTCAGCTACCACAGAGAAGAAATTACCAGTAGAGCCAACACAATTAATAACCTCTTTGGGTGGAGTAGTAATTCTAATAACTGGGTTAAGTGTATTAACACCAATGTAGAATGCCTTGTTTCTTGGGTTGCCATCAATATCAAATTTTTCTATTTCATCGGAAAGTGGACCTAACTCCGCAATTGGATAAGTGTAATAGAGTGAACGATTAATTTTTGCAACTCTTGGGTTATCATCCGATAAAAACTCTGCTGCTACAGAAGATGAATTACGGTCTAATCCGGTCACGTTTCTCCAAGCTTGCAAGTTTGCAATATTTCCAAAAATGCCACTAACAAGGATTGAACCGGCCGTGTAAATATTATTTTCATCGGATACTATTCCAGTCGGTGCTGTTCCAGCTATTTGAATAGCGTTTCCAGTCCCCCGGTTGTATATCATATTTCGCTTGAAGAAATTACCGCTACCAAGGCTATTTAGATATGCAATCGGACCACTATTTGTACCAACATATGAATTATAAACCATCCAGGTATTGGTAACTCTATCTAAGAATAAAGCACCTGAATTTAGAGTAGATACAATATTGTTGGCAATAATAGCTGAAGATGTAAGCAGATGGAGTCCATAGTTACCACCGCTAAGTTTTATGATATTTTTATAAATCTTAGAATTCAAAGAATTTTCGAGGTAAATTCCGCGTGTGTTCGAGTTTGTTACAAAGTTCTTATCAATCATGATGTTTTGTGCACCAGAATTGAATAAAACAATTGAACCTTTTTGGAAGGAACCAGTGGAACTTTGAGTAAATTGGTTATTACTAATAGTTACAGAATTAACATTGCTTACAAAAATTCCATTGGTATTTGTAGCCATTATGGTATTCCCAGATATTACAACTGGGCTAAGACCGTTTTGAACAGAAATACCAGCATTTGGATTGTTCAAAGCAGTTGATGTTGCCGGACCAAGACCACTAATCCTATTTCCAGAGAACACATTTCCAGTGGCAAGCGGAGAAGGTCCTAAGTCATCTTTACTATTAGTAAGTATTCCAAGATTACGAGAATTAACGAAAATTCCATAAACCAAATTGATTCCAGAAATAGTATTATCATTAAAATTATATGTGATTAAACCGTCGAGATAGGCACCGTACCAGTTTTGCCCAACAAAGATGTTGTTAAGAATATCCATATTATTCGAATTTGTACCAGTTGGCGACATTAGATAAATTCCTACGGAGCCATTCCTTAGTGTTGAATTAACAATCTTGAAATTATCCAATATACTATTATCTGAAATAATCAGTGCAAAAGTAGTAGTTTTCGCAGGGTTCTGACAACCAATAAGCGTACAATTTTCAATTGTTAATCCTTTGATATTACCAGTTAGTCTAATTACATTTCCCCAAGTACAACTATTGTTTCTTAAAGTAAGGTTGCGGAATGTTACCCCACTTAATCTATCAATCCAAACAACAAAGTTGTTTGAACTACTTGTTGGTGTGAATTGAATAATAACATCGTCGTTCCTGCCAGTAAAAGATTCAAATGTAATTGGAAATTGTCTATAACCAACAGGTTGCAAGAGAACCCCTCCATCATATGTACCAGGTCTTAGTTTAAGGGTTACTGGTCCTGCAATTCCCCAATAGCTAATGTAACTAGTAAAATCAATCAACGTATTAAAGTCTGGATTTCGCCCACCTATTGTATACGTTCCTCCTGCAAGTGCTTTGTAAACAACAACAGTCCTTTCATCATTATCTGGGTTATCATCTGGGAAACCATTTGGAAATTGAGTTGCGGCCTTAATGTAAAATGGTAAGTTTGCAGTTCCAAAGTCGTAAGTTCCGACAGCAACATCAATAGAATCCTGTGCGGCTAAATTGCCATTCCAATCGAATGGGGTTTGCTGAACACCATTAACCCACCAATTAATTCTAACATATGTCAACGGTTTCGGAGCATAATTTCTAATTCGCAACTTAACTACATTAACTCCCGGTTCAATTGGAAGCATTCCATCAGCATTCAAAAAGCCAGCATCGTTAAGAATTGGAGTAATATTCTTTGTAAACGCATCATTAGTTGGGTCACCATCGGGTAAATTATTTGCGTTTGCATCTGGTCCACGGGGATTAGATGTCCAGGCTCTCACTACAAAAGGTCCCCAAGGTGCTTGCGGAATAAAGCGATAACTTGGGTGTATAACAACTTCAACAGTTTGCCCAGTGTCCAAATTACCCGTCCAATTGAAAGGTGTTTGTGTTACTCCGTTTACCGACCAGTTGATCGTTACACTTGTAAGTCTAAAATGTTTTCCAAAATTTCTTAACATAACTTTAACTTGTTGCGGTTGATATGAATCGAATTTATCAACTGGGCTAGTAATGTTTACAATTCCTGCATCATTTTGTTTGACTTCTCCTTGGAACTTTACAAGGAACGCTTCAGGAGTACCACTGTAAGAGTATTGGTGGCCATTGGAAGTTGCTATTTGGTCAATATCGGTAGAATATGTATAACCACCAATAAATGGATTCCCTTGCCCATCAACGCGTACACAGTTGTAATAAATTAGGTCAGTATTGTTTCCACCGTAGTAGGTTCCCCACTTTCGGGAACGCCCATCAGGATTGATTAATGCTAACCAGGCATCTGGGGTTGTTGCTAATGTAGTCTTAAATCCATCTGGGGAAGCAATTCTATCGCTCGAATAAGTATAACCACCAACATAGACATTTCCACTCCCATCAGCAGCAATACCCATACCATAATCACTATTGTTACCACCATAATATGTTCCCCATTGGCGAACACCATTTGTGTTTAATTTTACAGCATAAGCATCTGGTGTAGTACTTAATGTTGTTTGATATGCACCTGATGTTACAATAGCATCAGTAGAATAGGTATATCCAGTAAAGTAAACATTTCCATCATTGTCAGCAAACAAAGAGTATAATAAATCGGTATTATTCCCCCCGTAATATGTTCCCCACTGGCGAACACCATTGGTATTGAACTTTACTACAAAACAGTCAGGTGTAGTAGATAAAGTAGTTTGATGCGCCCCAGACGTTACAATATTAGTCGATGAATAAGTATAACCTCCAAAATAAACATTTCCGCTTCCGTCACAATAAACTGAAAAACAGTAATCGGAGCTATTCCCACCATAATAAGTACCCCATTGGCGCACACCATTTGTATTAAACTTTACAAGAAATCCATCGGGAGTAGAACTTAATGAAGTTTGATGTGCACCTGATGTAGCAATATTATTAGTAGAATAAGTGTAATAACCTAAAAGATAAGCATTGCCACTTCCATCTGCAGCACAAGAATAACATATATCAGTATTGTCGCCACCATAATATGTACCCCATTGACGAACCCCATTTGCATCGAATTTAGCAAGGAAGCAATCTGGAGTTGTGCTAATTGTTGTTTGATGCCCATTGCTTGAGGCAATGACATTAGTTGAATAAGTATAGCCACCTAAATAAACATTACCAAAATTGTCCGAACTAAGTCCAAAACCATAATCGGTGCTATTCCCACCATAATATGTACCCCATTGACGAACACCGTTAGCATTGAACCTTACTAAAAACGCATCAGGAGTTGTATTAAGGGTGGTTTGGAAAGCACCGGAAGTAGCAATATTGTTAGTAGAATAGCAGTAACCAGTAATATACGAGTTTCCATTTACATCGGCATGAATAGCATAACCAATTTCTGTACTACTTCCACCGTAATATGTTCCCCACAATCTTGTCGGTGGGTCGATAATTAATGGTTTTGATTGGTCATAATTTTCGACAAAGAAAGAAATTACACCATCACTATTTTTTACAAATTTGCTTTCTACTTGCTTCGCAAACAAAGATAGCTCGCGGGAGTTAACATAAGAATCAAGATTGGGTAATTGATATGCAATTGGCGGAGCTTGTTCAATCGTGCCAAGTGGTGTTGTTACTTTCAAAGTACCATTATCAGTAATTTGAACATCTGTTGCCCCTTCGAATTTAAATGCGATTTTTCTTGGGTCTGCACCAGGTTTCAATACAAAATCATATTGGAATTTGTTTTCTTTGTTTCCATAAAGAACAAAATCAATTCCGGGATAAATTTCCTCCATTACCACTGTTGCATATCTTCGTACAAAAGTAATTCCATCTGGGCAATGAGGTAAATAGTAATTATCCCAATCAGGCTGCATCTCTTTGGAAATGAAACGAGGATTAAGATTTGCATTCAAAACTTTCATATCGACACGATAAATGTCGAAAGAAGCAATCTTTTCTCCTTCGGGTAATCGTCCAAGTTCAGCACCAAGAGGCTTATCCAACTTTTCGCTTTTAGCATCAATTACTTCCTGTCCTTTTCTAATAAAAGTAAAACTAATAGTGTTGTTTTTCACAACAATAATTCCGAAATCCACTTGGGCAACAAATTGAACTTCCTTGTTCACTTTTCCGTACTGGTCAACTATCTGACCTTTGTTTTCGACGAAAATGATACTTTTGCGAGCGAGAAGTTCATTTGGAACTGGTGTGGCGAAAAGGTATGAACAAACGAAAACAAGAAAAAGTGCAGAAAAAAGTAACTTTTTCATAGTGCAACCCCCTTTTATTTTATTAATAACAACAAACCATTAACATTCTTCTTAATTATTCAATTTATAAAATTAATAAAAAAAAATTAATTAAAAAAATTAATTTTTCCATTAATTTTTAAAACTTTTTAAAAGACCTTTCATTATGCTAATATTTATTAAAAGTTCAAAATAAATTTTATTTTAATCTACTTTAACAAATTTTTTAAGTTACCGCTAATCTGACCGCTATTCAAATTCCAAAAAACCTTCTTCTTTACTAAGTTGTTCTAAAAGAATTTTTGCGTTCATTTGAATAAGTGCTTCCTTTACTTTATCTTCGTAATCTCTTTTATCCATAGTACCATCGCTTAGGTTGAATTCTATTGAAACTAAACAATTTCTAAAATGACTTTGCAATATTTTAGACAAATTTGCCAAATCTGACCATTTACCAAAAGGTATTTCAAATTTTAAATTAATATTTTTTATCTTTTCTGTTGATTTCAATTCTGAATCAATACCAATTATTTTTTCTTCAATTTTACTTTTCAACTTTTCCTTGGTATCATAAGGGATGATTGGGTCATTTTCAATTTCTTTTTTTAAATCTTGAAATTCTTCCTTGTTCTTAATATTATAAATTTTATCTTCTAAAGTTTTAATTTTTTCCCCCAAGGTACTTTGCAAAACACACAATTCCTTCTTGATTATTAGCTCTCCTTCCGTTAATTGTGGGTCGGTGCTCTTTTTAAAATAAAGGCAAACTGGTTCATTATTTTCCAATTTCCCTAATCCAAAAACACCTTCATAAACCCCTTCTCTTATAGACTTTACTAAAACTTCCTTTGAAATAATCCTTAATTCTCCCGGGGTTTGAAGAAAACTATTGTATATATTTAAAGTTTCTACATAATCTTTCATCCTCAAATATTTGTCTAAAATTACCGAATAATGAAGATTTTCTAATATTTCTTCTTCATTTCTTAACCTTTCATATACTTCATCAGGTATTGACATTACTTTACCATAAGTAGGATAACCAAGGTCTAGCTCTTTAAAACCGTCTTTACTTGGAATTAAAAGCATTCTATAGGATTTTCTCAACTCGTAAGGAAGGTCGTTTTCCAACCTCTTTAGCCTTTCGTTAGTTTCTTTTTCTTGCTCCGGGGTCAAATTCAATTTTTTATCTTGGGAAATCTTTTCCCAAGCCAATTTTTTTCGTAAAAATAGCAAAAATGCTTGCCTTTCGCTTTCAACTGGACATAGGAAGAAAATATTATTAATATAGACCCTCGGGTATGTTCCACAACTTTTTAATATTTCATCACATTTTCCTTTGTCGAACCAATTCATAATCACTAGCTTCATTTCAATTGTGTCTGGAACGTCTTTTGTATTCTTTACTTCCAAGTACACACTTAATTTTTCGCTTTTAGTCATATTTTTTAAAATCGAAAATTCGTTTTCTTTCAATTCAACTTCATCAATCATTTCGATTTTGTTGTACAATATTTTATTTAAATTAGGTTGGTTTGTGAAATAATATCCAGCATCGGACAAATAAAACAAATTTTCTTTTAATTTTTGTAAAGTTTCGACAATAATACTACTGTTAACCTCTGGTTGCGCACAAGCCAATTTTATTTCGTTTGCCTTTGCTCCCTTTTCAACTCCACCAGAGAAAGAATACATAAAAATGGTAGTCGCGCACTTTGTACCAAACTGATACGGTTTATAAGACTCGCCTAAAGAATTATCCACTTTCTTTGCTCCAGAATCCACAGATGTAATATCGGCAGACAAAACACTATCATACTCTTGCCCAATAAACTTTAGCAATTCCATCCGCAATTCACTATAACCTAAGTCGAAATCGCACAACCTAATTATTGGAATCTGCTTGTTCTTTAATGTATATATTACTAAGCCTAATATTCGCAAAACACCTCTTGTTCTTTGAAATGTAGGGAAACTACCCCACCTTTGATACAACACATCTATAACTTCTGGTTGAAAGGGATAACTCTTTATGAACTTTTCCCTATATTTGAACTTGTCTTCGCTTTCGATTATTTTTTCTTTTTCAAAGTAATCTACAAATGCATCGATAATTTCCTTTGATTCCCGCTCATTAACTTGACTGAATAATCTTTTTCTAATAACTTGCGATATTTCATCTTCTTCGACAGGGGCAAACATCTTTTCGGTCCTTCCTATAACTTTTTGTAGTTGCTGGAAAAGCTTTTCTGCCGTTTCGTCGTAATGTTCCATAATACTTGATGGCAGTGTTACTACAATCAATCCTCTTTCAAGAGTTTTTACTACTGTTGTAAGTTCTTGAAAAAAAGCTAATGTTTGGGCTCCTAAATCTGAATTACCAACTTTAATTCCCGCCGCCTTCGTTGCAAATTGTAACACTTCGTCCATTAGTATTAATATTGGTTGTTTTCCTTCCAACACTTTACGCAAATTCTCCGTCCCGGGGGCAGTTTTCCCCAACAACATTTCTTTTGTTCCATTTAACTGATACTCTATCTCCTCCCATATTGTTGTTTGTTTGGGATCGAAAGCAGTTCCATCAATTACTACTAGATTTGTTCCCCATTCTTTTGCTTTATGGTATAACGCTATGAGTGTATGTGTTTTACCACCGCCAAATGGGGTTTGTAGTTGGATAACTGCGTCGCCCCCACCTCCGTTTAAACGCTTCTGCACAACTTGAAGTAAGTTCTCCAAGCCTTTGGTTAAATATGTCTTCGCGAAAAATATCTCTGGATTTTGATACTCTTCGGGCGCACGTCCTTTGTAAACTCCCCATAGGTCTGCCGCAAATACATCCATTGTCAATTTCCCACTTAATACGTCTGGGTGCGGTAGTGCTACCGAAACAAATGGTTTCATTGCTTTTCCTTTTTTTATTTTACAAATATCTACTTCCTACTTATAAATCATTTACTCTTACTTGGATGTATTTTAAAAAATTTCTATTCTCTTTCAAATTTTTTGCTCAAAATATATTTTTTTCAAATTTTTTTAAAAAATTTTACCTTGTTGCTCTTTCAAAATTTCGTTTATATATCGGTCCTTGCCCGTAAGAAAACCATCCAAAAGTTTCTTTTCTGTGCTTTCGTTGTTCCGATAAAAAGTTTCGCTTATTGCTTGTGCAACTCGGTAGAAATAGTCTTTTGTTCCATATCCAGTTTCGGCAAGAACTCTTTTCAAATCTTCCGTTCTACTTTTTTCCCAAAGTAAAAGTACAAAATGTAGTACATCGATTAAATCTTGAATATCCTCGGGCTTTTTAAACTCGCGTTCGTGGGGTCCCAACACTCGCACAAATTCCTTCTCTTTTTGGATAAAACCTTTGTTCCATTCTTTTTCCAGGTCGACCCCAGTCGATTGCGCCAATTTTCTTGCGTCGTCGAAAGGAACGCGGGACTCGCCAAATGTCCAGCGATAAAGAAGGTAGAAACGTGTCAGCGCAGACAATTCCCCAGCGATTCCGTTGTGCAAAAGTTGGCGGACAGCATAGTCGGTAACAATTTCTCGTACGAATTCCAATAGTCTGTCGGCACGGATAATGTTGCCTTCGAAATCCATAACTTTTTCGTATTT
>JAOAEE010000020.1 GCA_026416955.1 Ignavibacteria bacterium | reverse complement strand
CCCTCCAACATTTGTTTTGTTTTTGGCATCTTTTATTATTTAAATTTTCTACATTAGGGTAAGAAAGAATTTTTGGACTTTTCCCAATGTTTTTAATCTAATATTTATTTTAAATCTATTACTTCATTCCCAATTTGCACGGGTAGGTTACTTTTTTGTACGAGGCATAACAAAGAAAAGAGTTGGTTGGTATATTAGCTTTAACATTTAATATTTTGGAGTACAAAGATGACATTAATAAATTTTTTAAAAGAATTAAAGTTGTTAAAATATTTGTTTCAATATTCGTACTCGTTGATTTTATTCCTCTTGGTGAAAGATCTTATTCTGCAATTACTTCAATTTAGCCTGTTTCCAAAAATATTTATTAAACATAATATCAAGTTGTAAGATTTGTTCTTAAGTACTATCAAGGTGAAACTATTGCTTTGAATGATACAGTTTTGTTAACTCCTTTACTGAAATAAAGTATGTTGATTTGTGGGGCTTGGCAAATAACGAGGTGGCTTATTATTTTTTAACAAGAAGTATTGCACCGATGTTATCAGGAATATTACTAAAAAGAATAATGGCAAAATTGCTATCCTTTTAAAAGACTTGGTTCGAAATATTTGGTGGTCTACCTAAAGAGTGGATTCCTATTTCATAATGGACTATTAAAAACAATTTAGTCTGCGGTCGCGAAACAGTAAATTTTTTTTTCGATTGATAGTTCATACATTAAGTCAATGAGCCAATATATTGAAGAGTTCGTTTCAGAACTTCCAAGTGATTTAGAAGTTAAAACATTTTTAGAAAAAAATATGAACAAATAGATTTGTTTTTAACTTTTTGTAGGAATTTTTTCTTTTAACCAATTTAGTAATTCTTTTTCTGCAACTAGCTCTCTTTGATTGTTCTTACGGAATTTAATTTCAACGAGTCCGTTTTTTAAATTTTTTTCTCCAACAATGATTTGGATTGGAATTCCGATTAAATCTGCATCATTGAATTTGACTCCAGCAGTTTCGTCTCGGTCGTCGTACAAGACTTCATAGTTTGCTTGGGTAAGTGAGGTGTATATTTTTTCCGAATACTCTTTGACTAATTCGGACTTAACATTGATTGAAATTAAATGAATATCAAATGGGCTAAGTGGGTAATCCCAAATTATTCCATTCTCATCGTGATTTTGTTCGATAAAACAAGCAATAATTCGTTCGACACCAATTCCATAGCTACCCATAATAATTGGTTTCTGGATGCCATCTTTATCTAAAAATGTTGCACCCAAGGCCTCGGAATATTTCGTTCCTAATTTAAAAATATGGCCTAATTCTATTGCTTTAACAATTTTAATTGGGGTACCCGAGATGGGGCAAGGTTCTCCTTCGCGAACCGTTCGTAAGTCATAATAAGCATCAATCTTACAATCGCGGAGAAAATCGATGTTTTTGAGGTGGTAACCATCTTTGTTTGCACCACTCACTAAACTATTTGCATCCTTTAAAAGGCTGTCCGCTACGACTTTGATATTACTTTTTAAATTCACTGGACCAATAGAACCAGCATTAGCACCGGTTATTTCCAATAATTCTTCTGGTGTTGCTGGTCTGAATTTATTTGTTCCAAATGCTGCTTGTAACTTAGTTTCATTTAGTTCGTCGTTTCCTCGCATTAAAATTAATACTGGTTCACTATCGATAATGTAGATTACAGATTTTGCTAGGGAATTTTCGTCGAATCCAAATTGTTCGATCAAATCATCGATTGTTTTGGCATTTGGAGTTGGAAACTCTTCAATTGGTGGGCAATGGTTTTTTCTACCAACTGGGGGCAAAGATGATGTGGCAACTTCCAGATTTGCAGCGTATCCACTTGGAGCAATTGCACAAACATCTTCCCCGGCATCGGATTCTATCATAAATTCCTGTGATTTCGAACCACCCATTGCTCCGCTTGATGCGCCTACTATGAAAAAGTTTAATTTGCAACGTGTAAAAATTTTCTTATACGCTTCAAGGTGTTTATTATAACTTTCGTCGAGTCCTTCCCAAGTAGTATCTAAGGAGTATGAGTCTTTCATAATGAATTGACGGCAACGAAGTACTCCAGATTTAGGCCTTGGTTCGTTTCTGAATTTAGTTTGTATTTGATACCATATTTGAGGGAGATCTTTATATGATTGTATGTGTTGTTTAGCATGGAATGCGATGATTTCTTCGTGGGTTGGAGCAAGGACAAGACCTTCACGGTTTTTTATATGAAAGATAACATCCCCCATTGCTTCGACCCGTCCAGTTTGTTCCCAAATCTCTATTGGATTTAATGCTGGAAGTAAAAATTCTTGACCACCGATTGCGTTCATTTCTTCTCGAAGTATGTTAATTACTTTATTCAGTACTCTAAAACCTAATGGCAACCAGGAGAAAACACCAGCGGAAACTTGTCTTACAAGGCCAGCACGAAGCATAAGTTGATGGGAGGGAACAACAGCTTCTGTTGGAACTTCTTTTAATGTTGGGATAAAATATTCACTGTATCTCATTTTCTCTTAAAAATTAAAACTACAAAATTATTAAATGTTCACCATTAATTAATCTTAATAAATTAATTTTTATCAATATTATTTATGCTTGATATTGTTTTTTTCTCTTGTTTATTTGTATATTTCAAAATTTTGTGTTAATTTTGTAAACGAATATTTTCCAGAGTAGCTCAGCTGGTTAGAGCACCTGACTGTTAATCAGGGGGTCCTGGGTTCAAGTCCCAGCTCTGGAGCAAAAATATTA
>JAOAEE010000070.1 GCA_026416955.1 Ignavibacteria bacterium | reverse complement strand
CTAAGAATGCAAATTCAAGAGGGGCAACGGGGCATTTGATAGGCATTTCAGTAATATGAATTACTAACCTTCCTCCTTGCCACTTTTTGAAGAAACTTCTTAGTGAACAAGCTCCTTCAATTGTATAAAAATCGAAAACATATTTATACCAAAGTTCCCCTTGCATCCCTTCAACTTCTGCTGGGTCGATGTTGCAACCTGTTGCGATTATTAGAAAATCGTAACTAAGAACTCTGTTATTTTCCAAGATAACTCGATTATTTTCTGGTTCAATCCGCTCTATACCACTGATTACAACCTCCACACCATTGGGAAAGAAATCGCGCTTTGGTTTGGTTACATCCTTTCGGGTGTAAATATCGAAAGGAATAAAAAGAAACCCGGGTTGGTAGTAATGATGTTCGCATCGGTCGACAACTGTAATACTCCAATTGGTTGGGTCCAGAGCGTTGTATAATTTATTGGCCATCATTGTTCCGCCAGTTCCACCGCCAAGAATTACCACTTTTTTCATAGTTACCTCTATATGAAAATTCAAATATATGAAAAATTATTCATATAGCAAATTTCATATTCTTTATATAAATACAATTTTTTAACCTTTTTTCTTAGGAAAAAAAATTTCAAATTGAGAATTGAAGGGAATTCCAAGCGTTCAAATAGTTTTATCTTATTTTCTATAAATATTTTTGTGTTTACAACTTGCTAATATTATTTGTCTAATCTATTTCCAAAGTCTTCAACAATCTTTTTTAATCATTAGATACTAAATAAAAAAGTTGAAAATAATTAATAAATTTTTCAAGAATTTTTTTTTTGTAATTCTTATGTTTTAAAATCGATTGAAAAATTTTTTTTACATTGTAAATTGATTATTTGTAATATTCAATTGAGTTAAAAAATGGAAATTAAAAAGGTGTTTGTTCTTGGCGCTGGAACAATGGGCAATGGAATTGCCCACACTTTTGCCCAGTATGGGTTCGACGTAGTTCTTTTCGATGCTTTCGAAAATGCATTGAAAAATGGAATGTCGACTATTGAAAAGAATCTTGGAAGGCAAGTAAAAAAAGGAACCATTACCGAAGAACAAATGAAGGAAACTTTATCCAGAATCACCCCAACCCTTAACTTTTCCGATGGAGCCGATACCGACTTTGTTGTCGAAGCGGTCAGCGAAAACAAAGAACTAAAATATAAAATTTTTGCAGACTTGGACTCTTTGCTACGCCCCGATGTAATTCTTGCAACCAACACATCTACAATTTCGATTACTGAAATTGCCGCTAAAACAAAACGACCAGATAAAGTAATTGGAATGCACTTTATGAACCCGGTTCCTATGATGCGTTTGGTTGAAGTAATCCGAGGTCTTTCCACAACCGACGAAACATTCGAAATCGTAAAAGCTCTTGCCGAAAAACTTGGAAAAGTGCCAGTTCTTGCAAACGACTATCCCGGATTTATTGCTAACAGAATTTTAATGCCATTCATCAACGAAGCAATTTGGGCAGTTATGGAACATATTGGAACTGTCGACGCAATAGACGAAGTTGCAAAATTGGGCTTTTCGCATCCAATGGGACCGCTTGCACTTGCAGACTTAATTGGATTGGATACTACTTTGGCAATTATGAATGTACTTCACCAAGACCTTGGAGACCCACGGTTCCGACCCGCCCCTCTGTTGAAGAAATTAGTTGCTGCTGGACATTTTGGTCGCAAATCTGGTCGTGGTTTTTATGACTACTCGGGAGAAAAACCTGTTCCACTAACTTTTTAGGTGATATATGAGTGAATATCAAAAATTTGATTCGGACGACCCCGACATTCTTGCTGCATATCAAGCAGAAACCGAGGGTCAATATCTTAAAGCAATAGAGTTCTACAAAAAAGTTATCGAAAAAGACCCCCAAAGAGGGATAGTTTACAAGCACTGCGGAAATGTTTTCTATAGAATTGGAAATTTAGACGAGGCAGTGAATTATCTTGAAAAAGCAGTTGAATTATTGCCTCAATTTCCAACTGCTCGATATGAACTTGCTCTTGCATATTATCGCCAAGTTCGTATCCGCCAAGCAATCGACATGATGAAAAGCGTTCTGGAACTCGACCCAAATTTCCTTATGGCTCGATATTGGCTTGGTATTTTGAATTACCATTATGGGCACCTTCGCGAAGCACGAGAACATTATAAAATGGTTATCGAAAAGAACCCAAAATTCTACATTGCCTATCATCACCTTGGGGTTACTAATCTTCGGCTTGGAAATTACGAAGAGGCTGTTGAAAATTTCATAACGATAATCGAAAACAATCCAGACTCCGCTGCCGCCTATGCTCTTCTTGGCGATGCTTATCTATTTTTAGGAAAACGATACGAAGCAAAAATTGCATATCGTAAAGCATTAGAAATAGACCCACTCGACCGAAAGGCTCAAAGGCAACTTGAACTTTTGGACGAGTTTAAAGACGTAACTTTTTGAACAAGATAATACAAATATTTTAGTATGGGAAACTTTATCGAAGCAAAAGAATACTATTTGAATACACTTTTGCATTTACCTTATATTTTCGAAGTTCCAGAATATCAACGCCCATACTCTTGGAATTTAGACCAATGGGAAGCCCTATTTGATGATATAGACCAATTAGAAGAAAACCAAACGCATTTTCTTGGTGCTATAGTTGTAGTCCCGACCGGACAAGCCAAATTGGATTTTAACTGTTTTCACATTGTAGATGGGCAGCAACGTCTTACAACTCTTTTTGTTTGGCTCATTGCAATTAGGGACTTATTAAAGGAAACCAACGATTTGGAAAAAAGGAACTTAATTGAATATTTAGAGAATCAAATGTTTGTACAAGATTTTGTGGCTTTTGAGAAGAATACCAAACCAAAGATTTTGTTGGGTATCAACGACAGAGAAATATTTGACTTACTATTAAAAGGGAAAAAGATTCCTGAAAAACTTCAGGATAGTATTATTTACAGATGTTACAAATATTTCTATGAAAGAACAAAAAATAAATTACAATTGTGGGAAAAAATTCTTAAAAATATCTCTATTATCTTTATTAATGCCTTTTCCCATTTCAATGCTTTTAGACTTTTTGAAACTTTGAACGACCGTGGTTTGGCTCTTTCTGCTGCAGATTTGATAAAAAACTTTCTATTAATGAAACTTTCAGAAAATCAAGAAGAATTTGATACAGGGGTCAATGAATGGTTAGAAATGTATGAAAATGTTAAAAATTATGAGCCCATTCGTTTTTTACGCCGTTTTTATCTAATAAAATTTAATTCAATAGTTTCCGAAAAAATTCTCTATCGAAAAATTAATTCAAAATTAGAAAATGCTAAATCCAAAGATATCTTGGACTTGCTTAAAGATATGAATCTTTATTCCGAAATTTATAGAAAAATTTTAGAATGCAATTTCGAATCAAGCTCAATAAATAAAAAATTAAAAGAATTACATTTAGTAGAAGTATCTCCCAGTTTTTCATTTTTGATGTTGCTTTTTTGGGAATACTTGAATAACAATTTTCAAGAGAGTTGGATAATAGAAATATTGAATGCAATAGAAAATTTACATATCAGATGGGGAATTTGCAGTCTTTCAACCGCAAGATTAGAGCAAGTTTACTTTGAACTTTGTAAAACATTTCAAAATATAAATGCTGAAAACATTAAAAATAAAATTATTGACAAGCTTTATAATATTATTTCTGAAAATGCAGACGATAATATTTTCACTCAAAGCCTTCTTAAACGGGAAATTTTGTGGAATGAGACAAGGAGCAAATTTATTCTTTGGAAACTTTCTATGCCTAGTGGCGAAAATATCCCCGATTTCAACAATATCCACATCGAGCATATTATGCCACGTAAACTGACACATCAATGGATAACGGAAATTAGTCAAAACCTAAACCTTTCCTATCAAGAAGTTTTCGAAAAATATGAAGGTTATCTAAACAAATTAGGGAATTTAACGATTATCCGAGGTGACTGGAATGTGTCTATGTCTAATAGACCTTTTAAGGTCAAGCAAGAGTATTATTCTAAATCTGAATTTCGTATTACAAATACATTAGTCATTCATAAAACTTGGGACTTTAATACCATAGAAAATCGAACGAAAGAACTTACCCAAAAAGCCGTAACCGAAATATGGAAAATTCCACCCAAAAAAACTAAAAAATTAGCACTCTATTTCGATGATTACAATGTTGAAGATTATCAAAGCCTTTTGATTACTTTAAGAAAACTAAAAGTGCAACGAAACTGGATCGAGGAATTTTGTGAAATAGTATCAAAGATAATAGAAAAATACGACTTAGACTACGAAAAAAAGTTTATTGTTTATACCCTTCCAAAAAATGGTTGTTTACCAGTTACTATTGGCAACCGATACGTCTGGAATATTTATCCCAAAGGTATTGTTGGTATTATTCTTCCTATTGATTTCCAAATAGACACTTACCCAGACGAAAAAATAATTCGCACTTTTACTTTTAAAAAGAATAAAATCCCAGACGCTCTTTTTGTTGAATTCGACAAGAAAGGCGAATTTAAATTGCCAAAAGATATCATCGAAAAATGGGAATTAAGTATTGAATATGAAGTTAACAAAAATCATAATTCACCTTTTAGAAACTATAATAGATTAATACATTTTAAATTTTTAATTGATAAAAATTTCCGTCAATCTGTCTTGGACGAAGCCTTTTTTAAAAAGTAAATGTAAATTTTATTGTTATTTTTTCTTTCTTCTTTGTTGTTGGGGTTTGCGTTGTGGGGGTGGAGCACCGGGAATTCGCTTCCCACGTGCTTCGGCTATTTCTTGTGCTTCCCGCAACTTTCTTTGGAACCAACCCTCCTTTTTCGGTTCTCTTTTTAAATCGGCAAGTGTAAGTTTCTTCTTCGAAAACTTGTTAAGATACAGTTGATGTGCTATACTAAACAAATTGAACATAAAATAATAAAGATTTAAACCCGATGGGAAATAAGAAAACAGAAACACAAAAAGTATGGGGAAAATGTATATCATTGCTTTTTGTCGCGGGTCTGTTATTGTCATTTTTTGTTGTAGGAACAGAGTAATTCCCATCAAAACTGCCAGACCAGAAATGTGTTTTATCCCAAATATTGAGAAAGGAAAAGTAACAATATAATCTGGAAGCGAAAGGTCTGAAATCCATAGAATAAAAGGAGCTTGCCTTAAATCTATTGCAGTGCGAAGTACAGCCCAAAGTGCATAAAGGATTGGAAGTTGCAAAAGCAAAGGTATGCAGCCACCCATAGGATTTATTCCATACTCGGAATAAAGTTTCATAATTTCTTGTTGTTGCCTTTGCATATCATCTTTATACTTTTCTCGAATTTTTTGCATTTCCGGGGCTAGCAATTGCATTCTTTGTGCAGAACGCATCTGGGAAATCGATAAAGGTTGGAGCAAAATTTTCATCAATAAAGCAAAAATTATGATGCTAATTCCATAATTACCAATGATACTATAAATAAACTTAAAAATTGGTAGCATAAAGAACTCGCCTATAGGGCGAACAAGGAAACGCCACCCAAAATTCACCACCGCAGAAATCCCATATTGATTGACGATTGAGTAATCAATTGGTCCAATATATACATCGAAAACTCTTTTCTGTGTTCCCCCACGATAAGGAATATTGATAGCAAAATTATATTTCTCAATAATTCCGTCATTCTCAACGTGTTGGCGATAACCAGTAACATAAACAGTTGCATCGAGGGAACCTTTGGGCTTTGGAATGAATGCTGCAGTGAAGTATTTAATCTTGCAAGCAACAAAGTCCAAGTTACCAGCGGGAGCCATCTGTACTGGTTCATTGCTCGAAGCGTCGATTTCTTCGATTTCTCCATTCAGCGAAACAATGGCTTGTGCCTCGGTAGATTCGTCGACGGAATTTAGTTCTTGATATCTTAAACCGTTTTGCCATTGAATGTTGTAGCCCCGGGGTGTAATGTATTCATCGAGATTTGCTAAAATGAATTCTTGCTGGAAATGGTACTTATTACCGTAAAAGACGAAGCGCTTTATTAGTTTTTTACCATCTCCAAAATCGAGAGATGCAAGTAGTTCAACAGAATCTTTTCCACTTAATTTTATTTCGTTGTTAGGAACGTTGAAATTATAGTTTAAGTTTCTGTCGTCAATTTGGATATTGTCGCGAGAATTTATAATTAATGACGGGGTTCCACCTTTTGCCCAAATCAATTGTGTTGGGTAACCATTCCACGCCTTAAATTTTTTCAAATACCATTTTAGTAAAGTAGCCCCCTTGGAAGAAATGTATGCTTTAACTAATTCATTTTCAACAACGATAATTCTCTCGTTCCCCCCAACAAAAGGAGCAAAACTTCTTCCAAATTGATTTATGATTTTGATTGAATCTGGAATTTCGTGGATAGTAGTATCCTTGGAAGTTGGTTGTTGGACAACTTTTTCAGTTGTGTCCGAAGTTGTTTGTTTCTTTGGGGGCGGAACTTCTTTTATCGAAATATAAAAAGTCCAGATTGTTAAAATGATCGTAATTAATAATATTGCAATAATTGACCTTTTATCCATAATAACTCACCATTTGTTAAGGAACTGGGTCGTAGCCACCCGGATGCAATGGATTGCAACGAATTATTCTTCGAACCGAAAGCCAAAGTCCTTTGATTGCTCCATACTTTTTTAATGCTTCGATGGAATAATTTGAACAAGTTGGATAAAATCTACAACTTGGCGGAAACAAAGGAGAAATCATATACTGGTAGACTTTTACAAGGAAAATCAGTATATACTTCAACTTTGCCTCGTCCCTTGGGAAACAAAGAAAAAGTAGGCAACAGAGATAGCTTTTTGAACCGAAGGAAGCACATCGTTTAGATGGATATCGCAGGCTCGTTGCGGGGCAGCTACCCAACCCAAAAAAATATATTTAAATATGCTCAACATATTGCTCATTTGACTTTTGGCAATAAATCTAAGGGATTCCCGAAGAAGTCTTTTGATACGATTGCGTACAACCGCTTTTTTAGTTGCTTTTTTCGAAACTTGGACAGCGTAGAAAATTTTATTTGGTTCGTTTTCAATTTCATTCTCACTTTTTGGCAAAACTACAAGCCTAAGATTACCTTCGGAAAATCTCTTACCATTTGCGAACAGATAGTCGAAATCTTTTTGTCGCTTAATGGTTTCAAGTTTATATTTCACAATTGTAATGTTAATATTTCTTACCTTCGTCGGAAACTGTTAGTTTGTGTCGACCCTTTCGGCGGCGTCGCGAAAGAACTTCTCGCCCGTTTTTCGTTGCCATTCGAGCACGAAACCCGTGTGTGTTCAGTCTGTGGCGCCGACTTGGCTGATATGTTCGTTTCATTTCCAACCTCTATTGCTTTTTGAAATAAAATGAGTTACAAAATTAAGAAAAATGTATAGAATAACAATCTTGTTCTCACTATTTTCGGTCTTACTTCGACTTTACATTTTTAATTTTGCATAGGTATGGAAAGATTTCTTTTGGTTCTTTGCTCATTAGTGTTACAAATTAATCTATCAGTAGCAAGCGATTCTCTTTATACGAAGTATAGAAATTTTATCGCAAACCCCAAAGCAGTCGAAAATCTCCGAACAACACAAATTATTGGTGTAATTGTCGACGACAAAAACGACTCTTTGGAATTTGTCCTACATAGAATTTTCCCCGACACACTTCGGTTGCAAGTGCGTTTCGGCGAAACCTATGCTATAACAGTAATAACTTCTCAAAATGGTTGGATTGTCGACCCAATGCGAAAAATATACGAACCAAAGGAACTTCTCCCAGATGAAATTTTAAGAATTCGTTCCAACATTTTGAATTTATTTTCCTTTCTCGACCCGAATATTTTCGAAAAAGTAAGTTCTTGGGATACTCAATCCCCCGATACAAACTACATATCGTTTGGTTTGGTTAACTCCACAAACGATACAATTTATTATTATTTCAACAAATTTTCTTATTCCGATATTTATAAAGTAGTCCGATTTTACCATTCCCCATATACTTTTAAAATCGTCCCCAAAAATCTTTTCTCTTATTCTGGCTTTAAGATACCCCGCCAAATTGAAGTTTTTGCCAATGGTGCAAAAAGGACATTGATGTACATTGTAAATATCAATATTAATGGTGAAATTGATAGAAATTTATTTATCCTAAAAAAATGATTTATTAACTTTGTAATTTATCGTAAAAATGAAAAACTTTTGAGGTGTAATATGAAAATTGATGTAGTAATGCCCAAGATGGGTGAATCATTGCAAGAAGGAACAATTTTGCGCTGGTTGAAGAATGTTGGCGACCGTGTCGAACGCGACGAAATGATTCTAGAAATTTCTACCGACAAGGTCGATACCGAAGTTCCTTCTCCGGTCGCTGGTGTTTTAGTTGAAATTCTTGCTAAAGAAAACGAAACTGTTCCCGTTGGAGCAGTTATTGCTCGAATTGAAACAGAGGCTATTGAAACTGCCGAACTACCAACAGAACCTACTAAAGTCCAATCTAATGCCGCAGAGCAAAGCCCACAACCCCAAGAAACTATCCCAAGTAGTCAAAAAATAGAAACTTCCGAAGGTAATATAGTCGATGTAGTAATGCCCAAGATGGGTGAATCGTTGCAAGAAGGAACAATTTTGCGCTGGTTGAAGAATGTTGGCGACCGTGTCGAACGCGACGAAATGATTTTAGAAATTTCTACCGACAAGGTCGATACCGAAGTTCCTTCTCCGGTTGCTGGTGTTTTAATTGAAATTCTTGCTAAAGAAAACGAAACTGTTCCCGTTGGAACTGTGATTGCTCGTATCGCTACAAAAGATGTTAAGGTAACTTCAACGCCCAAAGAACCTAAACTTGTTGTAGAGCAAGAAACTGTATCGACCCCAACACAAATAACCGAGGAAAAAGTCGAAGTCAGAGCAATAGCGCGCGAAGGCAAATATTTCCTATCCCCAGTTGTTAGAGAAATTGCCAAACAAGAAGGGATTACCGAAGATGAACTAATGTCGATTAAAGGCTCGGGCATCGACGGTCGGGTAACCAAAAACGATTTGTTAAAATACATAGAAACAAAAAAAGCAGCAAAAGTTCAACCTCCATCAAAAGTCGAAGAGAAAAAAGAGGTGCCCCCGCAACCCGTAGTTACTCCACCCGTTGCGCAAAAAGAAACTCAAGTTACTGTTCCTACCGTTGCGTCGTTTGGTCCAGATGTTGAAATAATTCCAATGGACCGAGTGCGGCAAATTATCGCTCAACATATGGTCTATTCCAAACAAACATCTGCCCACGTTACAAGTGTCCACGAAGCAGATGTTACTGGAATTGTTCGTTATCGGGAAAAATACAAAACAGAGTTTGAACGACGCGAAGGTTTCAAACTTACATACACTCCTTTCTTTGCAAAAGCTGCAGTCGAAGCAATTCGTGCTTATCCAAGAGTAAATGTTAGCGTCGATGGTACTAATATTATACAACACAAAAGAATACATTTGGGAATTGCAACAGCCCTTGAAGATGGAAACTTAATCGTTCCAGTTGTTAAAAATGCCGATGCTCTTAGCCTTTCTGGCTTAGCACGAGCAATTTTCGACCTTTCTTCCAGAGCCCGAAGTAAAAAATTAAATCCCGACGATATCCAAGGTGGTACTTTCACACTTACCAATGTTGGAACCTTTGGAACTTTATTTGGAACTCCCGTTATTAATCAACCACAGACTGCAATCCTTGGTGTTGGTGCAATTCAAAAGCGACCAGTTGTGCGGACAATCGACGGAGAAGATGTAATAGTTATTCGACATATGGCTTATGTCTCGTTAACCTTCGACCACCGCGTAATCGACGGTATGCTTGCTGGACTTTATTTGACGGAATTAGTTCGTATCCTTGAATCTATGAACGAAAAAACCCTTTCTCTCTAAATTTTGAATGCTGGGGCGAATTTCTCGCCCCTTCAATTTTTAAAATCGTCAAATACAATAAGTTTTCAATCTAATTTTGTTTTTCCCACAAGGAGGTATTTCTCTTCTTTCCTAACTGTACTTTGTGATTAATGGAATTGTTTGTAATTGCAGAAAAAGCAACACAAAACCTCACTTTTCATCCACCAATCTACAAGTGTATAAACACACACAATAATCCGAAGTAGAAAAAGCACCTCTGCTTTTGCTCGTCAATTGTTTCATTTACTTTACAATTACAAGTGGGTAAGCAAGGATACGGTTTCCATAACTTATACATAGATAATATGTACCTAATGCTAAGGATGTTGTGTTAATTCTAACCGTAGCGAAACCTTGGCTACCATCGGATAATTCAATAGGGGGATAGTATTTTCTTCCATAAATATCGAAAACTTCAACCTTAATAGTCTTGTTAATTTCCATTGAATCCCAAAAGACCTTGGTTTCCACCCAGTCTTTTGTAGGATTGGGATAAGGGGGAACTGCAAAAAGGTAATTAAAAGACTTTTCAATTTCTGGTTCAACTTTAAGGTAGGAGAAGTTATAATTTAGAGTCCCAATGTCAATAAAGTAAAAATGTTCAGAAAAACTATTACTTCCAAATTTTCTTTCCAGGGCAAATAAAGGATTTTGTTCATAACTTAATATGTTTTTTGTAAAAAACGAACTATCGGAAATAAAGTAATTAAAAGGATAAATCTTATATTCATTAAAATTATTATTCACATCTGGGAAAATATAAATTATTTTATTGCTTGAAATTAATATTGTGTCTCTCAAATTCAGCATAAAGTAGTTGAAAGTAGTAGCCACAATATTTATCGAATCCGATTTCTTGGTTTCAAGATTATATTTAAATAGTCTATCCATATTTTTACTTCTTTCATTTATTATTATGTCATTCTCTTTCTTTCCCAGTATGAAATAGACCGGGTTTGGACGATTGGGGATTGGAAATATTAACAAAGTGTCCAAGGTTTTCAATTGTTCGTTATACTTAAATAATCCTACATTATTTGTCAAGAAAATACTTCCCTCATAATGTAGAATTCTAAAATAATCATACAATTTGATGGTATCTGTTAGTTTAAGTTCCTTGTTTTGCTTTTTGAATACAAGTAACAATTGACTTGGGCCGGTGTAGAGTGGGTCTGCTTTTGCAATATTAATATTCAGAATAAACATATTTCCTTTGTGAAAAGTATATCCGCCCCAAAAAATTGCAAAGATGCTGTCGTTATAAATCGAAGGACCAATTTGGAAAGTAGTTGTAGAAAAAGTTTTACCAAAATCGAAAGAAAACATTCCTACAAGGGTTTCGCTTTTACTGCTGTTTTGTTTTGCTTTGAAACCAATGAATCCAACAGTTCCATCTGCAAAAACAAATGGTTGGACTTGAAAAGACAAAATTGAACGAATCCTTTGTGCATTGTTAAATGAAATGGGCAAAAATGTTTTACCTCCATTGGTTGAACTGAAAAAATATGGAGATTTATTTACAGCGCATATTACAGTATCTTTACTCAAAAATAGTATGTCATACATATAACCATAGGAAATAAAAGGTTCATATAATGGACGGTAGAAGCTTTTTAGTTCCCAATCAACCCCATTATTTTTTGATATTAAAATTGTTTTGTTGTTACCAGTTGCAACAAGAATATCTTTATTACTTTGGAGGGCAATTATACCGGAAATTTTATATTTATGAAAAATTTCTGGATAAAATCTTCCATAATAAGGGAAAAAAATTTTTTCGTTTTGTATGAATTCATCAAAATTTTTGCCTTTTACTCTTACAAAACTCACACCAAAAAACGAATCTAGGGAAATTGGGGCAAGAGTAGCAACTGTTGTATCGTTCTCAATTAAAAAATCCAATGTTACTGGTAATTGATTAGTTACAGTTTTCCAACTCTTCCCAAAGTCAGTGGATTTTAGAATCAGATGCCTTAATTGGCCATATTCCATTTCGATTTGACTTGGGAGCCCAGATTTAACCAAAACATACAGATTATTCCCATCAACCTTTATATTCGCTATATCTCTGTAAATATCTAATTCAATTTGGGGATGAATGTCTATCGTATCAATCTGCTTTGTCTCTAAATCGACACAATAAATGTAGTACTCTGATTCTACAATGAAGAGGTATTTATCGAGTAGTACACATTTCGAAAAAGAAACAAAATCATCAAATTTAAGGAAAGTTTCTGGTGGAACTTTTAAATCCTTGCCAATAGCTCCAATGCTATTTTTTGTTATGAAATATATAGTGTTTTTATTTAAAACAATATCGAGTAAACTTTGGTCCTTTACAATTGTCTTTTTAGTCCAACTGTTGCCATTATCTTTGCTAAATAAAATCGAATTTGGAGTTAAAGCATAAAGTACATTGTTCTCATCGGTAATTATTTTCAATACGTGATTAAAATCACCAAGATTGATTTGTTCCCAAGTGTCGCCTAAGTCGTCGGAGTAAGTCAAAATACCATAATTACCGTATGCAATTATTCTGCGATCCGACTCGATTACCCCATTATAATCGGTGCCGAGACGACTAATTTGAAATGGTATTTGACAAAGTAACGCACTATTAATAAAACCGATTAACAAAGCTAATAGTACTGATTTTCTTAGCATATTGCCTCAAAAAAGAAAAAATACAAAAAAATTATAAACCAGAGGATATTAACAATCCTCTGGTCGAATTTTACTCGCAAATTGTATCATAATAGCATTCTGTATCCCAATTCTCAAACCAAGTTTTGCCGGGCGGGGGTAGTAAAGGTTTTTGGGGCGGAGACCCCGTCGATACACAATCTAACGGATTACCATAATACTGAGTAGATGTTCTAATACATTCGAGTTTACCATCTATATAACAACATTGCGAAACCCTTTGGCAATAAAAATCTCGCTCACAAGTTTCCCACCACCCATAATACCCAACAATTTGTCCATTACGTATAACGACCCTGTTATGATATGTGTGCACAAACCATTTAACTAGACAAACACAAGGTTACGGTTTGCCATTTTCTTTTGGTTAGCCTATTAACTATGCAAATCCACTTGGGTATTTTTTCTTGCTCAGCAATATTTTTTTGCTCCGGCTTGAACATAGTCAACAAACTATCGCTAACTTATTCACTTTTAAACTTACTAATAAAAAATTCTATTTTGCAACAAAAAAAACTGTAACCATTCTGTTGTAATTTGAATGTTTTTCATTTCTATCTGTGCATCCAAAAGCATATCGAATTCGCACCCTACTTTCGGAAATTTACACGCAAGGGACTCTGCATCCGCTACCTTTATTCACATAAGCTTAGAAGCCCGTACTTCTTACAGTAGCAAAAGCAGCAATGCTTGCGTTTTTTCTTCATTATTTGAGTATTTATTCCCTTTGTTGCTACAGGGGTGTGTTCAGAAAAATAATTTTTCCCATTAAGTTGCAAAAAAGTGGTGATTTATTTACTCTTTGGAATTCGATGTTTTTTTAAGTTAATTCCAATTTTAGAGTTGACTAATAAAAAAGTTTGCCTACAAAAATTTTGAATTTGCTCTTTCGTTTCTTATTTTTAAAAAATGTAGAGGTGGCTATGGTACGATTAATTAGGGTTTTATTTTTTATTTTGCTTTTGCCAATTGTTGTCTTGAATGCGCAGGAAGAGCAAATTTCAATTTCTGGAAAAGTTACAAATCCTGTTACGGGGAAACCAGTCCCCGGGGTAACAGTACTTGTCGAAGGCACAAAAAAAGGAACATACACTTCCAATGACGGAAGGTTCCAAATCAAAGGGCTCGAACCAGGTGTGTATTCAGTGCGTTTTTCGTCGGTCGGTTACGAAACTTTAGTAAAATCGAACATTTACGTAACCAATGTAAAGCCAGTGATATTAGATGTCGAATTAGTGGAAAAGGTGATTAACATCGAAGGTCTTGAGGTGCGAGGTAAGTATTTCGAGCGATTTGTCGAGACTACAACAAGCACAAGCACTTTTAGTGCTGAAGAAATTCGGCGAGCCCCCGGTGTGCAAGAAGATGTAATTCGAGCGACTGCCTTACTTCCCGGCGTTGCTGTTACATCAATTGGTAGAAACGATTTGATAGTTCGTGGTGGGGCACCATTCGAAAATTTATTCATCGTCGATAATATCGAGATACCAAATATTAATCATTTTGGAACACAAGGAACAAACGGAGGGCCACTTTCTATTATCAACATTGATTTTGTTAGAAATGTTCAATTCAGCGCTGGGGGTTTTGGTGTGAAATATGGGGACAAAACTTCATCGTTGACGCAAATAACTTTGTACAATGGAAACGAAGAGAAATTCGGAGGCAAAGCTGTTGTTTCCGCAACTGGATTTGGATTGAATCTCGAAGGACCATTGAACGAAAAGGGAAGTTTCTTTTTCTCTGCTCGCCGTAGCTATCTCGATTGGGTTTTCAAAGCGGCAAACTTCGCTTTTGTGCCAGAATACTGGGATTTCCAAGGAAAGATAAATTACATTTTCGACACGAAAAATTCTTTTTCCTTTCTTTTGATTGGTGCTCTCGATTATGTTCAATTGAACAATAATAACGACGATAACATCTACAAAAACAGTAGGGTCGCTGTTCCTGAACAAAAACAATACTTTTCTGGGCTTACGTGGAAACATATTTTAGATAACGGACTTATTAATGTTACTTTAGGAAGGACATACACTAATTTTAATACTTACCAAAACGATTCCAATTTAGTCCAAATTTTAAAGAATTACTCGGCTGAGGGCGAAACTTCGTTAAAGGCAGATTTTGAATTTCGACTAAGTAATATTTTTACATTATCTTTTGGGAACCAAACAAAAGTTGGAACGAAACTCGACTACGATATTTTCGTCGACGGTAAATTCCGAATAGATTCAGTTGGAAATCCTTCGACATATCAAGTAGATACCTCGTTTCGAACAATAAAGAATGGTACTTATGCAAGTTTGTCGACATCTATTGGTCGGCACCGCCTGGCATTCGGTCTGCGTGGCGATTACTACAACTACACCCAGACGAAATTCTTCGTCTCGCCAAGAATTTCCGTGTCTTATATGATAAACCCAGTATCGACTATTGTGTTTAGTCTTGGTCGCTATTATCAATCACCTTCGTACATCTGGCTTGTTGGAGCACCTAACCAGAAATTAGAACCAATTCGAGCCGACCAAATTGTTCTTGGCTATGAGCACACACCTTTCGAGGACTTACGTGTTCAACTCGAAGTCTATTATAAGCGATACTCAAATTATCCAGCAAGGGTTTTTCGACCGCAAGCAGTTCTTTCCCCAAGTGGTTTCGACGATTTAAGCAGCGATATTCCCTTTGGAATTGAACCCCTTGTATCGGAAGGGAAAGGTTGGTCCCGTGGGGTTGAACTATTAATTCAAAAAAGGTTCAGTCCACAATTGCCACTTTATGGTCTACTAAGTGTAACAGTCAGCCAAACAAAATTCGCTGGATTGGATGGTATCGAAAGGCCAAGCACTTACGATAATCCTCTGATTTTCAATATTGCTTTGGGTTATCGTTTCAATCCCGAATGGGAAATAAGTTACAAGTATCGTGCGGCAATTGGAGTGCCAACCACTCCTTTTCTTTCCAATGGAAGACGAGACTATTCTCGGTACAATCAAGGGGAGCGATTACCAATTTTCCGCCAAACCGACATACGGGTCGATAAAAGGTGGTTTCTTAAGAATTTCAACATTGTAACATACCTTGACATACAAAATGTGTTCTCAACAAAAAACAAATCTGGAATTCGTTGGGACTTCCGCACTCAATCTATTGAATATTTGCAATCCATAGGCATAATACCAAGTATAGGTATATATTTCGAGTTTTAAGCAATTATTCGTTTTTTGCTACCACCCTATACTCAAAATTTATTTGAAAATTGGAAACAAAAGTATAGGGTGGTTTTTATTTTTGCAGAAACATAAAAGAATTGTTAACTATTTCTTGGAAATAATCACTCCAAAAAAACAAAATATTAAATCAAACATTTATTATGCATATTAAAATAAACGACAATATCCCTAATTCAAACATAATCAATAATGTAATATTTTTTTTACAAAAGTCTATTGAAAACCAAAAGTTCTTAATATATATGCAAATAAATACTTATTTTGTGACTTAATATTCATCGAAATACAATATTTTAGGTAAAATATGAAAAAATACTACACTGTATTAATTCTTGCAACTGTTGGAGTATTTCTTTTTGCAACCTACTACCGTATTAAACCTCCAGTTTTTATTATTAAGCATTTTAGATTTCCATCTCCAACCGAAGGGAATATCGAACAAAGCCAATCTGAACCATCAATGCACGATGTTTACTCCAATTCAAACCAAAATACTTCAGAACCTATTGTAATGGATACATCTGGTAACGGTTTGATTGATTCGACAAGTTTTCCCCAACAAAAAAAGGAAAACAAACAAATTCTCGAAAAATTATTAAATGGAACGAACAAAAATGCATTGATAATCGTAAAATCCGAAAAAGAAAAGGATTTCATTGTGAAAATATCCGAAGCGACAAACAAATATGAACTTCCAAAATATCTGAAAAAATTTACGAACAAATCAAAATCGGATGTAGAATTGTTTTTCCAAGAAAATGATTTCCCTTTGAATTTAAAAAACTTAGAAACCAACAAAACTTATTACTTGACCACTCAAGATTACAAACATTTTGTGACCCTTATCAAGGTTAACGAACTTTATTCAGTCGAAGAAATAATCGATAAGGGTTATTTGTTGGATAAATCTAAATTTTCCATCCCCGACGAAATCCTGTACCCATACAGTGCACTTCGTTTTTGGATACTTCCATCTTTCTTAATACTATGCCTAATTCCAATGTACTTTTCATTTCAAACAAAGAATTTACAATCTTCCACGGAACGGTTGGCTATTAGCAACTTGCAAAAGAAAACTGCAAAAGTCTTTTTAACATTAGCAATTCTCTCTGTAGTAATTGCTACATTGGTTGTTGCTTTGGAATTTGATATTGCTTCTGGAGGAGGGGCAATTCTTTTCGTTTCTTTATTACTTTTCGTAGTTTTCACAATTTTATTTTTCTATTACCGAAAGCGAGCAATTGAATTCGAAAAAATAATTCACGGTATCGAAACTTTAGCAATTTGGGAATACGAAAAAACATTCTGGGATAATTATGTCGACTACTATCTACAGCAATACCAATCAATTAATAAATCGATGTTTAATATAGTAGCCATTGTTATACTAATAATTTTTGGAATAATAATACTTATCGAACCAAGCATTGCAATTTCCTTAGGTTCCATAGGTTTAGGTTTAATAATTCTACTTGCAATCATTTCACGAATTGTTCCAAAATTATCTGCAAAAAGGATGAAAAATTCTGAGCCAATTTGCATAATTGGCAAAAATTGCATTCTTATCGGTCGGCAGTTTCATCATTGGGGTTCCTTTGGAAATATATTAGAGTACGCTCAAATCAAAAAGGGGGAGCTTAACATTCTCGAATTGGAGTATTCTTATCCTTCACGATATGGTAGAGCAAGGACAACTGTTTATATCCCAATACCTCCCGATAAGTTGGAACTCGCGGAAGCAATAGTTGAAAAGCTTACTAAATCAAGCTCTTAACTAATTATGTATTAAATACAATTTAGACTTCTAACTATTCTCATTGACGATATTCATTAACCAAATACCAATGTTTGGACAATTTTGAATTTTTTGATAAAAAATAAATAACTGTTCGAACAGAAAACTTACTTGATTTATGTTTAATTTAACGCAAATTCTCTACTTTAAAAAGTAAAACATTCATAATTTTGCTTTTGTTAATTGTGTGGAAAATGAAAAGACCAGATTGGGACCAATTGTACATAACACTTTGTTACCTTGTTGGAATGCGAAGCCGAGATGATATGACGCACGTTGGTGCAGTAATCACCGACGAGGATAATGTACTTGTTTCTACTGGGTACAATTCACTGCCTCGGGGAATTGAAATCGACAAAGATGGTAAGCGCGTAAGCCGCGAAAACGGGGAAAAATACTTTTGGATTGAACACGCCGAACGCAATGCAATATACAATGCTGCTCGCCGCGGTACTCAACTTAAGGGTTGTAAAATATATGTTCCTTGGCTTCCTTGCGCTGATTGTGCAAGAGCTATTATTCAAACTGGAATATCCGAAGTTGTAGTTCATCGCAATGGACAAGACTTCTACGATAAACATACTGATGGAAAATGGGTTGAACAACATCGCCGAACAACAGAAATGTTCCTCGAAGCTGGGGTCCGCCTTCGCTATGTTACTTGCAACATTGTTGTTCCCGAAATTTATATGAACGGAATAATCCATAACGCATACGAATACTTAAACAGAGAAGAAACAGAATAATGAAACGATTGTTAATTGTTGCATACTACTTCCCTCCTTCGGGTGGACCGGGCGTTCAAAGAGTTTTAAAGTATACAAAATACTTGCCAGAATTTGGTTGGGAACCTGTCGTTTTGACTGTCGAAAATGGAACTTTCCCCGCAATCGACTATTCTTTGATGAACGAAATACCCAACGATGCAAAAGTGTTTCGAACCAAAATTTTCGAGCCATATGATTTGTATAGAATTTTTACTGGGAAACCAAAAGGTGTTGCCATTGATGTTAATGTGATAAAAAAGGAAGGCCAAAAAGTTAGTTTCAAAGAAAGGATTGCTGAATTTATCCGGGCAACTTTTTTTATTCCAGATGCAAGGGTCGGCTGGCTTCTAACCGCAAAGAAAAAAGCAATAGAAATTTGCAAAAAACATAAGGTTGACGCAATTTACAGTTCGTCACCACCATATACTTGCTCCTTAATTGCAAGATATGTTAAAAGAAAGATGAATATCCCTTGGATTGCGGGTTTTCGCGACCCTTGGACTGGATTCATTTCCACTCCCAAAAGGTGGTTCCTACCCAACGCAATAGACAAACATCTTGAACATTCCGTATTCTCAGAAGCAAACATAGTAGAAGTTGCTTGGGAAGGAATACAAAAAGATGCACAAAGTAAATATTATGATTTGCCCTCGGAAAAATTTATTCATATTCCCAATGGTTTCGACCCCGAAGATTACCCAAATATTAAATACTCACCAAATGATGTATTTACGCTTACCTACACTGGTTCGATGTATGGAAGACGCAATCCAGAAAGTCTTTTTAAAGCATTGGAAAAGTTGATAATCGAACACAAACTAAATCTTGAAGAATTCAAAATAAAGTTGATTGGTCGTTTTGGTGCCGAAGTTCACCAAATGATTGAAAACACATCGATTAAGCAAAGAATTGAAGTTGTTTCATATTTGCCCCACCAGCAAAGTTTAGAGAATTTGATGCAATCGGACGCATTGCTACTAATTGTAGATGAATCCAAAGAAAGCAAAGAAATCGTACCCGGAAAAGTATATGAATATCTTGGTACTGGACGACCAATCTTAGCAATTGCCCCGACCGATGGTGCAATTGCAAAATTGATAGAGCAAACAAAGTCTGGTTTCGTCGCCCACCAAACTGAAATAGATAAAATTGGTAACAATTTTCTCACTTTGTTTCAAGTGTGGAAAAACAATGAGAAATTCACCCCCGATTTCGATGAAATTTCGAAATACTCGCGGAAGGAGCATACAAAAAAACTTGCAGAAATTTTAAATTACCTTTCTTCATAAATTTCTTTCTACTTTCTTTCTATCAACAAAATAATTGTTCCTTTTGGAACAATCCCAAAAGACTTTTCGTAATCGGGCGATTTCGAAAGGGTTATTACTTTGTTAGGTGGCAAATTAGCCTTTAAGGCTAATTTTTGGAAATATTCTTCAAGAATTTTGTTCTTACCCAAAATATCTCCAATTAATACTAATTCACGAATATTTTCTGTATATTCCATTATTTCGTTGAACAGCATTGAATAATCACTGCGAATAACACCGTCAATATGTGTCTCGAATAAATATATTCTCTCGTATTTTTTCCCTCGAAACAGTATCGAGCTCTTGTATTTAACGGATGAACGATTAAGAATAATAGGATAACTTGTTAAAAACCTTCTTTTGGCAGTATCTTCGGCAATTAAGTCGATAAATATGGAGTCTGAATTTCGAATGCTTACCAAGCTATCTGAAATAAGTTCAAGGGAAGTACTAATTGGAACCCTATCTGCAATTCTGCGAATTTCAGTCTTTCGAATTTGGTATTGCACGAACTTGATTAAACTTTCGGGGCGAGCATTAATCGTAATATCCAACACTGGTGGCTCATAATTTTCCTTAATAATTCCAATTTTGACTGGCACGAAAAGTTCTTCCTTTTTGCTTTGAACTGAAAAAGAACCTAACCCATTGTTTTCGATTTTTACTAATTCCCAAATAAATGGATATTCCTTTGAAAAACTATTGATTGCTTTCAATATTGTTTCGTGCAAGTGTTGGTTTAAAGTGTCGTAAAGAAAAACTACTTCAACTTTTAACTTCGCAATTCGAGTAAGTAGCAGCGATAAATAGTGCTTTTTTAAAAATTCGACACTCGGAACCAATGAATCATTAACTACTCCCCAAACAGTATTTCCGATAATAAATTCGAAAGGGACTACTTGGGGAAATTGGGCGAGTTCGTATTCAAGTTCTTGTTGAACCCGAATTATTGGAATTTGAACCGATATGCTTAAATCGATTCTTGGAATATATTCCCCGACTTGTTCCACTTGAAAAGTACGCTTGGCAAGGTACAAATCTAATCCACCCAATCCTTCTGGATTGTCCGAAGCAAAAACAGCAAGCGAATCATTAATAATTGCAAAGTCTGATTCATCGAAACGAGTATTCAATCTGCTCAATGGTATTGGTTTATCCCAATAATTTTCGCGTCGAACTGAATAGAAAATATCGAATCCACCGGGCCCTCCAAAACCATTGCTTGCGAAATAAAGCGTATCGTTCGAAGCAAGAAACGGGGTAATTTCATCTCCATCGGTCGAAAGTTCCTCTATTTTTTCAACATTACCCCAAATTCCGTTCTCATCTTTATATGCAACATAGAGGTCGAGTTGTCCAAAGTCGTTCCTATTTGAGGAAAAAATTAAAAAAGAACCATCGGGCGAAATAGTGGGATGCAAAACAAAACATTCGCATTGCAAACTATCCAATGGGATTGGCTTTTGCCAAGTTCCAAGCCGCCTTTGAGTGTAGAATATATTTAAATAGGCTTGGACAGCACCCTTTCGAAATGCATTTAGAATAGCCTCGGTTTCAGAAATGAAACTTAAGTACGAAACATTCCTTGTTGTCCTATTTATCGGGTCTTGTATTTCTTTTGGGGTTGAAAAGTTAAAATTATTGTCAAAGTTCGAAACATAAAATTTCGCGGTCCCTTTCCTATTCGATGCAAAATAAAGTCTTCTTTCGAATTTGTTCCATTGCGGTGCAAAATCATCTTTCGCTGAATTTATTTCACGGATATTTGTGGCATTTCCCCAATCATATTCGTTTGAAAACAAAGTCGAAAGTTCAAAAGATAGGAAAAGAAAAAAAAAGAAAATTTTAATCACCACTATAAAAAAAGAATTGCAACGGCTAAAATAAACTAAGTTCATAAAGCAATTATAGGTTCAAAAGATTTTTGACATCCTCTTCTTTTCCAAAGATTACCATTATTGTGCCTTCGGATAGAACCAATTCCGCCTTTGGAACTCCAACAACCTCGTATTCTTCGTGTTCGCCAAGGCTCAGTAAACCACGCGATTTTTTCAATTTCTTAAGTGTAATAAGATTTAAATTGTATTTATTTCGAAGTTGAATTTGGGCCAATGTTTTGTTGTAGAATTTCTCGGGGGTTTCTATTTCAAAAATTCCATACTCCTCGGTGATGAAATAATAATTCAAAACGCCAGGGAGCATCAATCGGTTTGCAAGTTGTTCGGCAGCAATTTCTTCGGGAACTAAAATTTCGGTAACATTCATCAACCGAAGTAATCGCTCGTGAATAGGCGAGGTTACGCGGTTATAAATATTTTTTACTCCTATTTCTTGCAAAATTGCAGTAGTCATAATCGAACTTTCGAAGCCTTCGCCAATTGCGACAATAACGGCATCCATTTCTTTGAGTCCTAAACTCTTAAGGGCTCGTTCGTCCGTAGCATTCATACAAACAGCGTGTGCAACTTTGTCGCTTATCTTATCGATTACATCTTGGTGATTGTCGATAGCAAGAACTTCGGCACCCAACTCGCTCAATCGAAGCGCCAAATTCATTCCAAAATAACCTAAACCAATTACGCAAAACTTTTTTGTCATTACAATTATCCAAAATTTCAAGAAACAAAATTAGCAATAATTAATTTTCTATATTCAATTTTCTGGAATATTTACCGTACACAAATTAAGAGAATAGCCAACTTTTGCAAGGATAAAGTGTACTGAAAAAATTAATTCACAAAAATCTCTGGGAAACTGCAAAAAGCATTCTTAGCATAATAAAACATATTGCCTTTCTCTTACCCATTTTCTTTAGTGGAGTTGGGAAACAAGTAACTGTTTTTTTCGAACATAAGAATTTGTATTCGAATATTCCCCTTTCCTTGTTTATTTAAAAAGTAGTTAAGTATGAAACAAAAACACAATTAGTATAGGCAACTTTTCTCGCAACATATTGAAATTTTCTTCTTCTTGCATTATTTGTAAATTATTTTTGTTAGCATATTGAAGTGGAAATGACTTGCCTTTTGTTTCTTGGCTTGATGTATCCCCAAGCAAAAGGTGGAAAAGCATTGTTGCTCTTCTTATTACTTTTGTGTTCACCATCATTCCCAAATAATTCAACCAAGCATTCGAAGTAGTGAAAGAAGAAGCAGAAACGAAAGCAACTGGAATTAAACACAAAGCTAGGGTAAATAGAAACAACTTTATTTGAAGCGAACTTGAAAGAAGGTAAGCATATGTTCGAAATTAGAAACAAGGGAACTTCCAAACGGAATGTTTTTTCGTCATTGCGCAAATTCCCACAAAGCAAAAGTGTACAAGATGATTTATTTGAAGTAAAAGATGAAAGATAAAAGAAATAAATTATTACTTTTTTGTAAATACTTCTTTTACAATTCTACATAGAGAACAAGAGGGTTAACTAAATTTTAATTCGAAAAAGAAAGTGAAATATTAACCGATTGTTGTCGTTTTTGTTATTTTGAAAGCAAAAAAGAAATATGAAACGGTTTATTTCATTGACATTAATTTTGTTACTATATACAACAAATTTGCT
>JAOAEE010000058.1 GCA_026416955.1 Ignavibacteria bacterium | reverse complement strand
TTAAAATACTTTGTGTTACCAACAAGGGGGCAAGAACCCCCTTGTTAATTTCAAAACATTTTTCTGTTTTAGTTCTTCTACAATATTTATTAACAAATCTAAGTACTGTTGTCGCTCTTCAAGATTAAAATGGGACTATTTCGCCTGAACCAAGAATAAATTGAGCAACCCTACCAAAACCTAAACCCATTCCTGAACGTTTTACTGGATTGTTTTTAAACAAATCTAAATATTCCTCGAAGACAAGGTCAATTTTTTCGGGTTTATTGTCGTGTGCAACCTTCAATTGCTTAAGTTGTTTAATCATTGTACCTTCAAACAATCTTTTCCCAAGTATATCATATTCTCGTTTGGAACCACCAATACTTTCTCCAGAGAACTTTAAAATGACGTCCACACAATCGCAGGTTTGAAAGTTTGGGTCGCAATCTCGTGTCAATTTCATATTGAAAAATTTTATCGCCTCAGGATAATGAGTAAACATCAAGTTTTTATCAAAATAATTGACCAAATTTTGTTCATTCTCTACTTTCAAATCGTCTCCCCACAAAATATTTATCTTAAATTCTTTTTGTAAAACCTCGATTGCTTCAGTGTAGGTAATAATTTCAAAACCCTTCTCATAATAAACATACAGATTATGGTGTTGCTCTGGTGTAAGAAGTCCGTATTTCGAAGACATACTAAGTACTTTCACAAAAATATAATTTAAAATATCCCTACAATGTTTCAAAAGCCAATTTAAGTCTGTATCTAATGCTTCTGTTTCAAGAAGCTCAAAATCATTTAAATGCCTACCATCAGACTTTCAATTGGTATTGTCTTTCCTAAACGAGCGATTAGACGAAAACATTCTTGGTAATCCGTTTTTGATTATATCCTTCTCTAAATGTAATTGAACCGTTTGAGTTAGTTTTAAAAATTCCTTACCTTGTAGTGTGAAATCGTTGCTCACTGCTTCGCAAGAACCAGTAGCATTTGTGATTCCGGGATAGGATATCCCAATAAAACCTTTACTACAAAGAAACTACAACGCAGATTGATAGATAAGGCCTTTGAGAATAATTGTGTTTTTTGTTAATAAAACCTCCTAACGATTAATTAATTGTTGAAAAAAAGCGGGGTTTCCCCCGCCTCCATTTCTTTCTCTAATTGTTCATTTTTTGGTGCAATAAGAAACAAAACAAAGGCTGGGAAAACCCAGCCTTTGTTTATCTTAGAATAACTATAAAAAATTAGTATTTTCTTTTGTTTAAAATAAAGATTTTGTTTTTTTTGAAAATGCTTTGCTTTGTAACTCAATATTTTTAAGTTAGATAAATAAAAATTTTTGTTCTCCTAAAAAAATTAAAGTTAAGAAAAAAATTATGTTTCACCAAAATCTTTTTCCATTTATCCAAACCATTTCAACATTATTTACACCAAAATGGTAGAAAATTTCTAAATAGTTTTTGCAATCGAAAACAATAAAAGTTGCATCTTTCCCAATTTCCAAAGAACCAATTTTATCATTTAATTCTAAGGAATGTGCCCCGTTTATAGTAGAAGCAACGATTGCCTGTTCGCAATTTAAACCAAGATTGATAACAGCAAGAGAAAGAATGATTTGCATATTTTCCGTAAAACAAGAACCAGGGTTAAAGTCGGTAGCCAAAGCAATTGGGATATCGTTTTCAATTAGTTTTTTTGCTGGTGCATAGGGCATTCGAATAAAATAAGAAGTTCCGGGTAATAGTGTTGCGATGGTAGCGGAATTCTTTAATGCCTGAATACTTTTATCCGAAACAAACAAAAGATGGTCGGCAGAAACTGCCCCAATAGTTGCAGCAAATTCAGCTGCACCAACGTCGGCAAGTTCATCGGCGTGCATTCTTATCTTCAAACCAAATTTTAAAGCAGTATCGAAAATCTTTTTTGCTTGTTCTATTGTATAGTAACCTTTATCAACAAAGCAATCACAATACTTTGCCAATCCTAATTCCGATACCCTTGGCAACATTTCATCACAAATAAGTTTTATGTACTCGTCGGGGTAAAATTTGTATTCAGGAGGAATATCGTGTGCCCCAAGAAATGTTGGAACTATGTAAACTGGAAATTCTTTTGAAAGGCGCTCTATTACTTTCAACATTTTTATTTCGTTCTTGGTATCCAAACCATATCCGCTTTTAATTTCGAAAGCAATTGTTCCATACCTTATTGCACTTTCTAAATATTTACAAGAATTTTCAAAAAGTTCATTTTCGGTTGAATTTCTTACTGCCGTTACTGTAGAAATTATTCCACCACCTTCATTTGCTATTTGTTGGTAGGTTGCTCCAGCAATTCTCTTTGAAAATTCCTCAGACCTGTCGCCCGCAAAAACCAAATGGGTATGAGAATCTACAAATCCCGGTAATATTGTTTTATTTTTAAGCGAAACAATTTTATCGGGTTTAATTTCACCATTTTGGAGCTTTATTTCTGCTTCAGTAGTAGTTCCAACCCAAAGTATTTTCTCATCAAAATATAGCGCACCGTTCTTAATTTCTCCAATTTCATTTAGAAGTTTACCCTTTCTTGGCTTGTTATTCTCACCAGAAACAGTAACCAATGAACTAATGTCTTTAGCCAATATTCTCATATAGCAAACTCTATTAATTACAAATATTTATCCTCTGAATTCTTTTTCAATTCCTCTACACACTTTTTAACTTTTTGAACTTGCTCCTTTGCACAAACCAAAACAGCATCATTTGTTACAACAACAACGACATTTTCCATTCCCACTAAACATACCTTTAACCCATCACAAGTAGTATTATTGAAAACAATAGAATTTGAAGTTTCTATTAGAAGGTTATTTCCAAAATTAACATTTCCATTACCATCCTTTTGCTTTGTTCTATCCAATGCATCCCAAGAACCAATATCATCCCAATCGAATTGGGATTTTACTAATACAATGTTTTTGGTCTTTTCCATCAGCGCATAATCAATTGAAATATCTGGGAAAGAATCAAAAATTGGAAGAATTTTTTCAATAATTTGGTCTGTATAGAAATTCTTGTACTCCTCGAATATCGCCTTTAACGAAAAAATTTTTTCAAAAATCAAAGGCATATACCTTTGAGATTCATATAAAAAAGTGTCCAAACGCCAAAAAAACATCCCACTATTCCAATAATAATTTCCTTGTTCAATGTATTTCTTTGCGGTCTCGAAATCGGGCTTTTCTCGAAATCTTTGGACTTCATACAAAATTTTGGTTTCGCTATCCAAAGCATTTCCAACTTCAATATAACCAAATGCAGTATCGGGCCTTGTTGGCACAATGCCAATTGTAGCAATTTTTGGATTTTTCGACACATATTCGAATGCAACTTCTATTGTCTGTTGGAACTTGTCGATTGGGTCAATTTTCTGGTCAGAAGTAAAGACTCCAACCAAAATTTCTTCATTTTTATATTGTTGTCCATACTTTGAAAGAATAAAACTCATTGCATATGCTAATGCTGGGGCAGTGTTTCGTTTTAAAGGTTCGGGTATTATGTTCTCCTTTGGAAAGTAATGAAGAACTTCTTTAATGGGCTCGTAAGTAATCAAGTTCGTAAAAATATAAATATCATTCAAGGGTATAACTGTTGTGATTCTTTCTATGGCTTCTTCAATCAAAGGTTTGTTAGAATTTAATGGAAGAAGTTGTTTTGGTTTTTTCAACCTACTAACAGGCCAAAATCTTTCACCACTTCCACCTGCTAATAATATTGCTATCTTCTTCATATGTCTGTAAATTAAATAAACAAAATAAAATTTGCTAAATTATGTCTTTTATAAAGAATAAAAATATTACTTTTTATTTATGAAACCAAATTTATTAAAGATAAAAACAAAAGAAGCGGTTGTCTCGCTAAACGAACGAGAAAGCTTAGTGCTGCGTGCAATCGTTCAACTCCACATTTCAACAGCACAACCTATTGGTTCACGTTTATTGTCGAAATACCTCGAAAACAAATTAAAACTAAGTCCAGCTTCAATCAGAAACATTATGTCCGAACTGGAAGAAATGGAACTATTGCAACAAACACACATTTCATCCGGAAGAATTCCAACAGATAAAGGATATAGATACTACATAGATACTATTTTACCACAAGTGAAACCTACTGAAAAGGAAATTCGAAAAATTGAACAAGAATTCAAAAAAGCAGAAACTACCAACATCGAAAATATTCTTAAAGTTGCATCTAAAATTTTAGGTTTTCTTTCAAAGTATTTAAGTATTATCATTATACCCGAAATCCAAAACATTACAGTTGAGAAACTCGAAATTTTCCCACTGACTGGAAATCGGCTTCTATTTGTATTAGCACTAAATTCGAATTTAGTCGAAACTTTAACAATTGAGGCGGAATTTGACATTGAAGAAAGTCAAATTGAAAGTATTGTAAATCACATTAACGAAAAAATTTCTGGAAAATCTCTAAAATTCATATACGAAAATTTCTACTATTTGATAGAAGAAACAGATTACAAAGAATCTCCAATTATCAATTTGTTTTTCAACTTTTTCGATAAAATCTACAATAATTTACTCGAACAAGAAAGAACAATGATTTCTGGTGTTAAATATTTGCTCGACTATCCGGAATTCCAAGAACCTCAACATATCAAAAGAATGATTACAATTTTAGAAAATTCAGACTTGATATTAAAAGTTCTAAATAAATTTTCAAATCAAGATTCACCAAGATTAAAAATACTTATTGGGACCGAAACAGAGAATGAATTGCTTTACGACTTCTCAATTATTGCCTCTCCTTATTGGATTACAAATGCAATAGGTTACATCGGATTGCTTGGTCCAAAAAGAATGAATTACCCTAAAGTAATCAAACTTGTCGATGTAATTTCTAAAGTTATCTCCCAGAATTATATTCAATCTTATTAGTAAGAAAGAAAACCAAAAGCAGTATTAATCCACTCATAACAAACATCCATTTCAACTCAATGATTGGGGAAATAAGTGCGGAACCAAGAAAGGCTACCAAAGAACCAAATAAGGTAGCAGAAGAAGCAAAACCCATAATACTCCCTACTCTTTCGGGTTCAGCTATCTTTCCTAAATAAGAATAAAGAAGAGGAATTGTTCCAGCAATAGAAATTCCAACTAATACTCTAAGTGGGAAAACAAAAACATAATACGTTGCAAAAAAGTGAAGAAATAGAGCAATGCAAAGTATTATTGTAGATTTCCTCATTAAACTAAATATTGGATATTTGTCCGACCACTTTCCCCAAATCGGTGCAAAAATAATATTAAAGATACTTGTCAAACCTACAACAATCCCAGTTACTGTACTTAGAATTTCTTTTGGAGTATTAAGACCCTCTAAAAAATATGGCAAAATTGGGAATGAATAAAAAATCCCAATTTGGCTTAATAAAATCATAATTAATGGATATCTATATTTTCTTTCAATTAGAACGGTTTTAAAAATTTTCAAAATGCTTTCACTTTTATTTTCGTTACCTTTATTTACTTCTTTGACAAAAAAGAATATCAAAACTGCACTTATTAAACACAATGCAGCAACAACGAAAAAGACTTCGCGGAAACCTATCAAATCCGATACAAAACCACCTAATAGAGGTCCGGCAATAGCACCAGCCGATTGCGAACTTTGTAGGAAACCAACCGAAAACCCTTTTTTCTCTGGGGGAGTATTTGCAACTGTAAAACCAAGATTAGCAGCAATGAAACCGCTTGTTGCTCCTTGGAAAACTCTAAGCAAAAATAATTCTAAAACATTACGAGCAAATCCCATCAGAAACATTGCCAAAGCTAAACCAAGAATTGCCCGAATAATCATTAACTTTTTACCATACCTATCCCCAAGATTTCCCCAAATCGGAACAAAAATTATTGAAAGAAAGTATGGTCCAGCAAAAACCAAACCACTCCAAAACCTTTGGGCTGCGTCCCCAACGACCCCAAGTTCCCTTACATATAATGGCAAAAAAGGGACACAAGCATTCATCCCCATCATTGCGATAAATTGCGATAGGGCTAAAAATAAAAGATTTCGCTCCCAGACTTCGCTAAATTTATATTTTACTATTAATGTGCTTACTTTCACTTTAGAAAATAGTATTAGAATGATGTTTTTTTATTTTCAACAATTCAATGAACATATTTACTGAATCCTTTATTGGATGTACTTTGGTTCTTTTATCATTGTACCACTCAACTGCAACTTGTTCTATCCGAAGTCCAGCTTTTTTTGCCAAAAAAAGTATCTCCACATCGAAACTAAACCCATCAATTTTTGATTTCGAAAAAACTAATTCAGCAGCTTTATCGGTAAAGCCTTTGAATCCACATTGGGTATCTTCAATCCCTTTAAACACAATCAATTGTACAAATTTGTTGAACATTTTTCCCATAAATTCGCGATAGAATGGTTGATGCTCCTTAATCAGCAATGGGTCCAAAGCTCGACTACCTATGCATATATCTGCGCCCCCTTTTAGTTTTTCCAAGAGTTTTTCAATCTCGTATATTGGAGTAGAAAGGTCAGCATCCGAAAAAATACGAAACTTCCCTTTCGAAGAAAGCATACCAGTTCGAACAGCAGCACCTTTGCCTCGATTAGGATAGTAACTAATTACTTTAACTTGATTTTTAAATTGTTGCAACTTTTCGAGTGTATTGTCTTTAGAACCATCATCAACAACAACAATTTCAAAATGATAATTGTGTGTGTCTAAATAATTCCAGACCTTTTCCAAAGTTGATACAATTCTATCTTCTTCGTTATAAACTGGAATAACCAGCGAAACCAGCTCGTTTTTCATTAACAATTAATAAAATGTAAATAAAAATTACAAAATTAATCCATTTTTTTCTATCCTTTTTCGTTATACATATTTAAAAACCCAAGACTACATATGAACAATTTTTCACTTGATGATTTCGATTACTATTTACCCCAAGAACGGATAGCCCAGTATCCTTTGCCAGACCGAGACCAAAGTAATTTATTAGTCTTTTATCCAAGTAAAATAATTGAACATCATAAATTTTTTGAATTGCCAAACTTATTGCCAAAAGGAAGTTTACTTTTAAGAAATAGTTCTAAAGTTATTCCAGCAAGATTTTTTCTCCAAAAACAAAGTGGGGGAAAAGTCGAAATTTTACTTTTAGAACCAACTTACCCTTCCTCCGACCCGCAACTTGCCTTATCTTCAAGAGAAAAGTGCTCGTGGAAAGTCTTGATGCGGGGTAAAAATTTAAAGACTGGCTTGCAACTGGTATTGCCAAACTATAGTGAAAGAAATTTCGATATGATTTGTACAATCAACGAAAAAAACGAGGACCATTACATAGTTGATTTTGAATGGGCAAACGAAAATTTACAATTTTCAGAAATTTTAGAATACTTAGGAAAAATTCCTTTGCCCCCTTATATCCACCGAGACGACGAAGAACTCGATAAAGAACGATACCAAACAATTTATGGAGACCAGTTAGGTTCAGTTGCCTCGCACACAGCTGGACTACACTTCTCAAACAATGTAATCAATGAATTAACCAAAAATAATATTGATTTTGCCGATATCACATTACACATAGGCTTAGGAACATTTAAACCTATTCAGAGCTCCAACATTTTTTCGCACAAAATGCACGAAGAAAAATTCTCCGTTTCACTAACCACTTTAAACAAAATATACCAATTCCTTAGCAATCGCAAGGAACACCAAATATTTGTTGCAGTTGGAACTACAAGCGTAAGAACTTTAGAATCCATTTTCTGGTTAGCACAAAAAATATACAACAACAAAGAAAACGTGATTGCTGGTAATTTTGATATTTCTCAATACATTTGGAAAGAAACCATCGCGAGTTTAACACCTATTCAATCATTAGAAATATTGTTGGAAAAAATGCATTTGAACAAACTTGAAAAAATTGAGGGCAAAACAAGACTTTATATTACACCCGATTATAAAATCAATTTTTTCGAGGCAATAATTACGAATTTTCATCAACCAAAAAGTACTTTACTTTTACTTATATACTCTTTCGTTGGAAACGAGTGGAAACGAATTTACAAGGAGGCACTCGAAAAAAATTACCGATTTCTAAGTTATGGGGATGCGTCATTACTGTTTAACATCAACAAATAAAGATGACAAGCCAAAATGATAAAATAATTAGCCCGCAACTATTACTCGAAGCATATTCAGAGGGGTTTTTCCCTATGGCAAACTCTGAAACTGGTGAAATTGAATGGTATTCACCAAACCCTCGGGCTATTTTCCCTTTGCACCACATAAAACCTTCTCATTCAACAAAACAAATCCTAAAGAAAAAATTATTCGAAGTAAAATTTGATACTTGTTTCGAAAGGGTTATTCTTGGTTGTGCAAATAGACCTGATTCCTGGATAAATGATGTAATCATTAATTCCTACATAAATCTTCACCATTTAGGCTACGCTCATTCTGTCGAAACATTTAAAGATGGTGAACTTGTTGGTGGATTATACGGAGTTGCTATTGGGGCGGCTTTTTTTGGCGAATCTATGTTTTCGAAAGTAAGTAATGCTTCGAAAGTTGCTTTTTATTATCTCGTTGAGCGACTGAAGGAAAAAGGATTTGTCCTTCTCGATAGCCAATTTATTAATCCCCATACGAAAATGTTAGGTGCAATCGAAATTTCTCGGAACCAGTATTTGAAGATTCTGAAATTTGCAATATACAAAACCGATGTTAAATTTTAATAACATTAAAAATACATTTAAAAATATTGAAAAAATCTCTTCGTTTAGTTAAATTAAAATTGGTATGTGGATATGTCTCAAATAATATCAAATGAGCAAATAACCCCAAGACTTTTCAAAAATAACATTCTTGAATTTTTCTCGAAAGTAAGTTGGTATGTTCCTCTAATTATCTACATTCCAGTAATTTTCTTTTCACTATACTATTCATTATTTATTGCAAAGCTGTCTATTCTTACTTCTACTTCTCTAATGATAGCTGGAATTTTTCTTTGGACTTTAGTTGAGTACTTGTTGCACCGATTTGTTTTCCACTATACACCAAAAACCGAATTCGGCGAAAAAATTCTCTTCATTTTCCACGGGATTCACCATAGTTACCCTCGCGACCCATTGCGATTGGTTATGCCTCCTTCGGTAAGTATTCCGCTTGCTATTTTATTCTTCTTTTTGTTTAAACTAATTTTACCAAATAATCTAAATTTGCCCTTCTATGGTGGTTTTGTTTTAGGTTATTTAATATACGACACAACTCATTATGCTATTCACCACTTTGCAATAAGAAATAAATTTTTCTTGAAAATTAAATCGCACCATATGAAACATCATTATTCAAACGAGCAGTCTCGGTTCGGGGTTAGTTCACCTTTGTGGGATATGATTTTTGGAACTATTCCAAAAGAAAATAAAGGTTAGACACTTTTAAGAAGTGCTAAGATATCTTGTAGAAAAGAATCTTTTGGTACTATTTCTCTTTGAATTCTTTCTACGATAACATTGTTCAATAATCCATTAGTAACAAGTTCAAAGGCTAAGTTGTAATAGTCTTGGTTGAAAGCAAAGCTATTAATCACACTTTCTGGCATAAACTCAAAAAGACTATATTTTGTTCGAAACACTGAACCAAGATAATCATAATTAAAAAGTTTTGCAAATTCCTTTAACAAATTCAAAATATACTGTGGTTGCGATTTCCCTTCGCGAGAAAAAAGCAAGCACATAACCTTCTTCTTTGGTAGAGACTTGTCTCCATTCAAAGATAAAGTGAATATAGGTTCCATTCTGTTAAGGACCTTGATGAATTGCTCTATTGATTTGCTTTCTGTAATATCAAGAGCAAAGACCCAAATTTGGCTACTCATCAGTAAGGGGTAAACCTTTTCCAATTCGTCATTACATTTACATTTTCCATTGGAAACGAAAAAAATATCTTCTGTGCAACCTAAACAATCAAGAATATAAACATCATTTAAATTTATTTGATGAAATAAAGAACCAGATTTTTTTAGTCCATTTGAAAAATTCGTAAGAAATATTTGAAGGACTTTATTGGTTGGCTTAGTGAAATCAAGTATAATTGTTTCCATTTTGCTCTTTCTCAAGTTAATAAAACTAAACGAAAACCAAAAAAATTTATTTATTGTAATAACTTTTTTCATTAAAATAAACCCAGAAACTTGTTGTTAATTTGCATTTTTAAAATAAACTGAAAACTTATACTTTATTAAAAAATTTATTTGTATGAAAAAATATGTTCGAATTTAGTTTTGAGGAAATACCGGGTTTTTCTAAACTTTTCAACGACTTTCTTAAACGAACATCATTCTTTGAAGAAAGATTCCACTACCTTGAAGATTTATTAATAAGCGATAAGCTAATTCAAAAGAAACTAACTTCATATCAAAATAGAGAACTTTTTTCAAAAATCATTGAAATCTCCAATTCTAATTTAGAATTATCCTACAAGCAAAAGATTAACTTAGAGAAAATTAATAAAGAAAACACTGCGGTTGTCGTTACTGGACAACAACCTGCTTTCTTCGGAGGACCTCTCTACATATACTATAAGACATATACAACAATTAAAATTGCGAACTTATTAAGCGAAAAGTACCCCGAATATAACTTTGTTCCAGTATTTTGGATTGAAGACAACGACCACGACTGTATCGAGGCATTTCAAACAATATTTCTGGACAAAAACTACAATCTCGTCGAAATTCCAATTGATGAAATTTGTCTTAATACTTGGAAACTACCACTTTCGGAGTATTATCTTTCTGAAAGCAATTATAAATTTTTAGATTTCTACTTGAACTTTTCCTCGTTCTACGATAAAAACTTTGAATTTTCTAAATTTCTTTCAGAACTATATAATTCAGAAAACTCCTTAGTAAAATCCTTCAAATCCATATTAAACAAATTATTCAATGAAGATGGAATTTTGTTTATCGAAGCCTCGAAATGTAGACAATACAAAGCATTTAAAGAAATTTTATATCGAGAGTTAGATAATTTCGCAGCGAGTTACTCGATTATTGAAACAGCAAACAGTTTAATCGAATCGCAAGGGTATCACATACAAGCAAAAAATTCTCTCCCAAATCTTTTCTTTCACTCCAACACAAAAAGAACAAAAATCGTTTGGAATGAAGCAAAGAAAACATTTATTCTTGATGGATTTGAAGTGCCTGAAGACGAAATACTACATTTCTTTGAAAGCAATATCGACAAGTTTTCTCCGAATGTGCTTCTGCGCCCAATTTGTCAAGATTTTTTACTACCAAATGTTCTATCGGTACTTGGACCTAGCGAAATAGGATATTTCGCTCAGCTCAAAGAACTTTATTATTGGCACCAAGTTCAAGCACCAGCAGTAATACCTCGCCATTCCATTTCATTCATAACCAGCAAATTCTGGGATTTAGTCGAAACGAAAGGTTTTACATTCTTCTTGAAAAATAGTAAAGAAATAGAAAATTTTATTTATTCATCCCTACGAAATTTGGATTTATTAGAAACAATTAACAATTTAGAAAAGGAATTTGCAAACATATTCGAAAAATTGAGCGAACTAGGTTCAAAATTTGAACAATCCCTAATAATAAGCGCAGAAGCACATTACAAAAAATCTCTAAAAAACTTCAATTCGTTGATTGCTAAAATCTTCACAGCCGAAAAAAGAAACATATTGGAAAAAAACAAGGAATTTTATCAATTGAACAATATTCTTTATCCAAAAGGCTCTCTTCAAGAACGCCTATTGGGGTTTGTTTTTCCTATATTACTATTCGGTGAAGAAAAATTCAAGGCTGAAATACAACCGGTAATTGAAAGACCATCAACAAAACATTATTTAGTAATATTTTAGACTTAAAATTACTTTATCATTAATTTCGAGTTTCAACGAACGGAATTAGTTACAATTGTTAAATAATAAATTCGAATTAGTTTTATGGAAAGGAAAAAGCAGCTAATTGTACTATCTGCACCAAGTGGGGCTGGAAAAACTACTCTTGCACGCCATCTATTAGATGTTTTCCCAAACTTTAAGTTTTCGATATCTGCAACCACCAGACTTCCAAGGGAAAATGAAATTAACGGTAAGGATTATTACTTCCTAACCGAAGAGGAGTTTCTAAAAATTATCTCGGAGAATGGTTTTATCGAATACGAAAATATCTTTGGAAATTATTATGGTACTTTGAAAAGCGAAGTGGAGAAACACCTTTCAAATGGAGAAATAGTCGTTTTCGATATAGATGTCAAAGGTGCTTTATCGATAAAAAAGTTGTATCCAGAAAGTTCATTTCTTATTTTCATTTCACCACCTTCCCTACAAGTCCTAAAAGAAAGATTAATCGCTCGAAAAACCGAAACACCTGAACAATTGAAAAGACGCTTCGAACGAATAGAAATGGAAATGGCAATTAAAGACCAATTCGATTATATATTAGTAAATGACGACTTAGAAAAAGCAAAGAAAGAATTAGTCAATTTAGTTCAAAAAATTACCCAATAACTGTAACAAATTTGTTGCATTTTATTCCCCTCCAAAAATTCTCTTTTTGAGATTATTTATTTAAAAGCATTTCAAAATATTAAATAATATTTTAGACTTTCCTAAAACTACAATGTGAATACAAAACACCTAAATAAGTTGTTGATAATTAATTACAAATCTAATATTGCAATTGAATTTGTTTAGTTTTATTAAGGAGAAAGAAATGACAAAGCTAATTAGCCCCCACGGAAGCCCCGAATTAATCAAATTACTATTGGAAGGAGAAGAACTTGCCGAGGAGAAAAAGAAAGCCGAAAAGCTTCTTAAAGTCCCAATCACCAGTCGTGAAGCTGGGGACTTGATTATGATGGGTATTGGTGGATTTACCCCACTCGACGGTTTTATGGGCTATGACGATTGGAAAAGCGTATGCGAAGAGATGAAAATGCCAAGCAAAAATGGCTTGTTTTGGCCAATTCCCATCACTGTCTCCACCGACAAGGAAACCGCGGACAAAATCAAAATTGGCGACGAGGTAGCCCTTTACTCCGACGAGTATAACGAGATTATGGCTACAATGCGAGTTGTCGAAAAGTACAAAATCGATAAGGAATTCGAATGCAAGAACGTCTTCAAAACTACTGACCTCGAACATCCCGGTGTGAAGATGGTTATGGACCAGGCAGAAATCAATCTTGCTGGTCCAGTTAAGGTTCTTAGCGAAGGACCATTCCCCGAACAATTTAAAGGAATTTATCAAAGACCAGAAGAATCAAGAAAAATATTTGCAGAACGCGGGTGGAAAACAATTGCTGCTTTACAACTCCGAAACCCTATGCATCGTTCGCACGAATACCTTGCTAAAATTGCACTCGAGGTTTCCGATGGCTTATATATTCACCAATTAGTTGGCAAACTAAAACCCGGCGATATTCCAGCCGACGTCCGTGTTCGATGCATTGATGTTCTTGTTCAACATTATTTCGTGAAGGATACTGTTCTCCAAGGTGGATACCCACTTGATATGCGGTATGCAGGACCACGAGAAGCGTTGCTCCACGCTTTATTCCGACAAAATTATGGTTGCACTCATATGATAATTGGACGCGACCACGCTGGGGTTGGAAATTACTATGGTCCATTCGAAGCACAAGAAATTTTCGACGAACTTTGGGAAGGGGCCCTACTTTGCAAACCATTAAAAATTGATTGGACTTTCTATTGCTACAAATGCGAAGGAATGGCTTCGATGAAAACTTGCCCCCATTCGAAAGAAGACCGTCTCCTACTAAGCGGTACAATGCTACGAAAAGCTCTATCCGAAGGCTTAGAAGTACCAAAGGAATTCTCGCGACCAGAAGTTCTTGCGATATTACGAGAATATTATTCTGGATTACAAGAAAAAGTAGAAATCAAGCTGCACAAAGCAGCAACTGGAGAATAAAATGATTTATATTATGTATGTTTAATTAATTAAAGGAGTTCTAAAATGCCAAGCTACGTAATAGTAGACAAATGCGATGGGTGCAAAGCACTGGACAAGACTGCTTGCCAGTACATTTGCCCAAACGACCTAATGGTCCTAAATAAAGACACGATGAAAGCTTACAACCGCGAGCCAGAATTGTGCTGGGAATGCTATAACTGCGTTAAAATTTGCCCAAACCAAGCAATCGAAGTACGCGGATACGCTGACTTTGTTCCATTAGGAGCACAAGTTACTCCTATGAGAAGTTCCGATTCGATTATGTGGACTGTAAAATTCCGTAATGGCGAACTGAAAAGATTCAAATTCCCAATTCGAACTACTCCCGAGGGTTCAGCAGTTCCAGATGGAGGTTGGGAAACTGCAACTGACGATATTTCTAGCCCACTGCTCTTTACTGAACCCGGCTCGCTTAAGTTAGATTCATTGTTCACACTTAATAAGTAATCATTTGTTGAATAATAAAGGAGATAAAAATGGGACCATTTGAAACTGTAGAAGTCAACACCGATCTACTGATTGTTGGTGGTGGTATGGCTGCTTGCGGTGCAGCAGTCGAAGCAGCATATTGGGCAAAGAAACACGGTTTGAAAGTTACCCTTGTAGACAAAGCCGCTCTCGACAGAAGTGGTGCTGTTGCAATGGGCCTTTCTGCTATCAATCTTTATGTAGACCTTAACTCTGGAAAAAATACTGTCAAAGACTACGTTGATTACGTAAGAAACGACTTAATGGGAATTACTAGGGAAGATTTGGTCGCAAACATTGCTCGCCACGTCGACTCGACCGTACATCTATTTGAAAAGTGGGGTCTACCAATTTGGAAAGATGAAGAAGGCAATTATGTCCACGAAGGTCGATGGCAATTAATGATTAACGGGGAATCATACAAAGTTGTTGTTGCCGAGGCTGCAAAAAATGCACTTGGTATCGAAAATATTTACGAGAGAATATTCATAGTTGAACCATTAATGGACGGAGACCGTTGCGCTGGTGCTGTGGGATTTAGTGTAAGAGACAATAAATTCTATGTCTTTAAAGCTAAAGCGACATTAGTGGCAATGGGGGGTGCAGTTCACGTGTTCCGTCCTCGTTCAACTGGTGAAGGTCTTGGCCGTGCTTGGTATCCACCTTGGAACTCTGGCTCGAGTGCCTACTTCACAATAATGGCTGGTGCCGAAATGACTTGCCAAGAAGTTCGATTTATTCCAGTTCGCTTCAAAGATGCTTACGGACCAGTTGGTGCTTGGTTCCTTTTATTCAAATCCCGTGCAACAAATGCTTTCGGCGGGGATTATATGGTCGAACGAACCGACGAATTAGAGAAATGGTTGCCCTATGGGAAAGTAAAACCAATTCCAGCCAACTTGCGAAACTGGCTTGGTATGCTCGATGTAATGGAAGGGAAAGGACCAATCTATATGAGGACCGAAGAAGCAATTCAAAAAATTGCAGACCAATACAAAGACGACCCGAAAGCATATAAGAAAAAGATGAAAGAGTTGGAAGAAGAAGCCTGGGAAGACTTCCTCGATATGACAATTTCCCAAGCAATACTCTGGGCTGCCACCAATACATTCCCAGAACAAGCACCATCGGAAATTGCCGCTGCCGAACCATACTTTATTGGTTCACACTCTGGTGCTTCTGGCGCTTGGGTCAGTGGACCGAAAGACCTTGCCCCACCAGAATATTTCTGGGGTTATCCAAATATGTCCACAGTAAAAGGATTGTTCTGTGCTGGAGATGCTTCTGGTGCTTCTAGCCACAAGTTTTCTTCTGGTTCCCACGCCGAAGGTCGTATTGCAGCAAAAGGTGCAATTGAATACATTGTAAAAGAAAATCCGCAATTAAATTACGACGAAAATCAAATTGAAGAACTCAAGAAAAAGATTTACAAACCATTAGAAGTATACGAAGCACATTACAAAGAAACAACCGACCCAGATATCAACCCAAATTACATTCGACCCAAAATGTTTATGTTCCGATTACAAAAACTTATGGATGAATATGCTGGTGGAGTAACTTCGCAATTTAAGACAAGTAAACCATTGCTCGAAAAAGGCTTGCAGTTGATGCAAATGCTAAAAGAAGATAGCGAAAAACTCGCAGCTTGCGATTTGCACGAACTAATGCGCTGCTGGGAAAATATCCATAGAATGTATCAAGCAGAAGCACACATCCGAGCAATACTATTCCGCGAAGAAACTCGATGGCCCGGCTATTACTTCCGTGCAGACAAACCAAGCTTAGACCCAAATTGGGAAAAATTTGTAAATATGACCTACGACCGAAAAACCGACACTTGGAATGTGTTTACACGCGATATTATCCGAATATTTTAATCAATACAGTGTCCCGGGGCAACCCGGGACACTTTGTATGATATAGTTGTTTGATAATTGGGAGCGAAATGCTGGATTAAGATGCTCTAATCATCTTAATTCTGCTTTTCCATCCCCAAATTCACCATAATTGGAGGGAAACTATGGAACAAAAATATTTTTGCAAACATTGTGGTAGTGAAATAAAAAAAGTTTACTTACCAGTAGATTCCGATTGGGGAGTAGAATATCTTTTTATTTGCATAAACGACGATTGTGGATACTTTCGCCGAGGTTGGGATTGGATGTGGAATAACTATCACGTCCACGCTTCCTATCGCTTTATGTTCAATCCATTCAATGGTTACCAAGGTCCTTATCCAGTCACCAAAGAAAATGATATTAAAAATGCATATTTGGAGAAAATTGAAAGGTAATTCCTATGTTTGAAAAAAATGCAAGGATAATAAGTGAGGAATTAATTTCTAATTATCCTAAAATAGATAAAAACTCCAAATTTCGATTTGAGTGCAAGCCCGGTATAGAATGTTTCAACAAATGCTGTAACAATGTGAATATTTTCCTAACACCATATGATATAGCAAGACTTCGCAAGGCTTTGGGAATCGATTCCACAGAATTCCTTAGCAAATACACTATTTTACCAATAGCACAAAATTTACGCCATCCCATAGTAATGCTTCGAATGGATGAGAAAACATTGAACTGTCCTTTCTTGGGCGATGATGGCTGCTTAGTTTACAACGACAGACCTTGGAGTTGTCGTATGTTCCCAATAGGAATTGCCTCTCCTAATGAAGCAGAAAAATTAAATAATGGCGAAGAATTCTACTTTTTAATCAAAGAAGATGTTTGTAAGGGATTTGACCAAAACCGAGAATGGACAATAGATGAATGGTTTACCGACCAAGGTTTAGATGAATACCAAGAATTAGGGGAACTATTCAAAGAAATTTCTCTGCACAAATTTTTTGTAACTGCCCGAGCAATTGAACCAGTAAAATTAGAAATGTTTTATATGGTCTGCTACGACATCGACAAATTCAGAAAATTTCTTTTCGAAAGTACTTTTTTCAAAAGATTCGATGTTGATGAAGATAGAAAAGAGAAAATACGCTACAACGATGCTGAATTAATCAAATTCGGTTTTGAGTGGTTGCGCTTCAGCATTTTTGGCGAAAAAGTTTTCGAACTGCGAAAAGACTACCTTGATTTGGATAAAAATAAAGTAAAACAATAAAGGCTTCGAGATGCGTGACGTCATCGAAATTAAAAACGATGTAGAGTTTATCAAAGAACTAAAAAAGCGTGGTGGCGAGACCTTAAAAAAATGCTTCCAATGTGCAACTTGCTCTGTTGTTTGCGATTTGTCACCTAACGAAAGTGCCTTCCCACGCAAAGAGATGATTTGGGCAAGTTGGGGTTTGAAAAATGAACTTCTTTCCGACCCAGATATTTGGCTTTGCCACGGTTGTATGGAATGTAGCGAAAAATGTCCCCGTGGAGCAAGACCAGCCGATTTAATGTCGGCTATTCGTGATTACGTTTACAAGCATTTTGCCGTTCCTAAGTTTATGGGTACTGCTCTTGGTTCCCCAAAGTATTTACCCCTTCTTTTCCTATTACCAGCTATCCTAATCTCAATTCTTGTGTTAATTACACAAAACTGGGACTTAGGCAATCTGTTCCCAATTAAGGAAGGTCCTTTTCGATACAAAGAATTCGTAGCCCACGGACCTATTGAGTATCTTTTCATCTCTGGAAATATTTTAATCTTTGCTTTTACTTTCTGGGGGTATAAAAGATATTGGCACAACTTAAAATGCAAATTAAATAAACCAAAAGAATGCTCTTTTGGAAGCGCTGTCGTAAAGGTTTTAATCGACCTTGCTCTACACAAAAAGTTCAAACAATGCACAACAAATAGCACTCGTTACTTAGGTCATCTTTTTATCTTTTATGGTTTTCTTGGAGCAATGATAGCAACAGCCGTGGTTGTCGTCAATGTTGTGGGCATTTTCGGGCAAATCCTACCAGAAGATATGAATTTGCCTATTGGGTTGCTTGCTGGCTTTGATATTAATAATCCCAACGAAGTTCGTGAATTTTTTGGACTTATCGTTAAACTTTTTGGAATTTTTGCTGGTTTTTTAATCGTATTTGGAAGTTTAATGTGCATACTTAGACGATACAGAACAGAACCACAATATGGCAAATCAAGTTACAGCGATATGTTGTTTCTTTGGATTATTTGGGGTGTAGCATTTACTGGTTTGCTGTGTGTCCTCTTTCGATTAATGCAAACAGCAGTATTAGGGTTCCCAACATATTTTATCCATTTGATATTAGTTTACTTCTTGCTCTGGTATATGCCCTATTCCAAGTTTGCCCATATGGTTTATAGATTTCTTGGATTAGTATTTTTAAAAATGTATGGAAGAGAGAATAGAATAATAAATTATTCAGTTTCAAACTAATTAAACTTATGTTTATCATTAAAAGGAGTTAATATGGCAGAACAAATGAAAAAGTACGAAACCCCACTGCTTGATGAGTTGGAAAAAGGTCCGTGGCCAAGTTTCGTAAAGGAAATCAAAACTGCGGCAGATTGGAACCCAATGGCGAACGACCTACTTGGATTGTTGGAAAGGTCGTATCGCGACAAAATTGGGCACTGGAAACACGGAGGTATCGTTGGGGTAATGGGTTATGGTGGTGGTGTTATCGGTAGATATACCGATTTGCCCGACGAATTCCCAAATGTCTCGCATTTTCATACTATGAGAGTTAATCAACCCGCTGGTTGGTTCTACACATCGGAAGCACTCCGTACACTTGCAGATATTTGGGATAGGCACGGTTCAGGTCTTACCAACTTTCACGGCTCAACTGGAGATATTATTTTCTTAGGTACAAGGACAGAAGAATTAGAAGCAACCTTTTCTGAATTAACTCAAGCAGGTTTCGACCTTGGTGGTTCTGGTTCCGACATTCGAACCCCAAGTTGCTGTTGTGGTATGGCTAGGTGCGAATGGGCTTGTTACGACACAATGAAATTAACATATTTCCTAACACAACACTATCAAGATGAAATCCATCGTCCTGCACTTCCCTATAAGTTCAAGATAAAATGTTCTGGTTGTCCAAACGATTGTGTTGCATCAATTGCTCGAGCAGACTTTTCTGTTATTGGTACTTGGCGGGACGAAATCCAAATCGACCAAGAAATGGTTCGTGAATATGCAAAAAACGGTGTTGATATAGTAAAAGAAGTAGTCGCTCTTTGCCCGGGTCGTTGCATTGATTGGGATGGAGAAACTCTAAAAATAGACGACAGTAGTTGCCGACACTGTATGCATTGTATTAATGTTCTTCCAAAGGCACTTGCTCCCGGAAAGGACCGTGGTGCGGTTATTCTTTTGGGCTCAAAAGCACCTATTGTCGAAGGTGCAATTCTTTCATCGGTTATTGTTCCTTTTGTTAAACTCGATGATGAAGATTCATTCAACGACATTGTTGAACTAATCGACGCTATTCTTGAACCTTGGGTCGAAGAAGGAAAGAATCGTGAACGGGTCGGGGAATTTATTCAAAGAGTTGGATTGGGTAATTACCTCGAAGCTATAGGGCTCGACCCACAACCAGAGATGATTCGGCATCCAAGAACAAACCCATATGTATTTTATGAAAACTATTTAGAAGAAGAATAATTTATTAATTTTGTCAAATAAAGGGGAGATAATTAATATGGCAGAGACAGCACAAAAAAGGATTACAGACATTGGACCACCGCATTACGAAAAATTCCTTCCTCCAATTATTAAAGAAAATTACGGAAAATGGAAATACCACGAAATACCAAGACCCGGGGTAATTGTTCATATTTCTGAAACTGGGGCCAAACTATACACTGTTAGAGCAGCCTCTCCAAGGCTTTTAAGCACAGCTAAAATCCGAAAATTTGCCCAACTAGCAGAAAAATATTCTGATGGTTATCTTAGATTTACATCTCGGCACAATGTTGAATTCTTATTAACCGACCCATCGAAAATCGACCCATTAATTCAAGAACTTGAATCAATTGGGCATCCAGTAGGTGGAACTGGGAATGCTATTTCGAGTATGGTCCATACGCAAGGTTGGATACATTGCCATTCGGCAGCAACCGACGCCTCTGGCATTGTAAAAGCAGTTATGGACGAACTTATTGACTATTTCAAGACAATGAAGTTGCCCGCAAAAATTCGTTTAGCATTGGCTTGTTGCTTGAATATGTGTGGTGCTGTTCACTGTTCGGACATTGCAATTTTGGGTATCCACACACGACCACCAAAAATCAATTACGACCTATTACCAAAAGTTTGCGAGATTCCCAATGTTGTTGCATCGTGTCCAACTGCCGCTATTCGTCCCTCTACATATGATGGAAAACCAAGTGTGGAAATCGAAGAAGAAAAATGTATGTATTGTGCCAATTGCTACACTGTCTGCCCAGCTTTACCATTGAATAATGCTCAAACTGATGGAATCTCTATTTGGGTTGGTGGAAAAGTTTCGAATGCTCGAACCGAGCCAATGTTTTCTAAGCTTGCTGTACCTTACTTGCCCAATAATCCACCCCGATGGCCCGAAGTGGTACAAACTGTTAAGAAAATTGTCGAGGTTTGGGCAGCTAATGCACACAAACACGAAAGAGTTGGAGAATGGATTGAAAGGATTGGATGGCCCAAGTTCTTTAAATTAACTGGGATAGAATTTACAAAACAACATATCGACGACTTTAAACACGCTGGTCTAACATACAAGACATCTGTTCATTTGACATATTAGGAGGAATTATGGCAGAAAAAGTAACAATCGAGGAAGTTGCCGAAGCAATGTACAAAATGGTTAAGGATACAATGGGTATGAAGAAGTGGAAGGCTATGGATTTGCAAAAAGCTGCAATCGAATTATTTGGAGAAGACCGTTGCGATAAAAATTTGTGCAAAGAAGCAATAAAAGAATTAGTGAATTCTGGGCGTTTAGTTTATACATATTTTGGCGGCAGCTACCTCGAAATACCACACAAAGAAGGAGCAGCAAACGACTAATAAAATGGGCTCTCCTTCCGAGAGCCCATTTATTTTTTGGAGTGTCCGATGAATTTAAAGCGTCCGAGGGTAGTTATTGCTGGTTTATCCGGAGATAGTGGAAAAACACTTGTTTCCGTAGGTTTATGTTCCTACCTTAAAAATAAGGGTTTTACAATTTTCCCTTTCAAAAAGGGCCCCGATTATATCGACCCAATGTGGCTTTCCATAGCTTCGGGGTCAAATGCCCGAAATCTCGATACCTTTATTATGGGAAAGCAATCGATTTTACACTCCTTTATTTCTAATACCCACCCAAATGGAATTGCAATTATCGAAGGCAACAGGGGTCTCTTCGATGGTTTTGACGAAAACGGTTCGCATAGCACTGCTGAACTGGCTAAAATACTCGAATCGCCAGTAATTTTGGTATTAAACGTCCAAAAAATGACTAGAACGACTGGCGTAATTGCTTGGGGACTTCGATATTTCGATATAGGACTAAATGTTGCTGGGGTAATTGTTAACAACTATTCTGGCAAAAGGCACAAAGAAATAGTTTCTAAATCGATTACGGAAATTTCTGGTCTTCCAGTTATTGGTGCTATCCCTAAAATACAAGATAAAATTCTCTTCCCTTCGCGTCACTTAGGACTTACAACTCCTTATGAATTGAACGAAAAAATCGAAGCAATTGAAAATGCTAGGAAAATTATCGAAGACTATGTAGAAACAGAAAAAATAATAGAAATAGCAAATAGAACCAATGAAATTTATGTAACAAAATTAGAAGAAACAAAAAACTTTATTAAAAAAAATGTCAAAATAGGTTACTTTTGGGATAAAGCCTTTTGTTTCTATTATAAAGAAAATCTTGAAGCTCTCGAGAAATTTGGAGCAGAATTAATACCTACTTCACCAATTGAAAGTTCCACAGTTCCAGAAGTTGACGGAATTTACATTGGTGGTGGATTTCCAGAAACAAATGCATTTGACCTTTCTTCTAACTTAACATTCTTGGTAGATTTCAAGAACAAGGTTTCGAATGGTTTACCTGTTTTCGCTGAATGTGGGGGATTGATTTACCTGGCCGACGAGTTAGAATATAACGGAAGTTACAAACTAAGTGGGGTTTTGCCAGTTCGTGTTTCATTAAATTCTAAACCAGTTGGCCACGGATATTTCGAAGGCATAATCGACAGGGAAAATCCATTCTTCGAGGTTGGGACATACATTCGTGGTCACGAATTCCATTACTCCTTCATAAGTGAATATAAGATGGAAATTGAAACTGCTGTAAAAGTAATCCGAGGCGTCGGATGTAGTAATAATCGCGACGGGCTTTTCCTAAACAATGTTTTTGCTTCCTACTTCCATATCCACACTTGCGGTAGCCCTTTCTGGGCAAAGAACTTCGTAGATTTGTGTTATAAAAACAAATTATTATACAGAAATACAATTGATATTGCAAAATAGAATTTAAGATATGTAAATTAAGTTTGTCAAAAAAGGAGAATATCAAATGGCAACACAAAAAGAAACTATCGAAAAATTAGTCGACCTCTTGAAAAGGTGGCAAAAGATTGAGGACGCTTCTATCAAAAATACTACGGAAATAATTAAGAAAACAGACAACCCTTTGGTACATCTTGTAATGGAAATCATACGACAAGACTCAGTAATGCACCGAAGGGTACAACAATTAATTATCGACCATTTTGAAAAACAACCAATAACAATGAACCCAGAAGAATTGGCTGCTTTCTGGTCTTTGGTCGAAGAGCACGACGAAGTTGAAAAGAAAACAATAGCACTGGCAAAAGAAGCCCTCGAAGATGTAAAATCCCCTATTGCTCGTTATCTTTTAGATTATCTATTATATGATGAGACCAAACACGACAATTTGTTGGAAGAAATGAACAAAATTAAGCAAGGAATGTATCCGTATGGTGGATACTAAGTGGTCATTTTTTGTTAAACTTATGAAGGGGTGCGAAAATGGGACTCGTAAAAAAAGATAAAAAGCCTTTGGGTAAAATTAGGGGAACAAGCACTGGAACATCTGGGGTCGAAACCTCGCCTTTGCGTCCCGTTCATGTTCCCAAACTTGCCCCCTGCCGCTCAGGCTGCCCAAATGGAACTAAAATTCGTGAAATATTACTTGCAATTTCTCAAACCGAAGACAGGGGAAGAACTTACGACGAATCGTATCGACTTGCATTCGAAATTCTCGCCGAAAGAAACCCGTTTCCAGCAGTTTGCGGTCGAGTTTGCCCACATCCTTGCGAAGAAAATTGTAATCGGCAATACAAAGATGGCTCTTTGAATATACACAGTATCGAAAGATTTATTGGGGATTACGCACTCGAGCATAAGTTCCCACTACCAAAACTTTCCGAAGAAAAATATCCCGAAAAAATTGCTGTAGTTGGTGCAGGACCCGCAGGCCTTTCTTGTGCATACCAACTTGCAAGACGAGGTTACAAAGTTACTGTTTTCGAGGCTTTCAGTAAACCCGGTGGAATGCTCCGTTATGGAATCCCAAAATACAGATTGCCCGAACACATACTCGATGCAGAAATCAAAAGAATTGAGGATTTAGGGGTGGAAATTATTTGTAACACATCTGTCGGAAAAGATATTCCTTATCAAGAAATTCGAGAAAAATACGATGCTGTATTTGTAGGAATTGGTGCTCATAAAGGAAAAAATCTAGGTCTACCCGGCGAGGACGCACCAAATGTATTTACTGGTACGGAATTTCTTAATATGGTTAATTCGGGACGCACTATTGAAGTTGGTAAAAAAGTCCTTGTGGTTGGAGGTGGAGATACTGCAATCGATGCTGCAAGAGTTTCCCGAAGGCTTGGAGCGGAAGTAACAATACTATATCGTAGAACTCGAAATGAAATGCCCGCTATCGAAGAAGAAATTGTAGGAGCAGAGGAAGAGGGCGTCAATATCGTTTTCCTTGTCGCACCAAAAGAACTAATTTTAGATGGAGAAAAAGTTAAAGCAGTTAAATGTCAAAAAATGCAACTTGGTGAGCCCGACGAATCTGGCAGAAGGAGACCAGTCCCAATCGACGGAGCCGAAGAGACCTACGAATGCGATACTCTTATTGCAGCAATTAGCCAAGAACCCGACTTTTATGGGCTCGAACACCTTCGAGAAGGTAGAGATTGGATAAAGGTCGACGAAAACTTCCGCTCTATAAAAGACCCAAAGGTTTATTCTGGTGGGGATGACCTTGAGTTGGGCTTAGTTACAATTGCTATTTACCAAGGACGGATGGCAGCAGAAACAATTCATAGTACTTTTAGAGGAATTCCAATTGAAAAAGACCCTGAACTCTCCTATCCTATTGTTACCAAAGATAGAATTGTATTTTCCTATTATACAGAAAAATTTAGAAACGAAGCATTGCGATTACCACCAGAGGAAAGACTTGCAGAACTCGAAAAGGAAATTACTTGTACTTTGACCGAAGAGCAAGTTATCGAGGAAGCACGCCGATGTATGAGTTGTGGTTCTTGCTTCGATTGTGGAACCTGTTGGAGCATTTGCCAAGACCAAGTGATTCACAAACCTGTACAAAAATTTCAAACTTATACATTTAAACTTGAACTTTGCAAAGGGTGCAATAAATGTGCCGAGGCTTGTCCTTGCGGTTATATTGAAATGAAAGACCCATTTACGGGCCAAATTGCCCCACGCGACCCAGAAACTGGAAAGGTCATCTTTGCTGGATGATAAATTGTAAACCAAAACTGGTATGTTAAATTAATTAAAAGGTTAAAAAAATGCCAATGTTTGAATGGAATGAAATCAAAATCGAAGTCGATGAAGACGGTTTTATGGCGAATCCAGAAGAATGGAACGAAAGAGTTGCCTTAGCACTTGCCTCAACAGAAGGAATTACTGAACTTACCCCAGACCATTGGAAAGTTATTAATTATTTGCGCGACTATTACAAGCAATATGGTATTGCTCCAATGATTCGTAAATTGTGCAAAGAAACTGGCTTTACATTGAAACAAATCTACGACCTATTCCCCTCTGGACCAGCTAAAGGTGCGTGCAAAGTAGCTGGTTTGGCAAAACCTACTGGTTGTGTTTAATCATTTTTTTTTCGGAACAAGGGGCTTTCCCCTTGTTCTAAGTTATTAATTCTTTTCTCCTAAATCCAAAATTGATTTTTGTAGGTAAAACCTTTGAAAATCAGTTTTGGTTTAAAATAGAGAAAAATATGGAACTAATTCATCTTGCTTTCTATTTGGGGTTAATCATTTTCTTAGTAATCGTTTTTGCAAAAGCTATTAAAATTGCAACTGCTCCTGTTCACCTTCGCTGGGAATTATATCCAGTTGCCCACGAAAAGGGCAAAGCACATTACGGTGGTTCTTATCTCGAAGAATTTGAATGGTGGACAAAGCCCTTGCAGAAGAACCTACTTGGAGAAGTTTGGACAATGTTCCAAGAAATAGTGTTTCTAAAAGGGGTTTGGGAACATAATCGCTCGCTTTGGTTCGGTTCTGCACCATTTCATTACGCTTTGTATCTCTATGTTGTATTTACTATTTTAACTCTGCTGAGTTTAATTTTTGGACTAACCCCTACAATTGAAGGTTTCTCTAATCATTCAATAATTAAATTTCTAAATGTCTTACTTTGGATATCAAGTATTTTTGGAATTATTGGTGCTATTGTCTTATTTCTAAAAAGAATATTCGATAGCAATTTAAAACTTTATTCTAATGCAAGTCATTATTTCAATATTTTGTTGATTGGTGCACTTTATGTTACTTCCTTTATTTGGTTGCTGAGTTCTGAAAATACAATTCAAGAGATATTTGGTTTTTACTTAGGTGTTTTCTCTTTTTCTCAAATTCCATCTTTGCCAATTGTAGGATATATACATTTCTATCTTTTATCATTCTTTCTTTTTTATTTACCATTCACCCATATGACACATTTCTTTATGAAATACTTTACATACCACAAAGTGCGTTGGGATGATGAACCAAACTTACCCGGAAGCAAATTCAGAAAAAAACTAATGGAACAGCTTAATTTTCCAGTCCAATGGTCAGCACCTCATATTGGTGCAGATGGAACCAAAACATGGTTAATAATTGCATCATCACCTTTACCAACAAAGGAGAAAAAAAATGGCTGAGAAAAGAAAAATTAAAATAACAGACATAAGCAACCCAAATTTACAGCCACTTGTAGAAGTGGCACCAACCAATACAATCGAGCTCCCCCCTCCATACGATAAGTTGGAAGACTTACCGGGATTTAAAAAATTAAGTGAAGCAACTCGCCAGAGTGTAGACGATTCTCTTGATGGAGTTGTTGCTATCGGTGTTCCAAAACCAAAAACCCCCGAAGAAGAACAAGAGCTTGTCGAAAAATTTATTTCTGGGCTAATTAAATTGTTCTCAAAAGAAAACAATTGGACATTTCTCCAACCTCTTGTTCTTACAATGGAACATTGCGCAAAGTGTCAAACTTGTTCCGAAGAATGCCCAATTTTCGAAGCCAGTGGTTACGAAGAAATTTATCGTCCGACATATCGAGCAGAAATATTACGAAGACTTTACTTCAAATATGTCAAACCAGGAAGCCCATTGTTAAAAAAATTCCAAGTAGGCGATATTGATTTGAATTGGACATTAATTTCGCGACTTGTTGAATTAGCTTATAGATGTACAATTTGCAGAAGATGTGCACAAGCTTGCCCAATAGGAATAGACAACGGATTAATCACTCACGAGCTGAGAAAATTATTTAGTCAAGAAATGGGAATTGCTGCAAAGGAAATTCACGATAAGGGAACAGTACAACATCTTCTTGTTGGTTCATCAACTGGAATGACCCCAGAAGTTGTAAAAGACAATGTTTCGTTTATTGACGAAGATTTAAGCGAAAGACTTGGAATAAAAGTCGAATCAAAATGGGACATTGAAGGAGCAGATTACCTTGTTCTTCACAACGCTGGTGAATTTCTATCTTGGCCCGAAAACCCCGCTGCATTTGCAATTTTGTTGGACGCAGCAGGAATAAAATGGACTTATTCAAGTGAACTTCTTGGCTACGACGGTGTTAATTATGGTGTTTGGTACGACGATTTCCAATTTTCAAGAATTGCAATGAGGCACTTTGAAATCGCTAAGAAATTAGGTGTAAAAGGAATAATTATGGGGGAATGTGGTCACGAGTCGAAATCAATGGCAATTATTGCAGAACGAATTTTTGGTAATGAAATTAAAACCATAAATACAATGAGTTTGATTGAACACATTGTATTCAGTGGAAAAATAAAATTTGACCCCGAAAGAAACAATTTCCCAGTAACACTTCACGACCCTTGCAACATTGTGCGATTGATGGGAATTGTCCAACCCCAAAGAAGAGTTCTTCGCTTCCTTGCACCAAAGTTTAGAGAAATGGAGCCACACGGAGTCGAAAATTATTGCTGTGGGGGTGGAAGCGGATTTGCTGTTATGACACCTTATAACTTCTTGGATTGGAGAATTCATATTAGTGGTAGAAAGAAATTCAAACAAATCTTGGACGCTTTCAAAGATGAACCTCCCGGACCAGAAGTTCCCAAATATGTATGTGCTCCTTGCTCGAATTGTAAGGGCCAAATACGCGACATACTCGATTATTACGGGGCAAAAGAAAAGTCTGGTATCTATTACGGAGGTTTAGTAGAATTGGTTGTTAACGCAATGGCAGACTTAAAGGAACCTTTCATCGATTTCTCTATGATGTAAAGGATTATCTTCTAAAAAGGACTGCTTTCATTGAGCAGTCCTTTCTTTTTTCGGTTGAAATCAAACATCGAACAACTCCCTTTATTTTTGTAATTTTGTAAACTTTATTGGTGTTTGTGATGAAACTGTTTCATTGGTCTTTGTTATTTTTGATGATTGCATTTTTTCAATCTTTTTCACAAGTTACTGGTTTCCCAACTTTTCAAAAAGAACTTGGCATTGGGGATGAACTTAAGAGTCAATTTCAACAACAAATAAAACCCGAAAAAGAAATATATCCAGTAACCACCATTGTAATAGATTCATTCTACTATGTTGGTCCAAACGATGTTTTTACCATTTTTATTAGCCCGACCAACATTAATCCAGAATTGACAAAGATTTCATCGGATGGACAGTTAATATTGCCACGCTATGGCTTTGTAGATGTAAAAGGAAAAACCCTTTTAGAAGTAAAAAAAGAAGTTGAGAGAGTTATTAAGGTATTCAATCCAAACGCCTCTGTTTCAATTTCGCTTTATTCGCCCCGAACTTGCTTTGTGAAAATATATGGAAATGTGAAAAAGCCTGGGGTATACTACCTTCCATCAAGTTTTAGAGTTTCCGATGCAATATCAATTGCAAATACAGACTATACGACCGAAGAAGCAACAATCAGTAAGCTCGAATCTTCTATTTTTGTTAACGACTTAGAAAGAAAGCGGCAATCTGAACTAATCGACAAAGGTATTCCAAGCGATTTTTATTTTCCCACCAGAAATATATTTATTTATAATCAAAACTATGGTTTTAAAAAGGCAGACCTTGAGCTAAGCAAATCGCGAAATACTTTTGAATACGACCCTTACATTCGCGAAGGAGACGAAATTTTTGTTCCTTACATTCCTGTTAATTTTGAATATGTTACTATCTCGGGTGCCGTTGTTCAACCTGGAAAATATCATTTTAAACCGGGCGATAAGGTTAGCGACTTGTTCTCGTTTGCAAAAGGGTTCAAAGAAAATGTGGATTTTACTAATATTATTGTTCAAAATGGAAAGGAAACACAAAAAGTTACTTTCGATAGAAACCTAAAAATCGAAAACGATTTCGCTTTGGAACCATTTATGAATGTAATTGTCGGGGAAATTAAACCCCAAGTCAATGACAAAAATGGAGTTGCAGGTATTTATGGTTGTGTTGAAAAACCGGGTATATATCCAATCGAATTAGGAAAAACTCGTGTGTTGGATTTAATTAATCTTGCAGGCGGATTAACTTGTGAACCAGCTCTTTCGAAATCCTTTATTCTAAGAAGTTATCAAAAACGACAATTTTGGGAAGAACCTTCGTTGGATTTGTTCACTATTTTCAAACAAAGCAATTTGACAATGGAGGACACCACTCGATTTAAAATGGACTTGTTTACAAAGGGATACTTTGTTTCTTGCGATTTTTACGACCTAATTGTCAATAAAAATGAAACACAAAATGTGCTTCTTTCCGACGGAGACCTAATTGTTTTGCCACAAAGAACACGCAGCGTGTATGTTTGGGGCCAAGTTAAAAACCCGGGTTTTGTAACATACGAAAAAGGTAAAAATTACGAATGGTACATAGAAAAGGCTGGTGGATACCTTAGCACTGCCCGAAAATCTCGAGTTCGAGTAATACGTGGGGCACAAAAAGTTTGGCTTAAACCAAACGAAGTTACAATTAACGACGGTGACGAAATTTATGTACCCGGTCCTCCAGATTATCCCCCGGGAACTGAATATCAATATTATAGCCTTATTGCCACGGGAATAGCTACTTTAATAAGTTTGACTTACTTAATAATTAATTTAACAAGTAGAAAATAATCAATGACAAAAGTATATAAATGTACTCTTTTTTGGTTCATTCTCTTACAGACTTTTCTTTTTTCACAAGTCGAAAATGTTCCGACAACTAATCCAGTTTATCATTTCCTCAAACGTATGCAAGTGAAAGGATTAATCCAAGGTAACAGTTTCTTTAAAATTCCTTTTACTCGTCAAGAAATCCAGAATATGTTAAGAGAAATTTTACAACACCAAGATAAATTAAATGAGTTTGAAAGAAGGAACTTGAACAACTTTCTTTTTGAGTTTGGTATCATTCAAAAAGAAAATGCAATATTAATCCCAAGCGAAACTGATACATCACAAGTTTTATCGTACCGTATGTTCTCTAATTATGATAAATACATATATCATTATTCTGGGGATAAAAATTCTGTTTCTGTAAAACCTTTGGGTTCTCTTCGGTCGGTTTTAAAGCTTTCGCCCGAAACTGAAACAGACAGAGCCTTCTATGGCAACCTTGGTTTCAGAATATACGGTACAATTGATTCTTGTTTGGGGTATTTTCTTCAAGCCACTAACGGAAAATTCCTTTCTGGGAATAGAACCCTTGGAATTCAAGAAGATAAAACATTATCAAATAGTGTTAAATTTACCCTTCTTAATAGTGACTTCGACTTGGTAGAATCGCATATTCGTTATCAAAATAAATGGTTCTTTACTGGGATTTCGCGGGAAACTCGTTACCTTGGTTCCGGAGTTAACCAAAACTTAATGGTTTCCGACAATGCTCCACCAATGGATGAGTTTTTTGCTGGAGTAAATTTCAAAAACTTCCGTTATAACTTTTCACACTTTAGCCTAATTGCCAAACCCAAAACCGAGGTACCTGCTGGTTTTTCAACTGAAATTCCTCCGAAATATCTTGTTCTCCACTATGCCACTTTCAAATTCAAAGATTGGAACCTAACATATTTCGAGACTATTATCTATTCAAATCGAAGCGTGGAACTTGCATATTTAAATCCTTTTACTTTTCTTAAATCTGTCGAACATTCGCTGCACGACCGCGACAAAGCCGCTATGGGGTTAAGCTTCGAATGGTGTATTCTTCCAAAATTTCAACTACTTGGTACCTGGATGATGGAAGATTTGATTTTCTCGGAAATAGGAAAAAACTTCTGGGGGAACAAAACAGCTTGGAACATTGGTCTTATTTATGCATCTCCTTTAACTATAGACTTTGGTCTAGAATACACACGAGTAGAACCTTATATGTTCACCCACTTCAACAACCTCAACAACAGAACTAATGATGGGAAATTAATTGGGACTTATCTAAACCCAAATTCTGATGAAATTTCCCTCTCGTTAAAAAGTTTTTTTATTCCTCGTTATCCTTTGATTTTTAAAATTTCTTATCAAAGGCACGGGGCAAACATTACAGATAGCAGTGGCAAAGTTATTCGCAATGTAGGCGGTGATTTCAACGTCAATCACTCTCCCACCGATAACGAAAGAGTAAAGTTTTTGGATGGTATTCGAAAAGATTTACTAACACTAACTTTATTAGGCGGAATTGAAGTAGTACGAAATTTCAACATTCAATTCCATATTGAATATAGAAAACCCAAAAATTCGGAAGGATATTTTTTGACGAAATTTGTGTTTCGGTTCGAAGACTTTTAATTATGGGAATTACTGAAATAATATTTTTTACATTAATACTTGCTGGCTTATATCCCTTTATTATTTATCCACTAATTCTTTCATTAATTCGCAAAATCTTCAAAAATAGGATTAATATTGGCAAAGATTTTGAACCAAATATTACAATAATCACCCCCGTCCATAACGAGGAGAGAAATATTATTCCATTAGTAGAATCAATAATTAACTCAGACTATCCTACAACAAAAATTCAATACATTTTTGGTTCCGACGGCTCGACAGACAAAACAAATGAACTCTTAGAGGAAGTATCGAAAAAACATAATTTTATTGAATATTATTTATTTCCAAAAAAAGGGAAAAACTACATTATAAACCAGTTAGTCCCCAAAGCAAAGCACGAAATTATCGTATTTCTTGACGCTGACATTAGAATAACTAAAGAAACTTTACATAAATTAATTTCTTACTTTAACGACGAGAAAGTAGGTGGTGTTCTTTCTAATATTATTGTTTCACATCGAGGCAAAACAGAATATACATTCGAAGAGAAAAGTACCCAAAAATTTTTTGGGCGAATACGGAAATGGGAAAGCGACATTTACTCAACAGTAAACAATAATGGTCCTTGTTATGCCATTAGAAAGAGCTTTTTTGTTCCAATTCCAAACGATAAAGTTTGCGACGACTTTTTTATCCTTCTTAAAATTATTGGAAAAGGGAAAAGAATGATAATGGCAGAGGATGCTCTTGTTTTCGATGTGAGAGAAAGAGTTGAAGTCTGGAAAGAATATTATAGAAAAATGCGTTTTTCCGCTGGTGGAATTTCAACCCTTTTTTCTGTTCCAGAAATTCTTTTGAAACCACTAATTCTTTTCTTTATTTTGTCGCACAAGCTGCTTCGTTGGTTCAGCCCTTTTTTTATTCTTTGCGCTTTAATTTTTTTACTTTTTACCAAACTTCATTTGTTGAAACTTACTATCTTAATCCTAATCATTTTTACTATTTTTATCTTTACAATAGGTTTATTAAATTTATATTTGTCTGGAAAGTGTATAAAAATTTTAAGAATACCTATGTATGTTTTCTTTTCAATTGCAGGAACTATAGCTGGTATCTTTAGAGCATTACTGGGTAAACAAAATTCAAGTTGGACACTGGAAGGTCTTGTAAGCCAAAATGAAAAGACTTAAAGAAAAGTTCAACTTACATTCTCCCGTAATTTTCGAAATAGCATTCGATATTATTGCTATTACAATAAGTTATGTCATTCATTACTACATTCGTTTTGAATCCGGTTGGTTCGAAACAGACATACATCCATCTTTCACCGATGCTGTCGTTACCGGGGCTATTCTTCTAATATATTGGTTAGTGGCTTTCTTTTTTGCTGGTCTTTATAGAAATTGGTTTGTTCGCTCACCTTTTGATGAATTCTTTTCTGTTATCAAAACCTCGTTCTTTTTCAACTTCTTGTTGTTCTTTTTCGTTTTCTTAGATAGTTCGCAAAGACCAAGGTTATTGTTTCTAATTTATTTCGTAGATATTACTTTCTTTGTACTTTTAGGTAGGTTTTTTGCCCGTAGGCTTCAAAAGTTTCTCCGACAAAAGAAAGTAATTCAAATACCAGTAGTAATTTTGGGCACCAAACACGAAGTACTCGATTTATTAAAAAAAGTTTATACATACACAGAATGGGGTTTCGATGTTAAAGCCTTAATACTTTTGGATAACTCTACCGAAAACGAAAATTTTAATATCCCGATTTACAAGTTCGAGGAACTCGACAAAGTACTCGATGAAGTTCAACCTTCGGAACTGTTTATATCGATTTCGAAACCAGACCACGAAGTATTGTTGGATATTGCAAACAGATGTGCAGAAAGGCAAGTTGTTGTGAAAATTGTTCCAGACCTTTACGATGTTTTAACTGGATTAGTAAAAACTTTCCCTCTTTATTCTATTCCACTTATTGAAATTAGTACGCAACTGCTTCGACCTTGGGAAGCATTCTTGAAAAGAACATTAGATATAGTTGTTAGTTTAATTGTATTGATAGGTGGATTACCATTATGGATTATTGTGGGCATTTTAATTAAACTCGACTCGAAAGGTCCAATTTTATACAAACAAGAACGGGTTGGAAAAAACGGAAAAATCTTTATTTGCTATAAATTTAGGTCTATGTATGCAGATGCAGAAAAAACTGGACCAAAAACCACTGTTATCAACGACCCAAGAGTAACTCGAGTAGGACTGTTCCTTAGAAAAACCCATATCGACGAAGTTCCTCAATTTTGGAATGTTCTTAAAGGAGAAATGAGTTTGGTTGGTCCTCGGCCAGAACGACCAGTTTTTATCGAAAGTTACAGCAAAATGGTTCCTTTGTTTAAGCGACGCTTGGTAGTTCGTCCAGGCATCACTGGCTGGAACCAAGTAAAATCTCCCCTATTCGAAATTAGTGTCGAACACCTAAAAAATCGACTGAAAGATGATTTTTATTACATCGAAAATATGTCCATTAAACTTGATATAGAAATAATTTTAAGAACAATATACTTGGTGCTTCGTGGAAGAGGTCAGGCATAATTCTTTTTACCCCAATAACAAAGAAAGTATTTATAAACCAATAAAGGAATGGAGAGAAGATGAAAGACCAAGGGAAAGATTATTGAAAAATGGTCCTTCGGCTCTTTCCGACTCCGAGCTTCTTGCAATATTAATTTCAACGGGAACGAAAAATCTTTCTGCCCTTGACCTTGCAAAATTCTTACTCGACCGCTTTCAAAATCTACGGGAACTCGCCTCGAGAGACGTTTCTGAATTGAAAAGCATCAAAGGAATTGGGCTTGCAAAGGCAATTACGCTTTCTGCCGCTTTTGAAATATCCCGAAGAATTCAATCTGCAAGTCTCGATGATAGCCCAATTTTTCGCTCTCCTGAGGATGTTGCAAACTATTTTATTCCTATTTTGCGAGGTATCAAACAAGAAAGATTTTATGTTGTTCTCTTAAATTCAACAAATAAGATTACCAGAATTAAAATGGTAACAGAAGGTACACTGAATGCAAGTTTAGTTCATCCACGTGAAGTCTTTCGCTTCGCTATCATTGAAACAGCAGCATCAATTATCCTCATTCACAACCATCCTTCAGGAAATCCTACTCCTTCCGATGAGGATATTAATATGACACGCAAACTTGTAGAAGCAAGTAAATTCATCGATATTCCAATATTAGACCACATTATAATAGCTGGCGACAAATTTACAAGCCTTGCTCGGCTTGGATATATCAAACCTTAGAAAATAAATTATGTTAATTTTGTATTCTTTTCATTCAAAATAGGAGGTTTTATGCAAAGATTTAAAAACTTTATCAATGGTAAATGGGTCGAACCCAAAAGTGGAAAGTACTTCTTAAACATTAATCCAGCAAATACAGAGGATATTATTGGCGAATTCCCAGAATCTGGAAAAGAAGATGTCGACGAAGCGGTTTTAGCTGCTAAGGAAGCATTTAAAAGATGGCGACTTGTTCCTGCACCTAAACGAGGGGAAATTATCAAAAGAGCAGGGGATATTTTTGCTCGAAGGAAAGAAGAAATAGCTAGAATTATGACCAGAGAAATGGGAAAACCCGTATTCGAAACCCGAGGCGATATCCAAGAAGCAATAGACACCGCATATTATGCAGCTTCGGAAACTCGGCGACTTTTTGGACACAACACCCCAAGCGAACTCCCCGACAAAGCAAATCTATCGTTTCGAGTTCCAATAGGTGTAGTTGGAGTAATTACTGCTTTCAATTTCCCAATTGCGGTTCCATCTTGGAAAATTCTTCCAGCCATTGCCGCTGGTAATACTGTTGTTTTCAAACCATCAAAGGATGTTCCACACAGTGGAGTGGTTTTCGCAGAAGTTTTAGAAGAGGCTGGAGTTCCACCAGGAGTTTTCAACGTTGTGCTTGGTAAAGGTTATATGGGGAATATGCTTGTTGAACATCCAGATGTAAAAGTTATTGGGTTTACTGGTTCAACCGAAATCGGAACAAAACTTGGAGAAATTTGCGGCCGACTAAACAAAAGAATTTCTCTCGAAATGGGTGGTAAAAATCCTCTAATAGTTATGCCCGATGCAAATATGGAACTAGCCCTCGATGGTGTTCTTTGGGGCGCGTTTGGTACTACTGGACAAAGATGTACTGCAACTTCAAGATTAATTTTGCATAAAGATATATATGATTCTTTTATCAACAAACTTGTTGAAAGAACCAAAAAACTTCGCCTTGGTAACGGTTTAAACGAGGGAGTTGATGTCGGACCTGTTATTCACGAGCAACAACTTCGCACTTGCGAAGAATACGTTAAAATTGGTTTAGAAGAAGGTGCAAAATTAGTTTGTGGCGGGAAAAGAGCAACCGACGGGGAACTTGCAAAAGGGTATTTCTTCGAGCCAACAATATTCATCGACGTTACTCCAAATATGCGCCTTTTTAAAGAAGAAATTTTTGGTCCCATTCTTTCAGTATCCAAAGCCGAGTCTTTAGAACACGCAATCGAGCTTGCAAACGCTGTTGACTATGGACTTTCTTCTTCTATTTATACAACAAACATTAATAACGCATTCATCGCTATCCGGGACCTTGAGGCAGGTATCACATATATTAATGCTCCTACTATCGGGGCAGAAGCACATATGCCGTTCGGTGGTGTCAAAGGTACTGGCAATGGACACAGAGAAGGTGGCTGGACTGTTTTCGATATCTTCACTGAATGGAAAACAGTTTATATTGATTATTCCAATAAACTGCAAAGGGCCCAAATCGACAATTACTAAAACCTTTCGATTTTGGTGCATAAGTTTATTTATATAGGCGGGTATATCCCCGCCTATTTTTGTTTGACTATTTTTGGTTTCTCTCTCAAACCTCATATATATCCCAAATTGTCGATAAATCTGAGTAAATCATCTTTTAAACTCGCTAAAATTATCTTGTTTCCCTTTTGCTTTGCAAAACTTGCACTATTACAAAATACAACCTGTTAGGAAGTTCCTTTATCTATACTTTGAACTTATACTTACCTTCGTTCAAGTTCCCTTCGAATATTGTTTTTCCCTTCCCAGTGTAAAAACTTAGTTGCCTTTGCTTTTGTTTCTACCACTGCTACTCCGATTGTAAGTCTGTTTTGGTTTGTTCTCTCCCGCACCTTCAATCATATTTTCTGTTCCGAAAAATTTTTCTTGACATTAATTCCTTCTCACATTTTGGTGCTCATAAATGAAAAAAAAATACCTACTCTTTCTTATCTCAAAAAATTTCCATACTTCTCCAAGCATTATTTTACTTCTTGCATTCATAATAATCACTTTCTCAACTTAATTGTAGTCGTATCTTATTCACGACACTTTCTATAACTATCGACTAGGCTGGCTTGTAGTACCTTTTCAATAGCTCTTTTGTATTGAAGAAAAATACTCCACTCAAATAGTCGAGACCATCTTTTCAAAGTATCAGTCTCACTTTTTTAAATAAATTTTCAATTGAGGTTCTGTAATACTTGCTTTGTTCTCCTTTAAATGTTTCTACAAAGTTCATAGGCAACTCAACAGTATATGGGATTATACCATTAGTGTGAGACAAAGATGCAAGAGTATTTCCACAAGAACAATAAAGTGAATCCCCAAAATTTTCTTCCACAAAAAAGGTGAATCATTATATTCTGTTAGAGTTGCGGGTCAGCAGCAAGATTGAGAGAAACACTAAGCAATCCACTTGCTTGGGGAGGGTAACATAAAATAAAAAATAGATTGTTCATTACTAACCAAAAATGTTTAACAAGATTAATAAATAAAACATTTCGGAGTTAATGAAACAACAATTAAGATGTTGAAAAACAGAAACTTAT
>JAOAEE010000045.1 GCA_026416955.1 Ignavibacteria bacterium | reverse complement strand
CCCAAGCAATGCGAGCTCGAACCTTGACTCTTGCTGGCTGGGGATATGGCTCCGATGCCCAGAAACGAGTAGTGTAGTAACGCTTCTCTACCTCTTCTTCTACAACACTGCTGGGTTGCCCCTTATTTAGGGTAATCTTGTTCGAAAAAAAAATTCGAAAGAGTTTAGATATTTGGTTGTTTTTTCTCTTCGGGGAATTCGTAATTTAAAAGATTTTCGTACATTTCGCTCATTGCCAAAATAGTAGGTTTTGGGATGTTATCGAATTCTTTGCTTATTTGGAACTGCTCGAAATTGGTTTCGCCTTCTGCTGTTGTCATAACTTCGGCAAGGCGAGTGTTGAGCTCTTGCTTCAATAAATCGTTAATTTGACGAGCACGTTTCCCCATTGCAACAATCGATTCGTAAAGGACTCCTCGTTCGGTTTCTTTCATTCGAACGAGTACTGGATTAACATTCTTTCTGTATCTCATTTTCTCTTCCATATTCAATAGTTCGAACTAAGTCAACGAAAGATATAAAAAATTATTTTTACAGATTTACAATTTAGTAAAAATTTATTAAATAATAAAATTTTTGTTCTTAATTAGCAACTTGATAAGTTTTTGTAGGGGAATAATTCCAGTAGGTGATTAATAAAAATCGAAGTTAGCGAGTACTTGAAATTTTGGATAATATTTCATTTATAGTAAGAAAGTTTTAATAAAGAAAGTTAAGTTTTTTCTTATAATAAATTGTTAAATGATAACTTATCGAGAATAATATTGGTTTCGATAAATTTATAGTAAATGTAAAGGAAAAGATTAATTTAGCATTTTCGTCAAGAAAGTTTTTGGTTCAAAAATGGTCGAAGTAGTTGTACAATATTTCCCCGGTTGCCCGAACTCTGGCGAGATGATTCGACGCGTAAAGGAAGCTATTCAAGATATTCCAATGGTCGAGTATAAGGAAGTAATAGTTGCAACGGAGGAAGATGCGCGCCAAATTGGTTTTCGGGGTTCGCCCACATTACTTATTAACGGAAAGGACTTCGAGGGTTTACCAATTCCACCGATTACTTCACTATCTTGTAGAATTTATCTGAAAGGGCTACCAACAAAAGAAGAAATTAGAAATCGAATTGTTTCACTTCTTCGCACCGAATTATGAAACACTTATTGATAATTTTTTTGATAACTTTAATTTCTTGCTCAAAGAAAGTAGAAGAAAGCAATAAGTATATTTTCACCTCGAACCACCCATTAAAGTTAATTGTCCAAGAATTAGTTAGCGAGAAGTCGCTTGTTCAGAGTCTTATTCCACCAAATGTTTCGGAGCATACTTTTGAACCAAAAGTGTCGGATGTAAACAAACTCGAAAATGCTTCTGTTTTTATTTATGTTTCGAAAGAAATAGATGGATGGGTAACTAAAGATTTACAAAATTGTGTGGAAGCGCTCTACTTACTACCCAAAGAGCAAGTTTTGTTGTTTTCTAATGGTTCGGTAGACCCACATTTTTGGACTTCTCCAAGAACTGTAGTCAAAATTATCGATACTCTTGCAAAACTACTTTCTCTAAAATTTCCTTTGCAAAAAGAGACAATATTAAAAAATGCAGAAATTTTTAAAGCAAAACTTGAAAAATTGGACAAAAAGTTAGATAGTTCTTTATCGATTATTAAAGAAAAACCTATTTTTCTTTTCCACCCATCATTTCTTTACCTAATTCGAGATTATGGACTTAAATATGGAGGAAGCATAGAAGAAATTCCCGGTGGGGAACCAACTCCGTCGCATATTAGCGCGATAATCAATAAGATAAAAGATGCAAAAATTAGGTCAATTTTTAGCGAACCGCAGTTAAATCCTCATTCTGCAGAAATTATTGCAAAAGAAACGAATACAAAGCTTTACCAAATCGACCCACTCGGGGTTAATGCAAAGACATATGAAGAATTCGTTTTGCTAAATGTTCAGCAAATTATCGAAGCATTGAAATGATGGAAGTTTGTATAAGAATAAATAATCTTACTGTCGAATTTGGAAAATATACTGTTTTAAAAAATATTAACTTGTCAATTAATGACCAAGAATTTTTAGCTATTATTGGTCCTAACGGTGGGGGAAAAACAACCCTAATTAAAGCAATTCTTGGATTAATAGAACCCAAGGAAGGAAATGTGCTTATTTTTGGGAAAAAACCAACTGAATTGACATTTAAAGATATTGGGTATGTACCGCAAATTAAGACACTCGACAGAAATTTTCCCGCGAAGGTTTACGAACTCGTTGCTACTGGGTTGACTGGGAATTGGAACTTTCGCTACACTAAGGAAATGCGCAGAGAAGTGCGCGAAGTATTAGCATTTTGCGGTATGGAGCATTTAGAACATCGTCCTATTAACAAACTTTCGGGTGGCGAGTTGCAGCGAGTATTCCTTGCACGAAGCATAATTCGGCGGCCCCGAGTACTTTTGCTCGACGAACCAGCCACGGGTATCGATACAGTTGCAGAAACAGATTTTAGTCTTTTGCTCGAAACTTTGCAGTACCAAAACCAGACAACAATTGTTATGGTCACACACGATTGGGAATATGCGTTCCACCACTCGACATCTGTTCTACTTTTGAACAAATCGGTTGTTGCTTTTGGTTCGCCAAAAGAAGTTTTTTCGGAAGAAAATATTCAAAAGACTTTTGGCCACTTTGGTCACGACCACAAAATGGAGTTTATTATTAAGAAAAATGTTTGACATATTACAACATAATTTTGCGCTCAATGCATTACTTGCTGGTGTCGTAGTAGGATTTCTGGGTGGTTTCTATGGTAGTTTTGTTGTTCAACGGCGTATGAGTTTCCTTGGGGATGGACTAGCCCACGTGGCTTTTGGTGGAGTTGCTTTAGGTTTGCTCCTACAATTTGAACCGTTTTGGGTTGCTGTCCCGTTTACTATCCTTGTTGCAATCGCTCTAACCTATCTAAAAGAAAGGACCACATTGGAAATTGATACTGCAATTGGAATTTTCTTTGCAGTTAGTGTTGCGCTTGGTGTTTTGTTCATTTCTTTGAACAAAAAGTATATTTCCGACGCATTTTCCTACCTTTTTGGTTCAATTTTACTTGTTTCTAAGGAAGACCTTTTGTTCTCCTTCGCCTTTGGAACTTTGACGATAATTCTTGCAACATTTTATTGGAAACGATGGACTTATTCTTCGTTCGATATGGAATTAGCAAAAGTGGATAAAATCAATGTCAGTTTCGACAACTACTTGCTTTCAATTTTAACTGCACTTTCCATTGTACTTTCCGTGAAGTTGGTTGGAATTTTTCTTGTTGCTTCGTACCTTGTGATTCCTTCGGCAACTGCCAAACTAATTAGCAAAACTTTTAGCCAAATGACGATTTTAGGGATTGTTTTGGGAATCGTAAGTTCCGAAATTGGTATTTTATTCTCTATTCTGTTAGACCTCCCTACCGGGGCTGCAATAATTTTATTGCAATCAATTATTTTTCTGGTCGCACTATTTTTGCAAAAATTTACCAACAAACAATAACATTTTTTTTAAAATCAACAATTTATAATCAAAAATTTTATTAACTTAAATATTTATTTTTATAAAAAATGGAAACTACTGATACTAATTATACAGAATACGCTCCAGCAGAGCGAGATTCATTGGAGCAAGTTCAAAACAGATTTCTTGAACTACTAAATATCCCAGAGTTTAAACTATTTACTGATTCAATTCCAGACATTTTTTTAGTTATGAATGATAAAAGGCAAATAGTTTACGCAAATTCACGCCTTTTGGAATTTCTTGAACTTAAATCAATTGACGATGTTCTTGGTAAAAGGCCCGGAGAAATACTAAATTGCAAATATAGCAATGTTTATCCCGGTGGATGTGGGACTACACTTTTTTGCTCACAATGTGCCGCTGTAAACGCAATACTCGATAGTCTTAATGGAATTAAGTCTGTTCAAGAATGTTCCATACTCGCCCAAAGCAACTTTGCATATGAGTTCAAAGTCTGGGCAACTCCTTTTGAATATCAAGGTGTTAAATATTCGATTTTTGCTGTACGCGACATAAGCCACGAAAAGCGAAGGTATGCTCTGGAGAAAATTTTTTTCCACGACATTCTCAATACTGTAAATGGATTGGTTGGCTTAGCTAAAATTCTTAAAGAAAATCCAGAAGAAATTTATGAATTGAAAGATGTATTATTAGAAATTTCCAATACTTTATTTGACGAAATTAATTCTCAAAAAATGCTACTAAGCGCCGAAACTGGTAAGTTAATCTTAAATATTACTCAAGTTAATTCGCTCGAAATTCTTAATTCAGTTAAAAATATGTATTGCAAATCTACACTTGCAAATTCCCGCTCGATAGAAATTGACCATAAAACAGTAAGTTGCGATTTCCTAAGCGACCGAACTCTCCTTCTTAGGTCGCTTGGAAATTTAGTAAAAAATGCACTCGAAGCAATCCCAGAAGGAGAAAAAGTTAGAATTGGTGCAGACTTAGATGGAGAATTTATTACTTTCTGGGTGCAAAACCCGGGAGGTATTCCATTTGACGGGCAATTACAAATATTTCAAAGGTCATTTACAACCAAAGGAGTCGGAAGAGGTCTTGGAACTTATAGCACAAAACTATTGTGCGAAAACTTTTTAAAAGGAAAAGTATATTTTGTCTCGGACAAAAATAAGGGAACAATTTTTTACATTACCCTAAAAATTTCTCAATTTGCAGAAGAGGGATAATATTGCTTTTCCTTCAATATAAGATATTATACCCCCAAATTTCAAGAATAATATTAAAATTAATATATGCTTTTAGCAAAAGATAACATTATTTGAAATCGAAAAGTTAATAAAAAACAAGGGGGAACCCCTTGTTTTGTAAAAAATTAAAACTTTAAGAATAGATAAATTACTTGGTCGTTACAAGAGCGTGTTTAATCGACATATAACCAATGGTACCAAAACCTAAGAGAAACATAATCTGGAACGGAATAGCAGCAATTTCCAGATAATAAAGCGAGATACCAATACCAACGACATAATACAAAGCAACAAAAAGTTCGAAAATAACTGTAGGACTTAACCTGCGCTGCACATATTTTTTGAAGCGCCAATCATCTTTTGCGGAAACGATGCGATACTTTGGTGTTCGAGTGAAACCTGATTTTTTCCCAATCAATGCTTCGATAACAGCGCGAGTGTTGTTTATCGCAAGCCCCATACTTCCAGCAAGAAAGACGGGGAAAAGTAGAATTCTGTTGCGCCAATCTAAATGTATTGCCTTTTGCGAGTAGAGATAGAACAAAAATGAAGAAATCGAAGCAAGGACGAAAACGCTCATTGCATTATAATAGACATCGAAGGTATCGAAGGTGTTCTTAATAACAACAAGAGGTACATTGAGTAGGGCAACAATAAGAATAAATGGAAACACAATATTGCTGGTAAGATGAACAATACCCTCGAGTTTTATTTTCCAATCCAATTTAGCTTTTAAAAGCATAGGAAGGATTTTTTTCGCAGTTTCGACAGCGCCTTTGGTCCACCGAAATTGTTGGGTTTTCAAAGCATTAATATCAGCGGGCAATTCTGCGGGCGATACAACATCGTTCAGGAAAACGAACTTCCATCCTTTTAGTTGTGCACGGTAACTCAAGTCGAGGTCTTCGGTCAAGGTGTCGGGCTGCCAATTACCAGCATCGATGATGGTTTCTTTTCTCCAAATACCAGCAGTACCGTTGAAATTGATAAAGAATCCCGCCCGATTTCTTGCTTGCTGTTCGATAACGAAATGCCCATCGAGAGAAAGAGCCAATGCCCGAGTTAGAAAAGAGTATTCTTCGTTGAGGTGTCCCCATCGAGTTTGTACCATTCCAACTTTGGGATTTTGAAAATAAGGTATGGTTTTTTCGAGGAAATCTTCTGCTGGAACAAAGTCTGCATCGAAGATAGCTATAAATTCACCTTTTGCACGCTCAAGTCCGTATTTTAGGGCACCAGCTTTAAAACCTTCTCGATTATCTCTATGTAAATAATGGATGTCGAATCCTTGGGCTCGATACTCTTCGACCAACTTTTGGGCAACCTCTTGGGTTTCGTCGGTCGAGTCGTCGAGTACTTGTATTTCCAACTTATCCTTTGGGTAGCGGATTTTACATACGTGCCGAATTAGTCGTTCGACAACGTAAAGTTCGTTGAAAATGGGTAATTGAATGGTAACCACGGGCAATTCCTTGGGAAGTTCGTAGTGTGGAAGCAAAATTTTTTGTGTCTTATGATAATAATATAAAAGAATTAATCCGTGAATACCAAAAAGAAACAAAACTAAAAGGGAAATAAAATAAAAAATTAGTATAGCATATTCCATAGATTGTTTTACACTCCATATTTATGGACATACCCTGGTAATCATAGTTAATTAAATAAACTAAAAAATAAGAAAAGTGAAGACGAAATGGGAAAAAAATATTGCATATTACCAACCCGAGACAGTGGCTAATAAAATATCTTCTGTCAGTTTGGAGATAACATCTTCAATCGCTTTATCGCGAGAGAAAGGAATACCAGCCACGCTATAAATAGCGTAGTTCGAAAATTTCCTATTGAAGATACTTTTACCTTTCACAGCATCAAAAAATTCAACTGTTACTTCCATAGTTATTTTCCTTTCTTTTTCGAGTTCCCCGGGCTTTACAAAGGCGGTCTCGTCTCGGATTGAATTTATTGTCACGGTCAATTTACTATCGCCCGTTCCTTCTATTACTTTCAAACTGTTATCGCTTTGAAATTTCTTTAATAAATTGTTTACAAACATATCCCGATAAATGGGATTACCATAATTGCTATTGTCTATTATCGGTGCAAATGAAATAGTTTTAATATGGTCCGGTAAACTTCCACCCTTAAAAGAATAACACCCAATTGTCAAAATAAAGAAAAGCAAACTTATGAACTTTTTGCTAACAATATGATTAAACAAAGATGAAAAAAAATTCATAATTCTTCGTGCTAAATTAACATTAAATATGGGTTATAAGTCTTTTCAAATCCGACAGTTGTCTCTTGGAAGTGGCCTACGTATAGTTTGTAGTCTTCGGGCAGTTCATTTAAAATTTTGTTAATACTTTCTTGTAGAAGAGTGGGGTCGCCGCCGGGAAGGTCTGTCCTTCCAACCGAAAGATAAAAAATTGTATCGCCAACAAACGCGCAGCGCATCGTATCGAGCAAGTATGCAACGCTACCTTCGGTATGCCCAGGTGAGTGAATTACTCGGAATGTAGCGGTTCGAAATTCAAGCGTTTCGTTTCCAAAGAGAAGGACATCGGGTTCGCAAGGCTCGATTTGGAAATCGAGTTCAAAAATAGTATGCTTCATAGGCTCGAGAATGCGATAACTGTCCGCAGAGTGGATATATACCTTTGCTCCTGTTTCGCGTTTCAAAGGATTTACATCGGCGCTATGGTCCCAATGGGAATGTGTTAGAAGTATTGCTTCGAGTGTGCAATCCTCCTCTTTCAATTTATTGGTAATAATTTCTTTGCTTTCTGGTGGTGCATCGATTAATACAGCTGTTCTTGTAGTTTCGTTCACTACTAAGTAGCAATTTGTTTCCAAAATACCAGCCACTACTGGTATTATTTTCATATTTTTTCTCAAATCATAACTTGAATCGATTGCAAAATTACAACTATTTTAAATAATTTAGTATTTCTTTTAAAAGGTTTATGTAATGAGAGTGTGGTATTGCTTCTTTCAATTAATTTTTTTATTCTTTATACCTAATTTCATCGTTGCACAAAATCCCATTTCCTTACCAACGGAATACAAGCAACAACCTTTCGATATATTACATTACGATGCAACCATCGACTTGACAAAGGGTATGGAGAAAAAAATTTCGGGCGTTTGCAAGATAAAATTTTTGTGGACACAACACCCAAACGGCAAAAAGTTCTATTTCCATCTTAGGGGCTTGAATGTAGATTCTGTGCTTTACAATTCCAAAAGGATTCCCTTTTCTTTGGAGAAAGAAAACAATATCGATTACACATATTATTCTTTGGCAAATTTGGAAGGCGATGTAAACGATACTGCTATTGCTACTATTTATTACTCGGGTATTGCAACGAACGAAGGTGGCAAAGCACCTTTTGGTGGGGTTTTCTTAATCGACAGTGTATTATTCGTAAATGGTGTAGGGTTCAACAACGAATATGTTTCGGCAACGCAGCATTGGTTGCCTTGCTACGACCATCCGTCGGATAAAGCAACATTCCGATTCACTTTCATCCACCCGATTGGCTTTCAGATAGCATCGAATGGAAGAGTGGAGCAATCTGGTTTAATTGGAGATTCAGCTAGGTTTATTGTTTTTAGTTCACAATACCCTATAGCAACCTATCTTATGACCTTTGCAATGGGTAAGTTTAAAAAGTCTACCTTGGACACTTGGAATTTGCCCTCGAACATTGTGAATGTTGTTTATTATTTACCAGAGGACGAGGAAGCAGTAAATTTTGCGTTCAAGAACTATTACAAATACTTTTATTCACTACAAAATCGATTTGGACGCTATCCTTTCGAAAAGATTGGCTATGTTGTTGTGCCATTCGAAAATGGAGCAATGGAACACCAAACGATGATAACCTTTCCAAGAAATTATGTTCAAACCCTTTACGCAAATAGAGATACAAACAATATAATGGCACTGCACGAATTATCGCACCAATGGTTTGGTAATTCTGTTTCTCCATTGGATTTTCGCGACGCCTGGTTCAACGAGTCTTTTGCAACTTATTCAGAAGCAATTTACCAAGAAATGATGTTTGGACAGGATGCTTACCTAAGAGATTTGTTGCGAAAAAAGAACTACTATTTGGGCTATGTTGCAAAAAACGAGGGTTTGCTTCCTTTGTATGGATATTCTCGAAAGCCACCCTCTTCGAATTATCCTTCTACGATTTATGTAAAAGGTGCAGTTGTTGTTGGAATGCTTCGTTATCATCTTGGGGATGAACTTTTCTTCGATTTAATTAGAAACTATTTGGATTATTTTGCCTACCAATCTCGCTCGACAAACGATTTTTTGAATTTCACTACTGCTTATACTATGCAACATCTTTTTTGGTTCTTCCAGCAATGGATTTTCCAACCGGGTTATCCGATGCTTGAATTCCGAGTAACTCAGTATGTTCACAGCCCAAAACGCTCTTCTGCACTGATTAATATTAGGCAAGTGCAACCCCAATCATATGGTTCATATTCAAATATACCTATAGAACTAAATTTTCAGCTGTCCAACAATAGGAACTTTGATACTGTTGTAACTTTAATGTCGAATGAACAAAGTTTCTGGTTCGACACTCTTCCGCCTTTTGTTTCTTTCAATACCAATTTGGGGCGAAAAGTTGTATCGCTTTTTAGTTCAAACATTTATACTTCTGTGGAAGAGTATCCCGAGAATGATTTGGTAGTTTATTTTTCGAAAGAGGAGGAAAGAGTGGTTTTGAAATTGGACAATGACTGCAATAATGTTTTCTTAACATTAACCGATATATTCGGAAGGACATTTAGTGTAAACGAATTAATAAATTCTAACGGAACTATTGCATTTGATGTAAGTGAATATCCTAACGGGTTGTACATTTTAAGTTTAAAGTGCGAAAATAGAATAGTTCAAACGAAATTCCTAAAATATTAACACTAATATATTTTATCTAATTGGCTGGGAAAAAGTTTTTGGTAATTTTGAGTAAATTGTTAAGTAAAATTCGTAATTTACAAAGTCAAAAAAGGAGAGAAATTATGAAAAAGCAAATTTTGACTTTAATATTGTTTTTACTTTCGTATTTTCCTTTAACATCGCAAACAATAGATAGCCGTGGAAAAGACTTTTGGTTGACATTTTTACCAAACTACCACAATTATAAATACCATTCAAACCAATTGTTTAGTCTTAGTGATTCAATTTATATTTTTATTGCTGCCGAAAAGCCAACAAACGGGAACATCGAATTTTACGATTTATTTGGTAACCCACGAAATGTTTCTTTTACAATAAACGACCCAAACCAAATTTACATTTTCAAGGTACCATTTAACAACTATGAGCTACTTGGCTACAATGATATGGCAACAGAATGGCGACAAAATATGGACGAGATACCGGTTCGTCTGTCTTTCCACATTACTGCCGACAACTATATAAATGTTTATGCACATAGCCAAGGGAATAAGTCAAGCGATGCCTTTATGGTGCTTCCAACTCAATCTCTTGGAACTGAATATATTGTTCTAACTTATAAAAGCGATGGATATTTCAACTCCCCACTTGGAAGAACTCCTTCGCAGTTTGCTATCGTAGCAATCGAAGATAGCACCATTGTGAATATCAAACCATCTACAAAAACATTTGCAAATGCCGATTTAAATCAAGTTGTAACCTTAAATAAGGGGCAAGTTTATCTTGTTCAAGCAGAAATCACCGAGTCAAATCTGCTTGCAGACTTAACTGGGACAATTGTTACCTCGAACAAACCAATTGCATTGTTTGCTGGACATCAAAGAGCTACAATTCCAGTTGAGGATTTTATTGGTGCAGCATCTCCTTCTCGGGATTTCCTTTGCGAACAAATTCCTCCGATTCAAGCGTGGGGGAAAAGCGCCTTTATTATTCCTTTCCCGCAACCAACCCAAATTACTTCTCGGGGAACAGATATTTACAGAGTTCTTGCTGCCAACAACAATACCAATGTTTATTTTAATGGGGCAATTATTGCAACATTGAACAAAGGGGAATACTACGAAGGGAGAATTACTACTGCTGGGACGATTACAGCAACTGGTCCAATCCTTGTTGCTCAATACAAAAAAACATCCAACGATGGGGGTGCAAGTTATATTAGCGACCCATTTATGATGATAATTCCACCGCAAGAACAATTTATAGAAAATTGTAAGCTTATTAACATACAAGCTTACGAAATTCAAGAAAATCTTCAATTTACTAAAGTTTACCAAGAACACTACATCACTCTTGTTGTACCGCAAGACGCCCTTACCGATACGAAAATAGATGGTGCTGTTGTTTCCCCGGGCCTTTATAAGCAAATACCCAACTCCAATTATTACTATGCTAACGTTCGTGTAAACGAAGGGCAGCATAACATTACCTCGTCGAAACCTGTTGGAGTTTACGCCTATGGTTACGGACCGGCCAATTCTTATGGATACATAGGCGGTATGTATTTCCAAGGTAGGGATTGGAATCCACCGAAATTGATTATCGACTCGACCTATTGTTTCAAAACAATTCTGAAATTTAGTGAAACCGATAACTTAGATACTTGGATTGATACTCTTTATCTAACCGAAAAATCCAAAAATGTAAAAATGACTGTAGACCCAAAGGACTGGAAAAAGAAGAAAGAAGCTAAAATCGAAATTGAACTTATAGACCCTTATCAAGATGGAAACTTCGAAGTGGTTGTTGCTGATTCTTCTGGCAATACGAATTCACTAAGTCGCGAAATTTACGGTTTCACGCTACGCCATCCTTCTGGTACTGCGAACAAATACCATTTTATTTCTGTCAATATTTCCCAAGGTGTTCCACTAAATATTCCAATCCCAATCTTTAACTACGGAAAAGGTAATGTTAAAATTTCATCTATAAATATTATTACGAACTACAATTTTAGACATACCGAAAAATTGCCAAAGACAATTCCTTCTGGTGTCAATGATACTTTGCGATTTGTGTTGGGGGAATTTCCAATAAAAGTCGATACAGTTTTTATACGTATCGGAAACGAATGCATCGAGGCTGCATATGTTGCAATTGTCTTTTACCGTACTGATTGCGATTTCTCTGAATTCGATTTTCCAACTTTCGAGAACCCCACGAAATTAATTTTTGTTGGAAGTGCTGCAAAAGTCGGAAAATGGATACAACTAACACCACCAATGGTTAACAACTCTGGTGCAATATGGTATTCCGACCCAATTCCAGTAATTTCTGGTTTTCGTACGGAATTTTCTTTCCGTGTTCGTAATGGTTCGAACAATACTTGCAAAGACATCTCAATACCGGGAGCCGATGGTATCGCTTTTGTAATCCAAAACTACATACCTTACGCTTTGGGAACTTACGGCGGTGGAATTGGTTACGATGGAATTCCAAATTCTGTGGCTGTTGAATTCGATATGTTCTCGAACGATTCTACTCAAATCGAGAATTTCTTCGACCCCAATGGTAACCACGTTGCAGTTCAATCTGGTGGGCAAAAGTCTAATTCATCGAAACATCAACCTCAATTTACACTGGGAATAAACTCGAAAATATTACCTATTCTTACCGATGGAACAATATATTACTCGAAAATAGTTTATTACGAAAAAAATAAAAGGCTCGAGGTTTATCTTGATACAACAAAAGAATTTTCAACACCAGTTTTAGTTTTGCAAGATTTCGATTTATACTCGAAAATAAAACTTGAACGCGGGTATCGTGCTTATCTTGGATTTACATCTGCAACAGGCTGTGCTTTTGAAAGCCACGAGTTGCTATCGTGGTATGTGTGTCCAACCCCACCCGACCCACTTCGACCAGTTTACGAGGAGAATGATTATCAAAATCTGGCATATCCAATCCCAGTAGAGGACTTTGTTTACATTAGAACAAATGAATATCCAATTAGCGTTAGAATTATCAACATTTTTGGCGAAACCATTTTCGAGCAAAACAATATTTACGATAATAAAATAGATTTGCAAACAATACCCAATGGAGTGTATTTCTTAGAAGTTGAAAGAAACAAGACCAAAAATATTGAAAAAATAATCAAAATCCTTCGATAGAATGATTAAAATCGAAATCGACAATATCTATAATCTCGATTGCATCGAGGGGATGAAATTTATTCCAGACTCATTTGTCGATTTAATCATAACCGACCCACCATTTGCTATCGACTTCAAAGCAAAAAAAGAAAACTATAATCGGAAATCCGAGAGAGTTATCGAAGGATACAACGAGATACCAAAGCAACTTTATTATGATTTTACAATCCAATGGATGAGCCAAGCATTTAGAGTTTTGAAGGAAACAGGAAGTATGTTTGTCTTTTCGGGTTGGAACAACCTTAAAGACATATTAAATGCAATAGATGCACTTGGTTTTATTACTGTAAATCATATTATTTGGAAATATCAATTTGGGGTTGTTACAAAGCGTAAATTTGTTACATCGCATTATCATTGCCTTTATGTTTGTAAAAACGAAAAAAAGCGAAAGTTTTTTCCTTACGCACGTTTTACACCCGATGCTAAAGACAATGATGGTACAAGTTTACACTATAAAGATAAAGAAGATGTTTGGTTCATCAAAAGGGAATATTGGGCTGGAAGCGTAAAAACTCCAACTAAATTACCCGCAGAACTTATCACTAAAATTTTACTTTACACTAGCGAGAAAGGCGACATTGTTCTCGACCCCTTCTTGGGTTCTGGTCAAGTTGCTCTGGTTGCAAAATCTTTGGAAAGACATTACATTGGTTTTGAAATTGTCAAAGAATATTATGAATTTGCCGCTAAAAGATTAAACGAGAATAATTATAAGATTAAAGATTTCAAAAACTTCGAAGAAGATAATTCGAAAAGTATGATAAACCTTTTTAAATTGCTCGATGTAGGGTAATCTCACATTAGAAGAGAAAATTTTTATTGCAAAAGAAAAAATTGAAAAACTGGCTTCGATAGGTAGAGAAAATCCCCAATTTATTCCATTAAAAAAATTCTTCCTTTTTCCAATTATTTTACCCAAGAAAATGAACTAGATAAAGATAAGCTAGATGAAATAGATGGGTTGTGGACAAGAAGAGAAATACTTACAAGATATTTACTACTTTGTTCTGTATTAGACCAAGGACCCGATTTAGAAGGGGTAAGAATACTTCTTTCCGATACTGTTGATTATCTATATAAAAATGAAATTCATATTCTTCACAAACCACTTTCCTTTTTCCAAGAGCTCGGTATTTCTATTGATACTATTTTGGATAAGCATAAAAACATAAAAAAATTAAGAGCAGAATCTTGGGCAAAAGATAATAGGACCTCTCCTAATAAATACAATCTTTTTACAGATAAGACAAATCAAGTGTTAGGTTTTGCAATCTATCGGTGGGGTGTGCCTTTATGTCTACCTTTATTATTGGAAAAGGATAATGCCAAAAAAAACAAATTCTCTAATGAACCCTTGGTTGATTATTTGGAATCATTCGATTCGGCAGAAATAATGAGCCAGAAACTTAAAGACGACAATAGATATGGATTAGGCAAGGCTATTGGAGATAAGGCTGCTCATCTTTTTGCAAAATATTATTAATTCAATGGATAGTATTTCCTTTGGAACAAATTTTTGCTTTAACCATAGTTCACCAAATTGTGGCTCTTGCCCTGCGAACCAATTTTGTGATGGTTACATTAATGATTGGAATTTAATTTTGGATTACCGAACTTAGTCGAATGAATCACTCCACCGATTTCATAACATACTTTACTTTTCCAACTATCTCTAAATCGAAGTCATCTTGAATTTCTACCCTTTGGTATTTTGGATTTTCAGAGACAAGAAGGAAACCATTGGAAGTTTTTTCAACTCTTTTAACAAAATACATATCTTGGAACTTGACTACATAAACAGCGCCGCTTACAAAAGCTTCACTTTGTGCGAGCACTATGTCGCCATCTTCTATTCCCACACCAACCATTGAATCCCCAATAACGGTGAAAGGAATAAGCCCTCGTTCGGAAACATTCCCAATCTTTTCAAATGTAAAGAAATCGAAGGTACAGAAGTTAGCAAAGTCGATTTTGTTCGCCGCAATTGGGTCTGCCTCTCCACTTTCACAAAGTATCGAAAGCAAATCGAATTTGTAGAATGCATTGTCCAGTAGCACATCTGGATTGATATTCATACTCTCGAGTATCATAAGTGTTTTATTGAAATTGGGTGGAAGCATACCATTAAGATGTGCAAAAAGGAGTTCTCGCTCGATTTGTTTAATCAATCGTTTCCTATCTTCCTCATTCATTTTGAGTTCTCCTTTTTATCATTTCCATAATATCACCTGCAACTGCTGTATATTTTTTTGCAAGTTCAATCAAATCGTCGAAATCTTGCTCCGTAAGTTTTTTTGCACTCTTATCGACCAACATATCACCGCTGACATTTGTGAGTTCAAAAGACTTATTCGGTTCCTCTTGCTCTAATTCTTTAAAGTAGAAACCGAGTTTTCGCTGTAATTCTTTCCCTACTTTATTTGGGGCAAAAATACTTCCTTCTCCCGTCAGTATGTAAATAGGATTAATCCCACGTCGGTATAGGGCAATCAAGAATGAAGGGGGAACTTGGGCTCTGCCCAGTTCGTAATTCAGTATCTTATGCATAGTTTCGCCAAGAAGGTGAGCAAATTGCGAAGCAGAAAGTTTTGCACCTTCGTTGAAAATCGAACGAACGAAACGAATTCTTTCACCTATTTCTTTGTTAAAATTTTTCATTTTGTTTTTTCGCAATTTCTACTTAATTTTGTTGTAGGAAATACATAAAATTTATGTATTTCTTACAATAACAAAAATAATAAATTTTTAACAAAAAGCAAAAGAAATTATGGAAAAATCTAAGGATGTCTTTCAAAAGGTTGAAATCGACGACTTAACTGACGATTTAAAACTAATAGCTTTGGCTTGTGGAATCGAGACAGTGAGAACACTTCTTCGCCATTGCGCTGGTATTTCCTTCTACGTTCCAAAGATTGCTCGCTTGGATAAATTTGTATCGCGATATGTAAAGGATAATTCGGATAAAACATTTAAAGAAATTGCAAGGGAGTTGGGAGTTACCGAGCAATTTATTAAAAAAATTTTTCGAAACAAAAAAACTAATATTAAATAACATCATAGAAACAATTTCGTCTATGGCAATTAATAAAAGTATTTTTATATGGTCGAAATTGATATAGAAAGGGTCAAATACTTATTATCGAAATGCGAAGGGAAACGCATAGCAGTTGTTGGCGATGTTATGCTCGACCGGTTCTTTTGGGGAACAGTGAATAGGATTTCTCCCGAAGCCCCAGTGCCGGTTGTCGAACTTGAAGAGGAAACTGCCCATCTTGGAGGTGCCTCGAATGTAGCAAACAATTTAAGAAGTTTAGGAGTAACACCAATTCTCTGTGGAGTTATTGGCAACGATAATAGCGGCAATCTATTTCTTGAAATTGCACAAAGATGTGGTATTGATACTTCTGGAATTTACATCGATAAGGCACGCCCAACAACGGTCAAAACTCGAATTATTGCAAACAACCAGCACGTCGTCCGTGTCGACCGCGAAGTTCGCGAGCCAATTCCCGAAGAAGCAGTAATGTTCATCATTGAAAAAATTGCAAGCGAAAAGGAACTCGATGGCATAATTTTTCAGGATTACAACAAAGGTACAATATCTTCGAGGTTAATTCATCGGCTTGTATCGATTGCGAATGAGAAAGAAATTCCCACATTTGTCGACCCGAAATTTGAAAATTTTTTCGAATATAAAAACACAACTGTCTTTAAGCCCAATAGGAAAGAAGCACAGCAAGCCTTGAATAGGAAAATTAAAACCCGCGAAGACATAATAGACACTGGACTTGAACTTTTGAATAGATTGAATTCAAAAGCAATTCTTTTAACTCTCGGGGCAGATGGTATGGCACTTTTCGAGTCGGAAACAGAAATTTCTTTTGTTCCCACCAGGGCCCGCAAAGTAGCAGATGTCTCTGGTGCAGGTGATACAACGATTGCAACCTTTGCTGCAATTTACTCAACTGGTGCAAGTATGAAGGAATCGGCAACCATTGCCAACTATGCAGCCGGAACTGTCTGCGAAGAACCCGGGGTCGTTCCAATTACAGTGCCTAAACTTATTGAAACAATACGCAAAAACAACCAAAAGCAATAAACAATATGATTGTTTCGAGAGAAGAAATCGTTGAAATATGCAACAATCTTAGAACTAAGGGGAAAAAGATAGTTTTTACAAATGGCTGTTTTGATATTATTCATATTGGACACATTAATTATCTCAATGAAGCAAAAAAATTTGGTGATATTCTTATTGTAGGACTTAACAGTGATGATTCAGTCAAAAGATTAAAGGGGCAAAATCGCCCAATAAATACCCAAGACGACCGGGCTGGTATTCTTGATGCTTTGAAGCCAGTCGACTATGTTGTTGTTTTCGACGAAGACACACCTTTGGAATTAATAATGGAGGTCAAACCCGATGTTCTCGTAAAAGGTGCCGATTACCGAATTGAAGATATTGTCGGTGGCGATTTTGTTGTTCGAAATGGAGGAAAAGTTGTAACTATACCTTTTGTTGAAGGAAAATCTACTTCCAGTTTAATACAAAAGATAATTTCGATTTTCTCAACAAAATTTTCGGGCTCTTGAAAATTTACTTCAACTAATACTTTATATTAAATAATAATATATTGTAACAAAAAAACAAATTTTTTTGTAACAAAATTTGCTACAATTTGTTTATTATTCTTTAAAATTTTTTATATTTGTTTTTATTCTTCATATTTTTTGGGGGTTGCTATGATTTTCGCTAAAAAAGTTATTTTATTACTAACATTATGCTTAATTTCTTTACCTTTAAAAGCTCAATTCACTACCGAAGAGGAAATCAAAGAAAACTTACCTAAAATGCTTGGAGCGAATAATGTAGGCAAGGAATTTTGGTTTTCTATTCCTCCTTGTTATCCCAGCGACCCAACAGACGATATTAAGGTATATGTTACCAGTCCATATAGAACACTTGTAACAATTGAAGTTCCAAGCGAAGGTTGGCGTCGAAGCGTAATGACTGTACCCAATGATGTTACAGTTTTCGAAGTTACTCCAACGATGGGCCAACCTTATTGGAAGTTACCTTCGGACCCAGAGGTTCCAGACAACGTTTTTGTCGGACGTGGGGTTCACGTCTATGCTAACGACCCAATTGTAGTCTATGTCGTTATTCGTTACTACGCTACAAGTGATGGTTTTTTGGCAATTCCAGTTTCATCACTTGGTAAAGAATATATTGTAGCTGGCTACCCAGTCGACCCTATGTTCAAAGCGGTTTGGAACATATATCTACCCAATGTTTGTTTAATAGTAGCTCCTTACGACCAAACGAAAGTAAGATTCACAGTTGGGGGAAACTCGACCACAGTAACTGCTGGTGGATTACGCCCCGGGCAAACTAAAGAAGTTATTCTAAATAGAGGCGACGTTCTTGGAATTTCGACCAAAGGGGACGGAGGCGACCTTTCTGGTAGTCGAGTCGTTGCCACAAAACCCGTTGCTGTTGTAACTGGAAATCAATGTACTAATATCCCCAATGGTAATCAATGGTGCGATTATACAGTTGAAATGGACTTGCCTACTTACACTTGGGGTAAAGATTATCTTGTTCCAAGGATACCCGGAAGAAAATTCCCGACTTTGATTAGGGTCTTCGCAAAAGAAAAGAATACTACAATATATAGAGATGGCAAAGAATTTGCATTTTTAAAGAACACTGCTGGTGTCGAAGGCAATGGCTTCCTCGAAACGAGGCTTACCACTGGTGTAATTAAATCGGCTATTATTTCTGGTGACAAACCTATTGGCGTAACTCTCTATAATACTGGCTCGCAAGAAGATGGACAACCTTGTATCTCCGACCCGTTCGTTATGGTTATTACTCCAATGGAGCAATTTCAAAAAGAAATTACTTTCTGTATGCCCGGAACGTTTGGTGGAAAGCAGTTCAGAACTGCAAACTACCTTGCCTTGGTTTATGAAACAGATGAACTTGGAATGACCCCAGATGATTTGGAATTTGCAGAAGTTAAAAGTGGTAAATTCGTTTGGCAAAAAGTTAAAAACAAGTTTCCCGGGATGGACGAACTTTTTGCCTATAAAGTCAACGATAAACAATATGCATTAAAAATATTAGACTTGCCAAGCACGGGAGTTTTTAAAATACGGGCTCAGAAACCATTTGCTGCATACTCTTTCGGCTACGATTATTGCGACTCGTACGGATATCCAACAAGTGCGGCATTAGCTGATTTGGAGAAGCCAGACACATTGCCGCCGGTACCACGATGGAAGGACAGTTGCGGTATCATATCCTTTGCAACGGTAACCGATATGCCCGACGACCCAATTATTCGTAGCAATATGGCAATGATTGTTTTGCATCCATATCCAGAGTCGTTCAATGTAGACTTCAAATATACGGACTTTATTCCTGGGGAGACACGGACA
>JAOAEE010000075.1 GCA_026416955.1 Ignavibacteria bacterium | reverse complement strand
TGAACTGTGGTAAATGTTCGCCCACTATCAAGAGTGTGTCGAATTTCGAAACGGTTTTTATAAATGTAGTTTGTATCATTCACTATTGAAAATGCAATAAAATCTGCTATGCTACCATTTGGAATAATGTAATTTATTGTGGAATTGGTCCCTTTAATAACTGAGGAATAATTTTGAGATAAGGAGTCCCAACCAAGAAGATGAAACTTCTTGTTAAGTGTTTCATAATATAGTAATGAATAATAATAATTATTATTAGCCGTATCATTAAGTGCAAAATAGTATTTGTTATTTATAGGTGAAACATTACTAGTAAAATTAGAAGAATAAGGAGCAATAGAAGTTGGAACTACAACTGTGCTATCCCAGAAATTTTCTGTAACAGTAAAATAATAAGGACTTGAACTTTGAGAACCAGTTAAAAAACCAATACCTGAACTATCGATAAAAAATACTTTGACTTGTAGATAATTAGCGTTTTTAAAACTTGTATCACCGGGAAAATATCTTTTGTTTGGAAGAAAAGTGTATCCACCATCAAAGGTTCTACATACTTCAGCATTTCCACTGCTTGGGTAGACAAAAAAATAGACAGTGTCATTTAGAATATTATTAGGTTTTCCATTTAGAAAAGAAATCAAACCCCAATTCTTTCCGGAATTGGTTGTTAAAAAAATGTAGCTTTTATCGTGAACAAAGATATGAATCGAATCATTGAAAACACCAAATCTTCTATCTTTTGTCATATATATTCCGATACCAACATCGTGCCTGTAGCCTGGTGGAGAAAAAGTGGTCTTCATATAGGAATCTATAAAATTATTTCCAGAAACAATAAAGGTATCTTTGGGTGAAGAAATAAATTTTTTTAGAACAATTCCGAAAGCCAAGATCTTTCCTTTATATTCCCAATTTTTTAAAACCATACAAAATAAATTTTTGCCGTCGGAATAATAACCGAGTGGATTAACAATTTCTTTCCATCTCTTAATATTTGCAGTATCACGGAAATTCAAAAAATTAGTATCTCGGAAAAAATACTCCCATTTAGTAAAATCCTCGTTAGATACATAAAGGTTCTCGCTTTTGAGTTGGAATACTAGTTTTCCCTTATATAAAAAAATTTTGTTTACATTACAAGAGTTTTTGGAATTTGTATCTTTGTAAATACTTATTAACTCGCAAGGATTTACAAGATTAATTTTAGATAAATTTTTGTCAACAAGGAAGAAACCACTATTAGTAAAATTTGATAAAACGATAAGCTTATCGAAAAAATAATAGAAATCATAATCATTAAGATTAACGAGGGGATATGGATATCCAGGGTCATGTACTTCTTTATAGAAAACTTTTAACAAGGTATCTTGAATTTTGCTTATTTTTTTAAAATTTCTGTCGTATAAGTAAATAGTCTGTATACCTCTTACATAAAATGCTTCATCTGTTACTATTAAACGAAGAGTTTTATCACCATTTTCTATTTCTATTTTGTTTTTTACCCAATGTTCTCCACCATCTGTGGAAGAAATTATATACCCGTTACCTAAAATTCCCCACAAAGTATCCTTATAATTTACAATATGAAAAATACTTTCGAAATTTCCTATCCAACATCTTTTCCAACTTTTGGCATTATTATTGGAAATCAAATAAGTTCCAAAATTACCATAAATGATAATATTTCCCTTAGAACTTTCAACCCCATAGTAGTTAATACAAAGGGGCAAAAGTTCTAGTTTCGTTGAATAAAGATTAGAAAATGAAAATGTCAGTGCCAAAAAAAGTAGAAGAAAAAAATGCATAAATGAAATTTTCCCAAAGGGAGTTATTACTCCCTCTGGGTTGATTAATACTCTCATATCTAATTGACGGATTTTCATAAAGCCTCCATTTGTTTAATCACTACAATTTTGGCTCGGAGGTGGTCCCCAATCCCAGTAAATCCTAACACATCTAAGCGGTTCCATCCAAGGTCTATTAAACTTTAAGTCGTCTGGTGCATTAGGATGATATCCATATGGAACAAAATCGCATGCACCTGGATTTGTTTCTAAGTATCTAATGTGATTATACTTGAAGTATGGTGCGCCTCCTCTTCGGGCACATTCTTCATCCCAACATTGCCCAGGAATACAATTGCACCAGCACCATTC
>JAOAEE010000064.1 GCA_026416955.1 Ignavibacteria bacterium | reverse complement strand
TATCGTGAAAGTTGCCACCAGTGTAAACGACTTGCCAAGTGGAGTATACACCTTGGTAGTGAAGATAGGGAACGAAACCATTACCCGAAGCGTGAACATAGTGAAATAATCGAATAGCGACATAAATCACGCCGCCGAGGGTTTCCCCTCGGCGGTTTTTTTTATTTGATAAGTAACATTTCTTTCTCCAAACAGGCAAAAGAAAAAGACAATTCCCGGTCCAAAGATGAAAAAAAATTTGTTTTATTAATATAAAAGCAATATATATTGCTTCTTAATTTTGTGTGGATTTTAAAAAAGTCCTAAAATATTATGGCTGAACAATCACTTTGTTAAAATGGTCACCTAATAAACGTTTTATTGCTTTTTCGTATGCAAAGATGTTAATCCTATTTGGTCCTTTGAAAGCGATAAAATAGTATTTAGCAGATATCATATGGTATGTCGGAAGGTGCAAGAAGCTCTGTTATTAATATCTATCTCGAAAGAGAGAGAATATATAAAATTAGAGGTTCACAAAATAAAAATTATTCAAATACAAGATAAGCACTAAGGAAGCAAAGTTTGTGGGCTCTACAGGATTCGAACCTGTGACCTCTTCCGCGTCAAGGAAGCGCTCTAAACCAAGCTGAGCTAAGAGCCCAAATAGCAATGCAAAATTGCAAATTTTTTTCCAAATTTCCAAAAAATTTTTTTTCTCTTTTTACTTCTTTTATCAATGAATTTTAAAGAATTTTGGAATATGAAAAGAGGAACATTTGTTGTTGTTCTTTTACTTTTATTTGCTTTAAGAGCTTATTCAGAAAATAAATTCACTGCTACTGCAAGCAGCACAATGGTAAGTGTTGGTGAGCAAATCCAGATTACATTTACTTTAAACTCCACGAATGGAAAGAATTTTCAACCTCCTTCTTTCAAAGGTTTCACTGTGCTTGCTGGTCCGAGCCGTTCAATGAGTACACAAATAATTAATGGACAAATTTCAAGTTCTATGTCGTTTATTTACATTTTGCTTGCCGATGCTGAAGGAACTTTCACAATTGAGCCTGCTAAAATAACAGTTGACGGAAATGTTCTTACTTCAAACCCGATTACAATCAAAGTTGTTAAAAGCGATAACAAAGCTCAGCAACAGCGACAAAGTCCTACACAAGAAAGTGAAAAAACTTTATCCCAACAAGCAGACGAAATTATTCGAAACAACTTATTCATAAGATTATTCGTTGATAAAAGCCAAGTGTATGTTGGCGAAACCATAGTAGCTACCTACAAAATTTATGTCCATCCCGATTTAAACATTGTGAACATAAATGTTCCTAAGATGCCTAGTTTCAATGGCTTTTGGACCCAAGATTTTGGCATAAAAGAATTAAAGTTCACAACTGAAGTTGTTAATGGAATTCCCTATAGAGTTGCCGATTTAAAGCAAGTTGTACTTATACCGCAACAAAAGGGAACCCTTGTCATTGACCCTATGGAAATTGAGTTTCTTGTTCGACTTTTGATTAAACAACAACCTCAAAAGAAAAGATATCGCGACCCATTCGATATGTTGTTCGACGACCCCTTCTTTAGCGACCCATTTTTTACTACAAGATACAAGGACTTCCCATTCACTGTACGTTCCAAACCTGTTTCAATAAAGGTTCTTCCCTTGCCGGAACCTACACCATCTGATTTCCGTGGTGGGGTTGGAACAATGCAGATGAAAGCTTGGTTGGATAAAGATAGGGTTAAAACTGGTGAAGTTGCCACTTTAAAAGTTCAAGTTTCGGGAAAAGGCAATCTTAAACTGCTTACACCTTTCCAACTAAATCTTCCAGCAGATATTGATGTTTATGAACCAAAAATTGTCGACAACACTAATGTTACTCCTAATGGTGTTTCTGGTAATGTTACTTTTGAATATTATTTAATACCCAAAAACCCCGGGGAATACAAAATTGAACCTATTAAGTTTGCATACTTTGATTTGGAACAAAAGCAGTATGTTACACTTAGTTCTACTGGATTTGTTTTGAATGTTGAAAAAGGAGCTACCCAACAAACCTTGGTTGCAAACATAAAGAAAGAAGATGTTCAATATATTGGGAAAGATATTCGATACATTAAAACACGAGGGAATAGTTTTCAACATGAAAATGAAAACTTTTATGCAAGCCCTATATATTGGGCTTTTAGCCTTTTGCCAATTGGCTTATGGTTGGTTGTGTTTGCTTACATTCGGCGAAAAGAAAAAATTGAAGGAAACATTATCCTTATGCGTCAAATTAGAGCAACCAAAATTGCACAAAAATACCTAAAAAATGCTAAAAAACTCATTACAAATGGACAAAAGGAAAAGTTTTACGAGGAGACTTCGCGTGCTTTGTGGACATTCGTTGCAAATAAATTGAATATTAAACCAACAGATTTGACCAAAGACACTATAAAGGAAAAACTTATCGAAAAAGTTAACGAACCAGAAATTGTGGATAATTTGTTAGAACTTATAAATAAATGTGAAGAAGCTAGATATTCACCGCAATTTAACAATATTCCTTTAGACCAAATTTATTCTCAATCCGTAGAAGTATTATCGAAGTTAAGCGAAAAGTTGCTATGAAAACAAGGCTTTTTGTTATTGTTGTAATTGGATTTTGTTTTTCTTTGCAATTTGTCCTTTCACAAGAGTTTAATCCACAAATATATTTTCAGAAAGGAAACGAATTTTACTCGAAAGGGGACTTTCGAAAAGCTGTTGAACATTATGAAAAAATATTGAATTCTGGGTACCGAAGTAAAGATGTTCTTTTCAATTTAGGTAATTGCTTTTATCGACTTGGCGAATATCACAAAAGTATTTTGTATTACGAACGAGCGCTTATACTCGACCCATTCGACGAAGATGTTCGCTTTAATTTGCAAATGGCCAAACTACACAATGTTGACAAAATTGAAGAAATACCAAAATTTTTTCTCATACAATGGTGGGAAAATATTCGCGATACTCTATCTTCAAAACAATGGGCTATCTTAGGGTTGATTTCAATTTGGATTGCTTCTATTGCTTTGATAACTTTTTTGTTTGTGTTTTCGAGCGGAACAAGAAAACTATTATTTGGTCTTGGGGTCTTTTTTATTATTACATTTCTTTTTGCAACAATACTTGGAATTAGTCGGTATCGTTACGAAACAAATAACAATTACGCTATCGTTTTCTCTGTAAATTCCTATATAAAAAGTTCCCCCGAAGATGGTTCGACCGACTTATTTATTTTGCACCAAGGTACAAAGGTAGAAATTCTCGACGAAATTGGGAATTGGTATAAAATTCGCATAGCAAATGGGAACATTGGTTGGATAAAAAAATCAGACATTGAAAGAATTTAATGCTTTCAATGATTTTATTACTTTTCTTGAACTAAGCTTAAATTAATTTTAATCGTTTTCTATCGTTACGTTATTAAAAAGTTTTTGTCTCGTTGACTAAAAAACAGCTATTGGTTTTTGCATTTGGAAAAATGAAGTTCTGATTTTGCTAAAAATTGGGCCGAAGCAAGTGGTTGGAAAACTCAACTCGTAAGTGTTCGGACTTGAAATTTGAAGAATAGTAGAGTAAATTTGCTTTCCAAGTATATCGGAAAATTCAATGGAAATGAGAGAATCAATTTTTGACTTTATTTTTAGTATCATTTTTTGATTGTAATAGTCGAAATACAAATCGATTGGTAGTAATTCACCTTGCTGTTGAGTTTCGACGCTTGATTGGTTTGGAGAGATTATTCTTCCTTTTGGCTGAGGGGATATTTGTTGTTTGGAAGTGACATATTCAAGCAGAACTTGGAATTCTGCTGTCTCGTTAAATATTTTTGGGTTGGAAATTGAAACACCAAGAAAGTCTAAGAAAAGAAGCAAAAATTCATTTGCTGTTACTGTATATGTCTTGTTCATATCCAATGGTTGATTTCCAACAGTAACCGAAACAATACGATTCCCCGGGGCTTTCGAAAAATCAACTACATATTTCATCCCAGATACTTGAATTAAAAATTCATCTTCGGCATAGTCCGATGTGGGATCGAGAGATGCTAATGCTAACTCTAAGCTTTTCATTAAGTTTAAGCCTGTAATTTCGAATGTAGCGATACGATATCCAAGACCGTTAACAGTATTGAAACCGTATCCAATAGTTCGGAAAAGGTCAATAGGTGTAATTGGTCCAGCGGGTAAAGGCTTAGCGGTAAGACCATTAGCAATAATTGCAATGTCTGTTCCAGTTTTGGCTCGGAATGCGTCGGTAACAAGATTTCCAACATCTGTATCGTATGGACCACTGGATTTAATGTCGGTTAATTCATCGAAATTGCTAAGGGCATATCCAACCAATTGTGAATAAACCTTGCAGTAGGTTTTTTCAATATCAGCAATTACAGAGTTAATTTCAGCCTTGATTACTGAGGATTCGGGGATATTTTCATCAAGGTCGATTAGTTGGTATCTAACTATTCCTTTTTGTCCAGTTTCTTTGTTGAATGAAAAGGTAACTTTTCCGACTTGGGAATAGTAGCCCTTGGTTTGGACGATGTATGTTTTTTTTCCAGCGCTGTTTGTAATTTCAATTGGTTGTGAGATTGGTAAGTGGTCGTGTCCCGAGATAATAATATCAATTCCCGGGATATTATAAGCGAGTAGTTTATCTAAATTAACTCCAAGGTGCGAGAGACAAATCACAATTTGGCAACCTTTTGAGTATAGAGTATCAACAAACCGAGAAGCAATTTCGAAAATATTTGTGTCGATAAATATTGGTGATGGATTTGAAAGTAAGTTTGTGGATGGAGTAGTTAAGCCAAAGATTCCAACTTTAATTGCACCAAAATTTTTTATTGTATACGGTTTGATGTATTTTTTTAGGTCGTCGACCGAAGAGTTTGTATACACAGCATTTGCACAAAGGATTGGGAATGAACCACTGGTGAAGGCTGAATCGAAGGCAGATAACAAAAGATAGGGAGTTAAGTCGAAATCGTGGTTACCAAGAGTAAGTGCATCCAAGCCAATATTTTGTAAGGCTTTGAGTTCAAAGACACCAAATGTTGTGTTGTAAAACAAATCTCCAATGCTATAATCCCCCGAATGAAGTAGGAGTACGTTGTTTTCTTCCGAACGTACTTGAAATACTAAGGATGCAAGACGGGCGAACCCGCCAACTTTACCATTCAGATTCTCATCACGAGGAGCCGATGGTGCGAGGTGCGAGTGGCTATCGTTTACGAAGAGAATTGTGATATTTTCTTGAGAAGAGAAGAGGTAACCAGAAATAAGAAGAAAAATTGAAAGAATTCGAAAAAATTTGGGAAATTTTTTCATAATTCCTCAAGTAGAAAATAATAAATTAATAAAAAATTTTATATTTGTTAAGTTTCTATTAATTATTTAATTATTTACATTCATAGATTTTTGGTTTTGTTAATTTTTATTATTTATTCAGAAAAGTTTTGAAATTTGATGTTCTTTTAATAAATTCTATTTTTTTGTTGAATTGAAATATGAAAAAATTGGTAATTATTAGTGTTATTATCTTAATAGTGCCTTGTCTACTTTACCCTCAGTTTTTGAATAATTCCACAGTACAATTAATTTTAAAGGGGAAAGTATTGGACGAATATACTGGTAACCCAGTTGGGGCAATTATTGAGTTTCGAACATCTACTGGAAAGAAATTTAAAATAAAGTCGGATTCAGTTTCGGGGGAATATTCGCAAGTTTTTCAAAGCGGGGAAAATATCGAAGTTATCATTTACGATTGGGATGTGATACGCCAGAAATTTAATGTCCAACTACCCGATACAAACAAATATGCCGAAATTGAACAAAATTTTACTGTTAAGCATTTGAAGGAGGGTCTTGTTGCTTTTAAATTTGATTGCTTCGAAAAAGGAAATTCTTCACTATTAAATGATTGCGAAGAAAAACTTGGTGGCTTGGATGATGTACTTCGTTTCAATAGAAATGTGAAGTTCGAAATCCAAGTAACTGCATACGATACTTACATAAAAACCCGAAAAGTGCAAACTGTTCAAAAAGTTGTAACAGAGAAGAAAAAGAAAAAAACAATAACAGAAGAAGTGGTTTCAATCGAGGAACCCCCAGCAGAATTAATAAAAAATCTGGTGGATAGTAGATTTGGGGAAATTAACAAATTTATCGAAGGAATGCCTCGGGCAAAGGGTCGGCTTTTTGTTGTAACAAACTACCAAAGTGGTGAATTGCAACCGGGAAATCAACCACAACCATATGAAATTTTCGTTGTTGTTAAAGAACTTAAGAATATTCTTGAAAAGTAAATAAAGTGTAGATAAATAATGAAAAAAGAGACAACACCATTCAGTATCGACCCAAAAGCCGAAACCTTTCTTGAACTAGCCCTTAGTTTCGAGCGAAGTATTTCATTTATTGTAGCTTTGGAATTGGATTTATTTTCTGTCATTGGCGAGGATTTTAAATCAGCTGAGGAAATTGCAGAAAAAATTGGTGCCTCGCCTAAAGGAATTTTTCGACTTCTCAACGCTTTGGTAGCAATGGGTTTACTCGTAAAATATGGGCAAAAGTATGGAAATACCCAAGAAGGCAAAGAATACCTTGTTCGTGGTGCCCCAAATTATTTCGGAGATGCTAGGCTAATGAGATTTTTGTTAAAGAGGTGGCTTAACCTAAAAGAAACAATTATTGGTGGACAACCCTATCCACCATTGCAATTGTCAACTTTGACAAGCGATGAAATTGATGGGATGTTGTTCATTATGAACTGGAGGGCCAACAGGCAAGCCCCAGAGTTCATTCGTTTTATTGATACTTCAAAAGTAATGAAGGCAATTGATTTTGGTTGTGGTTCAGGTTCTTTTGGGCTTGAACTTTTAAAAATAAATATTAACATTGAACTTGTGCTTTTTGACTATCCGGAAATCGTTCCATTTACTGAAAGATTTGTCGAGAAAAAAGGCTTTGCTGGTTTTGCAAAAGTTATGCAGGGCGACCTTTTGAGTTCGGACATTGGGAAGGATTACGATTTGGCTATTGTTTCGAATGTACTTCGCTATTTTTCTTTTAAAGATTGTATGAAAATATTGAATAAAATTTTCGATGCATTGAAAAGAAAAGGTCGAATAGTAGTTCAAGAAAACTTAATAGATAACGACCGCACCAGTCCTTTTTTTGCCACATTTGATTCTCTTAGACTTTTGCTTTTCACCCCTAACGGTGATTTGTTGACCGAGACAGAGTTGCTTCTAATGATGAAAGAAGCTTGGTTTTCGGATATCAAAATCCACAAAACTTCTTACGGGTCTACAATATTTATTGGCGAGAAATAATAAAATGCAAGTTTTTTTTATCGTACTTGCTTTACTTTTTTTTGCTTGCAAAGATAATAAAGATGAAATCGAGAATAAGAAAGATTACAACAATAAAAAGTTACAAAATGTAAGCTCGAATAAAGAATTAACAAATAACGTAATCCCAGTCTTTTCGATTAAAGTGCTAAAGACTATACCACACGACACACTTGCCTTTACCCAAGGTCTTTTCTTCCACGACGGTTACTTATACGAAAGTACCGGGCAATATGAGCATTCTTCGCTTAGAAAAATTAACCCAATCACAGGAAAAATTGAAAAAATGGTAAATATTGGTGCGGAATATTTTGCCGAAGGCATTGCATTGCATAATGGGAAAATATTTCTTTTGACTTGGCAAAACAATACTTGTTTTGTTTTCGATTCTAAAACATTTAGAAAGGAAAAGGAATTAGTCTACGCTGGCGAGGGTTGGGGATTAACAAATTACGACCAGCAATTTCTTGTTCAAAGCGATGGTACCAATATTCTTAAAATTATCGACCCAATGGATTTTAGTATTCAAAGCTCCATTGCAGTTTTTGCCGATATTTACCCAGTTTCTAATCTTAATGAATTGGAAAACATCGAAGGAAAAATCTGGGCTAATATTTGGTTAAAAGATTCCATAGCTGTAATTGATAAAAATAGTGGGAAAGTAGATTTTTTTGTCGATGTTTCTTCGTTACGAAATTATTTACAACCAAATTCAAATGTTGATGTAGTCAATGGAATAGCATACGATAACAAAACAAAGAAGATTTTTTTAACTGGTAAACTTTGGCCTTACATTTTCGAAATAGAATTAATTCAGAAAAGTGTTTATAACTGAATAATCTATTGCCCCAAATAAGAGTTAATATTTGAATTAATATTTTGATTTCCAAAGATTAATAAAAGTTTAGAATATTTAAACAATTGGTGAACTATGAAGAAAATACAAAAAATCCCCTCAAAGAAATGAGGGGAGAAAGGAAGAAGATTCTATAAAATTACGCAACAGTTATTTCTTTGCACAAGTAAACATCCTGAATTGTGTTTAATAATTCAATGCCTTCGTGCATAGGCTTTTGGAATGCTTTCCGACCCGAGATAAGCCCCATACCACCAGCTCGTTTGTTTATTACAGCAGTTTTGGTTGCTTCGACCAAGTCGTTTTCGCCAGAAGCACCTCCGCTATTTATTAATCCTATCTTCCCCATATAATTGTTAACAACTTGATACCTACACATATCAATTGGATGTTCGGAACATAATTCGGAATACATACGAGTATCGTATTTTCCGTATGATTTACCCTCGGCATTCAATGCTAAGTAACCGCCGTTGTTTTCGGGCATTTTCTGTTTGATAATATCTGCTTGGAGGGTTGCTCCCAAATGGTTGGCTTGGCCTGTTAGGTCAGCTGCAACGTGGTAGTCTTTGTCCTTCTTGAAAGCAGAGTTTCGGAGGTAACACCATAAAATTGTAACCATTCCGAGTTCGTGGGCATAAGCAAACGCCTCGGAAATTTCAACTATTTGACGGGAACTTTCTTGGCTGCCAAAGTAAATTGTAGCACCAACAGCTGTTGCACCCATATTGTAGGCTTCTTCGATAGTACCAAACAAAACTTGGTCGTACTTGTTTGGATAAGTAAGAAGTTCGTTGTGGTTAATTTTAACGATGAAAGGAATTTTGTGGGCATATTTGCGAGCGACCATACCAAGAACACCAAATGTCGAGGCTACTGCATTGCAACCACCTTCGATAGCAAGTTTAACGATATTTTCTGGGTCGAAATAAATAGGATTTTTAGCGAAACTAGCGCCCCCAGAATGTTCAACTCCTTGGTCGATTGGCAAAATAGAAAGGTAACCAGTGCCAGCCAATCGCCCAGTGTTGAAAAGGCGTTGTAAATTTGCAAGGACACGGTTATTGCGGTCGGAATTAGCAAATACTCTATCGACAAAGTCGGGACCGGGTAGAGTTAGCAATTCTTTTGGCACTTTTGGGTTGGAAAATCCAAGTAGAAATTCAGCATCCGAACCTAACAAACTTTGGATTTTTTCGAACATAATACCTCCCGATAAGACAAAAGCAAAAATAACCTAATCTTTCAAAATAAACAAATTTTGAAGTGGGTTGTTATGTATTATGAAACAATGAAATAGTGTAAAAAAGGATAAAGAAGTTAGTTAAAATGTATTTATTCTTCTTCGAGATTATTCCCTTTTTTCATTAATTCTTCTAAGAGTGCAGCATAACTACAAGTAAATTCACCTACTTTTTTAACTTTTTCAAATAATATGCCTTGGGGTATCTTTGTTAATTTTTCTTTTATGTTATCCATAAACATTATTTTGTCGTCAATGATTGCAACAACATAATCTTTGATAATATCATTTAAATCGTTTTCAAGTTTTCTTTTATCGAGTGAACTCATTGAGTTTAAAAATTCATATGAAAGTATCCCAGAAATATAAGTTATTTTTGGGTCGTCTTTGGATGGCATTATTCCAATAATACAGGTGTTTCCAATAGAACTACGATATTGATAAAGTTCTATACCTTTGTCGCTACTTATGTGAGTGAGAGGATATTTATCGGGTAAAGAATACTTTGAAGTTGAACAAGAAAATAGTATTAATAAAGCTAATAAAGAAAAAATTTTTTTCATTTTGTGTTCCTTTATCAAATAAATTTTTAAAAAAAGTTAACCAAAATTAAATTTTCTGATTTCCATTAAAAAACTAGAAGAATATTAGCAAATATTGGGGGCGACTTGTTTTTCATAATATGGTTAAATAAAAAAGTAAAATAAGTTTTTTTCCCTAAAAAAACAAAAAAACTAAAAAGAATAACCTAAGCGAATATGAAAAACTGGGTTTTTCATCGGTTGCTTTTCTTTGTTGGGGTCGTAAAGTGGGTAACCAACGTCGAAGAAAAATGGTCCGGCTGGAGTGATGAAACCAATTCCGAAACCAGTGGCTAACGCAATTCCATTGAAATAATCTTTGAATGAGTATTTAGTTATGAAATCGCCCTTTTCGTTTTTTACAAGCCATTGGTATGCGTTTCCAGCATCAAGAAATATAGTCATTGTGAACAACTCCAGAATGTCGGCAAGTGTTTTTCCAATGTATGCTGGGCGGCCAAATCGAAAGCGGATTTCAAAGGAGGTTTCGAGCAAACTTGCATTACCAACAAAGTCGCGAAGAAAACTATTTACAATTGCTGAACTACTTGTGTCGATGCGAACTCCTTTGTAGTAACGCAACTGACGCGAAGGCCATCCACGAATACTGTTTGCCCCACCAGCAAAAAAATGCCTTTCGTAAGGTACAAAACTATTAGCTTTGTCGAACCAAAAAATATGACCTCCCCGCAATTTAGTTGAAAGAACAGCAAAATTGGATAATTCATTAAAAGACAAAAAATTGAGGTTAATCCTATAATATTTAGCTATTCCGAAGAAAAAGTAACCATCGAACCCAATGCTCGTCAATCTTCCTTTACGAGGAAGGAGCGGGTTGTCGCGTGTGTCCCCAACTAAGTTTACTCCAAAAATTGAAGTTGTTAAAAGGGGATTATATTTGTTGATATACTTGTCAAGATTACCAAATATCGAAAGAGATTGTTGAATTCTTAATGAGTCTTGGAAAGAAAAGGCATTTTCGTAGAATTTTGTTGATGCAGTAGCAAAATTCTTTGGGACTTGCCTTTCGAAAAATAAATCGATGTCCAAGTAGTTAAAATATGTCCAAAAAGGTAAACGAGTAGGAAATTTAATAGGGAAAGAAAATGTGTTTAGTTGAAGTGAACCAAAAACTTTCCTTTGAGAATACAATATGGAACCAGTCAAGGAAATCCTGGTGCTTGCAATTAACCATAAAAGAGGTTGAGTGAAATTAACTCCAGTTTGGAATTCATATTCCAAAGGTTTGCGCTCGAAAACAAATCTGCTAAAGTCAATTCCAAAACCCCTAATAAAGAAATTAGCAGATTGGCCACCTCCGAAAATATTTCGGTCGGAAATGGAAAATTCCGCTCCAACATTGATTGCTTTTTCAACAGAAGTTCGGTTTGTAAAAAGACCTACACCAAATTCGCGTAACCTACGATATCGTAGGAAAATTGCAAGGTTAATAGAAGTATCTGTATTTGGTGCAAAAAGTGAAGTGGTGTCGATTTTTACCAGTTCGAATGTACCCAATGAGTATAGATTTAGTTCAGAGGTTAAGATTTTGCTTTGTCGGTAAATGTCGCCGGGTTTGAAATCTAAGTGGTTTAATTTAACATTATAACCTACACGCTTTTGCGAGCCTATACTATCGATAAAGTTGATATTATTAATTTTAACAACTTTTCCAACATCAAAGTTGAAAAAAACAGTATCGACTTTCAAAGCAGTGTCGATTATTACGCGTGGGGTTTTGTAATCGGCATAAAAGTAACCATTTTCGCGTAGAAACAACCTAATATTTCTTAATTCTTCGGCAACAAGTGTTTCGCTGAATGGTTTTCCTATCTCGAGCAAGCGAAGCTTTTCGATTTTTGTTTTTAAGTCATCTGGGAGGGTTTCTAAACCCAAAGTTATAATTTTATTTACAATGTATTGTTGTCCTTCTTCAATTTCGAAGCGAAGTATGTTGAGCTTTTTTAGTGTATCGGGGAAAAAGCGAAAGTTGACCTTTACATCGTGAAAGCCATTTTGATAGTAAAATAAAGAAATTGTATTTCTATCTTGTTCAACTTGGCTTTCCTTGAAAAAAGAAATTTCGTTGATAAGATTAAGAATGATTGTTTTAAGTGAAGAAGAAAGAATTTTGGGTGCTGCTCGGTTTTTTGTAATGTTCTCGTAGTAAAAAAACAAAATACTGTGGGGAAGGCTTTTATCGGTTGGTTTTGTTGCGATTATGTTTTGCAAGGTAGAATGCGAAAAACTTTTGTTTCCGATAAATTCAATTTTGTTTACTTCTGAAAAGTAAGGATTGTAAAAAGAAGAATAGGTTCGAAGTTCAAATTGCTTTGAAAAAAGAATGGAAGGAATTAAAAGAATGAAAATATATAACCATCTTAAAAATTTGTACATCGAGAAAATTGCTTAATCAGAATATGCAAAATAAAAAAAGATTGCCCAGTTAAATAAAATTTGGGCAATCTTTTAGTTTTTGTGTCTATTGATATTGCTCTTCCTCGTCGTCGTCATAGAAATAATCTTCGGAACTCATTTCCTCGTATTCTGGCCATAAGTCCTCGATTCCCATTATTAATGCATCTTCGTCTTCGATCTCCATTAGATTATCGATTACTTGCTGTGGACAACCTGTTCTGTTTGCGTAGTCGATTAATTCCTCTTTGGTAGCTGGGAATGGAGCATCTTCGAGGTATGATGCAAGTTCTGGTGTCCAAAACATAATTCAACCCTTTATTTATTAGACATAATAAACAAATATCAAATTGTATCCAAAATTTTATCGAAAAAAAAGGAATATTATTTTATGTTTTTTTATTTTTTTACATCTAAGTTGTAAATCTCATCGAAGTTATGTTGAATTATTAATAGATTAGTTCCCAATTTAGTTTCTTTCGTTTGAAAATCTCCTCTTAAAATAATGGAGTAGCCTTTTCCAGCAAGAAATTGAAAATTTTTGATATCAAACAAAGTGGTATCTTTGTCCGCATCTTTAATTGTTATTCTATACTTTTCGGGGTAAGTTGTGAAAAATTTCGTAAAGCTTCTAAAACCAAGGGGAAAATAAATCGGATATTGTTGTTCAATTTGAAATACCAAGGATGATGGTGAATTAACTGCAACATTGACAAAACGAAAGTACGAATTGGTTGGAGAATATGTGCTTAGCGTATCGTAAAGAAGTAAACCTTTAATTCTTTTTTGAAGTTGAATAATTAAAAAAGTGTATGGCAAACCTTTCGATAAATTAGCAAAGCCATTGTAAAGTACTGAATCCGATTTGTAAATAACTACGAAATTAGTTACTCCCGGTAGTACGTTGAAGTATTTAAAACCTTCTTCCATATCATAATCCAAAGAATTGTGTAGTGTAAATTCACCGACGACAATTTTTACCTTATCGAACAATGGTGCACAATTTACACACATAATCCTTGAATATTGGGAAGGAGTTATATCTTTTTCTGTGTCTAAACTTGGGATACATTGGCATCCCCAAATTAATACCAAGCAAAGGAAAATAATCGAAAAAAATTTAGTGAATTTTTGAATTTTTAGTTTCATCAATATTTAACAGAAACTCCGTAAGTAATACCCGATTTTTTTGTTTGGTAAAAGTTATTTTGCACTTTGTATCCTAAAAAGGTTCCTTCCCAGCCAAAGAATAAAGAGACTCGTTCATCAGGTGTGTATTGAAGCCCCAAAGCCCCTCTTGCAAGCGGACCAACTGGAGTACCCCCAATAAAAACTCTTGCCATTGGCTTTAGCTCTTTGATTTGGAATAGGTTACTTATGGATTGTTGTAAGTAAAAGCCGTACCACCAAAGTAAAGGATTTTGTTTGTAGTAGGTAATTTCCCCATTAAAGTTCAATGTGTATTTTTGCGAGAATTTTTCTTGTCCGAATTCAAAACCGATGTTTGTATTTTTTCCTACATTGTATCCAATTGAAATTCCAGCGTTGGGAAGTATACCTTTTTCCGTTAAGTTCACATTTACATCGGGATTGGATTTAAGCATATAGCCCCGAAATCCCAATGTGATATTTTTTAACTTTTGAGTTAAAACATTAGTGTTTTGTGAAAGCGCCAAAGGTTCTTTGGAAAAGAATTGTATTGAAGGCAAGATTGTTGGTTCCGTGGACCATGGTTTTTTGGAACTGTAAACGCTTTGTATCAAATGTTTCTTTTCAGCGGGTTCTATTGGATTTTGTTCAGTGATTTGATTGGAATTTTGTGCAAAATTGTTAGGAATGTTCCCATTTTGGAAATGGGTTGCAAACCAGTTTTCTAATGCTTTGCTGATTAATTTTTCGATATCGACTGCATTTGTTTGTATCGGTTCTTTACTTGCTTGAATTTTTGGAACTTCGTTTGCAACTCCAAGTGGTATACCTTGCTCAGAGGACAAATTGTTTTGTTGAATTAAAGTCGTGGTTGGAAATTTTGTTGGTAAAAGCAGCCAAAGGAGTAAGAAAGTAATTATACCACCTATTACACTCGATGAAAAGTAAGGTGCATATTTACTTAATATTCTTTTAAAGCTAACAAAAGCTGTTTGTGAAGGATCTTGCACAACAGTTTCGGAATTTGGTATTTTGAAACTTAAAGAAGCAAAAATAGTATTGGTTGCATCGGAAGGAACGGTAATTGTATTTAAATCTTTTTGAAACAATTGGTTAAATTGAATTTGTGTTTCAAAATACTCTTGCAATTCTTGGTTTTGGGAAAGTTCCCTAAAAAGGATTTCCTTCTCGACCGAACTTAATTCTCCTTCCAAAAACAAATCTACTAATTTTGTGTAGTCCATAAATTTATCACACTTTGTTAATAATCTTTTTTAAAATAAGGGGTTAGAAAAGTTTTCATTTTTTCTTTCCCCCGGTAATAGCGAGTTTTCACAAAAGCAAGAGATTCGCCGATAATATCAGAAATTTCGTTAAAGGTTAGGTTCTGGTAATGATGCAAAACAAAAATTTCGCGCGATTGGTAATCCAAAATTGACAATGCATTGGTTACTAATTCGGAAATTTCCGATTTTTCGACATCTATACTCGATTTGATAAAACCAATCGATTCATCGAAAGGAACAGTTGTTTTTTTGTCTCGAATGTAGTTTAAACAAATGTTGCGAGCAATTTTTATAAGGTAGGGCAAAATATTCGTAGCATTAGTTCCATTTTTGCAAGCATCGAAAAATCTTAGGAAAACTTCTTGAAAAATATCTTTTGCATCTGTTCTGTTGTTAATAGTTCTAAGTATATAAGCAAAAACTTTATTACTATATCTATTATAGATTTCGGTAAAAGCTTGCTCCGCTTTTTTATTATTCTGGCTCAAAGCAAGACAAAGTTCAAAGTCGGAAAGTTCGCTTATGTTCGTAATTCTTTTCATTATTTTTTGAAAATATTCCAAAAACCACGATAAACATTGCTTCCAATTATTTTAGGTTTCGCATTTTTTTCGGTTAAACTAATTAATTCGAGAGTTCCGCCAAACATACTCATCTCATCTCTATAATATCTTGTGTAAACAATATACTTGGAGTTCTTGTCAATTTTAGGGAAAAGGTTGTATGAATATCCAGACGACTGGGAAACAAATCGATAACGGCTCGAAAGTTCATTGAAATTGACAAGCCAGAGTGAACCGTCGCGGCCAGTAATATAGAAAACATTTTCTTTACTGGTAGGAAGAACCTCGGCACATCCAATAAATTCAACTTCCCAAACCTTCTCGTATGTTCCTTCAAAACTTGTTGAGTAGATTAAATCATATCTTTCTTTATTTTCTAAACAAAGGAAAACGAAAGTATTGTCGTCGCTCCAACTAATCGTTGGTTCTCCAAAAATTTCAACGATTTGACCGGGTAAGTTCTTTTTGCAAAGCAATTGTGGTTGGTCGGTGGCAAGATAATATATTACCAATGTGTGTGGGCTAGTATATATGTCTTTTCCTTCAATGAATGCAATCTTGGTTCCATCGGGAGAAAATGATGGTATTGAACCACGGCACAAGGAATTAGATAGTTTGACAAAAGTATTTTCATTTCGGACAATCCAGAGTTCATTTCCATTTGCACCAATTGCAATGAATAATCCATTACTGGAAATTATAGCGAAATCGCGAGAAAACCAATGGAAAGAGCCAGCCACAATCCTTTGATTTGTTCCATCAATATTCGAAATAATTACATCTTGGGAACCACTTGCGTAATCCCTTACAAAGACCAACTTTTTATCTCTTGAAGGTGGGGAATAAAGTTTCCCATTTTTTACAATCTCTCTAGGATTTGTTTGATTAATATCTATTTGGAAAATGCTTGGTTCACTTGAATTAACGGGAAGGGCAGTGAAATATATATCACCTTCGGGTATTGTATAAAGGTTATCGTAACTACAAGGGTCGCAAGCATTGGAAATTAAAATTGAGAGTATACCCAAAAGAAGAAATTTCCTTATTTGCTTGCACTTCTTCACAAAAACTTCTTAACTTTTTGCAACATCTACAATATATATAACACATAAAATAAAAAAAAGTCGCAGATTATTAAAAAATGGTTAATGCTTTTGTTCTTCTTGAATATTGAAGACTTTGTAAAGGTCGAGAAGGATTATTAGTTTGTCCTCAAGGTTTACTATACCAATAATGTAATTATCGCTTATCTTTGAATCTGATTGGGTAGGATTTGTTTCAATCATATTTTTGTTTACCCAAATGACTTCGTTCATTCTATCGACAAGGATGCCAATAATCTTGCCATCTAATTGGAGTACAATTATTCGTGATGATGCATCATATTCTTTAAAGTCAAGTTGGAGTATTTTCCGTAAATCAACAACGGGGATTACTTTACCGCGAAGGTTAATCACACCTTCAACATAGTGTGGTGCGTTTGGTACTCTTGTAATTTTAGTCATTGGTGTGATTTCTTGAACTTTCAAGATGTCGATGCCAAAAAATTCTCCTGCGAGTTCAAATGTTACCAACTGCAACATTTCCGATTTTTCAGCCTCTTGATTAATAAGGCTGGATGTTTTAACTATTTCTTCCATTTCAATAACCAAAATATTTCAACATATTTTTATTATTTCTCCAATTTTTTCTTACCTTTACAAAAAGTTCAAGATATACTGGAACACCAAGATGGTTTTCTATCTCTTTCCTTGCGCTCTGCCCAAGACGTTTTATTCTGTTTCCCCCAGCTCCAAGAATTATTGGCTTTTGAGTTTCCTTTTCAACAATAATTTCTGCATTTATATACCATTTTCCTTTTTCTCTTTCCTTGAATTCTACTATTTGAACTTCTGTTGAATAAGGTACTTCGTCCTTATACATCGAGAAAAGTTTTTCCCGAATGAGTTCCGAAACAAAAAAACGTTCATTTTGAGTGCTTAGGACATCAGGGTCGTAAAGGAATTCCCCTTCGGGCAGGTTCTCTTTGAATACTTTAATTAGTTCGTCGACTCCAGCAAGTTTGGTTGCCGAAATTGGGACAAAATCTTTAAAAATATTCAACTTACTGTAATCTTCAATAATGGGTAGAACTAATTTTGTATTGTCTAACAGGTCGATTTTGTTGAGAATTAGAATTAATGGTTTCGAAGTCAATTTAAGTTTTTCTTCAACTTCGCCTTGGAGAACAATTTTGGGGTCTTTTTGAGTTGTTACATCTATCATAAATCCAATCAAGTCTGCTTCCATTAACGCAAAATCGACGTATTCCATCATTATCTTATGCAATTCATATTTTGGTTCGATTATTCCCGGAGTGTCGAGAAATATCATTTGTGAATCGGAATCGGTTCGAACACCGATAACTCTTTTCCTTGTCGTTTGTGGTTTTGGAGTAACTATACTTAATTTTATTCCAACCAATGCATTAAGCAATGTGGATTTGCCAACATTTGGTACACCGACAATAGCGATGAATCCACACTTCTTGCCCATTAACTTTCTTGTTTCTTTTTAAAGGTTTTTAAAATTGCATATGGAATAATTATGCAATAGCCAATCACAAGAACAATTGGAGCAACGTTAATAACAAGAGGGTTATTCCATTTACCTTGTGGCAAGGCAGGTTCTTCTGTTATTCCAGTTGCAAGTAGAATATATCCAAGAATAACAAACCCGAAACCAATCGCAAACCATTTCAAATTTTCATTATTTAGCGTAAAGGTCCAAACGGGTTTAGATTTCTTTTTTAATTGCGTTTGGCGCCCACGAGTTTGTTGCTTTGCCATAAATTACTCCAAAAAATAATATTACTAATCACTTCAAAATTAAGCAAAAAAAGTGGATTATTTCCGAAGTGGGTTTGGGAAATTTTGGTAAGTAAAGATAAATATTATCTATTCCTCGAAAATTAGTGCCTCGTTATCAATTGCAAATTCACAAAGATTTTGATTTGTGTTTTTGATTATTCCTTCAAAGCATTTTTTATAGGTATTCAATATATTTTCCCAAGAGTATTTTATTGCACTTGAATAAGCATTTGCGGAAAGGCTTTGCCGTAGTTTCTCGTTTTCAAGAAGTAATTCTATTTTATCTGCTAAGTCTTTGGCAGAATTTGGTTCAGTAAGCAATCCATTCGAAAAATCTTGGATTAATTCCGATGCACCAAACGATTTTGCAACAATGGGTGGAAGGCTACAAGCCATTGCTTCCAAAATTACATTTCCAAAGGATTCTGTTACCGATGGAAAGACAAAAATATCACTCGATGAATAAACTTCGACAAGTTTAGAGGTGTTTAGGTGCCCCAAGAAAATTGTGTTCTGCATTCTCTTTTGGTAGTATTCTAAATATGGACCACCACCGGCGATAACCAAAACAAAGTCGTCTCTTTTATGAAGAAAGTTCATAGCTTCTTGCAATACATCGATATTTTTTTCCTTGACAATTCTACCAACAAATAGTACGATTTTTTTCCCTTCTACCCCAAGTTCCTTTTTAAAACTTGGATTGGAAAACCTCGGGTTAAAGACATTTGTATCAACTCCGTGGGGAATATATTTTGTGTTTGTTATCCCTTTTTCGTTTAAATCCTCTTCGACACTTTTCGAAGGAACAAAAACGATATTGCACTTTTCATACAAGTATCTCATATATCGCCAAACGTAAGGTTCAAGAAAAGAAATTTTATAGTAGGATAGGTACGTTGGAAAATGAGTATGATAAATAGCTACAACTGGAACATTGATAGTATTCGCAACTTTTGCTGCCGCCCAACCAAGGGTGCAAGGACTATTTATGAAAACAATGTCGGGTTCAATCTTTTCCAATACTTTGAGTAGTCTTTTTTTGTTGGGTAGCGAAAGTTTGTAGTCGGAATAAAGTGGGAAAGGTATGGATTGAATTTTAAAAACATTGTCCAACTGACCATCATCTTCGTATGAAGGAGTAAAAAATACCATTTCGTATCCTAAACGCTTAAAGTATCTTATTTGTCGGAATAATACTCTTGTAACCCCGTCTTGATTTTCGTTTAGTGTTCCAGCAAAGATTGCAATTTTCATAATTTTACCTTTTGTAAAAACAAAATTCCACTTTGTATGTTAATTTTCTATTTAGCATAATTTATTTCATTATTAATGACTTAACATAGTTTTAAAAAAATATTTACACTATTATTACTTTTCCTTTCGTTTAAAAAATTTTTAGGTGATATGAAAAAATTATTTTTTCTAACTTTTACTCTTTTATTAGTAATCTTATCAGAAAAAGGGTTTTCCAAGCAAAAAACTTTTTACAAGGATAAGAGAATAGTTATTAATATTGTATCTGGGAAAGAATTTCTATCGAGGAATGAGGACACGCTGCTATTTGCCGTTAAAATTTCGATTGCAAAAGGGTGGCATATCTACTGGGTAAATCCCGGCGATGCCGGAACTCCCACTTTACTTTCCGTTTCGACAAATTTGGAATGTAAGAACCTAATCGGACCTTTATTTCCAATACCAAAACGCAAGGTATATAACAAAATTGTAACTTTTGAACATAGTGGGACGCTCTATTTTCCTTTTGCAGTAATTTTGGACAAACCAATTTCATCGAATAAAATCGAGATTTCACTTGATGCTAAGTGGTTAATTTGCAAAGAAAAGTGTATCCCTTGCGAGGCTCGTATTAGCAAAAAATTCGCTATTAATACTAAATTGCCTCACAGTGATTATGATTACAAAGTTGGCTATGCTTTTTCTAATTTTCCGAGGGATACGGTCAAGGGCAAAATTGAATTTTTCGATGACTTTTCTTTGTTTCATATTGATTTCCAAGAAAATCCAAATGTGGAAAGAGTGTTTTTTTTCCCAAAAACCGAGGGCTTGTTTGATATAGGAGAATACCCGACATTTAAGTTTCAAGACAACAAACTGGTTATCAAAATAAATAATCTTCGATATGCTTGGGGCGATAAATCATTAATAGAAGGATTATTAGAAATGGAATTTTCCAAAGGAAATAAAAAATATTTTTGGGTAAAGATTGTTAATTAATATTTGTTTGAATAATATTTTGGAGGAATTATGTTAAAAAATGGATTTAAATTGCTTTTGCTTTTCCTTACATTTTCTTTAGCATTGTCGCAAGATGCTAAAATCGACCAAAAGGCACCAGAATTTACTTTGCAGGATGTGAATGGAATGGATGTGTTGTTGTCCGATTATAAAGGAAAAATCATAGTTCTCGAATGGATTAATTTTGATTGTCCCTTTGTTAAGAAACATTACAATAGTTCGAACATCCCAAAGATGCAGGAAGAGTATACTAAAAAAGGTGTTATTTGGATGTCGATTTGTTCCTCTGCTCCTGGAAAGCAAGGTTACTTTTCGCCGGGTGAAATTCGGAAAAGGATTAAAGAACACAACGCAAAAATGACCTTTTACCTAATTGATAGTGATGGTAAGGTTGGAAAAACTTATGGTGCAAAAACAACTCCGCATTTTTTTATTATCGACAAGGATTTCAATCTTGTTTATTCTGGTGCAATTGATGACAAACCTACCTCTGATATCGATGATATTCCTACTGCCAAAAATTACGTACGCTTGGTGCTCGACTCTTTGTTGAAAGGTTCAAAACCATCTATTAAAACAACAAAACCATATGGTTGTTCCGTTAAGTATTAATTTTGCAATTCTTTATAATCTAGAAAGATTATTAATTGCTTTTTCGCATTGTTTAAAATAAATTTGGGGTATGAAATCATACCCCAAATTTTTGTACTGTAAAAAATCTTTAATTAGTGATTTTCTTTGTTTTGAGCGTCAACGACAGCAATTGCTACCATTTCTAAAATCTCGTTAACAGTAGCTCCTTGTTGAAGGACGTGTACACTTTTGCTCAATCCCAAAAGAATGGGACCAATTGGGTGTGCTCCCCCAAGCCTGGACAGAAGTTTATAGGCAATGTTTCCACTATCGAGGTCGGGGAAAATTAGCACATTAGCCCCGCCTTTTAGTTTGCTGAAAGGATAATTCTCTTCAATAATTTCGGGAACAACAGCAGTATCTGCTTGCATTTCGCCATCTACTATTAAATCGGGGCATTTATTTTTAATTAATTCCAGTGCCTTTCGCATTTTTTCGGGTATTTCTCCCTCGGCAGAACCAAAATTACTATAGGAAAGTAATGCAATTTTGGGTTGAATATCAAAATTTTTGACAAACTCAGCCGCTTGCAAAGCAATGTCGCAAATATCTTCTGCAGTAGGATTTAAGTTTACCGTCGTATCCGAAAGGAAGTAAACACCTTTCTTGAAAGAAAGAATGTATAACCCAGAAACTTTTGAATATCTTGGGTCGCGACCTATTATTTGCAATGCTGGGCGAATTGTCTTTGGATAGTGTTTAGTCAAACCAGAAAGCATTGCGTCGGCATCTCCCATTCTAACCATCATAGCACCGAAATAATTTGTTCTATATGTCATATCTTTTACTGCTGTATCGTAAGTAACACCTTTCCTTTGTCGCAAATTATAATACTCATCAATATATAGTTGCAATTTTGGATATGTTTCTGGGTCGATAATTTCAATCCCGTTCAAATCGTATTCATTTTCTTTTGCTACCTTTTCTATTATTTCCCGTTTTCCAAGAAGAATTGGTTTTGCAATATTCTCGTGCACCGATAATATTGCTGCTCGAATAATTTTGGGTTCAGTTCCTTCAGGAAAAACAATTCTTCTCGGGCTTGATGCAGCTTTGTGGAAGATAGGCGACATTATCATTTGTGCGCGACCCATACGGATATCGAGTTGTAGTTTATATTCCTCGAAGTCGGTGATTGGTTGCCGAGCAACGCCACTATCCATTGCTGCCTTAGCAACTGCGGGAGCAACCCAAGTGAGGACACGTGGGTCGAATGGTTTGGGTATTATGTATTCTCTACCGAATTTTAATTCCTTGACACCATATGCTCTTTTGACAATTTCTGGAACTTCCTCCTTTGCAAGTCGAGCAAGAGCATATGCAGCAGCAATTTTCATTTCTTCGTTTATTGTTGTTGCTCTTACGTCTAAAGCACCACGGAAAATAAATGGAAATCCAAGAACATTGTTGACTTGATTAGGATAATCGGAACGGCCAGTTGCCATAATTACATCTGGGCGAGCGTCGAGAGCGTCCTCGTATGTGATTTCTGGGTCGGGATTTGCCATTGCAAAAATTATTGGATTTGGTGCCATAGAGCGAACCATTTCTTTTGTGAGAATTCCGCCAACAGAAAGACCAACAAAAACATCGGCACCAACGAGAGCTTCTTCCAATGTTCGCTTGTCTGTTTCAACTGCGAAAAATTCTTTGTATGGGTTCATACCCTTTGTTCTTCCTTTGTAGATGACACCAATGGTATCGCACATAATGATGTTTTCTTTTTTCACTCCGAGAGCAATATGGAATTTTGCGCAGGCAATACCAGAAGCTCCAGCACCGTTGTAGACCACCTTAACTTGGTCAATTTTTTTACCAGCAATTTCGAGCGCATTTAAAAGAGCTGCACCCGAAATAATTGCTGTTCCGTGTTGGTCGTCGTGGAAAACGGGAATTTTTAATGTTTCCTTAAGTTTCTCTTCGATGTAAAAGCATTCTGGTGCTTTAATATCTTCTAAGTTAATTCCGCCAAATGTAGGTTCGAGAATCTGACAAACTCGGACAACTTCCTCGGGGTCTTCGGTGCGAAGTTCCAAGTCGAATACGTCGATATCGGCAAATGCTTTGAATAGAACGCCTTTCCCTTCCATCACAGGTTTTCCTGCCTCGGGACCAATATTGCCCAAGCCAAGTACTGCAGTTCCGTTTGTAATCACAGCAACAAGATTACCTTTTGCTGTGTACTCATAAACTTTCTCGATGTCTTTGTGAATTTCCCGACAAGGTTCTGCAACCCCGGGAGTGTAGGCTAGGGATAAATCTCTTTGTGTTACGCAAGGTTTTGTAATAATAACTTCAATTTTACCTTTTCTACCAGATGAATGGTAAGAGAGAGCCTCTTCTCTGTGAATTTTCATAAATTCCTCAACTAACAATCAAAAAAACAAAATTAAGAAATAATAAATGGTTTATTTTATATGATACTAAAATAATGGCTTAATCAAAATTAACTTTTGTTATTCTTTTTGTATTTTTGCTTTTTACATAATCGAGGCAAAAATGAAATCGAAAACTTCGATTTTATTAATTCTTTTACTTTTTACTTGTTACTTTTCATTTAGTCAATCCGAAAAGATAAAAGAATATTTAAAAATGGTAGACGAAGGAAAAATAACCGAAGTAAAACTTGCCCTACCTGATTTGCTTGCTGAATATCCTAATGACCCCGGTGTTCAATTTCTTCACGCTTCAGTTCTCGACGATGCCAGCAAAGCTGTTGAAATATACGAAAAAATCATCCGAACATATCCCCAAAGTGAATATGCGGATGAGTGTTATTGGAGGATAATACAATATTACGCTTTAAAAGGTGAAGTTGAACGAGCCTCGCGAGAGTTGGAAAACTACAAGAAAGCATTTCCAAATTCTTTGTTCATTACCCCTGCAAGCGATTTGGTTCGAACAGCAATAAATATTTCTAAATACAATCCTACTCGCCTTAAGTCTAGTAAGAAAGAAGAACCAAGCAAAGACCCGATGAAAGATGTCTCCAAAGATATTTCTAAGGAAACACCAAAAGAAGTTCAAAAGACTGAACCCCCTAAAAAAGGAACTTTTGGTTTACAAGTTGGCTTATATTCAACTATTGAATCTGCAAAAGCAGAAGTCGAGCGATTTAAATCTATGAGATTAAGAGCAGATATTTTTACTAAGCAGATTGATAGCATCACAATGTATGCAGTTGTAATAGGAGATTATCCTACTCGCGAAAAAGCTGAGGCAGAAAAACCAATTGTTCAAGCAAAATGTGGTTGCAATCCTATTATTTTTCAAAAATGAAAAAGTTATGTATAATTTTAATCTTATTTCCGGCTATCCTTCTTTCTCAGTCGATTTTTAGGAAGCCCTTTAACGATTCCACTTATAAAGATTGGGCGGATTATATTAAGACTTATGCTCCATCGGATAGTGCTTGGCGGGTTTTCAACTATTTAATAAATTCCCATTTAAATCTTAATAATGGGTTAAAAGCATATAGGATATGGAAAGATTTCTCGTACTTATTTCCCGATGAAAAAGCTCAAATAGAAAGATATTTGAAGTTTATTAAAGAATTTGTAATTTACCCCACACCTAAGGAAACAGATTACCCCTTGCTCGAAGAATTTATTCAAGATTTTGCACCCGATGAATATGCTTTGGTTGCATTGAAGCGAAGGGCAGAAAACTTGATTAATTTTAGAAAGTGGGATTCTGCGATAGTCATTTTTAAAAAGTTTAAGCATTTATTTAAAGAAAAGGAAAGCCATATCGATAAGATTATTGAAATTCTTTCTGCACCAACTGAAGGGTTGACTATTAGAAATCTTGGACCAAATATTAATTCTTCGGCAGAAGAATGGGACCCTTGCCCAACTCCCGATGGTAAATACATTTTCTTTTCCACTCGAAATAGGCCCGACAGCTACGGTAATTCCGATGTGTATTATTCAGTAAATGAAAATGGGGAATGGCAAAAAGCACAAAATGTTGGTCCCAAAATCAATGATAAAAGGGACGAAACAATAGATAATATTGACCACGATGGAAATGGAATTTGGCTGTCTGGTACATTCGAAGGTACTTTCGGTCAGTTTGATATTTACTATATTAAACGAACTGAGCTTGGGTGGGGTCCATTAGAGCATCTTCCATACCCAATCAACACCCAATATGTAGACGAAGGAGCTTGCTTATCGGGGGATGGAAAAGTCTTAATATTTACTTCGGACCGACCAGGAGGTATTGGAGAATATCATCCCTATGGCACTATTTTCCACGGCAACTTTATGGGGAATATGGACTTATATATTTCCTTTAAAACTGATACTGGCTGGAGTGAACCAGTCAATCTTGGTCCAGTAATCAATACGCCCTATGCCGAGCGTTCACCTTATTTACATCCAGATGGTAGAACTCTTTATTTTAGTAGCGATGGGCATCCGGGCCTAGGGAGATTAGATGTTTTTAAGACTATAAGATTAAGAGAAGATTCTTGGACAGAATGGAGCGAGCCAATTAATTTAGGAAAAGAAATAAATACAATACTCGACGATTGGGGTTACAAAGTTTCTCTTCGGGGGGATAGTGCTTTTTTTGCAAGCCATTGGAGAACCGACGGTTATGGTGGGTGGGATTTGTATTCTGTGACTCTACCAAAATTTGCAAAGCCTCAAAAGTTTGCTACTATTCGTGGTAAAGTAGTCGACCCATTTGGTAAACCTCTTTCTGCTAAGATTAATATCGAGGATTTAAGTTCTGGTAAAACCCTTTGGTCTATCAATACAAATCCCGATAATGGTTCGTTTCTTCTTGTTTTGCCTTTAGGAAAAAATTATGGCTATTTTGCCGAGAAAACCAATTATTTCCCCATTTCTAATAACATCGATTTGCGAGCATTTCAAAACGATACTAATATTTCTTTGGACATAATTCTATATCCAGTGGATTTCCTAGTAGAGAAACAAAAGAAAGTTCGTTTGAACAATATCTTCTTTGATTTCGATAAATATGAATTGAAACCGGAGTCGTTTTCCGAGTTAGACAGGGTGGTGAAAATTCTTAAAGAAAATCCTGATATTAATATACACATCGAGGGGCATACAGATAGTATTGGCACAGAGGCATATAATCTTCAACTTTCGAGAAGGAGAGCAGAGGCAGTACGAAATTATTTAACTTCTAAGGGAATTCCTTTGGAAAAAATCACAGTGTTTGGGTTTGGAGCATCAATTCCTATCGCTACCAACCAAACAGAAGAAGGTAGAGCATTAAATCGTAGAGTTGAAATTTGGTTCGTTAGAAGATAATTTTTGTAAACTAATATGCTTGTTGCACATTTCTGCTTCTCTTTTATCGTTGGTAGCCACGACTATAATTCGACCGTCTTTAATAAAGTCATTTAAATATTGCTTAAGAATTATTATTCCGTTCTCATCCAAATTAGTAAAAGGTTCGTCAAGAAAAAGAATAATAGGATTCTGAAGAAAGGCAAGTATATATTTCATTCTTTGTTTCATACCAGAAGAGAACTCCTTGATATGTTTATCCATCGAATTCGTAAGCCCAAATTTTTCAAGTAATTCAACTGCTTTACTCCGCTCGAATTCAATTCCTAATATCTTCGAGTAGATTTCTATATGTTCAAGTGGCTTAAATTCTTCGAATAGAGTGAGGTATGGTGCAACAAAGCTTTGAAACACCCTTTGTTTTTCGAAACTTGTTTCAACATTGTTTACAAAGAATTGAACTTTGCCTTCGGTAGGAATAATTACCTTAGCAAGGATTTTAAGAAGAGTAGATTTTCCGCTGCCGTTAGGTCCGAAAATTCCGAAAACATCTCCATTATTGATTTTGAAGGAAATCCCACGAAACACAAAATCAATTCCATTGTATGATTTTGCAATATTATC
>JAOAEE010000031.1 GCA_026416955.1 Ignavibacteria bacterium | reverse complement strand
CGAATGGAATGTATATCGTAGCGATGGCAAGCGAACACTTCCGAGCGAAGAAGGAATTTATCTTAACGAAGTAGAAATTTAAAAGAAAATACAAAAACAAACAGCCTGCGGAACTCCCCGCAGGCTGTTTTTGTTTTATTTAGGTGAATTATAGATATTTTTTCATAAAAGAATTATTTATATTAGAATGATGATTATGGATTATTTTTGAAAAGATGTGGAGAAAAGTATGTACAAAAAATTGTTTGAACGAAATAAGAACTTTGTCGAAGGAAAACTTGAGTCTTACGATTTCGTAAAATCCCGAATTAACAATAGTGCAAGCCAGAATCCACATACAATTGTTGTAACTTGTTCGGACTCACGAGTAGTTCCCGAATTTATTTTTAATTGCGATTTAGGAGAAATTTTTGTAATTAGAACAGCGGGAAATATCCTTTGCGATGTTGCATTGGGTACAGTTGAGTTTGCAATGATTTCATTCGACATAAAACAAATTATTGTTATGGGTCATACAAATTGCGGTGCTGTTCAAGCTGCTTTAGATGGTAATTCTTCTACGAAATATTTGAAATCCATTAGCGAGGAATTGAGACCTATCGTGAATGTTGGATTAGAGTTATTTTCAAATAGAAAGGAAATTCTTCATTATTCGATTATTCAAAATGTCAAAAAGCAATTGGATAAATTGCAGACATTAGAGTTGGTTAAGGAAAGATGGAATAAAGGTGAACTATACTTGATCCCAGCCATTTATCATTTGGATAGCGGTTTAGTTGAATTATTAAATGATTATAGATGGAAATGATTTTTTCTTCTGAAAATAACCAAAGTGAAACTCAAAAAATTTATTCTCCACTTGCAGAAAGAATGCGGCCTGGTACTTTGGATGAGGTTTTGGGTCAAGAACATTTGATAGGTGAAGAAGGACCTTTAAGGTCGTTTATAAAGAGTGGCAAGTTTCCATCTATGATATTTTGGGGCCCACCCGGAGTTGGTAAAACAACTCTTGCATTTATTATTGCAGAAATGGGGAATTTTGAGTTTATTAGGATTTCCGCAGTTGAAGCAGGAGTAAAAGAAGTAAAAGATATTATTTCCCGAGCGAAATACAACCAACAAATAAATAAAAGAACCTTGCTCTTTATTGATGAAATACATCGATTTAATAAAGCTCAACAAGATTATTTGTTGCACGCTGTTGAAAAGGGAATAATTACTCTTGTTGGTGCAACTACCGAAAATCCTTCGTTCGAGGTAATTCCAGCACTTCTTTCCCGTTGTCAAGTATATAAACTTTATCCTTTAAGCAAAGAACATATTATTGCTCTAATTGATAAAGCAATTCAAAAAGATTTGGTATTGAACAAATTTAATATTCAAATTGAAGATTATGATATTTTTTACAATCTTTCTGGTGGCGATGCCAGAGTTGCGTTGAACTTGTTGGAAATTTCTTTTAACTTATTGCAGAAAAAAGAAAAAAATATAGTCATTAGTAAAGAAATAGTAATAAAAGCCTCACAACAAAAATATTTAAAATTTGATAAAAAAGGTGATTACCATTACGACACCATTTCTGCTTTTATAAAGTCATTACGGGGTTCCGACCCAGATGCTGCGCTTATTTGGCTTGCGAAAATGCTTGAGTCTGGCGAAGACCCTTTGTTCATAGCTAGACGAATGATAATTTTTGCAAGTGAGGATGTTGGCAATGCAGACCCTTTAGCTTTGCCAATTGCTGTTGCTGTTTTTCAAGCAGTAGATTGTGTTGGTATGCCCGAAGCTCAAATTAATCTTGCCCAAGGAACTACATATTTAGCTTCGTGTCCCAAATCGAATGCTTCTTATATGGGTTTAATGAAAGCAATTGATGTTGTAAAAAATACTCCAAATATTGAAGTTCCTTTGCATTTAAGGAATGCACCAACAAGGTTAATGGAACAATTTGGATATGGCGAAGGTTACAAATATCCACACGATTTTCCTGAACACTTTGTTGATGAGAACTATTTCCCTCCCGGAATTGATGAAATAAAACTTTATGAACCTACGAGTTTTGGCTATGAGAAGAAATTTTTAGAGAGGCTTTCGGCTCTATGGAAGAGAAGATATAAAAAATAGCTTTACAATATTTATCTTTTCAAATAAATGTTTTGTTTGTCGTGAAATAATTCCTACTATCGCTAGTAATTTTTTCTAATTAATCTTTGTTATTAATTTTCTTAGCAATTCAAAAAATATTACCTATAAAGATTAATAAATTCTAAACTATTTGTTTATTTTTTTTTAACTATGAAAAATAATTTTCGGATTGTTGTAGAAGGAATTTTATGAAATTTTCATTTCTATTTATAATATTTTTTTTGATAAATACCATATTTATATTTGCTGAGGATACTTCAAAGTCGCTTACTAAGGTTTTGGTTTATTCTTTTTCCGAAGTTCGAAATGACGACATTTTGCAAAGAACAGTATATTTAGAATTTAAAGTGTTCAAACAAGATACATTGATAATTTCAGTTGGGGAACTATTCGATAAACCAGCAGAAATTTCTCTTCCAAAAGGAAAATATAAATTTAGTTTCAATACCTCCAAAGGTTGGATTGACTGCAATGTTGTAGTAGACAATTCAAATTCTATTATTCGTGCAGAAGAAATAATTCCAGAAAGGAAAGACAAATCTAAAAGGTAAACTAAATAACAATTTAGAAAGACTTTTGTAAATTCTTTTTTTTACTATCGCTAAAATGGAAAGTCTTTCTAATTTGGGTGAAGTTATTACTGTTTCTGAACTCACACGACGAATAGCAGAGCTATTGCAAAATGAAATAGGTTTCGTTATTGTGCAAGGTGAAATTTCTAATTACAAATTGCATAGCTCTGGTCATAGATATTTCACACTAAAGGATGAAGAGGCACAAGTAAATTGTGTATTTTGGAGAAACAAACAAATAAATTTTGAACTCAAAGACGGATACAAAGTCATCGTTACTGGTTGGGTTACTGTTTATCCAATACGAGGGCAATATCAAATTGATTGCGTAAATATTTTTCCCGTTGGCTTTGGAGATTTATTTCTACAATTCGAGGCTTTAAAGAAGAAATTAGGGGACGAAGGTCTTTTCGATAGTAGTTTTAAAAAACCTTTGCCAGAATTTCCTTTGAAAATTGGAATTGCAACTTCTTCAACTGGTGCGGTTCTTCACGATATGATAACAACTATTAAACGGCGAAATCCATTATGTGTAATTTTCTTCAGAGAAACACTTGTTCAAGGAGATGAAGCCAAAAACGATATTGTTCAAGCAATAAAAGATTTAAATAATTTGAGCCTTGATTTAATTATTATTGGGCGAGGAGGTGGCTCGATTGAGGATTTGTGGGCTTTTAATGAAGAAATTGTTGCAAGAGCCATTTTTGCTTCCAAAATACCTATTATTTCAGCAGTAGGACACGAAACCGATTTTACAATTGCAGATTTTGTTGCCGATAAGAGAGCGCCCACCCCAACTGCGGCTGCTGAAATTGCAACTCCAATTACGATTGATATGTTGAAAGAAGAGATAAACTATTTACAAAACGAACTTTTTAAAAAAATTAATTTTCACTTAGATGAAATGAAAAGAATTATTGACCAGAACACAAAATCCTATGCATTCAAAAAAATAGAAGACAAGATAAAATTTTCCTTCCAATTATTAGATGACTTAGAGGAAAGACTTCAAACCAATATTTACCGCTTTTTTAAACTTAAGAAGGAAAATTTATTTAGCACAATTAATCATTTCAATTCTCTTAACCCAATCATTCCATTGGAAAAGGGTTTTGCTCTTTTGAAACATAACGGTAAAATCATAAACAATCAAGTATCTTTAGTAAAGTTTAAAAAAGTTGAAATAATTAGAAAGGACGAAATAGCATCAGTGCGGGTGGAATCGGTTAAACCTCGTCTCCCTATTTAGCGAATGAAGATGTTATTTTCACTTCAACTTCTTTTGAGAATTATTTTATTATTAAGTAAGAGAGTTTATTTGTATTAATAATTAAAAACATAACACAAACAAAATAATCTACCTTATGAGGTGAAAAATCTCGATAAACTTATCCCTCAAAAGGTAGAATGTTATGTAAGTTGATAAATCAAAGGAAAAAAGCAACTACTCAATAGGTTCGAATCTTGCTTGGAAAAAGCGTAGATATTTTGGTTCAAACACCATCCGAAGTCCTTTTGCACTTTCTCTTTTTTTATACAATTCCATAACCGACCAAGCGACAACATCGAGATGGGCTTGGGTGTAAACTCTTCTTGGAATAGTAAGTCTAACAAGTTCAAGTTTGGGATAATTGTGGTCACCAGTAACTTTATTTCTACCAGCCGAGACGATACCACGTTCCATAGAGCGTACTCCAGATTCAACATATAAGTCGGCAGCAAGCCTTTGGGCAGGGAACTGGTTTTGTGGAATATGTGGATAGAATCTTTTTGCGTCTAAGAATATTGCGTGACCACCAATTGGAACAACAATTGGAATATTTTCTTCTAGTAAAAGATTTCCCAAATATTCGACTTGGCGAACACGAAATGCGATATTTTCGTCTTTTACGGCTTCTTCTATTCCGCGTGCCATTGCTTCAAGGTCTCTTCCAGCCAAGCCACCATACGTATGAAGACCTTCGTAAACAACTACTAAATTGCGAAGTTCCTCGAATAGGTCTGGGTCGTTGCAAGCAACAAAACCTCCAATATTTACATACAGGTCTTTTTTCCCACTCATTGTGCAAGCATCAGTGTAAGAACAGAATTCGTAGAGAATTTCTGCAACAGTTTTGTTTTGATAGCCCGGTTCTCTTTGTTGGATGAAATAAGAATTTTCGACCGCACGGGTAGCATCCAAGACAACTTTAATTCCATATTTATGGGCAAGTTCACTAACTTGTTTCATATTTTCCATAGAAACTGGTTGCCCACCTGCCATATTTACGGGAGCCCCAATGGTAATATAAGGAATTTTTTCTGGCCCCACTTTTTTAATTAAGTCTTCAAATTTTTGTAAGTCAACATTTCCTTTGAATGGGTGCCAAGCCATAGGGTCGTGTGCTTCATCGATGATTACATCTACAAAAGTTCCACCAGCAAGTTCTTGATGGAGCCTTGTGGTAGTGAAATACATATTTCCGGGAATGAAATCTCCGGGTTTAATCAAAGTTTTGGAAAGTAGATGTTCGGCACCTCTTCCTTGATGTGTTGGAACTACGTACTTGTAACCATAGTATTTTTGTACGTTTTCCTCTAAATAATAGAAATTTTTCGAGCCAGCATATGCTTCATCCCCAAGCATCATACCAGCCCATTGATAATCGCTCATTGCATTTGTACCGCTATCGGTAAGTAAATCAATATAAACATCCTCAGAACGGAGAAGGAAAGTGTTGTAACCAGCCTCTTTAATTTTTTCAATCCTATACTCTCGAGTTGTCATTTTTACAGTTTCTACAACTTTAATTTTGTAGGGTTCTGCAAATGGTCTTTTTGTTAATCCCATAAATCAACCTCTATTTAAAATTTCAAAAGTCAAAATTTGCAAATTGTTAAATAAATTTTTATTAAACAAACTAAAATTGATGATTATGGTAATTGTTTATGGTAAAAACTATTGTTTAATAAATAATTTGGTAATGTTCCTAAAAATGATTGCATTAATTCCTTTAGGTAAATGCCCAACAAAAATTTCATCGTAATTTGAATCTATTTTAAAATGGTACTGGATACCCAAAATATTGACCAAAATCAAATCATTGCTTTTAAAATTTACGTCGTGAATCTTAATGAATAGAAAGTCGCCAGCAACTGGATTTGGAAACACTTCGAAGTCAACAATTTCGGAGGTATTTTTTTCTAATTTTGATGAAAAAATTGTATCTGTAGAGGATTTGTAAACCCCAAATCCAAATGTTCCAACAAAAATTAACGAGTCAGTAAATGTAAAAGAAGCGACTCTTTTGTTTTCTAATCCTTTAGTTCTCACACCCCAAGTCTTCCCAGAATCGAACGAGGCAATTATCCAATTGTTATTGTTTTTCGTTTCCCAAGAAGCAATTATTTTGTGTTTGTATGATTTTATACTAACTACACTTCCAAAATTATTGGAAGCAATAATTTTCCAACTATTTCCAGAATCGGTCGAAAGGAAAAGGTCACCGTCGTCAGTCCCAGCCAAAATACCAAAAATGTTCGAGGTTAGAGATGTTACCGAGTAGTTTTGAAGAGTAATTTTACTTGGGATTTGATAGGGAAATTCCCAAATAGATATTCCGTTGGATTTTGATGCGATGAAGATTTTGTCATTGTAATTACAAATCCCGGTGATTGTTTCTCCTTTAAAATAGTTAAATAGTAAACTGTCCCCATCGAAATCCAAAATAAAAAGCCCATTGTGGTTTGTTCCAATAAATAATAAATCATTGTATGGAAATATAACATTAATTTCATAGGTTTTTAGGTATGATTGTTTCCAATTTTCACCATTGTCTGTTGTTAAATAAAAACCTCCACCGAGGGTTCCAACGTAGATGGTAGAGTCTTTGAAAGCTATGGTTTTGACATAATTGTTTCGGATTCTATAAGCAGTTCGGTACCAACTTTTTCCAAAATCATAAGAAATATGTAAACCACCGCCATTTGTTCCAGCAAATAAAGTATCTCCTTTGCTTGCTAGACAAAGAATCTCGGAACAAATAATACCCCTATTTAGTTCGCGCCAAGTTATTCCATAATCGCTGGAAAAGTATATTCCGCTTCCTTGAGTTCCAACATAAAGATTATTCCCTTCTGTTGCCAAACACATAACACTTTCGTAAGAAAGATTCGTTTTGAACCAGAAGTTACCTTTATTTAATGATATGTATAAACCACCCCCAACTGTTCCAGCAAATACCAATGTATCGATGAATAATATCGACAAAACATATGGATGTAAAATTCCTGAATTTTTTGCTATCCAAGTTTCACCATTATTCGATGTGCTAAAAATACCACCGCCACCAGTACCGATGTACCAAGTTGTGTCTTTTTGGGCAATGCACCAAATAATTAAGCAATTAAGCCCATTGTTTCTTTGTTCCCAAGTCACACCCAAATCACTCGAAACAAATATTCCATTTGCCTCGGTCCCAACAATAATATTATTTTCTGTAATAAGAATTGAATAAACTAAACCCCCAGGAAAATTAAAATTGTACCAAGACTTGCCTAAATTATAAGAAATCAACATTTTGTTTGAATAAGTACAAGCAATGAGAATATTATTGAAAATGTCGAAAGTAATTACAGACTCCTTTAATATTATTTCCCAAGTAATTCCATTGTTAGTTGAAACAAAAAGCCCACCAGTATCTTCTTTAGTTCCTATTCCAACAAAAAGTCTATTCTTGAAAAATTTAATTTGATTAATCCTGTTATTTTCGAATGCAATAGCTTTCCATTCTTTGCCTTTGTTCGAAGAATAGTAAAGTCCATTGCTAAATGAACCAGCAAAAATTGTGTCTTTGTTAATTAAAATCGAACGAATTTCGCCACCTTCTGGCCCATTTGTTGGTATCCAGAAAGAAAATGCATTAAAATAGATAAAAGCCAATAAGATAATGATTAAATATAATTTTAAAATTAACTTTCGTTTGGGAAAACCCAATTCTAATTTCATTAATGAAAAATTTTAGTAAAAAAAGTTAAATTAATTTGTTTCTTAGTTTTTCAATCATATCGATTACCATTTTAGGCATATCATAGTCTGGTTGCCAACCCCAGTCTTGCCGGGCAATAGAGTCGTCTACATCATCTGGCCAAGAATCTGCAATTTGTTGTCGATGGTCGGGTCTGTATTCGATTTCGAAGTTTGGGTAATATTTTCGAATTTCATTTGCAAGAGATTTGACATCAAAACTCATAGCACCGACATTGTAATCACAATGGTGGGTCAATTTATCAATAGGAGCATCCATCAAATCTAATGCTGCTTTTATACAATCTGGCATATACATCATTGGCAAACGTGTGTCTTCATTGACGAAGCAAATAAATTTCTCGCCTTTTACTGCTTTGTAAAAAATTTCTACTGCATAATCGGTTGTTCCCCCGCCTGGGGGGGTCTCCGAAGAAATAATTCCTGGATAACGAATGCCGCGACAATCCAAACCAAACTTATTGAAATAATAGTCACCAAGTAGTTCAATTGTAACCTTGGTAACACCATACATTGTTCTTGGTTTTAGTATACCATCTTGAGGGGCTATTTTAGGAATTCCTGGACCCCAAACAGCAATTGAACTTGGGACAAAGATTTGCAGAAGATTATGTTTAACACCGATGTTAAATGCGTTTAAAGTACCACCAATGTTTACATTCCAGCATTTTGTTGGGTTGTTTTCGCCAACAACAGAAAGAAGGGCTGCAAGATGAACGATTGTGTCGATATTGTGTCTTTTTACGATTTGTTCGAAATTTTCGAAATTGGTAACATCAAGTTTTTCGAAGAGCCCATTTTCAATTGGACTACCTTTTTGAGGTTCATAAAGGTCCGATGCAACAACATTGTCGGTTCCATACTTTTTTCTAAGAGCTATTGTTAATTCTGAACCAATTTGACCACAAGCACCTGTAACGAGAATTCTTTTGGGTTCTTTTTTCATTTTTCACCTGTTTTTATGAAAAAGATGTAGATTTTTCAACCTTTCCATTTTCTACTTTGAATATTCCATAAGTTTCAAAATTATGAATAATCTCCTTAATATGGTTTATTTCTGTCATTGTAACTAATAGCTGTACATCGGTTTTGTTCATTAAGTTCAAAACTTGTTGTACTCGAAATAAGTCTAATTCCGAAAAAATATCATCAAAAAGAACTATTGGGTTTGTTCCTTTTTGTTTTTTCAAAAATAATATTTCAGCATATTTTAAAGCAACAAGAATAGATTTGCTTTGTCCTTGCGAGGCTACTTCGTTTGCTGTTGATTCGCATAATTTAATAATAAAATCGTCCTTTTGAGGTCCAAACAAAGTAGTGCCTCTTTCAAGCTCTTTTTGTTTAAACTTTTCTAGTTGATGATATAAATAGGTAGTTATTGTGTTATCTGAAACTGTATTGGCTTTGAAGTAAAATTCATCTGTGTTCATTCCAAAGGGAGCATATCTAAAATCAATTGTTTCTTTACCATTGGTTATGAAATTGTAACTGTTAGCAAAAAAAAGCGAAAATTCATCAATGAATAAGCTTCTTCTTTTAATGATTGTTGTTGCTGTTTCTATTAATTTATTATTCCAAAATGGTAGAATTTCTATGTTTTTTCGGTCTCCACTAGCAATTTCTGTTAATAATTTATTCCTTTGTTTAAGTATCCTTTTGTATTCGATGAGTTTTTTTAGGTAGTTATTGTCGATTTGAGAAATAATCTTGTCAACAAATTCTCTTCGTACACTTGGGGGTCCGAAAACGATATTTTTCATATCGGGGGATAAAATTACAATTGGTATTTTCCCAATCAACTCAAAGCTAGGAATAACCTTATCGCTCGTATCTTTTATTTCTTTCCCTTTATTTTGATGATAGTAAATATCAATTACTATGGGAATTTTATTGTCTGATATTGCCATTAATTCAATGGAATAGTAGTTTTGGCCTTTGCGTACAATATTTTGGTCGAATTTAGTTACAAAACTTTTTGAGAAAGTTGCAATAGAAACAGCCTCGAGAATGCTAGTTTTCCCAGAACCATTCGGTCCAAATATTATATTGATATTAGGTTCAAAAAATATTTTATTTGTTGAGTGATTTCTTACATTCTCGATAAATACATATTTTAAATACATACAATCAAATTTTCATAGGCATTAAAAGCATCAAGAGTTTTTCCCCGTCTTGTTTAGGCTTAAAAACAGCTGGTTTTGTTTGACCAGACATTTCAATATAAACACTTTCTTCGTTATCCTCCATTTCGATGTTTTGGATAGCCTCTAAAAATAACTCATAGTTGAAACCAACAAGATAATGCTCATTGTTGAATTCGCAAGGGATTTTTTCTTGTGCTTGGGTTCCAGCCTCTGCATCTTCACCAATTAATGTAAGAGAATCGGAGGAAATATCGAACTTAATTAATTTCTGCATACTGCTTGCAAACAAACTTACCCTTCGTAGTGCTGGTACAATTTCTTTCTTGTTTACTTTTAGAGTATATGGATTTTCTTTAGGTATGACATTTTCGTATTTTGGAAAGCTTTCATCAATAATTCTTGTAATGATAACTGTGTTTCCAATGTCGAATCGAGTGTGGGTTATTTTTTCATTCTGCTCAATGAAGGAAATTAATACATCGTCGTCTGCTTTCCTAAGTAGGTCGACAGTTCGAGCTGGAATAATCACACTTAAATTATCGGGGAAGACATTGTGTTCATCTGCAAAAACTGTTGCTTTTGTCAATCTATAACCATCGGTAGAAACAAAGTTCACTTTTTCGCCTTGAAATTGGAATAAAACCCCAGTCATTGCAGGTTTAAAATCATCGACAGAAACACAAAAATAGGTTCTCTCGGATGCCCAAGTAATATCCTTCATTGCAATTAAAGCAGCCTTTCTTTTGGTTTCCTCATCTATTGGATTAACAATTTTTGTGATGTCTGGCTTTTCCGATTGGAAGAGTTCTGGGAGAGTTAAATATTCAAGTGGGTCAAGTCCTTTCATCGAATATTTACCGAAAGGGGTTTTTATTGTAATACCAAAAGTATCATCGTCGGAGGCGAATGTAAATTCTTCACTTTCTTCCAATGCCCTAATTATGTCGGTTATTCTTTTTCCTGGTACAAGTATTTTTCCATCCTCGCTCGGGTTAACTACAATTTGATGCATAATGGTAATTTTTTGGTCCGAAGCAACAACTTTAAGCATATCACCTTCAAGTATAAAATAGAAATGTTCGAGAACAGGTAATGTCGATTTCTTGGGCAAAGCTGGGGTTACTTTTTGAAGTGCCTGACTTAATTCTTTCAATGAAACTGTAAATTTCATATTCTCCCTCTAATTTGATTAATACAAATTTTTTTTAATTTTAAAATTTAAGTTTTGCAAATTATAAAATTGAGTACAAATATTTAAATTTTTTTTCGGTTTGCAATGGGAATTTCTAAGTATGGAATTGACAATTTTTTAGTCGGCGTAGTGATTTCCTTATTTATTATTTTTTTACCAATTATTTTTGTTCTTGGAGTTATTTTGAGCGTTTTTTTATGGTTAATCGGTTTTGCACTATTGATATTTACTTTTTGGTTTTTTCGCGACCCGAAAAGGAATGTTCCTCTTCTTGCAATTGAAGATGGGTCGATTATCCTTGCCCCAGCCGATGGCAAGGTTATCCAAATTATAGAAATGAATGAAAATCTTGTGTTAAATCAAAAGGTACAGGTTATTTCCATTTTTCTTAGTCCTTTGGATGTTCATATCAATCGTTCACCAATAACTGGAAAGGTTTTCTTCTTTAAGTATTTCCCAGGCAAATATTTAGTTGCTTTCCATCCGAAGGCTTCTGAGGAAAATGAACATACATTTATCGGAATACAGAATGAGTTTGGTGCAATTACTTTCAAACAAATTGCTGGCATTCTTGCTCGCAGAGTTGTATGCACACTAAAAGAGGGAGACGAAGTTTGTGCAGGCGACAAAATTGGTATGATGAAGTTTGGTTCAAGAATGGATGTTATGGTTCCTTTTAGTTCACGAATTTTTGTAAAAGTAGGAGATAAGGTTAAAGGAGGCGAAACGATTATCGCAAGATTAAGAAAAGAATATGAATTCCCAAACATATAAATAATTTTATGATAAGATTAACTCGTTCAATAGTTCCAAATTCGCTAACAATAGCAAATTTATTTTCTGGATTTGTTGCAATTATCTACGTTGCCAAAGATGAATATATGCTTGGGGCATTATTTGTTCTTTTAGCAGCAATTTTTGATATGGTCGATGGAATAACTGCCAGATTGGTTCAAAGTGCAAGCGAGTTTGGTGTCCAACTCGATTCTTTATCGGATGCTGTTTCTTTTGGTGTTGTACCTTCTTTTATGCTTTATAAAATTTATTTTTATCAATTCGGAGACTTTGGGTTGGTTATTTCTGCTCTTCCATTAATTTGTGGTGTTTTACGACTTGCAAGATTTAATGTTCAAACGACTGCCTTTCAGGATAAGAAATTTTTTAATGGTTTGGCAATTCCAGCATCTGCTTTTTTTATTATTTCATATATTATTTTCTATCATAGAAGCGACTTTTTTGATTCTAATACAAAACAATATTTAATTTTTTTTGTTACAATTTTATCTTCGATTTTGATGGTTTCAACGATAAAGTTCTATAATGCTCCAAGACCAAATATTCGATATTTGAAACAATATCCTATTATTTCTTCAATTTTTTTTCTTGCAATAATTTTGTCTATTGCAACTAAGGGGTTGTTTATTTTCCCTTTTTTTATTTTCTATATTGTTGGTAGTATTATTCGTCACTACTATTTAAAACTATTTGTTAAGAAAAACGGAAAAGGATAAAATGCAAAAATTTAATGCAAAAGTTAAAGTTATGTTGAAAAAAGGTATTCTTGATGTCCAAGGGAAGACTGTCGAAAATTCTTTAAAAACCCTTGGGTTTGACAACATTGCAAACATAAGGATTGGTAAGTTTATCACTTTCGATGTTGAAGCAGATACAATCGAGAAGGCAAAAGAAATTGCAAATTCAGCTGTTGATAAACTTTTGTACAACCCAAATATCGAAACATATTATTTGGAAATCGAAAGTATTGAAGGGAATATATGAAATTTGGAGTTGTTGTTTTTCCCGGTTCAAATTGCGACCACGACGCTTATTATGCATTGAAACATAATTTGGGTTACGAAGTATGTTTCTTATGGCATAAAGAAAGTATAATACCTAAAGATTTAGATTGCATAATACTTCCCGGTGGTTTTTCTTATGGTGATTATTTAAGGACTGGTGCAATTGCTCGCTTTTCCCCAATTATGAGCGAAGTAATTAATTTCTCTAAAAAAGGTGGCTTGGTTCTTGGTATTTGTAATGGATTCCAAATATTAACCGAGGCAAGTTTGCTACCAGGTGCTTTGTTGAAAAATAACTCTTTAAGGTTTATTTGCAAAGATGTTTATTTGAAAGTCAAAAACAATAATACCCCATTCACCTCGTTACTCGAACTGGGACAAATTTTGCGTATTCCTATTGCACATTTCGAGGGGAATTATTTTGCTGATGAGGACACGATAAAGCAACTTGAAGATAATGACCAAATTGTGTTTCAATATTGCGACAAGGATGGAAATGTGAATGAATTTTCGAACCCTAATGGTTCATTGAAAAGTATTGCTGGTATTACAAACAAGAGAAAAAACGTGTTAGGAATGATGCCACATCCTGAAAGATATTGCGACCCAGTTTTAGGTGGTACCGATGGAACTTTAATTTTTAAATCTATTGTAGATTTCATATTAAAATAGAGGTGTATAAATGTTTGGAATAGGTGTTCAAGAATTAATACTAATTGGGATAATTATTTTATTAATTTTTGGGGGAAGGAAAATTCCAGAATTGATGCGAGGCTTGGGCCAAGGTATAAAAGAATTTAAAAAGGCTACTTCCGATGATGTGGACACACAAGTACAAAAGTCTGGTGAAAAAAAGAACGAATAATAATGTTTGACGTTGGGGGTGGAGAACTACTTTTAATTATTCTGGCTATTATTATTCTTTTCGGTCCCGAGAAGATACCAGAGTTATCTCGAATTATCAGCAAAGGCTTCCAGAAAGTCCGTCAAGCCCAAAGCCAAATACAATCGGAGCTTACCAATATTACAAGGGAAATCAATGCTGATTTAGCCGAAAAAGAAGACACCCAAAAGTTTAATCAAAGTTCATCAAATAATTAATTTTATTTACCAACCTACTGTAATTACTGTTTTCTTTGTCGAAGTTTCTCCACTAATTGCATCAATAGCTTGGAAAAATATTATGTAACCACCCGGTTGAACAATATTTCCATTTTTGGTTTTACCATCCCAAAAGAATTCACCAGATGAAGGAGATATTTGGTTATTTAGCAAAGTAACAATTTCAAATCCACTTAAGTCGAAGATTTTGACAGTAATTCTTGCTTGAATAAACGGAAGGATATATGTTATTTTTGCTTGTGATTTATTAGGGGAGTTAGGGGAAAAGGGGTCTGGTTCTATACTAATTTGGATTTTTTCATTCTTATCGAAAGATACACTATTTAATTCTCCCGGGGTAGCACCTTTTGGGTCGACACAAGTAAACCAATTCTCCGAAAGGTAGGATTTTTGTGTTGGAATTAACTTTTCGAGGCTTTTTTGTTTATAACTTGTTAATTTACCTTTATGCCATTCTGGGTAGAATGTCAGAGAATCGTGCACCATTCCTATTTTGTTATACAATATGATTTGGTCTCCCGTGTTTCGAAGTGAAAAGTTCGAATTTGATACAAAGAAATTTGGCCTACTTTTTAGTTCTTCGTAGCAATTATAAAATGCGGAATCCCAGATAATTACAAAATAATTACTTGGTGGCAAATAAAATGAGCCTTTTTCACCATCTAACTCAATTTTTTTCCCAGAACTATTTACAATTAACCAATCATTTAGGTTGATTGTATCGAATGAAAAATTAAGTAATTCAATAAATTCCCCACAGCCAGTATGCGAATCAAAAAGAAACTCATTTAGCAATACATTAGTAAAAGGTTTAGGAATGTACAAATTGGTTTCAAAATCTTTGCTAACTTTTTTATTCAAAGAATCAAAAGAGTAATATAAATGTATGGTTTTTATTAATTCAGCTTCTTCTTCGGCAAAGAATTTGATAATTGGAATTACAATAATAATTGTGTCTTTTTTAGGTAGCAAGCTGAAAGTATCGGAAAAAAATAATTTTTCGAAAATATTGTGTTCTTTTCTATAATTAATTGTTACTTTAACTGCTAAATTTTTAACATTGTATCTACCATTGTTCACAATTTTGAAACTTATCCTTCCAGTGTCGAACTTGGTAGTTTGAATTAATTCAAAATCTTTTATTACTTTACTATTTTCTCTACAAATCGTATTGCCACTTGAGTCATATGTTATATAAAGATTTTCTGGAAATCCCGCTTCGCTCCAATCATATCTTTCAATGGAAAAGCCCCTTTTTATTAATTTTGATGTATAAAAGATACTATCAATTAAAGTTGAATCGAGATTTCTTATGGTAAGGGATTCCCAATCATTATGTAATGTAGGCAAAAGGCATTTTATATAGTTGCAACTTAATGAGTTGCTAAATCCTATTGTATCTTTCATAATTAAAAACATAGAGTTGGGTGGGATAACAATATTATCATTAACTTTAATGGAAGAATTTCTGTTGGTGATAATTAACCCATTTAATAAAACATTCGTTTCGCTGGGATTGATTAATTCAATCCACTCCGATTGATTAGAATTCGGGGCTGGAAAAATTTCATTAATGAATATTTGAGAAAAAAGCTTGTTAAAGGTTAACAAGAAAAGCAAACTAACCAACAGCTTCATAATATTGAATTACTGGTTCGACTTTGGAGTTGTTTATTAATAACTCCAAAAGTTCAGAAACAAATTTTGATTCCGTTTCGGTAAATCTGTTGTAAATTGGGCTGTCGAGGTCAAATACCCCGATAACTTTCTTTTGGTAAAGAACAGGAACCACCATTTCCGAATTGGCAGTTGGGTCGCAAGGTATATATCCCGGGAATTTGTGGACATCGGGAACAATTATTGTTCTTTTTCCTCTGACAGAAGACCCGCAAACTCCATCGGAGATTGGTATTCTAACGCAGGCAATCTTCCCTTGGTATGGACCTAAAACCAAATTGTTGTTTGAAAGGAAATAAAACCCAGCCCAACTTACAGAATCAAAATAATGAAAAATTAGAGACGTAAAGTTGCTGGCATTTGTAACAAAATTATTTTCATTAGTAAGAAAATTCATTAATTTTTCTTTGATTACTACAAAATGGTTCCTTGGTAAATCTATTTTTTGCATACACAACAACATTTATTAATACAATGAGAAAATTACTAAATTTTCATAAAAAAACTATCCCAAAATTCAAGCAAATCCTTTTTTTGCCAAAATTCGTTTTCTTTTTCTTCTCTTTTTTGTTTAATGAAATTCACAAAGTTTAAAAAAATTGACATATGGAGTTGTTTCTTTTGACAAAATCGTTCCAATAAACTGAGAAGAACTGTATAATCTTGGATTTCCCCTAGTATTGTTTGTAATTCTTGAATAGATTTTAACTTTTCTCTTGGACTTTGGATTATTTGTTCCACAGTTTCTATTATGTAGCGGAACCTTTTTATTTTTAGTCTCGTTTTGTGGTAAGTTTCGTAATTACCAACAACAATTCCACCAATTGAGGTTTTTACCTCATTTAATGAATTTGCTGCAATCTTAATTACATCATCTTTCGTTGTTTGATTAAAGCATTCTTCTTGCTTTAAATTGTTATGGTAGAAAAATAGTTCACCAGCAAAATTTACTTGTTTTTTTTGTAGAAATTTTTTTAGTTTACTAATTTGCTTTTTCTCTTTGGATTTTAAAGTAAACAAGAAATCGAGCAATTCGGGAAATTTCTTTATTTGATTTATAAGAAAACTAATTTGAACTTGCACGTCTCTTAGCTGATTAAATTTTTTTATTTTGTTTTTCAAAGATTTTATAAGGGAAATATTTAATTGGCGACCACAAAGTTCATCAACTAGGGACATAAAAGCAAGAATTCTTCTTATTGATACTCGTAAATCGTGTATTGCTTCATCATCAAAATCATTAATAACTTTTTCCAAATTTTCTGTGTATGAACTTCTTAGAAGTTTTATTCTATTTATAAGTGATTTAATAATAAATGTATTATCCATATTCAAAATCTTAGTTCTTCCACAGTCCAACCTTTTTTTACACTAATTTTAGACGAAATTTTAATTATTTTCTCGGAAAAACTCATTGGGTTATAGTTACCACCATCGTATTTACCATTGTTGTTCTTGTCGTAAAAGGCAACAAGAATGTATTCATCCTCTGGTATTTGTTCAAAGTTCCAATGATTTGAAATTATATCGCAGTAGTAATAACCCTTGTTGCTGAGTGCCATCATTCTTGGTTTTCCAAAAGATGTATCGATTTTTGCCAACAATAATCCTTTTAAGCTACCTAACTTAGGTTCATCTTCAATTTTCAAATAAATAGTAAAATTGTTTTTAGGAAAAATATTTCCAAAATAGTCGAAAATAGAATCTGATTGAATAGAAATCGAATACGAGGTTCTCCATTTTAAATTTGGAATTGAAAGGACAATTTCGCTTAAATCAATGAAATAGTAATCTACTAAGGTTGTATCTTTTTGTTCAAGATTTGTGCAGTAAATTTTGAATTTAGAAATGTTTGTATCTAATGGAGCTGAAAAAGAAATCATTACTTTTTCTTTAATAGAATTCAGGGTAATTTGTTTGTCTAAAACTTGAAGTGGAATTTTATCTTTAACATTGGTGTTCCCCCTAAAAAGCAGCTCTTTGCCCCTAACTAAAGGATTTCCTATAGTGTCGTTAAGCAAGGTAGTATCTTTAAAGGAAATTTTGAATATTGATTCTTTCAGTTCTTCTTTGAAAAAAGCAAATAGATTCTTTCTGTTGGTTTTGTCGGGCAGAACATAAAAAGGGAAAAATTTCTTTTTAGTAAGTGTATCAGATATTTCAAATGAATTCTCTGCAGATGCAGATTTTAGCAAAATTGGTTCGCTAAAAGTCAATTTAATTGTTCTAGGGGAAATTGAATTAACGTCTACAAGAAATGGTGGAATGTTATCCATTAGTGGAGAAAGAAGAATAAATATCGTGTCTTTTTCCTTACCAGAGATATTAACAAAGTCTGAACTGAAACCGAAACTCTCTGAACCAAAATCGAATTCTTTATTGTTGTTGATATCGTTGAAAGCGAAAACAATATAATTGTCGTTTCTCAATGCATCAAATTTAAAGTTGCCGTTATTATCTGGTTGGGTACGATAGTGGAAAAATTTGTTTGCATTAAAAACAGTATCATCTATCAAACTTGTTGGGAAAGCGAAGATAAAAATATTTTGTTGTTTTGATGAAATTATTCTACCAGAAACTACACCGCTGTCGAGTGAGTTTCCTGTAGAAAACACAAGGGAAAATGGTTCATTAGGTTTGTTTCCATCAAGGTCGTTATAGTTTGTACCTAAAAAAAACGAGTAAGTGGTTTGTTCTTTAAGTTTTTCTGCGAAATGAATAGCCATTTTTTTACCACTCCAAACCACTTCATACTTTATCTCTGGATTGAAATAGATGTTGTTGACTACGCTACCTCTATCAACCCATTTATTAAACTTGATGTATATTTTATCAGAAGAAAAGTTGATAGTGTAGTTTTGTGGTTGATATTCTATCACCTTTGGTGGTGTTTTGTCAGGTGGTCCACCAGTTGGAGGTCTAGGATTAGCGCAAGAGACTATTACTAATGAAATTAGAAGGAGTTTAATAATTGGATTTAGATTAAAAAACAACATTGAATTCTTTTGCATAGTTTAAAAAACTAATTTAAATACTAATTTTGAATTGTGAAATTTTGTGGATAGAAAATGGGAAAAATTGTTACAATCAATCCATCAACAGAAGAAGTGTTGAATGAATATGAAGAATTAACTGAGACAGAAATCCAAAGAAAGATTGAAATTTCTACCAAAAGGTTTAAGGACTGGTCTTGGACACCAATTTCAAAAAGATGTGAATTGCTGATGAATGTCTCTAATGTTTTGCTTGCGAGTAAGGAAAAATTAGCAAGGTTGATTACCCTTGAAATGGGTAAGCCTCTTAGGCAATCATATGCAGAAATAGAGAAATGTGCTTGGGTGTGCAGATATTATGCTGAAAACGCAGAAATTCAATTAAGTGACATTGAAATTCCGACCGAGATGACCGATAGTTACGTAACTTTTCAACCACTAGGACCAATTTTGGCAATTATGCCTTGGAATTTTCCTTTTTGGCAAGTTTTTAGGTTTCTTGCACCAAATTTGGCTGCGGGAAATACTGCTTTGTTGAAACATTCACGAAATACTATGGGATGTGCTATAGAAATAGAAAATACACTACTACAGGCTGGATTTCCAGAGGGTGTTTTTCAAAATTTGGTTATTTCTTCCGACAAAGTTGCAAAAATTATTGAAGACCCAACTGTTAAGGGTGTAACTTTGACTGGAAGTACTCCAGTTGGGAAAGATGTTGCAAAGTTATCGGGAAGTAATTTAAAAAAGACTGTGCTAGAATTAGGTGGTAGCGATCCTTATGTGGTATTGAAAGACGCCGATTTAGATAGGACAGTAGAAACTTGTGTTAACGCAAGGCTAATTAACAATGGTCAAAGTTGTATTGCAGCAAAACGATTTATTGTTGAAAGACCAATTTTCGAAGAATTTGTTGCTCGTTTTATCAAAATAATTTCTCAAAAAAAATTGGGAAACCCACTTGATGATGATACTGAGGTTGGTCCACTTGCACGTGAAGATTTAAGGTTTGAACTTGCAAACCAAGTAAAAAGGAGTGTCGAAATTGGCGACAGATTAGTTTTGGGAGGACGAGTTCCGCAACAAAAAGGATTCTATTACGAACCTACTGTTATTTTAGTAAACAATACAGATAGCCCAGTTTTCAAGGAGGAAACATTTGGTCCAGTTGCTGCGATAATCTCAGCTGAAGACGAGGAAATGGCAATCGAGTTGGCGAATATGACAGATTTTGGCCTAGGTGCAGCTATTTTTACTTCGGATATTGAAAAAGGGAATTTTATTGCTAAAACAAAGTTGCAAGCTGGCTGTTGTTTCGTAAATGATTTTGTTAAATCTGACCCCAGATTGCCTTTCGGTGGGATTAAAGATTCGGGTTATGGGAGGGAGTTGTCTGTGTTCGGTATACGTGAGTTTGTTAACATTAAAACAGTTTGTGTAAAATGAAAAAGAGTTTCGTTATTTTTTTAACATTTTTTGTTTATAGTTTTGGGTTTTCGCAATCACTTCCGATTCCTTATAATTTAGATTTTGAAATTGGTGAACTTGGATATTTGCCAAAAGGGTGGGTTGTTCCCTCTTATGCAGATAATCTTGGCTACATTGCCTATTTGACAGATGAAGAACCGAAAAGTGGCCGCTATTGTTTAGAACTTTTTAAAGAAGGTAAATACGAGAAAGGGACTTACGGCTCGGTTATGCAAAGTATTGATGCAAAACCTTACAGGGGTAAGACAATTAGATTTCGTGCTTACATTCGAGCTGAAATTCACAGTCCGGAAGGTAGTGCTCATATATGGGTTCGAGAAAGGTTTCCCAATGAAGAGGAGACAGGTTTTTTTGAATATTTGCCAAATAACCCTTGCGTTCTTCGGAACTGGGAAGTAAGAGAAATTGTGGGAGTTATCAGTCCTGACGCAGAGGTTATTAACTTTGGTTTATTACTTTTTGGTGCTGGCAAGGCTTGGATTGATAGCGCTTCTTTTGAAGTTGTTGCAACGAAAGATACTTTTCAAAAAGAAATTGTTTGGGATAATAGGGTAATTGATGAACTTGTTGATTTGGCAAAAGTTTATGGGGTGGTAAGATACTTCCATCCACTTTCAGAACAAAATTTTGATTGGGAATGTTTCTTATATAATTCAATTTTAAAGATTTTCAATTCGAATGATAGGATTTCTTTAAAGATAAAATCCATTTTTTACGATTTTTTAGAAAATTTTTCAAACAAAGAAAAGTATTTTGATTCCACTGGGTATATTTCTTGGCTGCACCAGGGATATCCAAATCTAAAACCCCACCCTTTTATTTTTTCAAAAAAAGTAAATATTTTAAATCCTACAAGAAAGTATCAAGGGATTGTACAACAAGTTATCAATGTCGAGAAGATAAAGAAAAAAGAGTTTGTTTTTTCTGCTTTTGTCAATGGTCGTTTATTAGATTTATCTTCTAAGTTTGTCTTGGCTGTTCGTTTTGATGACATAGATAACAAACAGATAGGTTATCTTTACCAAGAATTTCAAAATCTTACGAACAGTGAATGGAAAAAATTTGAACTAAAAGGCAAAGTGCCAGAAAATTCTGTGTTTGCAAAACCAGCAATTATTCTTGTTGGGGAAGGAGAAATTTTTGTAGACAATACATATTTTGGTCCTTCGGATAGCGATACAAATTTACTTCAAAATTCGAGTTTTGAAACATCAAAAGATACACTACTTGTTTTTAATTGGCGTTTGCTTGATGTCTCGAAGCAAAGTGGTTATTTTGCTTTTGTAAGTAAAGTTAGGTCGAAAGAAGGGGAAAAATCGCTTTTACTATTTTCCGACCCAGCAACAAGAGTTTCTTTCCCCAGTCCAAATGAAAATTTTATCATTGAATTGAGCGATGGAGGAAAGATAGAGGTACCAATTTCTATTTCAATTAAAAAAGCGAATAATATTTCTTTTGATAAAGGTAAATACGAAAGCATTCAATGTCACTATGATTTGGACGAGATAATCTCCCAGATTGCATTAGTAATCGATGTTTGGAATTTTTTGGTTCATTTCAATGAATATTTTAAACCTATTGAAGATACTCAGCAAGTTTTAAAGAGTATTTTAAATAAAATATTAATAAGTTACACTGCGAAAGGAAAATTGAACCAATTTGATTTCCTTAATATATTAATGTTGCTAACATCCAACATAAAAGATAATTTTGTTAGGGTTATTCATCCAGAAATAACTAAAGAGAAAGCATTTCCTTTCTTGTGGAAACTAATTGATAAAAAAGTCTTCATTACAAAAACTGGGGAACCTAATTCGACTTTTGAAATAGGTGATGAAGTAGTGAAAATTAACTCAACACCTACCGAGGTTTTTTTAGACTCTGTTGGCAATTTTGTAAGTTTTTCTACTAAAGAATGGAAAATGCTAAAATCCTTAGCATATACAAGGAATTTTTTTCCTATAGATTCAATTTTGTTAACTTTGAAAAAGGCCGATGGTAGGATAATTAATGTAAGCATATCCAAGCCTCCTCGAAGTCGAGATTTGGTGGAAGAACGACCAGCAAGTTTTGATTTTTTGGACAAAGGAATAGTTTATTTAGATTTAACAAGACTTTCAGAAAAGGAATTGAAAGATATTCTTGATACTCTAAAATTTAATGGAACTTTTATTTTCGATTTAAGAGGAATCGTTTTAACAAGTGAGCAATTTCTTAGTTTGTTCACCCAAAAGACTTTAGAATATAATACTTGGGAAATACCAATTTTTGCTTTTCCTTTTCAACAAAGAACCTCGAAACAAATTGTAAAGTGTAGAATTATTGGCAAATTACTTTTTGACCCAAAAGCAATTTATTTTTTAATTGACGAGCGAACGATTGGTATTGGTGAAGTTATTGCTGATATTGCAAAGAAAAATAAGATTGGAATTTTAGTTGGTTCTTCTACTGGTGGAAATCCTATGGAAATGGCATCGAGAATTTTCCCCGGTGGCTTAACCTTGTATTTTGGTGTGTTCAAAGTAAAAAATTGTGATGGTAATGAAATGTATGGCAAGGGTATAGCTCCAAATATTCCTGTTAAAATAAGAACAGACAAAGAAAATTTAACAAAAGACCAAGTTTTAGAAAAGGTTCTTGATTTAATAAAATCTAAGTATTAGTTACGAAAATTTTTTTATTTTTGTGATTTGTAAAACTAATCTTAATAAAATTATGAAAAAGTTTATGTTAAATATTTCACTAACTCTTTTTGTTTTCTTTATCTCAACTTTACTTTTGTTTTCAAAGAATAGCGAAGTTCAACTATTGACGAATGCACATTGCGAAGGCTGTAAAGCGAAAATTGAAAAGGCTTTGAAAAAGGTAGATGGGGTTCAAGAAGCGACCTTGGATTTATCAACAAAAATTGCTTTAATTAAGTTCGATACAGATAAAGCGAGCGTAGATAATTTAATTGCCACAATTAAAAAGATTGGATACGAAGCAGCAGTTTATGAAGAAGGTAAAAAAATTGATTTACCAGAACATAAAGATGAAGGTTGTAAAGATAAAAATTCCAAGCACGATTGTAAGGATAAAAAGTCGGGTTCTTGTTCCAAAAAGACTAAAAATAAGTGATGTAGAATAAAGTGTTGGATTTTCTTTACTTTTCGGCTATTTTGTCTCGACAAAATAGCCGTTTTTTTTATTTTGTCAAAAAGTTCGAGCTTCTTGTAAAAAGCATTTTTAAGCCATTGATTTTTAAAACATTTTGTAATTGTCGACCTAAAATCATAAATGGGCAAGAAGTTGATTTTACATCAAATGTTCGAAAAATATTAATTTTAAGGCAGGATAGAATTGGTGATTTATTGGTTTCCGTACCTTTTTTACGTGCTTTAAGAAACCACCTTCCTACTTCCACGATACATATTCTTTTGAGTTATCGAAATTTAGTCGCAAAAAGCTGTATACTTAACTATGTTGACCAAGTCTTTTGTTTTCCAAAGAATATTATAAGTGGATTAATATTAGTTTATAAATTAAGAAGGCAAAAGTATGATTTAGTTATTGATTTGTTCGATAATCCTTCTTTTACTTCGAGTTTCGTTATTAATTTTATCAAACCTCGATTTTCTCTCGGCTTCGATAAAGAAAACAGAAAGGTGTATACACACATAGTTTTCTTACCAAACAAAATGGACTTTCACATCATCGATAGAATTTGTTTTTTGCTTATCGCATTTGGAATTGAAATAGAAAAAGTACAAAAAAACTTGGAATATCCAGTAAAGGAAAATACAAACAAATTGATTAAGAAAGGTGAAAAGCGTGTTGGTGTTGTCCTTACTGGTTCTACGAAATCTAAATTTTGGGGCTTAGAAAATTTTTATTCTCTTATTCGATTAATAATCTCTAATTACCCGTTTGAAATAATTATTTTTCCTACATATGAGCTTAGAAAAGAATTATCAAAGTTTCAAACCCTTGAAAACGTCTATATTGCACCAATAAACCAAAATTTTGATGAATTTGCAGAAATGATTTCTGAATGTGATTTTTTGGTTTCGCCAGATACATCGGTTGTTCATTTAGCCTCTGCTTTCAATATTCCCATTGTTGTTTTTTATCAGTTTATTGGCGAAAAATATGGTATGCCTTGGTACCCTTACAAGACGAGATTTAAAGCTATTCTATCTAAAGAGGATTCATATACCGATATTTCCCCACTGGCAGTTTTTTCCAAGTTTTGCGATTTAGTCGAGGGGAAATGAATATATGTATTTTACAATTGGGTACTTATGGTGATATGATTTTAACTACACCAATTATTACTGCAATTAAAAATAAGTATCCGAGTTCAAAAATAAATTTTATCGCCGGTGGAAGGAATTATCTGGTAGTTAAACACCATCCAGATGTTTCAGAAATTATCATTTGGAATAAATTACCACATAGATTAATTAATAATTTGCTTACATTCTTACAGAACAAATTTGATTACTATGTGGACCCAAAAGACCATTATTCCACTGAAAGTCAGATTATTGCTCGTCTTGTTCGGGCAAAAGTGAAAATTGGCTTAAATTATTCAAACAAAAAAACATTTGACATTACTATTCCTAATGCAGAACAAAATGAACATTTACACTTTACTCAAAGAGTTTTCCAAGCCTTTAAGTATTTGGATATTCCATCTTCAAGGGATGATATTCCTAAACCAGTTCTATTTTATCCAGAGGATTCGAAAAAATATCTGGAGTCTTTTTTGCTGGATAATGGTTTAAAAAGAAATTCCTATATAGTTTTTAACATTTCTGCAAGTAATTCCAAAAAAACTTTCTCCGAGTATGAATTAAATCAAATTTTTACAGAAATTGTTACCGATATACCAATTGTCTTAACATTCGATGTAAATGATACAATAAAGGCTTTAAACTTAAAAGGAAAATTTCGATTCTTGAATTTATTTTTTTCTAGAACAATTCTCGATATTTTTGCTGTTGTAAATAATGCCCTTAGGGTTATTACTCCCGACACTTCTCTTGTTCACATTGCTACTGCATATTCAAAGTCAACTTTGGCATTTTATAGTGGCCTCGATAATTTTTTCAATAAGTTCCATCCAAATAACCCAAAATGTATTGTAGTTCGAGCGAAAAGTGGAGATGATGGGATACATTCAATTCCAATCTCATTGTTTGTTGCTAAAATCAATTCATTTATTAATTCTTATAAGGAGGTTTTATGAGGCATATATTTACACTTGCCTTATGGTCCTTTTTGTTCATTTTCATTAAGTCTTTCTCTCAAACAGATGGGGTTTCTCTTAGACTTTCTGGCTATGTAAAAACAGATGTCCTTTTTGATTCGAGGCAAATTGACCAACTTCGCGAAGGACACTTTTCGATTATTCCCAAGAAAGAAGTTCTCGATGCAAATAAGAAAGACTTGAATGCCAAAGCTAATCTCAATATTCTTTCAATTCAAACAAGACTTGCTGGAACAATTACCGGTCCTGATGTCCTTGGAGCCAAGTCGATGGCTTACTTTGAAACTGAATTTTTTGGCTCTACCGATGCAACAATCAATACACTTAGACTTCGTCACGCATTTTTGAAGTTCACTTGGGAGAATTTTGAATTTCTTGCAGGGCAGTTTTGGCATCCAATGTTTGTTGTGGAGTGTTATCCCGGAACGATTGGTTTCAATACTGGTGCACCCTTCCAACCGTTTATTCGCTCTCCCCAACTTCGATTTACAACTAAATTAGATTTTCTTAAACTTATCTTCACTGCTTCATCACAAAGAGATTTCCAAAGTCCCGGGCCAGAAGGGAATTCAACTGTTTATTTAAGAAATGCAGTAATTCCAAATCTTAATGCCCAATTGCAAGTTAATTTTCTTGACAATTCTTTAATTGGAGCAGGGGTGGATTTCAAACGACTTGCACCAAGAATTAAAACGGTTAATAATTATACCACTAATGAAAAAGTAGAGGGATTATCTTTTATTGGTTTTCTGAAATTTGCCATAGGAAGCTTTACTTTTAAAACGGAAGGGGTTCTTGGGGAAAATCTTGCAGAAATGGTTATGCTTGGGGGATACGGGTCTTTCCCAATAAAAGATTTAAAAGATACTGCATTGGATAAGTGGGGATATACACCAAATAGGAATTTAAGTATATGGGCTGATATATCTTATGGCAAGGAAATCGAATTTGGGCTTTTTGGAGGTTACACAAAAAACTTAGGTACAAAAGAAAATTACCAAATCTTTTACGGTAGGAACGAAGATGCCTTGGATTTGCTGAGAGTTTCACCCCGTGTTCAATTTACTTTTGGAAAAGTGAAAGTTGCTTGCGAAATTGAAACAATGGTCGCTAGATTTGGGAAGGTTGATAGAAACGATAAAGGCAAAGTTACGGACCCAAAAGGAGTAACCAACATTAGGGGTCAGATTGCATTTACTTATGTTTTCTAGAATGTTAATCATTAACGAAGTTAGTCGAAATTTCTGTTGAAGTACTAGAAACTGTTTGAAATATAAAAATAAATATTTAATTCAATTGTATTTTAAAGAGGTAAAAATTTTCTTCTGGGGAAGCTTTTTTGGAAAATTTTCACACAAGAAAAAGTTATAGAAGTAAAAATGGGAGAGACTAATACTTGTTTAGGATTAGGCTTTGGGGTGCGATTTTTTGTATTCTTCGATAATTTTTTGAATGGAAACGTGGGTATAAACTTGTGTTGAAGAAAGAGAAGAGTGCCCAAGCATTTCGCTTACAGTTCGAATATCTGCACCTCTATCCAAAAGATGGGTTGCAAAGGTATGTCGAAGTGTATGAGGACTTTTTTGAGGAGCAGATGTATGTTTTATGAGAATTGAATTAATTATTCTATAAGCGTCAGTAGAAGTAAGTGGTCTTCCGGATTTTGTAACGAAAAGGAAGTTTGTTTTATCGGAGTTAGGAATTTCGGTCCTTTTTTTCAAATAGCGTAAAACAGCTTCTTTCGCTTTTGAACCAATAGGTACGATTCTTTCTTTCTTCCCCTTACCGAACACTTTGATTGATTTTGTTTTTTCGGTAATTGAATAGGTTTTTAATTGAAGAGCCTCAGAAATTCTCAATCCTGTTCCATATAACAATTCAATTAATGCTATGTTGCGAGAATTTATTGGCGTGCTTGGTTCTAACTTATCGAGAATGTTTTTTACTTCATCTAATGTTAGAAAAGATGGAATATTTTTTTCGACTTTTGGAAGGAAAACAAGTTTTGCAGGGTCGTAGCTAATGATATCGTTTTTGTATAGGTATTTAAAAAAAGATTTTATCGATGAAAGTTTCAATTTTATAGACTTTTTTGATAAGTTTTGGTAGTGCAAATATGATATAAAACGCTTTATATGAGTTTCTTTTAACTCATTTAGAGGCATATCATATCCAATTTCTGAAATTAATAAATCCTGAAATTGGTGTAGTGCTATTTTATAGGTTTTTAAAGTATTTTCAGAGAATTTTTTTTGATTTTGGCAATAATTTAAAAAAGAATTAATTCCCCCCCTAAGTTCCATATCATTAATAAAAAAAACAAAATTACAAATTATTTGCTTGCAGTAGAAATCTTTGGCATAAAGATTTGTTGTTGCCCTTGGGCACCGTGGCAAATATAACATTGTTGTTTTTGAGAAAGTTTTTCTATACCACCTGGGTGTATAAATTCTAATCCTTGGGATGATACAAATACTTCGCCGCTTGGTGGTTTTTGATAATTAATTATATGACAAGCATTGCAATCATTAGTAATGACTTTACCAGTTGTAGGGCTAACGTGCTTTCCGTCGTGACATCTGAAACAACCCGGGCTGTAGAGGTGCCCAATATTCACTGGGTAGTTTTTCCAATTCGCTTTCATATCGGGAAAGTAATTCCGCATATAAATATTGTAAAGTTCGTGAACTGCTTTTTCAATTTCTTTCTCTTTTTGAATTAATACTTCCGGATAATATTGTTTATAAAAACCATATACATAATTTTTGATGTTCTCGAAGGCAGTTTTGCGAGAGCGGGCGTAATTTTCTAAAACCTGTACCCCTATATTTTTTATGTAAGGTAAGGTTTTATCGATTTTGCCTGAAGAAAGATAATAGTTAATAGTTTGATTAGGTTGTTTGAAAACGTGGGATGGTCTGTTATGGCAATCGATACAATCGAACCTACGCAGTTCTTCTTTTGGAGGGACTTTTGTTTTGAATTCAAATTTATATGTTGTATCGATGTAAACATTTTCTTCTCCGGTAATAAGTGAGCGAGATTTAACCCAAGGAATAATTTGTCGGGTTTTATCTGCAGCCCAATAGGTAATTTCATTTGCAAGATACATATGCCAATGAATGCCGTCATTGTTTCCAGTTTCTGGGCTACCACCACCAACTTTTATTAACATAGAGATTTGATATTCTGAATTTTTTTCGTCAGAGGTAAAAAAGTCGTAACGTTTATTTTTTTCGGAATAAAAATGCTTAGGCCAATGACACTGTTCGCAGGTTTCTTGCGATGGGCGTAGATTCTCGACTGGGGTTGGAATTGGTTTCGAATATTTTTCCATTATAGTTGCATATACTTGGTATGCACCAGAAAGCTTTGAACGAACAAACCAGTCAGCACCTGGACCAATGTGGCATTTCACACAACCAACTCTTGAGTGGGGAGAATCTTTATAGGAAAAATACACCGGTTCCATAACTTTATGGCAGACTTCCCCGCAAAACTGGTCAGAATCTGTATATTCATATGCTTTGAATGTTCCAAAAGTAGAAAAAATTAGCAATAATAAACCACTAACCGAAAATACTATTGTGGCAACTTGGTGACGTGGGTTATTTAGATCGATAACTGGTAGCGCCTTCTTAGCGCCACCCGACCTAAGTAACCTTCTATTTTCTTTCAGTGCCCCAAAAATTATTAATGCGATACCTAAAAGTACAAAAGTTGGCAAAACAATAAATGTGACAATACCAAGATATGGATTGGGGTTCTCGGTAAATAGTTCTATGATAGTTAAAAAAACAATTATCACAAAAGATAATATGGAAATAAGAGCTCCTGAAAGTGATGTTGGATTATAAAATACGACAGGCAATAGTTTTTTCTTCTTATAAGGCTTTTTAGGTTTAAGTTGAATTTGGTGTGGCTCTTCAAATGCAAGTTTCCATCCAGTAATCATCGATTTGTAGAGTTCACCAATAGTGCTTCCAGTGGTTCCTAAGTAGATATGGACAAACATAAATATACTTAATATGAAGCCCACAATTGTGTGCAGCAGCGCCATTGGCCAGATACCACCCAAACCAAGAAATTCGTCGGGTGCTAACTCTGGAAACATCAGTAACCAACCAGAAATAATAATTAATGGCATAAATAATGCCATTATGAAAAGGTATGTTATTTGCTGCAAAGGATTGAACTTTTGTTCTTTGTCGGATTCAAAAGGATGATGTTCTCCAATAAATATACCTAACAAATAATATCGAAGTTGAATGTAAATTCTTTCCCAAAGACCCTTCAGCTTTGGAATGTAATACTTATAATTTTTTGAAATAATACTTTTGATAATGAAAAACAAATAATTTAAAGATAGTAAGATTCCACAGACATTATGAATAATAATCGAAATTTGAAATGGTATGAAACCCGTTTTAGGGTCAGAATAGTGGAGACTTAAACCAGAAGCGATTAATAGAAGAAAAAGTAAAGCATTAGACCAGTGCCACAATCGCAACCAAAAAGGGTAAAGGTATATTTTTTTCATTTTGTCGATAATATTATTTGTAAAACTTACTCTTCACCTTCTTGCTTTTGTTCTTGACTCACAACTGGGACTTTTGAAGGGCGGAAATACCACCTTAGAAAAATGTGAATTAGAAGAAAAACAATTACAATTCCAAAAATTACAATGCTGAAAAAGTCCAAATAAACATTTCTGGTTGTGCCAATCACATAAGCGTCGCTTAAAATAGTTCCATTAATAAACCCATATTTTTCGCGTGAACGGGCTTTTTCGTGTTTATATAACTTTGTCATAAGAATTGAGTTCTTTGAATGGCATTCTTCACACTTTTTGACTGTTGCATCACGGGGCAGAATATTATGAGAAAGGTTTGGTGGTTCGTATGATGAGTGGCAATCGACACAACGAACTGTTTCCCAATGGACCTGTAAATTAGGTAGCCAGTCGTGGGCTTTATCCAAAGTACTTAATTTATATTTTGACATTAGAGTATCGTTCGTGTGGCAACGTACACAGAAAACCATCTTATTTGAAACTAATGTGTTGAAGTTCATTCTGTTTCTTTGAATAATTCTTTCTTCCACTATTGCCATCGGACCAATGGAATGTTCACCGTGGCAATATGTGCAACCCGGAACGTCTGGATTTCCCTTTAAAAGTTCAGTACCGTGAACGCTTGAATGATACTCTTGGGTGATGGCGACGTGACATTTACCACATACATCCGAGACTTTTGTAGGATTGATATTAGAGGTTGGCGAAGTTACTTTTTGTAAATTATGGGAGCCGTGGCAATCGATGCAAATTGCAGCAAACTGATTTCCCCGACGAAGTGCGGCTCCGTGGACACTTTTATCATAATCTATAAGTGCTTTTGCAAATTGATTTCCTTGTTGGTTAATGTGACAACTTAGGCACAACTCCTCTTGGTTTAATTTCAATTGAACTAATTCAAGGCGATTTCCGCTTGTAATTGGCTTTTGATGACAAAAAATACAAGTTGGGGCATTGGGATTATTTTTATTTATCTCAACAAAATGTTGAGATTTTATGTGGTCTTCTCGTTCTTTTTTATGACACTTTCCACAAAAGTTAGTAGAATTTGTAAAATGTAAAGGGGAAGAAGGTGATTTTGGGGATTGTACATCGTGGTATCCGTGGCAATTCTTGCAATTAACATCTTCGGTTCCACCCGTTCCATTTGCTTTGTTCATTGTTGGGTGGAATTTATGGGTTTGTGGAGCATTGCTGTGGCAACTCAAACAGTTTATTAGTGTAATATTTTCTTTATGTGGAATTTCATCAGGATTAAAACCAATATGACATTTTTCACATTTTAATAATGAATGAACAGACTTAGAATAAATATGTTTCTTTACTTCAAGGGAGATTTCTTTACCATTCTTGGTCATTGTAATCGTTGGGTCGTCGTGACAGGATAAGCAATGAGAATTATCGGCAACCTTTTTCCCTTGAGATAGTGAATTATTGAAACTTAAAGTTAGCATTAACAAAAACAAAATCAAATATATTCTTTTCATACTGATTTAGTTAAAGTTAAACAAAAAAAGGGAACCATTTTCGAAATGGTTCCCCTTTCATTTTTGAGAGAAAAATTAATTGTTGTTATTTTCATTATTCTGTTCCTTTTTTAACAGAAGAAAGCTCATTAATAGTTCCAAATCTTCCTCGCTACCTTTGTAAGCAACTGGATGCTTTTTGTTGTTTATTGCTTCTTCTTTGTTGAGATATTTAATCAAGAAAGACTTGTCGTATTCGATTTTAATTTTAGAAAAGTCTGGGGCTTTGTTATTGGGAGATTTATTTTTGGATTCAATACCAAAATCAGAATGAGCGTGACATTGGTTACATTTCGCTTCCAAATACTTGGTCTTTGCCTTTTCAACATCGATTTTTATTTCTTCTTTTGGTGGTTCTTGTGCAACGATGAACAAACTAAATACAAGTATAAGTGTTCCCGCAAGTATTCCATATTTCTTTAATGGTTCCATTTCTTTTCCTTTAAGTTTAACATATCGAAATATTTAAGACAATTTAATAGTCAAAATATTTTTGTTTGGGTCAAATTCTACTTGATAAGTGGGCAAATTTCCAAGTTTTACACCATTTGGATTGGATACAACCACCCCTTTATTAGTTTCCATAGTAGAAAAATCAACATTGTGCCTTGGGCAGTGGAGATTTCCATCCGGATTTGATGGTAATTCCAAATCAACTCCTTGATGTGGGCAAAGACTTGAAAAGCCAAGAAAGTTAGTTTGGCTAATTCTTTTAATGATAATGGTCAGACTTACTGGTGTTTGAATATTAATTTTTTTGATGCTTGGAATGTTATTGAGCTCTGGATGGGCTTTTAAATCAATAGTAACGTTTGAGCCTGGTGGTGGAGCGGGTAAACTTTCGTCTTTTTCACAAGAGGTAAGAATCGGATAAACTGTAGTAATAACCAATCCAGTGGCAAAAAAGGAACCTACATACCTTAAAAAATCTCTTCTGGTTGTTACTTGTTCTTTTTTATTTACATCCATATTTCTCCTCCACCTAATAATATAAGTGAATTTGGATAGCCCATTGAGAAAAATAGCCTTCGAGTTGTTCTCTATCTAAAATTCGGTATTCTATTAGCAAATCCAATGAAGGTAAAAGAATAATATGGGAACCAAATACTAAGTTCGTTGCATACACAGGTTTGTTTTGGTTTTTATCTTTTAAGATTGAACGTTCAGCACGGATGAAAGGTAAAAGGCTTTCAGTAACTTGATATGTCAATTCTGTTGAAAAAGATAAGGAAAGTCTCGAATCTTTCTTTTGCGTCCTAGCATATTCGCCTATTAAAGAAAATCTATCCGGTAAGCCAAGACCCAGGAATACACTCGAAACGTAGTAATCGTCGTTCAAATAAAAAGTTCCACCACAATAGGAAGTTAAGCCTTTAATAATTTCTGGTGGGGAAACCATCCCTCTAGCAGCAAATCCAAGAGAATTATCTTTTACTAATTGGACCGAAGTGTCTTTTCCATTAACTATTTTGGGTATTTTAAGTGTGCTTAGATTTTTTCCGGAAAATACCCCTGCCGAAAGACTTAACCAAGAAATGTTTTCATAATCGATTTGAGCACCCCATTCTGCATAATCGTGTGGTACTACGGGATGTTTTCCTCTATATGCTACTGCATAGCGAACAAACATAGTGTGGTCGTCCCATTTCTGGCCCATTGGGGGCAAGAAATATCCTAGCCGCAATGATGGTAAATTTTCAAAAGGTTTAAGATAAATACTAAATGAATAGGGTTGTTGTGCGGGGTAACGCTTATCTTTTTCGATTTCATAAGCAAGATTATATGTCCCCTCAAAAAACAACCAATTTGTGGGTTGAATGATCAGATAGGGATTTAACTGCATTATCATATAATCTCGCTTACTACTAGCAATTCCCGAGGGCCACCTTGCAGTTTGCCAACGGGCATCGAAGCCGAAAACTAGTTTGTCATCGAAGTAAGAATTTCTTGCAAGTAAGTTTTCGAAGAATTTTTTCAAACCAATCCAATTTGGGTCGATTAAGGAAATATCTTTTCTTGATAACCAACCAGGAACAGTGCGAGCACCACCGCCTTGAACATTTACGTGACAAGCGCTACATTTTGTTCCGTAGGTTTGCAATATTGAATACTGGGGGCGCGAGAAAATCTCGCACCCCAGAAAAACTAAAATCACAATTATTGAAAGTGTTAACCTTTTCATATCTCAATTCAAAGGATTTGTTATTGTAATGCGTTAAGAGTATTTACTAGCAATGCCTTTGTATATTTATAATTGTGAATGCCGTAACTTCTGTCTTTGGCTACGAGTAAGTAATTAAGAACAGCACCAGCTTCCAAAGATGAGAACTTTTTCGGTTTATTTCCGGGTAGCATAATATATTCATTTAGAACATCGTTTCCAGTAGTATTTCTCGAAACATCAAGAAGTCCTTTATCAATTAGTTTTTGTCGAAGTTGAGAGATGAGGTCCTTGATTTCTTTCACTTTACCGTCAATATCAAACTTTGTGGCACCCGGATGGCAATTGCTTTGTGCACAAGACACTACGTGTTCGAATTCTTGTCCACCAGATTCATAAGTCATTTTGAATGTATGCCCACCAGCAAAAGTGCCGTAGGGTCGTGCCATATGGCAAGAAATGCAACCATCTTTAATCTGTGTTTTATGAGGATTTGATGTTGGGTAAGGATTAGGACCTTGAATTTCGTATCCACCTACACCAGCTAAAATGTTTGCATTCATACTATAATGTGGACCCCATCGGAAGTTTGAAATTGTGATGCTATCCCCACCAACTGCTGGCATTGGGGAAACAATCCTTGCTTGATGACATTTTGCACATAAATTACCTGTACCAAAGTCTACGGTTTGTCCACCGTGTCGGAACTTCACTGGAGCAGTGTAAGTCAAAGCATAGTCGGTTGTATCATATTTTGTGTGAATGTTATGGCAAGTTCTGCAATTTACCCCAGTTGGGTGAGGAATTGGGGCAAGGGCTGTATCAAGATTTGTTGTGAGCGATTCGCGAAATCCTTCGTGAGTATGGCAAGTTGCACAAGTGGTTCTATTAGCAGTTGCGAAGGCTTCGCCAGTAAAGTGAAGAGAGTTGTGAAATTGGAGTTGCTTTGCAAGCAAAAATGATGAAGATTCATGGCAAACACCGCAGACAGCTGTTCCCGGGGCGCCGTCTTTTCCGTCTTTTCCCGGGGGACCAGCAGGACCTTCAGGACCAGTACAAGAAGTTAACAAAACGAAAAACAGTGCGAGGGATAGTGATAAGATTGAAGAAATTCTTTTCATAAATACCTCCCCAAAGTTTGAAATAAAATAAACTCTACAAAACTCATAGTTCAAATAACCAATTATTCATTTTACTAAAAGAACTACAAAAGCAAATTTAAAAAAAAGTTTAAATATTTTTTATTTTTTCCCCACAAATTTTTCCCTTAATCTTTTGTATTTTACATTTGTATAATTTTGTTGTTATAAATTTTCAGATGAAAATTTTTATATTAGTCTTTCAATATTTGATGTATTTATGAAAGGTATATCTAATTTTTTTCTTTTTCCTTTTTTCTTATTATTATCAGTAATATCAATTTTTGCCCAACCAAAAATCTCATATATTATACCTGACATTGGCACCCCAGGATTTGGAACTTATGTAGAGATTGTAGCTCCTACCGACGCATTTTACAATTTTGGTTTAGATACTATTTATTATAACAATAATGGACGGGTGCGTATAGTTTTTGATAGGTCCGAAGATTCTCAAAAAGTTGTTGTTGGGCCATTAGTAATTACCTGGTTTGGCCGTTTACTATCCACTTATTTTTTTGTTAGTCCAAATCTCGATGTTCCTAATAGTTCTGATTGGCCACTTTTGGATCCTAAATTTAGAATTCCTTTTCGAGTAGAAGTAAATGGGGTTTTATCTAATCCTGATACATTTTATATAGTTAAACCTTATTCTTTTGGAAATTTATTGCAAAGTAATCAAGTTTTTGGTACTGGGCAACTGGGACGTCGTTCCCCAAGTGGGGCATTACTTGTCGATAATTTATCTCTCTCTAATCTTGAATATAAAGTTTTTCTTGATAACTCTATTACTTACCCATTGAAGAATCGTTCGTATTTACCTTTTATTATTCTTTCGACCAATAACATTGTTGGGCAAGGAGTAAATAGTAGAATTAATGTAAGTGCTGGTGAATTCAGAATACAAAATGCTGGCCCTGGTGGTGGAGGAGGTGGCGGAAGATTTTGTGACAATATCAGTGGAAACCCCGGGGAGGATGGTGGTAATGGATTTACACCCGGGGGAAAGGGTGGAGTAAATTATTTCCTAAGTGGTAATGGTTCCTATAAAAATTTAGGTTCTGGAACTGGTGATTCTGGTAAAAGTTTAAATGGGGTTCTTCCCCCTGCTAATCCGGGTGGGTGGGAAGCATCCGGGGGCGGAACTGGACATCCTTTTGGAAAGTCGGGAATTGGTTCGGGGGACCAGAGCAATTGGAATTATCCCGGAGGTTATGGTGGAGGAACTGGGTCAATTAATAATAGAATGGGCGGCTCGGGTGGTTTTGCAACTGATGGTCAGAATGAACCATCGAATTATTCAAATGGGGGAAAGACACACGGAAACCCTATGATTATACCAATTGCCGGTGGAAGTGGAGGTGCAAGTGGGAATCCAAGTGGGTTAAATGTATGTTCTGGAAGTGGAGGCGGAGGTGGTGGTGCCATCCGCATTTATGCTAAAAGAATAGAGAATTTGTCCGTTTTAGCAAATGGAGCAAATGGTGGACAAAGCAGTTACGGTGCGGGTGGGGGAGGTTCTGGTGGGTCCATATCCATTTGCTCTAAGGAAGTCGCTCAAAACTTGAACCTATCTGCTCTTGGTGGTAATGGAGGTGGACGAGGTTACTTTCGTGTAGATGCTCCTTCATTTTCTAATATTACATATTCTCATACAAATCCTTCTGTTTATATAGGGCTTTCCACAGACACAACAACTTTTGTAAAAAGAAGATTTAATCTTACTGGGAGTAAGAATCAAAGTTCAGACAATGTTTTAATTTTTGTAAAGTCGAGCAATTCTGATTGGAACCTTATTAAAACTGTAACTGGGTTTGTAAATCAAAATGTTTGGAATTCTCAACTAATTCTACCCGACACAAGTAAGTTATTTTATCTTTGTGCTATTCAAGACATTGGTTTTTCAATTCCAGATACATTTAAATATCAACCCCGATATATTCTTTCTCAATCTGCAATGAATATTTTATACAGAATACCTCAAGGAATTTGTGCTGGTAACAAAAAAATTAGTTTATTCGTTTACGATTGCCCGGGAAAAGTCTACTTAGATTCAGGTTATATTAAAAATATTGGGGATGGGGATTTAGTAGTTTATTTTTCACGTGCAAGATTTAAAGAAAATTCAGGTTGTGAACTAATTTTCCCAAAAGGTGATATTGTCGTAAAACCTAGCGATTCAGTAAAGTTTTACATTAGGTATATCTCAACAGGAAACATTGGTTCCGATTTAATATATGATAGTTTACTAATAGAGCACTCGGATGATGAGTGGAGCCAAAATCCTTGGGGTATTCAAATAAGAATAGAATTGTTTCAATATAAGTTTGCTTTTATTGAAAAGAGTAAACTTTCGCTAATTGATACTTTGAATTTTGGAGACTTGTGTGCAATTAATTCACTTGATACAGTAATCTTACTTCAAAATCAAAGTGTTTTTCCTCTTTCGTTTAAATATTCGTTTAATCCAGTTAACATCACTTTGAATTCTAAAAATGCATACTTAGGTTCCAATTTTAACGACACATTGGATATTATTGTTAATGCTAATAAATATGGTGTTTTCTTAGATTCCATTTTGGTTTATCCAGAGGATTGCCCGCAGTTACAAAAGAAGCTATATATTAAGTATCGGTTAATTAATGCAAGAACTGAGTTCATTTATAATTCTACTAGTGTCGACACAATTGATTTAGGAGAAATTTGTGTAGGGGATACATTTACTGCAACTTTTTTTATTCACAATATTGGAAATACTCCTTTAAGTTTAAAAAATGTAGACAAAAATGGGAATGGAGATTTTCACCTCTTATTTTCCCAAAATACTTTGTTGGACATTGATAATAATTTTGAAAACAAGATAATTTGTACTCCAATAACAGAAGGAAAACATACTTCAACATTTGTTTATCATTATAATGAATGTGAATACAAGGATAGCGTTGTTGTTGCATACAAAGCTGTTAAAAGTAAAGCAACAGTCATTGGTGGAACCTATTTTGGGTTTGTTCAGATTGGCGAGAAAGACACTACGAAGGTATTTGTCGTCAATAATGGTACGGGGACGAGTTATTTTGACAAAGAACCTCCAAGCACAAATAATTTCATCTTTTTAGAGAGTATACCAACTATTCCAACCTATCTTAGACCCGGAGATACGATAGTATTCGTTTACGAGTTTATTCCAGACAAGGAAGGTGAATTTAAAGAATTAATAAAGTTAATATCAAATTCTAATAATGATTGCCCAGATACTATTTATTTCGAACTTCACGGCTTTGGAACAAATGCAAAGATTTTTGCAAATATCGATTCAGTATACATTGGTTTATTCCCATATTGTAAATCCAAAGATACGGTGATATACATATACAATAAAGGCTCGACAAATCTAATCATTCGAAAAGTAGAATTACGGCAAACATACAATCCAGAACATTTTATTTTATCAAATTCATTATCCACTAATGTTATTCCACCAAATTCTATTGATAGTTGTGTTGTAAAATTTGTTGGTATAAAGGGTTCTCCAACAGGGTTAAAAACAGCAGAATTGGTTATTGAAAGCAATGATGTTAACAACCCAATTATCAGAATAAAATTTTCTGCTTTTCAGGAAAATTTGAATGTGGATTTGGTTCCCGATACACTCGATTTTGGAATTTGTCAGGTTGGTGATTTTAAAACAAGAAGGTTGAAGTTAATTAATAAAGGTACTTACTTTGAACCCCAGCGAGTTAGGGATTTCGAAGGAAACAAATCTGTATTCGAGCCATCTCCTTCTGTTGCAATTGTTTACCCCAAAGACACTGTTGAAATTGTTTTTACCTTTAGACCTGACCGCGAAGGAGAAATTTTTGATTCAATGCGAATTGTGTATTTCCAACCTTGTCCCGATACGCAATGGGTTTATTTACGAGGTCGAGGTACCACTGGAAAATTTTATGTTCTCGATACATTAGATTTTGGTGAGGTAGTTTTTTGTTCATCCGACACAATTTCTACTAATATTCAAAATCTAGGTACAATACCTTTCCGAGTTGATTCCGCAAAGGTTCTTGGAAAAGATTCAAGTAATTTCTTTCTGATAACACAGTTCCCATTTGCTGTAGATAGTTCACGAATTTTGAAAATAGTTTTCTATGGTGCTAAGGATGAAAGAGAGTATTTGGCTTTTCTTAGACTTTATGTGTATATTAATAATAAGACACAAGAAGTTAACATTCTTTTAAAAGCAAAACCTAAAAGGTTTATTAAATTTGATTTCTCCGAACTCGATTTTGGTTTTGTTCCAATTGGTATTTTAAAAGATGAAATTGTTACTTTAAGAAATTATGGTTCCCAAACTATTATCAAAGATTACTTTTTTGCAAAAAAGACTACTGTTTTTAGTACGGATTTACAGAAGAATATTGTAGTTCCAATTAATCTTAGTCCCCAATTTAAAGTTAATCTAAAGCCAGATAAAGAAGGAAGTATTGTAGACACCTTATTTGTTGTTGTACAATATCCTGATTGCTTGGACACTATTAGATTGGTTTTAAAAGGTTTTGGAGTTCCACCGCAAGATGTTATTATCCGGGCAGGTGATGTCTTAATGGACCCAAAAACTGAAATTGGAAACATTCCGCTTTACATAAAAATCGAAGATACTACGAAGCAAATTTCTGTCCGTGCTTTCGAGTTTAAAATTTCATTTTTCTGGAATATCTTTCATCCAACAAGTGTTAGCAATGGAAAGATTGTTTCAGATAAAATCCAAAACTTCAACCGAGAATTAACATTAAGGTTTGATTCACTGACCATTTCTGGAAATGAGAAGAATTTTGTAAATATTATTGGAATACCCTTAATTTCCGATACAGATTTCTCTGTTGTAAATCTTTATGATTGCGTTTGGGAACAACCTGGTTACGTTCGCAATACCTCATTGCTTCCCGGGTCAATTAAAACCATCATTTGTAACGAAGGTGGTAAAAGACTTGTCCGTCCTCAAAACTCTTTTTTAGTAAATCTTTATGAAAATGAAAGTGGAATAACAATTTTCATACTTTCCAATTACCAAGATGTATATTATCTTAGATTATATGATATTATGGGTAATTTGCTGTTTTTTGAAAGTTTTAATTACAATTTTTATATTAGCGATAGAAAAGAAATTCATATACCTTCGTCAATTTTACCAACTGGAGTAATTTTAGTTCAAGTATATAATTCATTTGAGAGGGTGGTATTAAAAACAATTTTCATCAAGTAGTAATGAAAAAATTTAAAGTAGTATTTCTGTTTATCTTTTTATCAATATTCGATTTACAGTCCCAAAGCAAATTAGAGCCAATATTTCATTATGGAGCAGAATTGAATTTGGGTTTGAACATTCACTTTGTTGATTTTAATAAGTTGGAAAATATTCCTAACTGCTGTCCAAAATATACAAATACTCTTGGTCTTGGGTGGAATATTGCATTAATTTTGCAAAAGGATTTTTTAAAAGATTTTGCTATAAGATTGCGAGCAGGTTTTAATTCCGAAGGTGTTACCTTTAAGGAAAAGGAATTTATTGGGAATACATCTGTCAAATATGTTGATGACCCTACAAAAATAATTCTTGTTCCAGTGACGGTTGAACATTTGCTTAATCCAAAAATCCTTGGAATTTACCTAGAACCAGTGGGTATGTATAATTTATACGACAGATTTTGGCTCAATTTAGGTATTAATTTTTCTAATTTCATACTAACAAAGGTAAATCAAAAGGAAGTAATTGTATCCCCAGAGAATATTGTTTTTATTGATGGAAAAAAGGAGCGAAATGAATATTTCGACCTTGATATACCAGAAGTAAAAAAATTTCAAATTCGCCCAACAATTGGTTTTTCATATGATATTATTTTATTCAAGGATGCTTTCATTTCCCCAGAGATTCGCTATGCAATCCCAATTCAAAACATCTCAAATGTAGAATGGAAATTATCTTATTTAAATTTTGGTTTTTCCGCAAGGTTCCCCGTGTATCCACCCCCAGAAATTAGAAATTACTATGATACAACATATTATCGAGATACTTCTTTAGTTGCAGTTCTTGGTTTGAAAAGCGAAAGAATTGCTTTGGTGGAAACAAAAATTTTAGAAACAAAAAAGGAGAGAATAGCCGATGGTTACTTGTTTACTACTATTATTAGTGAGAAATATAAACGAGAGGTTCCTAAGATTTCACAATTAGTTACCGACATTAAAGCAATTGGAAAATCTAGAACAGGTGAACTTCAGGAAAATCCTACATTGATTATTGAAGAGATAGAGACCGAAGAAATGTTCCCATTGCTTCCACATATTTACTTCCCAACCGGGGAATGGGACCTAAATAAAACAAATATGGTATTGTTTTCGAAGAATGAGGCAAAAAATTTTGATGAAAATTCCTTATCTTGGAATACATTAAGAATTTATGACAATTTGCTGAATATTGTTGGAAGTAGATTGAAAAAAAATTCCAAAGAAAATATAGTTTTGATTGGATGCAATAGTAATACTGGGGTAGAAGCCAATAATTTAGAACTTTCTAGGAAAAGAGTAGAAGCAGTACGAGATTATTTAGTAAATGTTTGGGATATAGACCCTAAGAGAATAACCATTCGAGTAAGGAACCTACCCGAAAAAATGACAAATCCTACGATTCCAGAGGGAATTGAGGAGAACCAAAGAGTTGAGATCGTATCGAAAGACTGGTCAATCCTGAAACCTGTACGTTTGTCACAAATTCAAAGGACATCGAACCCACCGATTGTTGAACTTTTCCCTTCAATAATTTCCGATTCACCAATTAAGGGTTGGAATTTGAGTATTCAGCAAGGTGGTAAAATATTGCGTGAGTTTAATGCCTCCGATTTTCCTTCGAAAATAACTTGGAATGTTGAAGAAGAGCCAATTCCGAGACTGGAAGAACCAGTGAAAATAAGCTTCAGTGTGGTAGATATCTTGGACCAAAAAAGTGTTTCGAACCTCAGTATTAAAATAGAACAGAAGACTATAAAAAAGAAACGAGAAGAATTACTAGGCGACAAAAAAATAGAAAGGTTTTCGCTAATAGTTTTTGATTTTGATAAGGCTGAAATACTTCCCCAACACATTCCAATACTAAATGAAATCAAAAAAAAGATTTTCCCTAATTCCAAAGTGATTATCTCTGGGTATACAGATAAAATTGGTGAAGCAACATATAACAAAGAACTTGCTTTAAGACGCTGTCTTGCTGTTAAGAATTTTCTTGGGCTACCAGATACTCAAGTTTCGCTCAATGCAGTTGGAAACGAGATTTTACTTTTCGATAATGATATACCACAAGGAAGAAGTTATTGCCGAACTGTACAAATCACAATAGAAACACCAGTGAGTAAAAAGTAAATTTTTTATGTACCAAAAATGTCCTTAGATATAATTCTCTGTTTTTTAGCCAAAAAGGCATAATGCTAATAGACATAAGAAATAGTTTTAGAACAAGCAAATTCAAATAATGATTTTTCTTTAAAATGTATATAGAAAGAAATGAACGGTCTTATTTTGTCATTTCTATTGAATTGTTTAAAAGATTAGGAAGTTTTATTAAAAATAAAAATTAGTCTTAAAAAAATTTTTTTATTAGTATCTTATTCAGTTTATTATTTTAATATTTTGTAAATAATAACATTGTTTGAGTTGTTTCATAAAGTTAATTTTGCTATGAATACTTGTAATTATCCAATTCTTTTAAAGGAAGGTTTAATAATTGAAGGTCCTTTTTGGACCGAGCCTGTGATGATTAAAAGAGTTGAAATGATTTCCAACTTTACCCAAATATTTGGGTATACAATTTACTCAAATGCCCCCGTTGATAGATTATTTTCCGAAGAGGATTTGAAAAGTCTTACTATTAAGGAAGCAGTGCTTGATTTTAGTGGGAGCGGACTCGATGCATTTTTATCCATTGAGTCTATTAGGTATTCGAATGCTTCATTATTCGACCCTTTGCTGGCAGTGAATGTTTCAAAGATTGATCCACTTCCTTTTCAACTTGAAGCAGTTTATAGTTACATTCTAAAATTGCCAAAAATTCGTTTCCTAATTGCTGACGACCCTGGAGCTGGTAAAACCATTATGACGGGCTTAATTATTAAAGAGCTTAAACTGCGTAAACTTGCTTCTCGTATACTTATTGTTGTTCCAGGTCATCTCAAAGATCAATGGCGGAGGGAAATGAAAGAAAAATTTAACGAAGTATTTATCGTTTTGGACAGAAGTATCTTCGAGTCACATTACGGGATTAATCCTTGGGAAAAAGAATATCAAGTAATTACTTCAATTGATTTTGCTAAGCAAGAAGACATAATGCGTACATTGAATTCTGTTCATTGGGATTTGTGCGTAGTCGACGAAGCACACAAAATGGCTGCCTATAAGTATGGAGATAAATTAGAAAAGACCGAAAGATACAAACTTGGGGAAATTTTATCGAAAACATCGAACCACCTTTTATTCCTTACGGCAACACCACATAAAGGCGATCCAGAGAATTTTCGATTATTTTTAGATTTGCTTAATCCTGGTTTTTTTTCTAATAAGGAACTAATTGAAGAATCCCTTGAAAACAAAGACAATCCATTGTTTATTAGAAGATTAAAGGAAGATTTGAAAGATTTCGATGGCAAACCTCTTTTCACCAACCGTTACATAAAAACAGTAAAATTTTATCTTTCCGATGAAGAAAAACTACTTTACAACAAACTTTCCGAATATGTTGTTAATCAATTCAATCTTGCTATTGAAAAAGAGAAAAATCGCAACGTTGCTTTTGCACTTTTGATTTTACAAAGAAGGATGGCTTCGAGCACTTATGCTTTAAAAGAGTCTCTTACTCGCAGAAAGAATAAACTTCAAGAACTTCTTCAATATTCCGAAGAATCGAAGCGATTACAAGTTAATAATTTTGACGAAATTGAAGACTTAGATGAAGAAGAACGCTGGAAAGAAGAAAGTAAATGGGAAACAATTTCCCTAGCCAAAACGAAAGAAGAATTATCCAAAGAGATAAACACACTCGTTGAATTGATTTCGCTTGCTGATAAAATTCTTAGCGAAGAATCTGAAAAAAAACTTTCAGAATTAAAGGTTGTAATTAGCCAAGGTTTAGAAAAAATTAAGGAAATGAACGGAAATCCTAAAATCCTTATTTTCACTGAATCCAGAGATACTATGGAATATCTTGTTAAAAAAGTTCGAAGTTGGGGATATTCAGTTTGTTTCATACACGGCGGGATGAAACTCGAAGATAGAATTGCAGCAGAAAAAGAATTTAAGCATAATTCTCAAGTTATGGTTGCAACAGAAGCCGCTGGCGAGGGTATTAATCTTCAATTTTGTCATCTGATGATAAACTACGATATTCCTTGGAATCCAAACCGCTTGGAACAACGAATGGGTAGAATTCATAGATATGGTCAACAAAAGGATGTCCATATTTTCAATCTAATTGCAAGTGATACTTTAGAAGGTGAAATCCTTTCTAAAATGTTCGATAAATTGGAAGAAATCAGGAATTCTTTGGGCACAGATAAAGTTTTTGATGTAATTGGCGATGTATTTTATGGGAAAAGACTTTATGAACTAATTGTCGAAGCAATTGCTCAAACACGAAGTTTGGATGATATCATTAAAGAAATTGATTTTCCTATCGACGAGAATTATAAAAGTAAATTAAAAGAAGTTTTAGGCGAAAGCTTAGCTACAAAATTTATTGATTACACTAGAATAAAAGAACTCGGGGAAAAAGCTAAGGAGTTAAGACTTAACCCAGAATATTTGGAAAGATTTTTCACTCTTACTTTCGATAAATTGGGTGGTAGATATAGGTACACAAGGGACGGTTTCATTGCTATTGATTTGGTACCCTACGAGCTTCGGTTAATTGCGGATAGATTTGATTTTCAACTTCGTTTTGGAAGTATTTTAAAGCAATATTCAAAAGCCACTTTCGATAAAGAACTTGCTTTTAAAAATCCCGATGTTGAATTTATTTCATTTGGTCATCCGCTTTTCGAGGCTTTACTCGAATGGGTCGAAAAAAATCTTTCCAGAAGTTTGCAACAAGGTTCTGTTTTTCTCGACCCTTCGAACAAGTGGAATGGGATTGTTTGGTTTTTCGAAGTTGAAATTAGGGATGGAAAAAATAATGTTGCTGGTAGACGAATTTTCGCAGTTTACGACGATGGGAATGAAAATAATGAACCTCAAGAAATTCCTCCAACAATTATCTGGGATTTAAAACCGCTCGAGAATTCAAATAATTTTGTTCCCAATTTCCCAATTTCCTATGAATCCTCTCAAAAACGTTCATTGTCCTATTTACTTAGTACTGTTGAAAATTATAGAAAAGAAATCCTTTCCGAAAGGAAACGCCAGGCAGAAATTAAGAAAAAGTATGGTATTCGATCGCTTGACTTACTTATTTCTGAACTTGATGCAACGCTTACTGTGTACGAGGAATCTTCGACCAAAGAAAAGAACTATGAATCTCAGATTCAAAATTTAAGAGAAAGAAAAGGAACTTACGAAAAAGCAAAAGAAAGCCTTATTGAAGAAATTAAATATGAAAGTAGTCTTTCAATTGCCAGCCCTCGCCTTCGTGGTGCTATTTTTGTATTGCCTTTGAACCCAACACTTATGGCAAACGATACAGAGGTTGAACAAATTGGTATGGAAATAGCAATGCAATACGAAAAATCCCAGGGCCGAAATCCCATAGATGTTTCTAAAGAAAATCTTGGTTATGATATCAAATCCATAGGAGAAACAGAAACTCGCTATATCGAAGTCAAAGCTCGTTCTTTCGAAGGCGAAATTGCTCTGACCCCTAACGAATGGATTAAAGCTAAGAGATTTAAAAATCAATACTGGCTTTATGTTGTTTCGGACGCCCTCGTTAATCCAACACTATACATTATTAACAATCCTACTGAGAAATTAATTTTCAAGGAAATCTCCGAAATTGTTAGATTTGTAATTTCGAATGATGAATGGAAATCCAAAGGGACAAAAGTTTGATTCCAAAAAACTAGTAACTCCAGAGTTCAAACTTACTATGGAAAAGACTATTAAAGAAACAATACAAAAACTGTTTGAACAAAAAAACATCAGAATTTCGAAAATCTTTCTTTTCGGTTCTCGTGCTCGTGGCAACTTTAGCTTCGAAAGTGATTGGGATATACTTGTCGTTACAGAAGAAGATTTAACAAGAAAAATGCTATTAGAAATTGCACACCAAATACGAAAGGAACTTGCCGAAAAACTTATCCCAGTAGATGTTTTGTTAAAATCGAAACAAGAAGTAGAACAGAGGAAAGATGTCGTAGGAAGCGTAATTAGAACTGCTATAAAAGAAGGCATAGTTTTATGATTGATATTGAAACAAACAAATTGTTAAAAGAATGGTTGAACGACCTCAAAACTGCCGAACAACTTTTGATCTCGCCCGAAGATGAAATTATTGCTAATGGCTTGTGTTTCCATTGCCAACAAGCTGTCGAAGATTTTTTAAAAGCTTTTTTAGTCCACCGCAAGAAGGATTTACACAAATTCCACAAACTTGAATATTTAATAAAACTCTGCACAAATATCGACAAAGATTTCGAATTCTTATTCTTGATGAACTTGGATTTAACCACTGACGCAACTGAAGTCAGATATCAAGATGAATTTTATTCCCCATCACTCGACGAAGCGAAATCGGCTTTCGTAGCGGCGCAACAGTCTAAAGAATTAATTTTTGGCAAATCAAAAGTCTATGGAAAAGACTTGTAATAATTCTTTAATAAATTTATTTTAAACAAAAAAACAAGGTTATGGAAAATTTTAAAAAAAGTTTCATCGAAGTTAGTTTTCCAGTTAAGGAAGTAAGCGAGCAATCTGCTCGCGAAAAGAACATTCGCCACGGCCATATCTCGACTTTGCACATTTGGTGGGCACGCCGCCCCTTGGCTTCTTCGCGTGCAACCAGTTATGCAGCCCTTATTCCTCCACCCGAAGATAAACTTGCTTGGAACAATACGCGTAACTTTATCATAGAACTTTCGAAGTGGGAAAATACTTCGAACCCGCACATTATAAACAAAGCACGGGAAAATATTAAAAAAGCCAATGATGGAAGAACTCTTCGTGTCCTAGACCCTTTTGGTGGCGGTGGTTCGATTCCTCTTGAATGTTTAAGGCTTGGGCTCGAAACTTACACGGGCGACTACAATCCTGTTGCTGTTTTAATTTTAAAATGCACACTTGAATATCCTCAAAAATTTGGAAAACCCGGCGAAGTTCTTGTTGAAGAGGAAAGTTTTGGTATTAAAGAAAGCAAAATAAAAAAAGTCGACAATATTTTAGTCGAAGATTTATCTCGCTGGGGCGAATTCGTTTTAAACGAAGCTAGAAAGGAGATTGGGAAATTTTATCCTTCCGACCCCGATGGTTCAATTCCAGTCGGTTATATTTGGGCCCGAACTATTCCTTGCCAAAATCCTGCTTGTGGGGCGGAAATACCTTTAATGCGTCAATTCTGGCTTGCAAAGAAGGAAAATAAAAAAGTTGCTCTACGACCTTATGTTGAAAATGGGCGTGTTGAATTTAAAATTGTTGGGCAAAACGAGCCGTTCCCCAAAGATTTTAATCCAGAAAAAGGAACCGTCGCCCGGGCTATTGCAACTTGCCTTGTTTGCGGCTCGACAACCGACGACAGGACCGTTAGGCGCTTGTTTCAAGAAGGAAAATCTGGCGAGCGTATGGTTGCTGTCGTTTTACACAATCCAACCAAAGGCGAAGGGAAATTCTACCGCCTTTCTACCGAAAAGGATGTAGAAATATTTCGCCAAGCCGAAAAGTATCTCGAAACCAAAAGAGCACAACTTATGGAACAGTGGGGCTTCGACCCCGTCCCAGATGAAGATTTGGATTGGAATACTCTCAAACAACGTGATATTTTGCGTTATGGTTTAAAAAAATGGGGTGATTTATTCAATTCTCGCCAGAAATTAGCTCTTATTACATTTGTCGAAAAAGTGCGAAAAGCTTATGAAATTATGATTAAGCAAATAAAGGAAGCCAAAGATAGCACCTCCCCAACAAGTCCAAGCCTATGTTTACGAGATGAAGAATATGCAAAGGCCGTGGTAAGTTATTTGGCAATCAATGTCAGTAGAAACGCTGATAAGAATTCTACTTTATGTAGAGCTATATCTCAGACAGAGGCTATCGGTTTTACATTTAGTAGACAAGCATTAGCAATGATTTGGGACTACATAGAGCAAAACCTTTTTGAGCATCCGAGTGGTTGGTTGACAAATCTTAAAGAAACAACATTAAATGTTGAAAATTTTTCTTTCAATAGTAAATCCTTTGTAAAAACAATTTCATTTTCCGCGACTTCATTGCCTTTTGAAAACAATTACTTCGATGCAGTGTTCACAGACCCTCCATATTACGACAATGTAAATTATGCAGAACTTTCGGATTTCTTTTACGTTTGGCTAAAAAGAACAGTTGGGGATCTATATCCGGATTTGTTTGCAACTCCTTTGGTTCCAAAATCTAAAGAAATTGTAGCAAATCCGATACGACAAGGTAGCCCCGAAAAAGCAAGAATTTTTTTCGAAGAAAATTTGAAAAAAAGTTTTCAAGAAATTTATCGTGTTTTAAAACCAAATGGAATAGCCACAATCGTTTATGCACATAAATCAACATCTGGTTGGGAAACACTGATAAATTCACTTTTAGATTCTGGCTTGGTCGTTACTGCATCCTGGCCTATTGACACAGAAATGAAGGTTAGACTAAATGCACAAGAAACAGCTTCGCTTGCCTCTTCGATTTATCTTGTTGCGAGAAAGGTGAAGCGGGAACCTATGGGATGGATAAACCAAGTAAAAGAAGAAATAAGAAAGCATATAAACCAAAAATTGGAACAGTTGTGGAAAGAAGGGATTTCGGGCGCCGATTACTTTATCGCCGCTATTGGCTCTTCGATTGAAATTTTTGGAAAATACGAAAAAGTTATGGATTTCGAAGGCAAGACTATCCGAGCCGACAGACTATTGGAATTCGTACGAGAAATTGTTACCGACTATGCTGTCCGCCAACTTTTGCACAACGGAATCGCTGGCGAATTGTCTGCGCTGACACGTTTCTACCTTCTTTATCGCTGGACATTTGGCGAGGCCCGCGTTCATTTCGACGACGCAAGAAAATTGGCGCAATCGACTGGGGTCGACCTGGAAAAAGAATGGAACAAAGGTTTTATCCAAAAAGA
>JAOAEE010000001.1 GCA_026416955.1 Ignavibacteria bacterium | reverse complement strand
TATCCAAATATTAATGTTGTAACAGAGATGGTGGAAATGATATCGGCACAAAGAGCATTCGAGGCTAATGTTTCTGTTATTGAAGCATCAAAAAATATTGCCCGAGATTCACTGGAAATCTAAATATAGTGGGATAGATTATGAAAGTTAATCCTTTGGATGTTTATTCGCAATACGAGGTTCGCAGTCAGAACCAATCCGAGAACATTCAAAAGTTGATTAACGAAAATGTATCGAGAGTTGTCCCAAAGCAGAAACAAGAAGAAAGAAAAGATGAACTATCGCTGCAATTAAAAGACCAAAATAAAATAATAAGCCCGCAAGAAAGGGCTTTCTTTATTAAGATGTTTCCAGAAAGTTCGACAAAAATAGAAAATCACGTTTTATTCAATCGTAATGGCAAAGTGCAATCATATTCCTATGCCAAAGGTTTGATAATCGATGCAAGAATTTAAGGTTCAACAAACAGAAAGGTAGGAGATGAGAGTTGATGAACTTTTTCTACAAAGGCAATTGCAACAAGAATTAATTCGAACCCAACAAAAACAAGAACCAAATATTCCCCAATTTTTTGGCGAACTTAAAGGAATTGAATTTAAAACAGAGAAAGAACCTTCTTTTATCGATACATTAAAGCAAATGATTCAGGAAGTCAACCAATTACAGCAAGAATCAAAACAAAAGCAGGAAGACTTTATAAAAGGTGAACCAGTTGAAATCCACGATGTAATGATTGCTGCAGAAAAAGCGAAAACGAGTTTCCAATTGCTTATGGAGATTCGTAATAAGTTTTTAGACTTCTATCGGGAAATTATTCGCTTGCAAATTTGATTTGGTAGATTATGGCAAAAGCAGGTTTTTTTGGGCAAATTTCAAACTTTCTCTCTAAACTTTCAATTGCGCAAAAAATAATCCTTTTTGGAGTCACCTTTGCAGTTCTATTTGGTTTAATCTATTTGATTGTTCAAACAAGTTCAAAAATTGAATATGCTACACTTTTTACCCAACTCGACCCAACCGAAGCGGGAAAAATAGTCGAAAAATTAAAAGAAAAGAAAATCCCATATAAATTGGAAGATAACGGAACTACTATTCTTGTCGATAAAACAAAAGTATACGACACAAGGATTTCCATTGCAGCCGAGGGCTTGCCAGAGAGTGGTATCGTAGGATATGAGATTTTCGACAAAACCAACCTCGGAATGAGCGAATTTGTTCAAAAATTAAATTACCGAAGGGCACTGGAAGGCGAACTATCTAAGACAATAGCTTCGTTAAATGGCGTAAAAAAAGCACGTGTACATATTGTTATTCCAGAAAAAGCATTATTCGAAAAAGACCAAAAACAACCAACCGCTTCGGTTACTTTGCAACTTGCTGGCGAAAATTCTTTGAGTAGGTTGAATATTCGTGGTATTCAAAACCTTGTAGCTTCGAGTGTCGAAGGTTTAACTCCAAACAATGTAACAGTCGTCGACCACAAGGGTAGGATAATTTCCGAATCTGAATTAGACCCAAATTCAGTGTTAGGCAAAACACAATCCCAACACGAACAACAAATCCGAGTTGAACAATATCTAACGAACAAAGTCCAATCGCTTCTCGATGGAGTTCTTGGACCGGGAAATTCGGAGGTTCGGGTCTCGGCAGAATTAGATTTTACCCAAATAGAAAAAACAATAACAGATTACAACCCCGACCGACAAGTCGTTCGAAGCGAACAATCAATCACACAAAGTGCCAGAACAGTCGATTCATTGCAATATCCAGCACCAAATAGAACAGTCGACCAAGCAAATACAATAACAAACTACGAAATTCCACAAACAATCGAAAGAATTGTCAATGGTGTTGGAACAATAAAAAGAATAACTGTTGGTGCTTTAATCAATGGTACCTACAAAGTAACAGAAAAAGATGGTAAAAAACAAATCGAGTATATTCCGAGAAGCGAAGAGGAATTGAAAAAGTTGGAAGATATTGTAAAAAATGCGGTTGGTTTCGACCCGAATCGAAACGACCAAATAAGTATTGTAAATATTCCTTTCGATACACAAACACCAGAGCCAGAAATACTTGAACCACCAACTCCTTGGTATTTACAGCCAGAATATCTACGACTTTGGGGACTACTTGCCGCAATCTTAATTACTATTTTGTTAATTGCAATACTATTCCACTCGAAGCAAGTCAAAGAAACTACAAGAATTGCTATGGCTTTACCCGAACCAAGGAAATTGATTGAAGAAGAAAAGGAAGATATCGAACGAGAACTGGAAGGTTTGCGAACAACCGATGAACAACTTTTGTTCCTTCCAACTGAAATGCCAGAACAACTACTTTTGACCGAGGAAACCCGGGGAATTACAATCCCCGAAGAAACAGTGGACTTATCGATAATTAAAAAACCATCTGTTAAACTTGCAGAATCTCCAGCGTTTACGGAAGATGCACTAATGAAGCGAGAAATCAGAGAACGAATAAAAGAATACATCGATACAAACCCAACAGATGCTGTAAAATTAGTCAGGATGTATTTAGTACAAGAAGAGCCAGTCAGAAGAGAATTATATAAATAAAATATTATTTTTATTTTTCGTTTAAAAATAAGATGAAAAAGAAAGATTATAGATACGAAGAATTAACACCTAAGCAAAAAGCAGCAATATTACTTATGTCGCTCGATGTCGACACTGCCGCAAAAGTATTTAAACAATTAAATTTGGACGAAGTCGAGCAAATCGCCTTAGAAATTACAAACTTGCAAGATTTACCCCAAAACATAGTAGACCAAGTACTCGAAGAGTTCTACCATCTGATGACCGCCCAAAGTTTTATGCTCGAAGGTGGATTGGAATATGCTCAGCAAATACTCGAAAAAAGTTATGGATACGAGAAGGCGAAAGAAATCGTCGAAAAAATAAGGGTTCTTACAAGTGTCCGCGGTTTCAGTATTTTGAAAAAAGCGGACCCACAGCAACTCGCCAACTTTTTGACCAAGGAACATCCACAAACTATCGCCCTTATCCTTTCCCATTTACCACCCGATTTGGTTGCAGAAGTTCTCTCGGAATTCAATGAACAACTTAGAATCGATACAGTACTTCGAATTGCAAAATTGGGCAAGGTTTCGCCACAGCTATTACAAGAAGTCGAACACGTTGTCGACCAAATTGCTGAACAAACCCTTTCACAAAATCTTGCCACTGCTGGTGGGGCCCAATTAGTTGCAAACATTCTAAACAAAAGCAACACTACTATTGCAAAGTCCTTGCTTGAACATATTGAAGAGAAAGATTATGGTTTAGCACTCGAAATCAAGCGACTAATGTTCTTGTTCGAAGATATTGTTACTCTTGATGATAGAAGCATTCAAAGAATATTAAGAGATGTAGATAAACGAGACTTGGCCCTTGCACTTAAAGTTGCCGATGAAAAAGTCAAACAGAAGATATTCAAGAATATGAGCGAACGCGCCGCTGCGGTGGTCAAAGAAGAACTCGAATTTATGGGTCCAGTCAAGTTGAAAGAAGTCGAAGCTGCACAAATGCGAATTGTCGATATCATCAAGCGCCTCGAAGAGCAAGAAGAGATTGTTATTGGTGGTCGTGGACGAGAAGATATTTTTGTTTAGTCACATATTGAAATATGCAAACCATAAAGGTAAAATTACCCAAGAAACAACAAAATGTTGGAGAAAATTTCCAAAGTTCAATTATTAAGGAAATTATTCCAGAGATTGAGTACTATCAATTCGAAGTGCTTGAACGGGAAGACCCACAAAGCGATGAAATTTCAAATTTTCAGGACATTCTCGAAGAATTCAACCAAAATCTGATAGTACGAAAGCCAAAAGATAAAAAAAAAGTTGAAAGACCGACATTCGCAGCCTATTTTTCAATAAAAAATTTAAACAAACTTGTTGAACTTGATTTATCGAAAGTAAACAAGGTCGAATTATCTTCCGAAGAAATACAAATGCAGGTCCAGTCCGCCTACGATAAAGGCTTTGAAGACGGACAACAAGTAACCCAAATGGCTGTTGCAGAAGAATTCCACAAATTGGAAAATTGGGTAAAGCGTATCGACGAAGTTATTAAGAATCTAAGAATTGAATTTTCCAATCAATTAGAAAAACTGAAAGAAGCTATTGTTCCAATTAGTATTAAAATAGCAGAGACAATACTAAACAACGAAATAAAAACAAACCCGATTGTTATTGAAAAGCAAATTGAAAAAGCACTAAAAATCATAGACAACGAAACAATTTTCCAACTTCGACTAAATCCTTCGGATTTAGAAATTCTTAAAAATGTTGGAAGTAAATTGCTTTCCGACCCAAAATTGGAAGAGGTTGAAACAATAGCCGACCCAACCATCGAACCGGGTGGTTGCATATTAGAAACAGAAGTAGGAAAAATCGATGCTACAATTCAATCCCAGTTAAAAAAAATTGAATCCGCATTGAAAAACTATTCTTTTGGGTTTGAAGAAGAAAATGTTTGAAGTTTCTAACTTAACAAAAAACATTATCAATGAATTAGAAAACATTAACACACTTACCCTCGTAGGACGAGTTTCCAAAGTTATTGGCTTAGTTATTGAAAGCGAAGGTCCGAAAGCAAGGATTGGAGAAATTTGTTATTTGGTCAACAAAGATGGAAAGATAATAAGCAAATCCGAAATTGTTGGTTTTCGCGGCAACCAAATTCTTTCGATGGTCCTTGGCGACCTAAACGAAATTGAACCCGGAACACAGATTGTAGCAAGTGGGGAAGTCTTAAAGATTAAGGTTGGAGATAGTCTTTTAGGACGCGTTCTCGATGGGCTTGGCAACCCTATAGACAACAAAGGGGAAATTTTTGCAAGCGAGAAGCGCTCGATTTATGCTTCACCACCCAATCCACTCCAAAGGAAAAGAATTACTCAACCAGTTGCAACTGGTATAAAAGCCATAGATTCATTCCTAACATTAGGGAAGGGACAAAGGGTTGGTATTTTTTCGGGTTCGGGAGTTGGAAAGTCAACTTTGCTGGGTATGATTGCTCGAAAGACAAGCGCCGACATAAACGTTATTGCATTAATTGGAGAACGCGGAAGAGAAGTTCGAGAATTTTTGGAGAAAGACCTTGGCGAAGAAGGCCTAAACCGTTCCGTAGTTGTTGTTGCAACCAGTGATGCTCCTTCTCTTGTCCGAGTTAAAGCAGCGCTTGTTGCAACTACAATTGCCGAGTATTTTCGCGACAAAGGGTTAGATGTTATGCTTATGATGGATTCATCCACTCGTTTGGCAATGGCACAAAGGGAAATTGGCTTAACTATTGGTGAACCACCAACTACCAAAGGCTATACTCCAAGTGTTTTTGCACTCTTGCAAAAAGTTATGGAACGAGCTGGAACCAGTATGTTTGGCTCTATTACTGGATTATACACTGTGCTTGTTGAAGGAGACGACTTGAACGAACCAGTTGCCGATACAGCTCGCGGAATATTAGATGGTCATATTGTCCTTTCAAGAAGACTTGCTTCTCTTGGACACTACCCAGCAATCGATGTCCTTGAAAGCATTAGCCGTGTGATGAACGACATTATTACTAAAGAACATAAAACCGCAGTTTCGAAAGCAATAGAAATGCTTGCAACTTACAAGAACTCCGAGGACTTAATAAGCGTTGGTGCTTATCAAAGAGGTACAAATCCTAAAATAGACCGTGCAATTGCGATGTATGACACTCTTATGTCCTTTTTAAAGCAAGACATAGACGAAACCCACTCCTTCGAAGAAACGATTAATACTTTGATTGAAATTACATCTAAAGTCTAATTATGGCAAAGAAATTTATATATCGATTAGAAAGTTTATTGAACTTGAAATCTTTTAAAGTTAAAGAAATAGAAGAATCTATTCAGAAAGTGCTGTATTATAAAATTCAAACTGAAAACGAAATTAATAGAAACGAAGAATACCTTGCCTCGTTGAACGGACACAAGAACGGCTCCTTCAAAGTAATTGAAATTCAAGCCCTTAATTATCATAAAGATTGTGTAAAAGAAGAAATACGCGAACTACGCGAACAACTTTCAAGAATTATTGAAATCGAAAATATACTACGAATGAGGCTCGTCGAGGCTATGAAAGAAGAAAAAGTTCTTCAAAAGCTCAAAGAAAAGGAGTTCGAAAATTATAAATTTGCAATTAACAAAGAGGAAACAAAATTGCTTGATGAAATTTCAATACAAAAGGAAGTAAGAAAAAAAGGCGATGAGGAATAATGAACATTAAGCAAGTTCTCTTAATTTTAGCAATTGTACTTGGTTCTTTAATTCTAATCTTTCTCACTTTGCTGGGGATATATAAATTTGCCCCGGGAATTTTTGGAATAAAAGTAGAAGAAGAAAAGGCACCTCAAAAAACACAAGAAACAGTTGATTACAAAAGCGAACCAAAAGTAGTTCTTTCAAAATCTGAATACGATAATTGGATACAAAAATCTTTCAATGTGTTTGCAATTCAAAACGAGAATCTATTTTTAACAAATTATAGCAAATACTTACAAGATTCCCTTAAAAAGTTAAATGAAACTTTCCAAGAAACACAAAAGAAACTTGCCTTTTACGAAGATAGTTTATCGCAAATGAACAAATCCTTAGTCGAAAAAGTAAAAGAAATAAGAACATTTCAGCAGCAAGTTTTGCAAAAAGAAAAAGAACTTGCCGAAATAAAAAGTTTTATCGAAAAACAACAAGCAAGCGGCAAAGCCTTGACCGATTCTGCAAAACAAGTAGTTTACAATACCTTTGCTAAAATTTACGAAAACTCGGACCCAAAAGAAGTAGCAAAAATAATTGAACTACTCGACGATAGAGATGCACTTGCAATATTAAAATCAATGAACAAGAAAAAAGCTGGCAAGATAATTGATATGTTAAAACCAGAACGGAGCGCTCAGATTTTAGAGGCTTCGTTCAAGTAGTAAGTAAATATTGAATTAAGAAGTATTTAGGCAGGATGCCAAAATGATAGCAAGGATGCAAAAATATTTAAGTACTAAAATTCTACAAAATAGTAGTAGATATTTCAGCAAAAAGTCTATTTTAAGCCAACTCCATAACCACAATGAAAACTTTATAGATTTATTGGCACAGGCATTTGCTTTTCCACAAATTCACCAACAACTTAAACTAAATACCAATTCACAAAGCCCACCTTCTAAACACTTTAAATTCAATAATGAAGTAGAATCCAGAGCAAACTTCTACAGTATTTTTACACAGAAAAATGATATAAATGTTGTTCTAAACGATAGTAAATTAAATTTACAAACAAACAATTTAGGAATAAGTACTAAAGGTATCAGAAATGACAATAATCTTCCTTTCGATTTTGAGGTAAGTATAAAAATCATTGGACAAGAGCAAGAAGTTTCGTCCATTCCAGATGTATCAAAACCTCTTGAAATCGCAAAACATTTTCCTATCGATAACGACACAATAAAAAAATACATTACCAAAGAGAAGCAAAAAATTACTCAAAATATTGCTCCTAGTAATCCAGAAAAGGATATTCCGTTAGAAGAAAAAATCGAAATAAACCCGAAAGATGATAAAAATTTCGAAAAGGCTAATGTTGAATTTAATAGAATTCAAGAACTTTCTTCCAAAAATTTGAAAAAAGACGGATATGACTTACAACTTGAAGTGTCACAATTAATAAATCAACATAATGATAAAAGCGAACAAAAATTTGATGATATTTCGACATTCAGAGTTGAAGCGAATAGAAAAACTGAACTTAAAAACGAAAGAATACCAACAAATGTTATCGACATAAATTCTCAAACAAAGAAAGAAGTAATTGAAAAAGACGAACTTACAAGTCAAAATTCCAAACCAACACCAGTGCGAGTTACCGATATTCCAACTAAAGTTGCTTCTTTCGTACAAAATTCAAAAGAAACAAATTTAGACAATAACACCACTGACCTCAGAGATGCTTTCGAAAATAATTTCAATCAGCAAACAAATAAACAAATTACAGCTTCGAAGCAGTTTACCAACAGTTCCGACTTTAATTTCAATTCAAATTCTGAGCAAAAACTTTCGGTAGTAACCAAAAATCAACATAATGATAAAAGCGAACAAAAATTTGATGATATTTCGACATTCAGAGTTGAAGCGAATAGAAAAACAGAACTTAAAAACGAAAGAATACCAACAAATGTTATCGACATAAATTCTCAAACAAAGAAAGAAGTAATTGAAAAAGACGAACTTACAAGTCAAAATTCCAAACCAACACCAGTGCGAGTTA
>JAOAEE010000039.1 GCA_026416955.1 Ignavibacteria bacterium | reverse complement strand
CGTTTCTGGGCATCGGAGCCATATCCCCAGCCAGCAAGAGTCAAGGTTCGAGCTCGCATTGCTTGGGATGGAAGTTTCGACTTATCGGAGGCTGTCGAAGGAGTCTACGACAGTATGGGGCGAAAGGTAGAAGGTAGGGAGCGAATACAGATACAAGCAGAAGGGAAAGCCGAAGCCCAGATAGAATGGAATTGCGAGGGAGTACCATCGGGAATATACTTCATTCTATTGCGTTGGAACGCTGGAAGCGAAACCGTCCCGGTTGTAATAGAATGAAGTAAGTGAAAAATCTCTGTGATTTCTACATATTCGACAGGTATTAATCTGTTTAATATTTTAATATTATTTTCTAACATTTACTTTCGAATAATTTGATAAATTTGAAATTATTTAGCATTGGTTTATGGGTGAGTACGAATTATTTAATGAAATATCTTTATTGGCAACTGAGCAAAACAACCCCAAGACAAGGGAAATCGATATATCGTCGACAGAAGAGATACTTCGTTTAATAAATGAAGAAGACAAAACTGTTCCATTTGCAGTAGAAAAAGAAATCCCTAATATTACGAAAGCAGTTGAATTAATTGTCGATGCGTTCAAGAAAGGGGGGCGTTTGTTCTATATTGGAGCAGGAACAAGTGGAAGACTTGGAATTGTCGATGCTGCTGAATGTCCACCAACATTTGGAACCAATCCAGAGATGGTTCAAGGAATTATTGCTGGCGGAAAGGAAGCGGTTTTTCGAGCCCAAGAAGGAGCAGAAGACAACGAACTTAATGGAAAACTGGTATTGGACGAATATGGTATCAAGGAACCAGATATAGTTGTTGGTATTGCTGCCTCTGGCAGAACTCCCTTTGTGAAATCTGCTATAAACGAAGCAAGACGACGCGGAATTAAAACAATTTTTTTAGCCACATCACCAGTAGAGAAAGTTAAAGAGTTGGGAGTAAATGCCGACATCTACATCTGCCCCGTAGTTGGACCCGAAGTTATTGCTGGTTCAACAAGAATGAAAAGTGGAACAGCACAAAAACTTGTTTTAAATATGCTTTCTACCGCCTCGATGATTAAACTTGGTAAAACTTTTGGCAACATTATGGTCGATTTACAGTTGACAAATAATAAATTAAAAGAGCGTGCAAAAAAAATAATTATGGACTTATGTAATGTAGATTACGAAACAGCAAAATTAGCATTGGAACTTTCTGGTGGAAAGGTAAAAGTTGCCTTGGTAATGCTATTGGGTAATGTAAATAAAGAAGAAGCCATCGAGTTGTTGGAAAAATCTCAAGGTTTTGTAAAAATTGCTATAAAAAAAGCCAAGGAAAAAGATGGAACCAATTGTTAAAGTTACAAACCTTTCGGTGGTCTATGCAAATAATCTTATTCTAAAAAACATAAATTTCGAAATTTATCCTGGCGAAATCTTTGTGATTGTCGGCGGAAGTGGTTGCGGCAAAAGTACATTGCTTCGCCAAATCATAGGGCTCGAAATCCCCACCACTGGTGAAATCTATATTGATGGAAACGAATTGACCAAAGCAAGCGAAAAGGAAAGAAATAATATTTTGCGAAAATTTGGTATTCTTTTTCAATCCAGTGGATTAATTGCTTCAATGACATTATTCGAAAATATAGAATTACCCTTAAAAACCTACACAAAACTTTCGGACGAAAGGATTGAACAAATCGTACGCTTTAAATTGAGTTTAGTTCAACTCTCGGGTTACGAAAGTTACTTCCCATCGCAACTAAGTGGAGGTATGAAAAAAAGAGCTGGAATAGCAAGAGCATTGGCTCTGGACCCGCCTATATTATGTTTCGACGAACCATCTTCGGGATTAGACCCCGTTACTTCGGCTTCTTTGGACGAACTGATAATTAGTTTGAACAAACTGCTTGGTCTGACAATCATTGTCGTTACCCACGACCTTGCAAGCATAATGCGAATTGCCCATAGAGTCGTTATGCTCGATAAGTCCGAAAAAACGATTATCGCAGAAGGCACACCCACTGAACTTGCAAATAAAAAAGAGAACATTCTCGTTTATAAGTTTTTCAATAGATTACCGGAATAGTATGAGAAAAATGTTAATTTTTTTGTTTGGATTTTCGATTGTTTTCTTATTTGCTTGCCAAAAAGAAAAGTACTCCTCCGAAGAGAAAAAGTTTATGAAACTATATAAAGAAATTCTTATTGCACGATATACAATCGAAGACAGTGCAAAAGCAAATGAAAAAGTTATGGAAATTTTAAAGCGAAATGGCTTTTCCTTCCGAGAGTTTTTAGATTTTTCTTGGGAATTAAGGTCGAAGGATGTGAAAAAATTCCAAGAAATGCTGGACTCTATTAAAAACGAGGCTGCAAAAGAAGTCCTTGAAACCAAAAAGAAAGAAATTCAAGTTCGATAGCCTAGCAAAAACTCCTTTGCACTCATTTTCTTTTTCCCCTCCATTTGTACTTCTACGGGAATGATGAAACCATTGTTGCAAGGGAAAATAATACGGTTCTTTGTAAAGATTGGCTTTCCAATTATTTCATTGTGGTTTGCAATTTCATACTCACAGCGATAAATTTTAAATCTCTTGTCATCAATTAATGTCCAAGCACCGGGTGTAGGCGAAACTCCGTGAATGAAGTTTCTTATTTTTTTACAATCATCGTTCCAGTCGATTTGACAATTTTCGGGGAAAATTTTGGGAGCTTTTGTGGCAAGAGAATCGTCTTGTTTCTTTAAAGTATAATTTCCTTCCAAAAGGATTTTGCAAGTCTCAACTGCAATATCCCCAGCAAGTGGAGCAAGAAAATCGTGCAAATCGCCAGCAGTAAAACCATCGGGAATTTCATATTTCCATTGCAAAATAATGTTCCCAGCGTCGACCTCTTCTTGCAAAACGAAGGTTGTAAGACCAGTTTCTCGCTCCCCTTCGATTATTTGCCAATTGATTGGGGCTGGACCCCGATACTTGGGCAATAAACTTGGATGGACATTGAAACTGGCAATTCGAGCGCTTTTAAATACTTCGGGTGGAAGAATTTTAAATGCAATTACAACAATAATATCTGGTTCAACAGTTTGAATTTGCTCATAGAATTTAGGGTCGCGAATTTTTTCGGGTTGGAGAATTGGTATCCCCAACTCAATTGCTTTTTCTTTCACCGGTGATGGAGTAAGTTTCAATCCTCTTCCCGAGGGTTTATCGGGATTTGTAACAACCAAGCATACACCAAATTCGTTATGAAGTTTGACCAATGATGGAACCGAAAATTCTGGTGTTCCCATAAAAACAATTTTAACATCATTTTTCTTCATATATCTTTCTTTTGTAAAAAAATCATATTTTGCAAAAATATAGAATTCGTTTGTAAAAATAGAGGAAAAATATGGCAAAGCAAAACACAAAGAAACAAGTTGCAAAGAAGCAATTAATACCTTCGAAATATCAAGATTTGGTTGCTATTCTTTCGTTAATCATTCTTGTATTTGGTTTTTTCTGGGGAGCAATTACTGGGGGTGGATTTATTGACTTCGATAATTTGTCGTCGCTTTCTTTTAGGCCATTTATCGAAGAAGCAACCAAATCTGGAAATTTTCCTCTTTGGATACCATTAATATTCAGTGGGATGCCAGCTTATGCTTCCTTGCTTGTTACTGGAAGTAGGTCTTGGGATATAATTGCTCAAATTTTTACAAATATTTCAGTTGGTTTTGGAGGAATATTTGGAAGTGACGTCGCTCGGGTCCTTTTTTTCTACATTTTGTATGGAATTGGGATATATTGGCTACTACGCTATAAGAAATTTGAAAAAACAATAGCAATTTTTTCTGCATTTGCCGCAGTCTTTTCTACTTATGTTATAACTTGGATTATGATAGGCCACAACACAAAACCAATTGTTTTGGCAATGTTTCCATATGTTTTCCTTTTTATTGAAAAACTAAAAGAAAAATTTTCTTTCCTAAACTTTGGATTGCTCATAATTGCTTTTGCGGTAATGTTTATTGGGAACCATCTACAAATGATATTTTACGGTGGGCTTGCATTTGCTATTTATATTATTTACGACTTCGTTGCTGGTATTGTTAAGAAAGAAAAAATTATTCCAAAGCTAAGAACTGCTTTACTAACAGGCATTGCTCTTGGAATTGCTTTTTTAATGTCGGCCGACAGATACTTCTCTACTTTCGAATATGCACCCTATTCTGTACGTGGTGCAGCACCAATTGCGAAAATACATACCGACAAAACACAAAAGGCAGACAAAAGCGATTACGATTATGCTACAATGTGGTCGTACCATCCAAAGGAACTTTTTACTTTCATTGTTCCAAGCTATTTTGGCTTTGGTATCCGAGAATACCGAGAAGGCAAAGCTTCTACTTATTGGGGGACAAAGGAATCGGAGGATTCTCCACCATATATGGGAATAATCGTATTGGCATTAGCAATTGTTGGGTTAATCCACTTCCGAAAGAACATTTTCGTTCAAGCCCTATTTGTTATTTCCATTTTTGGCATATTCTTATCGTTCGGGAAAAATCTCCCATTTCTATTCGATTTGTTTTACCATTACTTTCCATCTTTCAGCAAGTTTCGAGCCCCTTCGATGTCGCTGGTGCTTGTGCACTTTTCCGTACCAATTCTTGCAGCTTTTGGCATTAAAGCCCTAAACGAAATGCGCCAAAATAGTAGTCAGAATAAAAAAACTATTAAATGGTTGATTGTCCTACCACTTTTATTTCTTGTCGTTACATTCTTTTTCTCTGCTTTTATGAAATCCACTTATATTTCGGCTGTTGGAAGTTCCGAAACTTTTCAATCTTATGCAAAAGCCTATGGCAACGAAGTAGTCTCCGAACTTCAAGAATTTGTTTGGTCGAAAACCATTCAAGATTTCTACATAAATGCAATATTTCTTGTAGCCTTCGGGATTTTTGCTGCACTCTACATTCAAACCAAAGTTCAATACGCAACGCTAATTACAATTTTTTCCTTAATAACAGTTTTCGACTTGTTCAGAATCGACTCAGAAAGAATGGAATATTCAAAAGAAGGGAATGCTACCAGTATCTTCGAAGCAAGGAGGGATGTCTACGATTTTATTAAAAGGGATACTACAATATTTAGGATTGCAGACTTTTCAGTCAATCCAGCAAATTTAACAGCATATTATCTTCTTGAAAACATAAATGGTTACCACGCTGCCAAGTTGCGGGTTTACCAAGACTTGATGGATATTGCTAATATGGAAGGAATGGAAGGTTCCACTTCGCAGTTATATAATCCTTTTCTTTGGAATTTGTTGAATGTTAAGTATCTTATCTTCAATAAAACCTTAGAAGGTGTTGAACCAATATACCGAGGTGCCGGCGGGCAAGCATTTGTTTATCCAAATTTTGGTTATTATCCAAGAGCCTTTTTCGTTAAAACAGCAATTGTTGAAAAACCAATCGAAATTCTAAATCACTTAAAGAAAGGCTCTTTTAATCCAATCGATACAATGTTCGTTGAAAAACCTTTGGCTGTCAAAGATATTGGGTACGACACAGCTGCAAAGGTCCAAATCGTCGAAAAGAAAAACGAGTATATTAAGTTTACTACCGAAACAAATGTCAAATCCTTGCTATTTATTTCCGAAGTCTATTATCCATTTTGGAAGGCATACATAGACGGAAAAGAAACAGAAATTATAAAAGCGAACTATGCCTTTCGCTCTGTTGTAGTTCCCGCTGGCAAACACACATTGGAGATGAAGTTTACTTCGCCAGGATTCGAACGTGGGAAAACATTATCACTCGTAGCGAATTTGCTGACTTTTGCGATAATCGGGCTTGGATTGTATTTCGATTTTAAGAAGAAAAACAAAATCAAATAATTACAACATATCGAAATACTTTTTTATTTTCAAAGCCATTAATTTTCTTCTTTCTTGAAGAAAAAGTTGATAGTCTGGTTCGTTATTCCCATTGAAAAGATAATAGGGTATACAATGGGATTCTAAATTCTCAATTAAAACTTTCTCATCAATAATAGCTCCATATTTGGGAACTTTTGTTCGACATTGATTAAATATTTCTTTGAAGTAACTTAAAGGAGGTTTATTCCCAATGGAAACGTTAATTTCAGATTGAGCCATAACGTAATTAGCAACTTGATTATACATTGATTTGTCGTAACCTAACTTTTTCAAATAATCTTTTGGAAAAATATGATGAACATCACCTTTTATCGAAATTAAATCAGAAACAGTAATATCTTTCGACAAGAAGCCTTTGTCATTCATCTTGACTTGAGCAGCAAGAAAAGTTTTAAATGCAGGATTTCTTGTAGCCGATGTTTCTAATTGTTGTGGTAAACTTACTAGCCAGTAATTATCGCTAAGTTCAGAATTAATTACATTTTCGATATATTCTTCTGGGTCTGAAGTTTCAATTTTTCTTATGTCTTTATCGAATTGAGATTCAGGAGAGCCCGAATATAAACTTTTCAACGTTGCATATACAAACCATTTTCTAACGAGTTTTTCTATCTTGTGTTTAGGAAATCCTTTTTCTTTTAAATAAAGATAGATAATATAGGAAAAGTCAATAGCATTTTGAGATAATATCATTGAAGAGTCGATAAAACCAGCAGATTTAATAATCAACATTAACTGTTTAAAATTGTTTTCATTAATAAAATCTTGTATCCCAAGTGAAAGTGTCTTGAAAGAATTTTCTGCAATTTCTTCTTTAAATTCCCTAGTTTCAAAATCTCTACCTGAAAGCAAGGCAACTAAGTCTTGCAATTTCCCCCTCTTAAATTTATATGTAAACGCAACCCTTAAAAGGTCTGTGTAAGTTGGATCGTATAATGTTTCATTATCATCTTTCAGCCAACTCATTTTTTGGAAAAACGGCGTGTTAGCAAATGCTTTATCGTTCTCAACAATTTGGTAATAAAAGTCTGGTTTTACAGCAAGGTGGCAGAAATAATCAATTGCTTTGCGCAAAATATTTCCACCAAACTTATCGTCTACAGCAATTTTCGACATTGCAAAGTCGGCTTGGTTCAATATCACACCAGAAGAATTTATTCTTATAAAAATTTCTGTAACTTCTTCAATATCTAATTCAGAGTTCAGCTCTATTAAACCTATTAATATATTCTGGATTTTAGACAATGAGTCTAAGGCGTCGTAAATAGAGTTTCTATCAACATTTGGATTGTTTTGCATAAACTCGTCCAATTTATCCAATATTTTAAACCCCGGCCTAAATATTTCTGAAATATCAGGAACCCATCTTTTATCTTTTGCTATTGCAGTATTAAAAACTTCAAAAGTTCTATCAATAGGGTTAAAAGATATAGTGATTCTTTTTTTACTATACTCTTTGGTTACAATTTCTTTTCCTAAAATAGCTGCCATAAGTGCTGTAACTCTTTGCTGTCCATCGATTAATATTTTTTTGCCTTTCGAAATAGTGCCGTCTTTTAATCGAACATTTGGGTTCGTCCAAGCAATAAGGTAACCTATTGGATAACCCCGATAAAGAGAATCTATTAAATCTCGAACCTTTGTTGTATCCCAAACGAAAGGTCTTTGTATTTCTGGAATAGCAATTTCGCCATCTCTTATCCAAGTTAAAACGCTATTGATGGGATAGTGATTTACGGAAAACTTTTGGATGTTGCTCATTTTCAACCAAATAGTTTAACAAGATATTGCAATATTGCGAACTATTTCCTCCAACATTGTGCAGAAGGCGGGAGTCGAACCCGCACGGGTTTTTAAGCCCACTGGATTTTGAGTCCAGCGCGTCTGCCAGTTCCGCCACTTCTGCTCACATTGTGGGCGAAGAGAGACTCGAACTCCCGACCTCCTGCTTGTAAGGCAGGCGCTCTATACCAGCTGAGCTATCCGCCCACTCCGAAGTGCAAATTAATAAAATTTCATAAAATGACAAAGAATATCTTGAAGTAAAATAATACCGCTATTTTTCGTTTATTCTTTTTGGATAATTTATTATTGTATCTTATTTTTGTTTTTTTTAGTTTGGATTGGATATGTTCGAAAGTTATATACCTTTAATTTTGATGGTGCTATTTGGTTTTGGTGTTGCCTTCGTTTTTTTGATATTGTCTGAATGGATGGGGGCAAGAAGAGAAACTCGCGAAAAAATTACTACTTACGAAAGTGGTATGATTCCTTTTCGAACAGCACGCGAAAGATTCTCTGTAAAATTTTACTTAGTTGCAATGAGCTTTATTGTTTTCGATATCGAAGTAGTTTTTTTATATCCTTGGGTGGTGAGTTTCTCTTCTCTCGATGCCGCTGGTTTCTGGGCTATGATAATTTTTATTATTGTTCTTTTTGCTGGTTATTATTATGAACTAATGAAAGGAGGCTTCCAATGGGATTAGATAAATTATTAGGTCGCGATGGATTTCTAACAACCTCTGTCGAAGCAGTGCTAAAGTGGGCACAGAAGAACTCCGTTTGGCCTATGCCACTTGGTATCTCTTGCTGTGCCATAGAAATGATGGCTTTCGCTGCTCCGCGGTTTGATGTTGCTCGATTTGGGTCCGAAGTTTTTCGTATGACACCACGTCAATCCGACTTACTTATCGTCGCTGGCACTGTTACCTACAAAATGGCTTGGGTAGTTCGAAAAATATACGACCAAATGCCCGACCCTAAGTGGGTTATTTCTATGGGAGTATGTGCATCCACTGGCGGTATGTTTCGCAGCTATTCCGTTGTTCAAGGTATCGACCAATTCCTTCCCGTAGATGCATATGTTTCTGGGTGCCCTCCCCGACCAGAAGCACTTATTAAAGCATTGATGATTATTCAAGAAAAGATTGAAAAAAAGCATAAACCCGATTTATTCAATTTCGGTAAAAATGTTTCGCCAACTCCCAAGCAAGAAGAATACCATACACCAATGGCAGATATAGTAATCTAATGAAAAAATGAAAATTGCAATTGCCTCGGACCACGCGGGCTTTGAATACAAAGAGGAACTCAAACTTTACTTGACCGAAGTTGGATACGATATATCCGACTTCGGTTGCTACGATTCTGCTTCGTGCGACTATCCAGACTTTGCAATACCTCTTGCAAAAAGTGTTTCGCGTGGTGAACATCAATTCGGTATTTTAATATGTGGTAGTGGAATTGGAATGAGCATTGCAGCAAATAAAGTCGAAGGAATTCGTGCAGCAAATTGTTGCAACGTCGAAATGGCAAAATTAGCACGGCAACACAACGATGCAAATATATTAACATTTGGGGCTCGCCTAATACCATTTGAATTAGCGAAGGAAATTGCAATTGCATTCATTAACGAAAAATTCGAAGGCAACCGCCACCAGCGTCGAATAGATAAAATTCATAACCTAACTGGGAATTAATATGAATGAATTTGAGGTAGATTTACTTGCGTTTGGGTCACATCCCGACGATGTAGAAATTGCTTGCGGTGGTTCAATTATTAAGTTTGCCCAAGAAGGTGCAAGGGTAGCAATTGTCGATATGTCGTTGGGAGAACTTGGAACAAGAGGCACTGTCCAAGATAGACAAAGAGAAGCAGAAGAAGCCCGAAAAATTTTAGGCGCAAAATTTCGAGAAAACTTGGAACTACCCGATGGTTTTACATTTCCCACAAGAGAAACAATCAATAAAGTGATAAAGGTTATTCGAAAGTACCGACCAAAAATAGTTCTTCTGAGCCCACCTTTCGAGCGACATCCAGACCACGAGTCCTTAAATCAAATCGTCCGAAAAGCTATGTTCTTAAGTGGACTGCGAAAAATAGTCACCGAAGAGAATGGTATACCCCAAGACCCTTGGAGAATTCGAAAAATGTATTGTTATATGCAAAGCTATCCTTTCCAAGAAAAAGCAAGTTTCTATGTCGACATTACAGATGTATACCAAGCAAAGTTAGAAGCAATTCGTTGCTACATTTCGCAAGTATATGTGGAAGGAAAATCAAACCCAAACGAACCGACAACAAGACTATCGCGTCCAGAATTTTTCGATGAACTGGAAGCGCGTGCAAGATATTTTGGAACTCTTGTAGGTTTCAAATACGCAGAAGCTTTTCTATCGGTCGAACCAATTGGAATTGCCAGTCTATCAAAATTGCTGTAATTTGTTAATTGGTATTTTTAATAAACCTATCTTTTCCCGCAATAAAAACATTAACTATTTTATAAGTATGGGGTAAATAGATTAAATTTTCCAGAATACTTTCAACATCATCAGTGTTGTTATAAAATTTAAAATGAGGTTCGGGTTTGATTACAACTAAGTCTGCTTCTTTACCAATTTCAATTGAACCAATTTTCGAGTCGAGATTCAAAATTTTGGCGCCACCAAGAGTTGCTTTCCAAAAGGCTTCTTGGGGGGTTAAGAAAGGCTGAGGTCTATTGTCGTTAATTAGATTTACAATCTTAGTAGTTTCAATTGCATCCCGCATACAATTAAACATAGAAAGAGAATAGCCGCCAGCAACATCAGTTCCAAATCCAATGGGAATATCGTAGGATTCGTACCGACGAAGCGGCATAAAACCACTTTGAAGAAAAATATTAGAAGTTGGGCAATGAATTATCTTGGAACCACTTTCTTGTATCAATAGCAATTCTGGCGTTGAAAGATACAAACAATGAGCCAACAAGGTTTTTTCCCCTAAAATATCACTCTTTTTGAAAATATGCGTATTTGTTGGAACACGGTGTCGTTCTCTTTCGAATAGCGACTTGATAAATTTTACTTCGCTTTGATTTTCCGCAAGGTGGGTTTGAATAAAAAAATCTCCTTCTTTTGCAATAGCAGCAGTTTTTTCGAGCAATTTCATTGTACACGATGCTGCAAAACGCGGCGAAAAAATGTACTGCAGCATTCCGTTGTTTGAATTATGCCATTTCTTTGCAAGGTCGAGTGAATCTTTAATGTTACGCGACATCAAAGGTAGTTCCTCTGGATACCTCTTTAAGTCCCTATCCATCATAACTTTTCCGATAAACGCACGAATACCCATTTCCTTGGCGACTTCGAAGGCAACATCGGTTGCTTCCTTGTGGACCGAAGCATAGGCAACGATTGTTGTGGTTCCTAAACTTATTGCTTCGGTAAAAAAGAATTTCGAAACTCTTGCTGCATATTCTAAATCGGAAAATTTTACTTCTAATGGGAAAATATGGTTTTTCAACCAGGGCAATAGTTCATCTGCGTTCTTTGCTACTCCCGGAAGTTGTGGAATATGACTATGTAAATCGACCAACCCGGGAATAATTATAAACTCCTCCTTTGCCAACTCCTTCTTTGATTTTTCTTTCGATTTGCCCACTTTTAATATCTTTCCAGTTTCGCTATCAAATTCAACTAAACCATTTTGGACCAACTCTACATTGCCATTTTCTTTTGGATTGATAATAATACCAGTTAATTGCTTCTTAACCATTTTTGACCTCTGAGAAAAAAAATATGTTTAAATTCGAAATTTATGTATACCAAAATAAAAAATATTTTCTTTTTTGCAACAATTTTTTTTAGTTTATTTATTTTAGCACTTTTTGGGGTATCTATTTATGTTAAACATTTCACCCCAAGTAGTTCCGAGGAACCCAACAAAGAAGATAAAATACTCTTTGGCAAAACTGTTACCATACTCAATGGAACCGAAGTTTTTGGTTTGGCAAAGGAGATGAAGCTGTTTTTAAAGACCTTCGAAATTAATGTTTCGAATGTTAAAAATAGCGATTCCTTAGTTTCCAAAACACATATTCTAACAAAATCGGATGGTTTTCCTCTTGCAGAATATATATCCAAGTTGATTAATCTAGGCCCGGAGAACATCATAAAGCAAGAAGAAATTAGTTCAGATGTAATTATTATAATTGGAAAAGATTACAAGTTAATAAAACCATTTAAAAATTAGTTCGTCAATAGTCTTTGTTTAATAAACGAGGGAAAATTATTGAAAGGTAAAGTTATTACTTCTAAAGAACTTGCGAAATGGTGTGCAAAAGTTGCACTCGAAAAAATCGGAAAAGATATTGTTATTATCGACCTAACCGAAATTGAATTTGCCCCCACAGATTTTTTTGTTATCTGCTCTTGCGAATCTGATGTCCAGATGAGAGCAATTGTGGACGAAGTGGATTTAAGATGCAAAAAAGAAAAGATGCCCAAACCAAAAGTCGAAGGAATTAATTCGTCGTATTGGATTTTACTGGATTTCTTCGATATAGTATTCCACATATTCCATTACCAAGCACGAAAATTTTACAGTATAGAAAGGTTATGGAGCGACGGGAATTTCTACAAATTAAGTGAAAGTGGACGCCTTGTTCCTATTCGCAACAAAACAAAATTTCTTTACGAACTTGAAAATATTAATGTAGAAAGTTATGGAACCTGAATTTATACAAAAAGCATTTGAAAATACATTGAAAGAACTTGGTTTCGAGAATTTTGTAAATAAAATTCGCTTTGAACAACCAAGGAATGAACAATTTGGCGACATTGCCACGAATATTGCTTTGCTCATTGGAAAAGAAAAAAAAGAAAATCCTAGGAAAATTGCCGAAGATATTACTTCGAAATTATCTTTTGACCCCAATTTAATCGATAAAATTTCTGTCGATGGACCCGGTTTTATTAATATTAAACTAAGCAATCTTTTCTTTACCCAAGAACTGGAAAGAATGTTCAATCTTGGAGAAAATTACGGAAAATCGAGTAAAGGAAGTAATCGCAAAGTGAATGTCGAATATGTTAGCGCCAACCCAACTGGTTTGCTACACCTTGGGCACGGCCGCAACGCTTGTATCGGTGATAGTATTGCCAACCTTTACCAATGGCTTGGCTACGATGTAACCCGAGAGTATTACTTCAACAATGCTGGACGCCAAATGCAGATTCTCGCTCGTTCGATTTATGCCCGATACCGACAATTGCTCGGGGAAGAGGAATTTCCATTTCCAGAGGATGGTTACTTCGGAGACTATATCAAAGATATTGCAAAAGAAATTGCCGAAAAATTCGGTGACCAATACAAAGTTGAAACTGCGGAAAATTTGGAATTTTTTAAAAAATACGGCGAAAATTGGTGCTTTGAAAAAATTCGCTCTACTTTGGAAAAATTGAACATTCGCCACGATTTGTTCTTTAACGAAGACACTCTTTATTCTACCGGGAAAATAAATGAAGTCATCGATATTTTGAAACAAAAAGGGTTGGTTTACCAAAAAGATGGTGCTCTTTGGCTAGCTTTTACTAAACTTGGTCTTACCGAAGACCGGGTGATTGTTAAATCCTCTGGCGAGCCAACATATCGTCTTCCCGACATTGCTTACCACCGCGACAAGTTCGAGCGTGGGTTCGACTTAATTGTCGACATTCTTGGTTCGGACCATATAGCAACTGTTCCCGATGTTATTGCTGGGCTTGGCGCTCTTGGCTACGACACTTCGAAAGTAAAAGTTGTCTTCCATCAGTTCGTAACACTTACTGAAAACGGCGAGCAAGTAAAAATGTCGAAACGAAGTGGACGAAGTTACACACTCGACGAGTTGATATCTGAAGTCGGCCCCGATGTTGTTCGCTTCTTCTTTTTAATGCGAAATGTTTCGTCACATCTTGAATTCGACTTAGGCCTTGCACGCGAACAAAGCGAAAAAAATCCAGTTTACTACCTACAATATGCATATGCTCGAATTTGCTCTATTTTCGATACTGCCAAAGAAAGAGGTATTGAATTCAATTTTGAAGCTAATACAACTTGTCTCGAACATCCCCAAGAATTGAATTTAATCAAAGTGCAAAGACGTTTTCCAGAAGTCATAGAAATCGCTGCTGAAAAGTTCGAACCACAGATTCTTGCCGATTATTTATACGACCTTGCTACTGCTTTCCACACTTTTTACCATAATTGCCGTATAATTGGAAGCGAGGAACCAATACTATCGGCTCGCTTTAAATTGGCAAAGGTAACGCAAACAATTCTAAAAAACGGGTTAACTATTCTTGGAGTATCTGCGCCCACAAGAATGTAATCACTTTCTTTTTCCCAAAATTGCTATTACCGAAATTTCGACTTTTGCATCTTTCGGAAGTCGAGAGACTTCCACCGTTTCGCGTGCTGGATACTTTTCTTTAAAGTATGAAGAGTAAATTTTGTTTATTTTCTCAAAATCGTTCATATCCTTCAAGTAAATAGTAACCTTTACAACCTTCGATAGGTCTGATTTTCCCGCTGCAAGAATATTTTTTAGATTTTCCATTATCTGCATAAATTGGTCTTCTACGCGTTCCGGGATTTGTCCATCAAGTGGATTAATACCAATTTGGCCCGAGACGAATACAAATTTCCCGACTTTTATTGCTTGGCTATATGGACCAATAGGTTTTGGAGCAAGTTCACTAAAAATGATTTCTTGTTCGAAACGATTTGTTCTACATCCATAGAAACAAATAATCATTAACCATAATAAAAATAAAGACTTCTTATACAACATACTAAACACCCTTGTTAACAAATAGTAATTTAACAAAAAAAGTAAAGATAAGTCGAGTTTGGCAAAAACCAACTAATCCAACTTTAAATTATAAAAAAAAGGGACTTGGGAAAAGATATTATGTTTTTGAATTGTACTTTTTTGTTTTACGAATTGAACTCTATTCGCTTGCCGTTACCAGAAAAGAAATGGATAGAAGTTACTGGAAAATCCAAACAAATTTTGTCGTTCAAGGTAGGTTTGGGTTGTTCTTTTCGAAGAAGCAAAGAGAACAATTTGCCAAAATGTTCGAAATAAATAATGGTTTCGTAACCAATGTATTCATAAGTTCTTACAACTGTTTTGATTTTTGCATCCTTTTCATCAACAATGAAAAAATCTTCTGGACGAATTCCTATAATTAACTCCCCATCACAAGGCAAATTATCGGGTAAAGGTAGTTTAAATAAGCTATTTTTTTCACAAAAAACTCCATCGCGAACGACCCCCTCGAATAAATTCATTTGTGGAACACCAATAAAAGTTGCAACAAAAGTGTTTGCTGGCTTGTAGTAAATATCATTTGGTGAACCGACTTGCTGAATTTCCCCATCCTTCAAGACAACAATTTTTGTTCCCATTGTCAAGGCTTCTATCTGGTCGTGGGTAACATAAATAGCGGGTACGCGTAAATCCTTAACTAAATTTACAATTTCAGTTCTCATAACAACACGAAGTTTTGCGTCCAGATTGGACAATGGCTCGTCGAACAAAAAGACATTCGGCTGACGAACTATTGCTCTAGCAAGGGCAACCCGTTGTTTTTCCCCACCCGACAATTCTTTTGGTTTTTTATCTAACTTATCTTTTAAGCCCAACATAATAGAAACTTTCTGAACCCTTTCTTCTATGCTCTTCTTGTCTTCTCTTCTCACCCAAAGAGGGAACGAAATATTTTCGAAAACAGACAAATGGGGATATAGTGCATAGTTTTGAAAAACCATCCCAACATTTCTTTCCCCCGGTGGAACTTCGTTCCACTTATTTCCATTGAAAAAAATCTCTCCATTTGTTGGTTGTTCCAAACCAGCAATTATTCGCAAAATTGTAGTTTTCCCACAACCCGATGGACCAACTAAAACACAAAAATCCTCTTCAGTTGCGCTGAAGGTTATATCTTTTAATACTGGAATATCACCAAAAGTTTTACAAATTCCAACCAGTTCAATTTTATTCATCATTTTTTGTTCTGCAAATTGGACCTAAGCCAATTCGAAATTGTTTCTATGAAATTAGGAGCAAACTTTTTAGGAAGTATACCATATTCAAAGACTTGTCCAGTTTTACACTTCTGGAAAAGATGGTTGGCATTTGGAATTACAGCAACTGTAAAATTCTTCTTTTTGATATGCTTTCTAAATTTAGAAATGTTACTTTCAAGGGGAACTTGCTGGTCTTTCTCGGCAAAAATTAATAAAGTTGGGCATTTGATTTTCGAAAGAAAATCTATTGGGTTAATGTCGATAAATGTTCTAAACCATTCCGAGCGTATCGATTCTATTTGCATTTGAATATTTCTTTCAATAAGTATATTAGATACTTGCGAGGAAATTTCTTCTGGATAAAACTCCAATTGTTTTTTTGCTTGTTTTCGAAGTATTTCTTTGGCTCTTTCATAATCTTGTGTCTTTCGAACTATGTTGTATATTTCCATTTGGTCTTGGATTGTTTCTTGAATTAAAGAATCGGGAACATTTTGATTTTTCATTTCTAACAAAATTTGCTCCAATATCAAACTGTCCCCGCGAATGGTTGGTCCGGCAATACTTATAATACATCGAATGTTGGGATTTCGCGAACCCACAATAAACGCTACAATAGCTCCTTCACTATGACCTAAAAGGCAAATTTTACCAGTATCGATATCCTTTCGTGTTTTAAGATAATTTATCATCTGCTCGACATCATTCGCAAAATCGAAGGTTGTGGGTGATGTTCCCGGAATTGTTGTTGAACCACCAACTCCACGGTCATCCATTCTTAGCGTTGCAATTCCAATCTTAATTAATTCATCAGATATTTTTTTGAATATCTTGAAGCCATATATTTCTTCGTCCCGATTTTGCAAACCACTTCCAGTGATAAATATAACAACTGGGTACTTATTCAAATCAATAGGTCTCGAAAAAGTGCCCGCAAGTTTAACCCCTCCACTATGAATTTCTACCTCCTCTTCGTAACAAATTGTGGTATCTTCTTCTGGTTCTTCATCATTAGCAAAAGATTTTTCTACTTCGAACTTTCCAACTAAACCCATTTGCCGAAAAGTCCCAACAATCTTTGCACTTTCTGTATTTGCATTTACTAACTTCCCGTGGAATTTTGCAATGTTCATAACATTAACTATCAAATCAAACTTAATAGAATCTCTCTTAGCTTCTATATTGGAAAGACTTAATCCGAAAGCATTTTGCTGTGGAATATCTATTTTTCCAACATAATTAGAATTTGAATCAAGACTAAAACAAATCTTTATTGCTAATACTTGCTGAATAATATCAATTTTCCCTATCCAACAACCCAAAAACTGAGTTTCGGAAGCAAAAACATTCAATTGAAATAAAACGAGCAAGACGAAGTACTTTCGCATATTTATCTCTTACCACTTTTCGTAATGAATTTTTTCTGGTTTGTATTTATCTTTTGGTTGGTCTTCCCCAGTCGGAATACCAATTGCTATTGCATTCAAAGGGATAACGTCTTTTGGAACCCCAAGTAGTTTCCGAACAAACTCAATTCTGTCGATATTAGGAAATACGGCAGTCCAAACAGCGCCCAGACCAAGTGCCTCGGCAGCAATCAAAATGTTTTGGCTAGCACAAGAGCAATCAATAATCGCATAGTCCTTCAACTTGCGGTGGGCTAATTCTGGTATAGCGCAAACCAAAATGCAAGCACTTGCCTTACTCATCATTTTTGCATAGGGTAGGTTATCTGCCATCGATTGCAAAGTTTCTTTGTTTGTAACTAAAATGAACTCCCAAGGTTGCATATTTACAGCCGATGGTGCTGCCATTCCAGCGCGAAGAAGTAATTCCAACTTTTCTTTTGGGACTTCCTCGCCCGTGAAATTCCTTACACTTTTTCTCTGAAAAATTGCATCCAAAGCATCCATTCCTACACCTCTATGTTGTTTCTAACTAATTCTTCGACTTGCAAAAGTTTAAACCCATTCCCATCGAAAATACCAACCCGAGGCACACTCAACCAATCGCCAAGATTTACATAAATTCCTTGTCTATACTCTTTGTATTCTGCCCTATGTGAATGACCCATAATGACAAAATCGTACCCATCGTCTATTTTCTTTTTTGCAAATTCAAATAAAGAATCGAAATTCTTTTTTTGCCTTTTATTCGTGTAGACCCTACTCTTTCTCGAAGAGCGCATAGCCAGCCAAATTCCAAGGTCGGGATGAACCAATCTAAACAGAAATCTTGAAACTTTATTGCGCAAAATAAATTTTAAAACTGAATAACCATAATCATTTTTGATTTTTCCGTCCCCGTGCGAAAGATAGAACTTTTTCCCAAACAATTCTAATGTTAAATCTTTTTCGTAAACCTCGATGCCAAGCTCTTTTCGAAAGAACTCATAATGTCCAAAATCGTGATTTCCAATCAAATAAACTATCTCTATTCCCTTTTCCTTCAATTCAGAAAGTTTCGAAACTACTTTGTAGAAGTGCTTTGGAATAACTTTTTTATAATCGAACCAAAAATCGAAAAGGTCTCCGATTATCGCAATAATTTTTGCATTTAAACTAACCTGGTTAAAAAAAGAAAGTAGTAGATTTTCCAATTCTTTATTTCGTTCCCCCGAGAAGTAACCAAGATGCACATCGGAAATAAAGTATACCAAAGTCTCAGAAAAATTATTGTACAAAAAACTAAATTAAGTGTTTTTTTCGACATTTACTTAATTTTGTATTTGGTTTCATCTTAACAAAATGAAAAAAAGATATTTTATTGCGCTTCTTTTTCTGTTCGCTGGATGCGTTTCGATACGCACACCGTTTATTCCTACCCAATACTACTATCTTTCCCAAGAACCCTTTTCGTTTCGGAACATTGCCGAAATAGAAACAAACATTGTTTTCCGAGAATTCACTGTTCCCGAGGAACTTTTCGACAATCGCCTTATGATTTGGTACGAAGACGGGACTGTACAAAAACTTCAGTACCATAGGTTTAACTCCGATTATTCCGACCTTCTGAACAACTTCATTTTTACAAGGATGAATTTAGCGAAAGCATTTAAATTTGGAATAAATAAATTGAACACTGCAAACGTACCCGATTATATTCTCGAAGGAAACATTTTAGAATTTAAAGCATACTCTGAAAAAAAAGATAAAAAAAAGAATTGGGTTCAAATCGCACTCCAAGTAAATTTATTAAAGTTCAATCCAATGTCGACAAATCAAAATTCTGTGTTTTCTAAGATTTATACCCAAAGGTACGAAGTTACTGAGCCCGAATATTCAAAATTTGTCCAAAGTTTTTCAAAAGCATTATCCTTGTTAGTTGATAAGATAATTCTAGACATTCAATCGACAATTGCACACCAAGAATAAAAATGAAATACCAAAGATATCATTTCGATACTGTTACCTCGACGAACGACTTTGCCAAAGAACTCTTGCAAAAAAATGAATTAGTTATAGTTAGCGCAAATTTCCAGACCAAAGGAAGGGGCCGAAACAACAACGTTTGGACTGGGAATTACGGACAAAATATCTACATCTCCTTTGGCATTAAACACAACCAAATGAAACGAATAGAAGAAGTTGCCCATTTCCAAGGTTTGGGAGCAATTGTCGTTCTTTCAACATTACGACAAATCTCCAATTCCAACATTTTTAAACTTAAATATCCAAACGACGTTTACGCAAAAATTTCCGAAGGTAATTACAAAAAAATTGCTGGAATACTTGTTGAACATCAATTCCTTGGTGAACTATGCACTTCGACTGTACTTGGTATTGGTATCAATGTGAACCAAACAGAGTTCAACAATGAAATAGCGAATATTGCAACCTCCTTAAAACTTTTAGGATTTAATCCCCAAATCGTGAACATTATCGATGCACTTATTTACTACTTTGAATTTTATCTAAAATTATTTCCCAATGAAATTTTTGAACTTTGGAAAAAGGAATTAGACATAATTGGAAAAGAAGTTAATATTTTCACAAAAGAAATAAAAGGCAAAATCGAAACTATCGACGACATTGGAAGAATTGTTGTAATAACAATTCCAGAAGGGAATATTGTTTTCATTGGCGATGGAGATTCTATCCGCTATGACCTCGAAAGCTAAATTTTTGGAGCAAATCCTTGCTATCGACTTTGGGAACAGTCGAGCAAAGTTTCTATATCGAAATATGTACAAATCTTTTCGATATTCAAGCGACATCGAAAATGAGTTTAAAAAATTCTTTTTCCAAAAGATAAAAACGCCTCTTCAAGTACTTTTTTCGAGTGTTAACATTGAACAATCCAAAGCAATTATTGAATTTTTAGCCTCCCAACCAAATGTCTATGTTTACAACATCCGAGATTTAATTAACAAACAAAAAAAAGTGAACATTTTCAACTATCATTGGATTGGAACCGACAGAATTCTTGGTTTAATTGGTGCATTAGAAGAATTCGCTCCACCAATTGTTACAATAGATATTGGAACTGCTATTACAATTAATTGCGTGGACGAACAACAAAATTTCATCGGAGGATTGATTTTACCCGGTCCCGAAACCCAACTTAAATCATTACAAGAAAATACTTCTCTTTTGAAACAAACAAAATTCGCAAATGTTAAATCGCTTGGAATTTTAGAGGTTTCGACCGAAAATGCTATTTCGGCTGGAATTATTAATTCGATTTGGGGAGGAATTACATATATTGTTAATGAAATACTTTGTTATTACTTCCCCGGGAGAGAAATCCCAATAGTTTTTACTGGTGGTGGTTTCAACTATCTAAAAAACAAATTTCGCACTTGGAACTACGAAAAAAAGTATTATCGTAAGAATTTAGTACTCTCTGGAATTGTAACACTTGCCAGTTCCGAAAAGCAATATCTAATCGATTTTAACGAAAGATAAATAAAACTTAACAACTTTCGTCTCTCCGATTGTAACCACAAATTTTGAGTAGAATGGAAGAACGTTTTTCAAATAGAGTTAAAGATGTACTACGCTTTAGCCAAGAGGAAGCAATTAAGTTGGGCAACGACTTTATTGGAACAGAGCATATTCTTTTAGGAATGATTCGCGAAGGAGAAGGAATTGCTATTAAAATATTGCGCAATCTTGGTATAGATTTGGAAAAACTTCGCGAAACAATAGTTAACAAACTAAAAGGAAGTGAAGTTGGGAACTCTTCTGGAACAATTCCATTAAGCAAGCAATTAGAAAAGATACTTAGAATGAGTTTGTTCGAAGCAAAATCCTATAAAACCGATATAGCCGGAACAGAACATTTGCTTCTTGCAATACTTCGCGACCAAAATAATTCAGCCAAAGAAATACTAAACAAGTTTGGAGTAGACTTTGAAAAAGTCAAAAATGAACTAAACGATATTTTAAGTGGTCGTTCGTGGGAAGAACCATCCCGTCGTTCTTCTTATTCTTCACAACAACCGAGGGCAACAATGAAAGAAAAAGTTAAAACCCCTGTATTAGACAACTTCGGGCGAGATTTGACAAAACTGGCAATGGAAGATAAATTAGACCCCGTCATTGGTCGTGAAAAAGAAATTCAACGAGTTTCGCAAATCCTTGCTCGAAGGAAAAAGAACAACCCTGTATTGATAGGAGAGCCCGGAGTTGGAAAAACAGCAATTGTCGAAGGCCTTGCTTTACGTATTGTGCAACGAAAAGTACCTAGGACACTTCTCGATAAACGAATTGTAAGCCTCGACCTTGCCTCTTTGGTTGCTGGAACAAAATACAGAGGCCAGTTCGAAGAAAGAATGAAGGCTGTTCTCAATGAACTCGAAAGAGCAAAAGATGTTATTTTGTTCATCGATGAACTCCATACAATTGTTGGTGCTGGTGGCGCATCTGGGTCCCTCGATGCATCGAACATTTTCAAACCAGCTCTTTCGCGGGGAGAAATACAGTGCATTGGTGCTACCACTCTCGATGAATATCGTCAATACATCGAAAAAGATGGTGCTCTTGAACGAAGGTTCCAAAAAGTTTTAATCGACCCACCATCGGTGGAAGAAACTAAGGAAATTTTGGAAAAAATCAAAGACAGATACGAAGAACATCATAATGTTAAATATACTCCCGAAGCAATAGAAGCTTGCGTCCGTTTGTCGGATAGATACATTACAGATAGGTATTTCCCAGATAAAGCAATTGACGTACTGGATGAATCTGGTGCTCGAGTTCATCTTGCCAATATAAGCGTTCCAAAAAATATTATCGAAATTGAAGAACGAATAGAAGAAGTGCGCAGGGAGAAAAATCTTGTTGTTAAAAGCCAAAATTTCGAAGAAGCTGCCCGGTTACGTGACTTAGAGAAAAAGCTTCAGGCTGAGTTAGAAAAGGCAAAACTTGAATGGGAATTGAAATCCAGCGAAACATATTTCCCAGTTACCGAAGACGATGTTGCCGATGTTGTTGCAATGATGACTGGAATTCCAGTGAATAAAATAGCAGAAAGCGAGACAGAAAAGTTGATAAAATTACCTAACGAACTAAAGAAAATGGTTGTTGGCCAAGACGAAGCCATTGAACACCTTACAAAGGCTATTCGTAGGGCTCGTGCGGGATTGAAAGACCCACGTCGGCCAATTGGCTCCTTTATGTTCCTTGGTCCAACTGGCGTTGGTAAAACAGAATTAGCAAAAGCTCTTGCCCGTGTATTGTTCAATACCGAAGATGCTCTCATTCGTATCGATATGAGTGAATATATGGAAAAGTTCTCGGTCTCTCGCCTTGTTGGTGCTCCCCCAGGTTATGTTGGTTACGAGGAAGGTGGTCAATTGACCGAGAAAGTTCGAAGACGACCATACAGTATTGTTCTACTCGACGAAATAGAAAAGGCACATCCCGAAGTGTTCAATATTCTTTTGCAAGTTTTCGACGATGGTATTCTAACCGATGGACTTGGCAGACGCGTCGATTTTAAAAATACAATTATCATTATGACCTCTAACGTTGGAACTCGGGATTTGAAAATTGGTACAAAACTCGGCTTTGTTGAACCCAGCAACGAGGACGAATATCAATCAATCAAGTCTTCTATCGAGGATGCAATAAAACGCCTCTTCAATCCCGAATTCATCAATAGAATTGATGATTTCATTATCTTTAGAAAATTAACAAAGGAACACATTTATCAAATTATTGATATTCAATTAGAAGAACTTCGTAAAAGACTTAAGGAAAAAAATCTTACTCTTGAACTTACACAATCGGCAAAAGATTTCCTTGTCGAAAAAGGTTACGACGAAAAATTTGGTGCCCGACCCTTGAAGCGTGCTTTAATGCAATACGTAGAGGACGAACTTGCCGAAGTTCTCCTTACTGGTGGTGTTAAAAACGGCACAACTATCGTAGCAGACCTCGACGCCTCGAAGAAAAAGTTGCGCTTCGATTTTATTGAGCCAAAAATCGAAACACAAAATACTTTCAAGCAAATAAATATCGACGAGATTTTGCTCGAAGATAACGCATTAGAAGATAAAATTAAAAATGATTATCCCGATATGAATTAATTTTTAATTTTTTCGAACTATTTTCTTTCAACAAGGGGCTTATGCTCCTTGTTTTTTTTTAGCCAACCAAAAACCTTTTTTGAATTGTTTAGGTCAACTTTAATTGAATTTTTCGTAATTCTAAATGATTGCTTTTAAAGAACAAGACTATTTCGGAACTTTCGGAGTTATCCAAAGTAATTTTGAAAAAAATTGACGATTAACTATTTTCCAAACAAGATTTTAATAAACATTTGATAAAAGAAAATAATTTATAAATTGCAACTTTGTAGGACAATTCAAGGGAAAAAATGTTATTCGATTTCAATTTAATCCAATCGGTTTATTCTACATTAAAAGAAAAAGTTGATAGGGCAAAAGCTATTTTAAAACGACCACTAACCTTATCCGAAAAAATCCTTTTGGCACATTTATACAATTTCGAAGATATCAAAGACTATAAAAGAGGCGTCGACTATGTCAACTTTCGTCCCGATAGAGTTGCAATGCAAGATGCAACGGCTCAAATGGCGCTTTTGCAATTCATTTCTGCCGACCTTCCTACAACAGCTGTTCCAACTACTGTTCATTGCGACCATCTTATTATTGCTCGCAACGGTGCAAAAGAAGACCTAGACCACGCTCTTGGACTAAACAAAGAAGTCTACGATTTCCTTTCTTCTGTTTCAATGAAGTATGGAATAGGGTTTTGGAAGCCCGGAGCTGGTATTATCCACCAAGTTTTACTGGAAAACTATGCTTTCCCCGGAGGTATGATGATTGGCACCGACTCGCACACAGTTAATGCAGGTGGCTTAGGAATGATTGCTATTGGTGTTGGTGGTGCCGACGCTGTCGATGTAATGGCTGGAATGCCTTGGGAACTTAGGTGGCCAAAATTGATTGGAGTAAAACTGACTGGGAAACTGCAAAGATGGACTTCTCCAAAAGATGTAATTCTTAAAGTAGCAGGTATTCTTACCGTAAAAGGTGGTACTGGTGCAATAATCGAGTATTTTGGTGATGGTGCAAAAAGTATTTCTTGCACCGGGAAAGGAACTATTTGCAATATGGGCGCAGAAGTTGGAGCAACAACTTCAATCTTTGGTTATGACCAAAAAATGTACGACTATCTTGTTGCAACTGGACGAAAAGAAGTTGGCGACCTTGCCAATGGATTAATCGACTATCTCAACGGAGACCCAGAAGTTTATGAAAATCCAGAAAAATATTTCGACCAACTCATTGAAATTAATTTAGATGAGCTCGAGCCCCACATCAATGGACCATTTACTCCCGACCTTGCCTGGCCCCTTAGCAAATTTGCCGCTGCTGTCGAGGAAAACAAATGGCCCGAAAAACTTACCGCTGGACTTATTGGCTCGTGTACCAATTCTTCTTACGAGGACATCTCTCGCGCTGCTTCCATTGCAAAACAAGCATTGGATAATGGTTTGAAAGCGAAATCCTATTTCTTAATTACCCCGGGAAGTGAACAAATTCGCTACACTATCGAAAGAGATGGTTTTATCGATATTTTCCAAAAAATTGGTGGGGTTGTTCTTGCAAATGCTTGCGGACCTTGTATCGGACAATGGCAAAGAACTGATGTTGGTAAAGACGAGCCAAACTCGATTATGACCTCTTTCAATAGAAATTTTGCTAAACGCAATGATGGTAATCCAAATACACATAGTTTTGTTGCATCGCCAGAAATTGTTACCGCTTTCGTTTTAGGCGGAACTTTAAAATTTAATCCATTGAAAGACAAATTAGTCAACGAAAAAGGCGAAGAAATTCTTCTCCAAGACCCCAATGGCTATGAACTTCCTCCAAAAGGTTTCGATTTCGAAGAAATGGGCTACCAACCCCCAGCAGAAGATGGTTCAAAGATTGAAATCAAGGTAAACCCAAATTCCGAAAGATTACAATTATTGAAACCATTCGAGCCTTGGGATGGAAACGACTTTATTGGATTAAGACTCCTAATTAAAGTAAAAGGTAAATGCACAACCGACCATATTTCAATGGCCGGGCCCTGGCTTCGATATCGTGGGCATTTAGATAACATTTCCAATAACTTACTTATTGGGGCTGTGAATTACTTCAACGACAAAACAAATTCAGTAAAAAACCAATTAACTGGAGAATACGGTCCAGTTCCCGAAGTCCAAAGATTTTATAAAGCCAATGGAATAGGAACAATTGTAGTCGGTGACGAGAATTATGGAGAGGGCTCATCCCGAGAACACGCTGCGATGGAGCCACGCTATCTTGGCGTGAAAGCAATTCTCGCAAAATCATTCGCAAGAATACACGAAACAAATCTAAAAAAACAAGGAATGCTTGCTCTTACTTTTGCAAATAAAGAAGACTACGACAAAATTCAAGAAGACGATATTATAGACATTATCGGATTAAAAGATTTCCAACCCAATAAACCATTAAAAGTAGTTTTGCATCATAAAGATGGAACAACCGATGAATTCCTTGTAAACCATAGTTATAGCGAAACACAAATCGAGTGGTTCAAGGCTGGTTCCGCTCTTAACTTAATTAAACAAAAATTGCAAAACATTCAAGAAATATAATAGTATAACTCACTGTAAACAAAAAGGGCACGCGGGATGCGTGCCCTAAAAATTTAATTCAAACCTTTTACTCTTTGGCTTCGCCTTTGAAATAGTTAACATTAATAAGTCGGGCTGCGCGTGCGTCGTCAACTCTTCGCACTGGTGTATTATGCGGAGCAGTTAAAAGAATTTCTGGATTACTTTCGGCTTCTTTGGCAATTTGCAGCATCACACTTGCATACTCATCCAATCTTTCCTTCGACTCGGTTTCGGTCGGTTCTACCAGCATTGCTTCGTGGACTATCAAGGGGAAATATATTGTTGGTGCGTAAAAACCAAAGTCAAGTATTCGCTTGGCTATATCTTTTGTTGTAACCCCGAACTTCTTCTGATTATCACCAGTAATTAAAAATTCGTGCATACAATACTCTTTAAAGGGCTGGAAATATACTTCTTTAAGTTTGCTTAACAAATAATTGGCGTTAATTATCGAAGCCTTGCTAATTTGTTTTAAACCTTCTGTTCCATTCATCAATATGTAGGAATAAGCCCGAACAAATACTAAAAAGTTTCCAAAAAATGAATGAACTTTACCAATTGTTTTTGGTAAGTTGTAATTAAAAGAGTACTTTTTCCCATCGAAGGTTATTTGGGGCACTGGTAAGTAAGGGGCAAGTTTATCGTTGACGCAAACCGGTCCGGAACCAGGACCACCACCACCGTGCGGAGTGGAAAATGTTTTGTGTAGGTTAATATGCATACAATCAAAACCCATATCGGCTGGATAAACTATTCCGAGTAAAGCATTTAAATTGGCTCCATCTAAATACATCAATCCGCCGCAATTATGTATTATTTCGGAAATTTCAAGTATATGTTTTTCGAAAAGACCCACAGTATTGGGATTTGTTAGCATAAATCCAGCAGTAGTATCATCGCAATATTTTCTTAATTCATCGACATTTACTCTACCATCGGGGTCGGACTTTATAGTTACAACTTGAAAACCCGCAATCACTGAAGATGCTGGATTAGTACCATGAGCAGAGTCTGGAATCAAAATCTTTGTCCTTTTGGTATCACCCCTGTCTTGGTGATATGCTCTAAATAAAAGTAAACCGGTAAGTTCCCCTTGCGACCCAGAAGCAGGTTGCAAAGTAACACCGGAAAAACCAGTGATTTTCTTTAAACTTTCTCCTAATTCATACATTAATTGCAAAGCACCTTGGCAGGCATCTTCATCAAGATGAGGGTGTAGCGCTGTAAAACCATCGAACGAGGCTACCTTTTCGTTCACTTTTGGATTATATTTCATTGTACAAGAGCCCAGTGGATAAACGTTGTCTTCGATACAATAATTAAGTTTCGAAAGTTTTACGAAATGACGAACAACTTCTACTTCGCTAAGTTCGGGCAAATTCAATTCGCTTGCCCGACGAAGGTTGCTTGGAAGCAGTTTATCGGAACTAAATTCCTCGTAATTCAAACTTGGTAACGAGTATGCCTTCCGACCTTTAACACTTTTTTCAAAAATTAGTTTTTCCATTTTCTTCTCCATTCAAAAATTCTAAATTAGATAATGCATTTTTTGCAGCCTCTTGTTCGGCTTCTTTTTTGCTTTTTCCTTTCCCAGTAGCTACTTGCACATTGTCTACATAAACACCAACAAAGAAAGTTTTATCGTGGGGAGGACCGTATTCTTCCAAAACTTCGTATGTTGGAGCCATCTTACCTTTCGCTTGCACCTTTTCCATTAAAATACTCTTATAATTTTTATCTTGTAAAACATTTTCCTTTTGCAACAAAGGTATAAGTTTTTCCAAAATAAACTTTTTAGCAACATCCAAGCCAGAATCGAGATAAATAGCTGCAATCAACGCTTCGAGAGCATCCGAAAGTATAGATTCCCCCGAGCGTTCCAATGTCTTGGCAGTACTAAAACTAACAAGGATAAGTTTGTCGAGCTCTAATTTGCGAGCGACAACTGAAAGAGAATGTTTATTAACTAACCAAGAACGAATTTTTGTTAGTTCACCTTCGGGCAGATTAGGATTATTATTAAACAAATATTCGGAGACAACCAAACTCAAAACTGTATCGCCAAGGAACTCGAGCCTTTCGTTGGAATTGTATTCACCTTTAGGTAGCAAATGCAAGTAGGAGCGATGAATTAAAGCTTCTTCGAAAAGCTTTATATTCTTAATTTGGATATCTAAAGTTTTTTCAATAATTTTTTTTCTCTCTTGGCGAAATATTTCGAATTGATTAGAATTAGTGGCTTCGAGCCTTATGTTCGATAATTTTTCTTTTGGTGTAAATCTGAAAAGGCCAGTATAAATAAAATCAAAAAAATTTTTCACGGCTCGAAGCCAAAAATAATTATTCTTCGAAAGCTTTAAATGTCAAAGTTGCATTGTGTCCACCAAAGCCAAAAGTATTGCTCAACGCTGCACGAACTTTTCTTTCAACTGGTTTGTTTGGTGTATAGTTTAAATCGCATTCTGGGTCGGGTGTAAAGTAGTTAATTGTAGGTGGAATAATACCATTTTTTATTGCCAAAATGGTAATAATTGCTTCGACTGCACCAGCAGCGCCGAGCAAATGCCCGTGCTCGGACTTGGTGGAACTTATGTTAATTTTATATGCATAATCTCCAAACAAGGACTTGATTGCCTCGGTCTCGTTTTTATCGTTGTACGGGGTAGAAGTACCGTGAGCATTTATATAATCAATGTCTTGGGGTGTAAGTTTTGCATCTTCAATAGCAAGTTTCATCGAGCGGTATGCACCTTCGCCGCCAGGGGCAGGTTGAGTAATATGGAACGCATCGTCGGTCAAACCAAATCCAGCAAATTCGCAATATATTTTTGCACCTCTATTCATTGCGTGCTCAAGGGTCTCGAGAATTAGAACGCCAGCACCTTCTCCCATAACAAAACCATCGCGGTCTTTATCGAAGGGGCGGGATGCAGTTTTGGGGTCGTCATTCCGTGTTGATAACGCCTTCATTGCATTGAACCCACCAACTCCCATCGGACAGATAGCGGCCTCGCTTCCTCCAACCACCATAACATCGGCATCACCTCTTTGAATTAGCATCAGTGCATCTGCCAATGCGTGGGATGCAGTAGCACAAGCAGAAGTGGTTGCATAATTTGGTCCCTTGAAACCCCAGCGAATTGCAATATGCCCAGCAGCAATATCGGAAATCATCATAGGAATAAAGAAAGGCGAAATCCTATCGGGGCGACCACCACTTTGGTATACAAGTTCTTGCTGATAATGATAAGTCCACATCCCACCAATACCAGAACCAAAAACAACCCCGACCCTTTCTTTATCTACTTTGTCAAGATTTAGTCCAGAATCTTCTAATGCTTGTGTTGCCGAGGCAATAGCATATTGGGTGAATAAATCCATTCTTTGAACTTCTTTTCGGTTAAGGTAAAGAAGTGGGTCGAAATTCTTTACCTCGCAAGCGAATTTTGTATCGAAATGGGTCGTGTCGAAACGGGTAATATAATCTGCACCGCTTACACCATCGAGGAGCGATTTCCACATTTCCTCGACAGTGTTACCTATTGGTGTAATTACACCAATACCCGTAACGACAACTCTAGGGAAATTATATCTTGCCATACACTAAAATAAATTGTTAGTAATTACTCTCCAACCTTTTCTTTCAAAAAGTTGATTGCGTCCCCAACGGTTTGAATTTTCTCGGCCTCGGTATCTTCGATAGTAATTCCAAATTCTTTTTCAAATTCCATAATTAGTTCAACGGTATCGAGCGAATCGGCTCCCAAGTCCTTGATAAAGTTTGCAGTTTCGGTTACTTGGGTTTCTTCGACTCCTAATTTGCGAACAACAATTTCCGTTACTTTTTGCTTAATATCTGCCATAAATTCTCCTTTAAACTAATGTTAAACAAAAACTTACCAAAAAATATATTTACATTACTAATCCACCATCAACATTAATAACTTGGCCAGTTATGTAGCTAGCGTCGTCGGAAGCAAGAAACAGAACAACTTTGGCAATATCTTCGGGTTCGGCCTCGCGGTGCAAGGGTATATTTTTCAAAAACATTTCTTTTTGCTCTGGGGTCAATTTGTCTGTCATATTAGTTCGAACGTATCCCGGGGCAATAGCATTGACAAGAATATTTCTCGAAGCAAGTTCTTTTGCTAAGGATTTTGTAAAACCGATTAACCCAGCCTTCGACGCTGAATAGTTTGCTTGGCCAGCGTTCCCAATTTCGCCAACAATTGAACTAATATTGATTATCCTTCCCCAACGCTGATTCATCATAGGACGAAGTAAAGCCTTTGTGCAAAGGAAAGCACCACGGAGATTTGTATTAATAACAGCGTCCCAATCGCTTTCGCTCATTCTTAAAAGCAGATTATCCCTTGTAATTCCAGCATTGTTCACTAAAATATCTACTTTCCCAGATTCTTCCAAGACCTTTTGCGCAGCATTATTAACAGAGTCGAACAAAGAAACATCTACTTGAATGGTTCTAACCCTTTGCCGCAAAAGTTCATCTTCAATAAATACTTCGCCTTCCTCGGGCAATTTATAATCCCAAGCATAAACGAACGCACCTTCGTTCAAGAAAGCTTCGACAATTGCCTTCCCAATCCCTCGGCATCCACCAGTTACAACTACTATTTTATCCTTAAATCTTACCATATTTTAAAAAAATACAAAAATAAGTTTTTTTAATCTTATTTCAAACTTGAAAGAAAATTATTAATATCGGTTGCCTTATCTAATCCTAAAATTTCACAATCAGTTACAGTTCGTTTAACTAAACCTTGCAAGACATTTCCCGCACCAATTTCGATAAATCTTCTCACACCATCGTTGTACATTTGCAAAATACTTTGGGTCCATTTCACCGGAGAGGTTAATTGCTTGATAAGGTTTTCCTTCAAGCTTTCGGCTTTTGTTTCTGGGTTCCCCGTAACATTAACATATACTGGAACTATGGCATCCTTAAACTCGGTATTTTCTATTGCGATGGCAAGTTCTTTTTGTGCAGGTAACATTAAGGGAGAATGAAAAGCGCCACTTACGACTAATTCCTTGACTATCTTTGCCCCTCCTTCTTTAAAAGCATTAACCTTTTCCCTAAGGTAGTCTGCCGAGCCCGATACAACAAGTTGTCCGGGGCAATTGTAATTTGCAGGGACAACGACATTACCATTGCCTTCGCTTGTAAGTTTTTCGCAAATTTGTTCAACTATGCTGTCTTCTAAGCCAATCACTGCAAACATAGTTCCCGGGGCAAATTCACCAGCAGAAAACATTAGGTTGCCACGTAACTGAACAAGTTGGAGAGCAGATTCGAATGATAATACTCCAGCGAAATATAGTGCAGCATATTCTCCAACCGAATGACCAGCCGCACAATCAAACTGTATTCGTCCTTTAAGTAGTTCAAAAATGCAAGCACTATGCAGAAATAAGGCTGGTTGGGTGTATTTGGTTTTTTTCAGTTCTTCCAACGGTCCATTGAAACAAATTTCGCTCAATTTGTAACCAAGAATATCATCAGCTTTGTCGACCAATCGTTGAACTTCTGGGAAACTATCGTATAAGTCCTTTATCATTCCAACATATTGAGAACCTTGTCCCGGTGCAAGCAAAGCAGTTTTCATTTTACAAACTCCATTTCATATAAACAGCACCCCAAGTAAAGCCAGCACCAAAACTGGCAAGTATGATTTTATCTCCTCTTTTAAGTTTCCCAGCCTCCCACCATTGGGAAAGGCAAGAAGGAATTGTTGCGGCAGTAGTATTTGCATACTTATCGATGTTGACCATAACTTTGTCCATAGACAAGCCCATTCTTTGGGCGGTAGCCGAAATGATTCTTAAATTTGCTTGATGGGGAACTAACCAAGCTATATCCTCTTTGGTTAAATGATTTTTTTCCATTATTTCGACAGAAACATCTGCCATACCTTTCACCGCTGCTTTGAAAACTGCTTGCCCTTCTTGATGGATATAGTGCTCCCGATTTTCAACGGTTTCGTGGGAGGCAGGTTTTGCACTTCCCCCAGCAGCTTGGTAAAGATATTTTCCCCCTTCTCCATCAATTCGCAAAATGTGGTCGATTATCCCCAAATCCGGGTCGTCGGACATTTCCACCAAAGCAACTCCGGCACCATCGCCAAATAGTACTGCTTGGGCTCTGTCTTGAAAATCTACAATTGCACTCATTTTATCGGCCCCGCAAAGAAGCACGTTCCTAGCTCCACCAGATTCTACAATTTTGGCAGCAGTAACAAGAGCAAACAAAAAACCAGAACAAGCAGCAGACAAATCGAAACCCCAACAATTTGGTATTCCCAATTTGTGTTGGACCACACAAGCGGTCGATGGGAAAAGATGGTCGGGGGTAACTGTTGCAACTATGATACAGTCGACATCTTCTGGTTTTAATCCGCGACGCTCAAGGCAAAGTTTTGCAGCAGGAACAATCAAATCGGAAGTTGCTCCGTTGTTCGCAAAACGACGCTCTTTAATGCCAGTTCTTTCAATTATCCACTCATCCGATGTGTCGAGATAACTTTCAAAGTATTCATTAGTATAAACATCGGGAGGGAAATAATGTGCTATCGAAGTTATTGTTGCAGGCATATTTCCTTTTCATTGTTTTTCAATAAAATTGGGATTTAGGGCTCTCTCTATTTTCTTATTTATTTCTTTCTTGACTTGTTCTATTGAAGTGTATATCATATTTTGAATTGCAATTGGGGAAGACTTTCCGTGGCCAATTATCACCACACCGTTTACCCCAAGAAGTGGAACTCCACCATATTGTTGATAATCCATATCTTTGAGCATATTCTTCAGTGCGGGCTTAAGTATCAAAACTTTAAGTGCGTTAACAATACTTTTCTTAGCATAATTTTTCACCTTCGTTTTAAAAAGGCCAAGAACGCTTTCGGCAAATTTTAGAATTATATTGCCAATTAAACCATCGCAAACAACAACATCGGCAGTTCCGAGCAAAACATCTCTTCCTTCGACATTGCCAATGAAATTTAGAGATGATTCTTTCAAAATCTTGTATGTTGTTAAAAGCAATTCGGAGCCTTTGGTTTCTTCTTCACCAATGTTCAAAAGCCCAACCTTGGGGTTTTCTATTCCAAACATACTACGAAAGTAAATCGAACCCATTACAGCAAATTCGTATAAATATTTTGGTTTGGCATCTATATTTGCTCCAACATCAAGCACCAAAGTCGGGAATTTACTTACAGTTGGAAAAAAAGACCCAATAGTAGGCCTACTAACGCCTTCGATTCTACCTAAAAGTATGGTAGCGGTCGATAGAGTTGCTCCAGTATTTCCAGCCGATACGAAAGCATCTACATAACCATCGGCTAATAACTTAATTCCCTTGTAAAGCGAGGAATTTTTCTTTTTCTTTACAGCAGCAGTTGGGTCGTCGTGCATTGTAACAACGTCTTCGGCGTGGACAATCGAGTAATTGAAGTTCTTTGGATTGTAATTATTTATTGCATCTTTAATTTTATTCTCATCGCCAACGAAAACAATTTCGAAATCAGTAAATGGTTCCTTATTTTGATATGCAAGAATTGAACCTTGAACTTCGTTGAGTGGTGCAAAATCACCACCCATTGCATCAACTGCTATTCGCAAGAATTTCTTTTTAAGAAATTCCATACAATACCTTAAATAAAAATTCAAAAATAAGAAAATTACATTTTAGAGATTACTTTTCTACCATTGTAATAACCGCATTCTGGGCAAGCCCTATGCGGGAGTTTGCTTGCGCCGCATTGTGGGCAAGTGGAAATACTTGGAACCTCGGGTTTGTAATGGGCTCTTCTTTTATCCCGCCGCGAACTCGACATTCTTCGTTTTGGATTTGGCATTGTTTCCTCCTTAAATTTTTAATAATTAATTAAATTTCAATTTTTTCAACTCATTCCAGCGTTCATCAATTTCTTCGGGTTGCCCCTTTTTGGGTTTCTTTTTTGGTGCATTTGCTGAGTACTGTGGATAAATATCCTCGAAACTCTTACCCCTATATTTCGGTGCTATTCTTTTCATAGGTAGATGGATAGCCAATTCTTGGCGGACATCCTCGGAGATATCAATGTATTTATCGTCCTCGTGAATAATATGCTCGCTTGTTTCACGAAGTTCTTCGCTAATTCCCTTTGATGCGTAATAAAGTTCATTATTTGCATAAAAGGAAGATGAAATATGAACCGAAATTGTTTCTGTATACTCTTCCATTGAAAGGTCGCAAGTTAAATGGGCTTCGCATTCAGCAATACCCTCGACAGCGTATCTTTTCCCTACTATTTTTAATTTACCACGAAACCGAACCTCGCCGTAAAATTCCGGGAAAAACCCTTCGATTTCACTAACTGGAGAAGCGATATCTATGTCGTATTCGCCGTCCTTAATTCCTTTTACTAATATTTTCAACATTTATGTATTCCGTAAATAAAAGAGTTACAAAATTAATGAAATTTAGGTTGATAAAAAAGTAATTCAATTTATCACCTTTTATTTGTTTAATAAACATATTCCAAAAAATACTTAACTTTGGTTTTAAAAATAACAATAATTTATTTATGGAGGAAAGCAACTTAAAGCAAGAGGTAAAGAACTTTTGGAACAAAAACGTTTGTGGTACTTTTTTGACCAACAAGGAAAAAAATTCCTTTGAATACTTTGAAGATATTGAAACAAAGCGATATGAAATTCACCCCGAGGTATTCTCTTTTGCCCAATTTACAAGATTTCACGGGAAAAAAGTATTAGAAGTTGGTATTGGTGCTGGAACCGATTTTATCCAATGGGTGCGTGCTGGTGCCAAAGCATATGGAATAGACTTTGCACCAGAAGCTGTGGAATTAGTAAAAAAAAGATTGGAGATTTATAAATTACACGCAGAAGAAGTAAAAGTTGGGGATGCAGAAAATCTTGATTATCCAGATAATTTTTTCGACTTGGTTTATTCATTCGGAGTTATACACCATACACCAAATACAATTAAAGCATTAGAAGAAATAATTAGAGTGCTTAAACCCGGTGGTATGGCAAAAATTATGATTTATCACCGGCATTCACTTTTGGCATTTTTCTTCTGGATAAAACACGCTCTTCTAAAACTTCGCCCTTGGAAATCAATTTCTTGGGTTTTATGGAACTATATGGAAAGTAAAGGAACAAAAGCATATACGAAAAAAGAGATAAAAAAAATTCTTTCAAACTATCCAATAAACAACTTGAAAATCAATACAATCTACACCTATTACGATAGGCTTCAAAGATTTAATTGGTTCTTTCGGAAAATTGCAAACATTTTTGCTGCTTTGTTAGGAAGAGACAATGTTGGCTGGTTTTTAACCATTGAGTTTCAAAAATGTAGTCAAAATTAACATATTATTTTCGCCTTCTCAACAAAGGAAAGATTTAATTCTATTTTTTTAGTCTGATGCTTGGCAAAAGTTTTCTGCTTTTTTGAATTATTAATTTTTTACAAATATTGTGAAAGGACAAATTTTTGTCCTATTCAACTTTTTCCCCTATTGAGAAAAACCAAAAACTTAAAGATTCGGAACATTAAGGTGAAAGTTTTCGAGAGACAAAACAATTAAAATATTTACTTTGGTCAAGACGATATCTTCTTCTACAAGCAAATACCTA
>JAOAEE010000005.1 GCA_026416955.1 Ignavibacteria bacterium | reverse complement strand
ATGTGTCGTCGTTGCTACTTGTGTCTCATTTCCATTTCCGGGCGTCTGGTCTTGGTCTTTATACCATCGGTATGTATATTTACTCTTTGTTTCACTTGATGTGAATGCTGGCGATAGAGACTCTCCGTACGGAACTTTTCTCGTCTCTGGACTTATTGTTACATTGATTTCTACTGGCTCTTCTAATACTTCTACTTCAACGCTCTGTGTCCTCTGGCAACCATTGTTGTCGACTACAGTTAAATAATATGTTCCACTATGTGAAAGTTGTGCATTCGTAATGGATGGATTTCTTTGATTGCTCGAAAATCCGTTCGGCCCACTCCAAGAGTAACTCGACATTCCAGAAGTGGAATTGAATTGAATAGTTTCACCAACATAGACTGGTTGATTGTAACTTGGGTTAGGATTAGGTAGAGCATTAACAGTTACAACGGTGCTTGCAGTTGTATTACAACCATTCGGGGCAGTAACCGTAACAGTGTAAGTTCCACTTGCATTTGATGTGGCGTTCGCTATCGATGGGTTTTGTTGATTGCTTGTAAAACCATTAGGTCCAGTCCAGGAAAAAGATGAGTTCGGAATACTACTTGTTGCATTAAGTTGAAGGGTTGAACCGGAACAAACTGGAGAATTTGAACTTGCATTTGAAGTTGGCTTCGGTATTACTTCTAAAACCACACCTAAGGTCTCACTACATCCAGAAATATCTGTAATTATTACAGTATATGTTCCACTATTATTATTATTTACATTTACAATTTGAGGATTCTGTTGTGTGCTTGAAAAGTTGTTCGGTCCACTCCATTGGTATGAATAAGTTGCACTTCCTTCCACTTGTGCGAAAAGTTGAGTATTTGAACCCTCACAAACCGGATTGGGGTTAACCCTAACAGAAGCATTAAAACAATATAAACTAAGTTTTGTTACATAGCCATCGACATTCCCTAATAAATCGTTATACGTTTCGTCAAACGACCCAGCGGTTGTAGGAAAGTTATTTGATTGAGTGCTCCCAGTAATATAAACGTCTGTATTTCCATTAATTGCTATGCCCCAAGAATCATCGATACTATTCCCTCCTAAAAAAGTAGAATAAGCAAGATTATTCCCAGTTCTATTTAGTTTAAGCATAAATGCATCCCAAGAACCATTATGAGACTGGTCGTAGGCTCCATTGGTACTTGGAAAATCTGTAGAAAGAGTATATCCGGAGATATATGCATTGTTATCATTGTCGGTTACGATTGACATTCCTGTCTCGTCTCTGGTTCCACCAATAAAAGTGGAGTAAACAAGACTACTTCCACTTGAATTTAACTTAAAAACAAAGACATCGTAATTACCATTGATTGACTGGTCATAGGAATTGCTGGTCGTTGGAAAATTTGTTGACCCTGTATAACCCGTAACATAAGAATTATTTTCCTGATCAATAAAAATAGAATTACCACGCTCACTGAGATTTCCACCAACAAAAGTGGAGTAGACGATATAGGTTCCGTTTGAATTCAATTTTGTAACAAAGACATCAATATCTCCATTATGTGTCTGGTCAAATGCACCAATAGTAGTAGGAAATAAGCTTGAATTTGTATAACCAGTAATATATGCATTGCCGTCTTCGTCAACAGCGATTGCAAAACCCAAATCATTCCCAAGTGAACCTATGTAAGTAGAATAATCAAGATTGCTACCAGAAGAATTTAACTTAGTAACGAAGACATCCCAATAACCACCATTATACGACTGGTCGTAGGCGCCATTTGTAGTAGGGAAATCGGATGAAAATGAATATCCAATTACAAAGGCACAATAGTTTTCGTCTATGGCAATGGATGTTCCTATATCATCAAATTGTCCACCAAGGTAGGTAGAATAGACAAGAGTATTTCCATAGGAATTTAACTTAAAAATGAAGACGTCCTTACTAGAATTATATGTTTGGTCGTATGCACCAAATGTAGTCGGAAAATTTGTTGAACCTGTATAACCAGTAACATATGAATTCCCAGAAGAGTCTATTTTAATTGAGTAACCTTCGTCTCTTAGGTTTCCACCAGCGTATGTTGAAAAAACAAGAGCACTTCCAGAGGAATTGAACTTTGTTACAAAGACGTCATAATTTCCATTATGAGTTTGGTCATAACTTCCAGCAGATGTAGGGAAATTGGATGACTGTGTATATCCCGTAACATAGGCATTTCCATTAACGTCTACAGTTATTGAGCAACTAGCATCAGGGTTTCCCGCACCTAAAAATGTTGAAAACACAAGTGGATCAATTATTAATGTTTTGTTCGGATCATTATCCTTGATATCAAAAATAAAATTCCCATTACTCTCGACCCATCTCGATTGTAGAATTTCTTTCGCTCCGTTTTCCTCTTGATATACCAATAATTCTGCTTGTCGGACTTCTCCAAATCTTGTGGTAAAATAAAGTTCATTCTCCTTGATGAATGTGTTATACTCTCCTTCGAATTTTAACTTTATCTGTCGATAGTCTGCTCCCGGTTGAACTACGTAGTCGTATCGTATGTTCCTTCCATCGAAATACCACCTCTGGTCGATTCCGGGATATATGTCCCTTACTCGCACTTCTTCGTACAATCCTACAAAACTTGCCCATTTGCTCGGGTCGTTGCCAATGAAGTAGTTGTAATAGCCTTCCTTTTTCTTCATACCTACGGGTTTACACATAACACTTGCATCGACATTGTTGACTCGAACAACGTGTCCATATCGCTCGTATTCTTTCCTATCATCTCTTGGGTCGGGGGAAAGTGGGCTGTCGTTATTTTTTTCCTTTGGTATTTCTTTCAACTTGTAGAAATCATAAACAACACCTTTGCGAGTAATCCAAGCGTCGAGCCCACCTATGCGTGTAAGATAAAGAACTTCTTCTGGCCATTGCCCCTTGTTCTCGATAAAAAATTGTCGATTCAATGTTTGTCCTTCTGGTTTAAAATTGGAATTGAATTTGTTTGCTTCAAACAAAGAATTTTTTGCTGACCCGTTGTCGATAATGCTCTTAATATTTTGCGAGTGCTTAAATCCTTCTTGAGAATAGGATAGTGAAAAGGAAAGAGAAAAAACTATTGCAAAGCTTGAAAAAATTTGGAGTAACCTTTTGGTAGTAGATAGGCTCATAGAATTACCCCTTAATTATTATTGAAAATAAACTGAAAATAAACTCTTACTGAAGTATTAAAACTTACTAAGAGGTGAAAACCAAGGGCATTTTCAAGTCTTGTAAATTTTAATCACTTTAGTAAAAAGCAAAAGTAGAAAAAAAATATTAAAAAACAAATAAATTTTCTATGATTTTTAAAAAACATAAAGAAGTTTTATTTTTTTCATTAAAAAATCAAGTTTGGGTATGTGAAATAGAAAAAAGTAGAAGGGTCATCGACCCTTCTTGAAATTAGAAAAAGTAAACAATAAGTCAAATACTGCAATGAAACTTCTACTTTACTACAGCGAATTGCCGACGGAGAACTTCGCTTCTTTTCTCCATTAAGTAGCGAAAGAATAACAAATATTTATCTTCTTTACAACTTTGCTTCCTTGGTACATTTCTCATTATATAAGGATAGTGGAATATGTGTATGAACACACTTTTTTCAAAACCAAGAAGTTTTTCCCTTTCGACGAAGTGAAGAGCCGCTTTGGAGAAGGCAATCGTAACAAAGTAAGATTACGCTTTTCACAATTGGCAGAAGCTGTGCCTTCGGGAAGTCCATCCAAGATGCTTTTGCTTCGGCGGGTTATAGTTTATTTACAATTTCGATTGTTTTTAGGCTTACGGTTATGATTTTGCCTATCAAGCGGATGATATACTCGGGGTCGGGGCCGAAGACGCTGTCGGGGCTGGGGTTTGGGTCGTTGACGATACCACTACGCTTGTCGACTTTGACGCGGAACTGGTCGATAATCCATTCCAAAGCACTTCGGTTGCCCAATCGATACTCGAAGGTCTCGGGTGGAATACCAGCAAGTGTAAGGAACTCGTTGTATTTAATACTGCGTCGGTCTTTCGAAAGATACATTTTTTCGACACGGTAGTCGAGCGGTTTTCCCGGCGTTTCAATCTTTTCCAGCGGATATTCATCGGCTTGCTCGTAGGCGATGTGCAATTCGCCAAGTTGGCGTCCCGCTTGGGCATACTTCCAGAAGTCCTCGTAAAAAGGTACACGCGGCAAACTGCGCCGTAAGTTCTGGGCATATTTTTCTCGGTATTCCTTCTTGTGGAGCACAGCGTAGATGTAGTAGAATATATCCCACTTTGTTATAGTTTCGTCTTGGTAGTGGCTACGGAACAAATCCAGAGCCCAATCCGAGATATTTTCCCTTCGGTTCGTGCCATCCTCGTTGTAGATGTAGAATGGAAAGCATTGTGTATCCCCACACAAATGCATATCTGGGATAATATTCGTTAACAAAGTATGGAATGGCTTAGAACAACCAATTGCTGTAATACAAATAACCCTATTTTCCTTTTCGCTCTCGGGAGTAGGAAAAATTTTAGGGAAGTGCGAAGGTCTGTCAATGATTATTTTGTTAAAAAATATAAATTGTTTATAAAATGGTCGATAAAAACTTATTTTAATTTGATTTTCAGAATAAGCTATTAACTCTTTTCTTAATAAATGTTCTTTTAGAGTTGCACTCCAACTAATTTTTTTATCATCATATATTACAAAATCGTCAAGGTTTATTGATTTTTCTTTAAGGTTGTGAAATTTTAAAACTTGAAGATTATAACATTCAATGAAAATTGATAACTTGTTTTCTAAATGAATTTTATCAGAATCATAAACCCAATAATCTTTACCAGAATTTACAGCGGGGATAGATATTTCAAATATTGTTTCACTTAAATCTTTTTGATGTTGGCTCTTTGAAATTTGAAGAAAAGTATCGAACTCATCTTGCAAGCCTTCGGTCAGCCAAGTATGATTGTGGTCGGGGACAATCTCGCGCCACGGCACATTGTAGATGTGTTGGAATTTTTCAACTATCTTTTTCTTTTCTTCCGATGTAAGATAGTTTCCAATATCATAATAAAAGATTTTTTTGCAATTATTTTCGTACTTTGCTTTTTTGATTAAAATTGTAATACCAACACTAACTTTAATTTTATCATCAAAGATATTCCCTTTTTCCATTCGCCTTCTCTCGCCCGAAGTTCTTGCGTTTCCTCTTAAATTGAAATGGTAAATTTTATCGAAATTTTCG